>NZ_CAKLBZ010000001.1:3535833-4225416 GCF_921008455.1 Bacillus basilensis | reverse complement strand
AGAGCCTGCACCGAGAAAGGAAATGTTTTGAATAGACATGATGTTCCTCCTTTAAATTTGGTAGAAATTCTTATAAATGTACATACATTCGTTTTTAAATAGGAAACACCTCTTTTTATCTGAAAATAATGACAAATATATATAGAAGTTGTAAACTGAAGAAGTATTCATTTTTGAACCGGAAAGAGACAGGGGGGCTAAGCATGACGGCGATTCACCGAATGGAGATTCCTGTGCCATTTGCAGTTGAAACTGTGAATGTGTTTTTAGTTGAGGGGGAGACATTAACATTAATTGATACAGGGACGAATACAGAAGAGGCAAGAAATGCGTTAGAAAGTCAGTTAGGTGCATTAGGATATACGATAGAAGATATTGAAACAGTAGTCATTACGCATCATCATGCGGATCATTGTGGGCTTTTAAATATATTTTCTGAGAAAACAAACATTATTGGACACCCTTGGAATGAGCCTTGGATTACGCAAAATCCAGAATTTTTAAAGCGGTATCATGAGTTTTTTAGAGAGACAGCTTTGCAATTTGGTGTTCCAGCAGCATTTTTGAAAGACGAGGCGTTATTAACGACAAGAACACTTAAATATTCTTGTAATAGATCGTTAACGCATACTGTGAGAGAGGGAGATCGTATTGATTCCTTACCTGGGTTTACAGTAATCGAAACACCAGGTCATGCTTCCACTCATATTTCATTATATAGAGAATCTGATGGAATATTAATTGGCGGTGATGCTCTCATTAGTAATATTTCTTCGAATCCAATATTAGAACCACCATATGAAGGACAAACAGAAAGGGCACGCCCGTTATTACAATATAATCAAACGTTAAAGCGTTTAAGTGAAATGAATATTTCACGCATTTTATCAGGACATGGAGCAGATGTCCTAAATGTGAAACAACTTATTGAAACGAGATTACAAAAGCAAGAAACACGTGCGTTTAAAGTGCTTGAGTTATTAAAGGAAAAACCAATGACAGCATTTGAAGTATGTGTAAAACTATTTCCGGTATTATATAAAGAGCAATTACCACTTACTATTTCAGAAACGGTTGGACAATTAGACTTTTTAGCATATAATCAACAAGTGATGATTGATGAATCTTCGCAACAATTGATTTATTATGCAAAGTAGGTGACAGCAATGACGGGACGTTTACAAAATAAAGTAATCGTCATTACAGGTGCTTCTAGTGGAATTGGAGAGCAAGTTGCAATGCAAGTTGCAGAGCAAGGGGCGACTCCAGTATTAATGGCTAGAACAGAAGAGAAATTAAAAGTGTTAGCAGAAAAAATTAAAGAAACTTATAATACGCCTTGCCATTATTATGTATTAGATGTAAGTGAAGAGACGGAGGTACAATCTGTTTTTTCAAAGGTATTACAAGAAGTGGGACGTATTGATATATTAGTAAACAATGCGGGATTTGGTATTTTTAAAACGTTTGAAGATGCGTCAATGGATGAAGTGAAAGATATGTTCCAAGTAAATGTATTTGGATTAGTAGCTTGTACGAAAGCGGTACTACCTTATATGGTAAACAGAAACGAAGGACATATTATTAATATTGCTTCACTTGCTGGGAAAATTGCGACTCCAAAATCAAGCGCATATGCAGCGACGAAACATGCCGTATTAGGGTTTACGAATAGTTTACGCATGGAGTTGTCTAGTACGAACGTTTTTGTAACAGCGATTAATCCAGGTCCGATAGATACGAACTTTTTTGAAATAGCTGATCAATCCGGTACATATGTGAAAAATATGGGACGATACATGTTAAAGCCAACTTATGTAGCAGAACAAATTGTAAAATCAATGAAAACGAAAAAGCGTGAAGTAAACTTACCGAAGTGGATGGGCATGGGGCCGAAACTTTATGCTCTATTCCCAGGTTTATTTGAGCGTGTTGCAGGCAAATCATTAAGCAAAAAATAGGAGATTTCCATATGGAAATCTCCTATTTTTTTTATTTTCCAGTCACATAATCGTAAACAATATCCTCAACTGCTTCGTATACATCAATTTCAGTATTTGAATGAATTATCGTTTGAATCTGTTTAATTAGCATCTCCTGATCCTCATTTGACATAGGATTACATTGGTATTGTTGAAAACTTTTTATAATCATTTTCTCAATTAATTTTTCATTCATGTTTTCCCCGCCTGTATGTACGTATGTATTGTTTTATTGTACTTGAAGTGAAATGAAAAAACTACTATACATTATTTGTGTATAAAAATTCGGGTGTGTATATTATTTTTCTAGTAAAATTAAAGTTTTTTAAGTTTAAAAAATTTATAAATATTTAATTGACTCTATAAATATACAATATTATAATCATACTTAATTTAAAGAATCGATATGAGGAGGAGCGTATGAAAGTCGCGATTATTGGAGCAACTGGGTATGGAGGTATTGAATTAATTCGGTTATTAGAGCAACATCCATATTTTTCGATAGCATCTCTCCATTCTTTTTCACAAGTTGGCGAGTGCATAACAAATGTATATCCGCATCTTCGAAATATTCTTGTTCATACGTTACAAGAAATTGATGCGGAGGAAATAGAGAAGGAAGCAGACATTGTATTTTTAGCAACCCCAGCAGGAGTATCGGCAGAGTTAACTCCAAAATTATTAGCAGTAGGTTTAAAAGTAATTGACCTATCTGGAGACTTTCGTATGAAAGATCCTTCGACATATGAACAGTGGTATAAAAGGGCAGCTGCAAAAGAAGAAGTTCTTAGTGAAGCTGTATATGGGTTAAGTGAATGGAAAAGGTCCGAGATTCAAAATGCAAATTTAATTGCAAACCCAGGATGTTTTGCTACAGCTGCATTATTAGCGATATTGCCGTTAGTACGTAGCGGCATGATTGAAGAAGATTCAATTATTATTGATGCAAAATCAGGAGTATCTGGAGCAGGCAAAACACCAACAACGATGACTCACTTTCCTGAGTTATACGATAACTTGCGTATTTATAAAGTAAATGAGCATCAACACGTTCCTGAGATTGAGCAAATGCTTGCAGAGTGGGATAGGGAAACGAAGCCAATCACGTTTAGTACACATTTAATACCGATATCACGAGGGATTATGGTTACACTGTATGCGAAAGTAAAACGAGAAATGGAAATAGAACAACTTCAAAAGTTATATGAAGAAACGTATGAACAATCGGCTTTTATTCGAATTCGCACGCAAGGAGAGTTTCCGAGTCCGAAAGAAGTGAGGGGCTCAAATTATTGTGATATGGGGATAGCTTACGATGAAAGAACAGGAAGAGTGACAGTCGTTTCTGTTATAGACAATATGATGAAAGGCGCGGCTGGGCAAGCGATTCAAAATGCAAATATAGTAGCGGGACTAGAAGAAACTACAGGTTTACAATATATGCCGCTTTATCTATAAGGGGGACATGATGATTAAAGTAGCGTCTATTACAAAAGTAGAAAATGGTTCGATTGTAACTCCGAAAGGTTTCTCGGCCATTGGTACTGCAATTGGTCTGAAAAAGGAGAAAAAGGATTTAGGGGCAATCGTTTGTGATGTACCGGCACCATGTGCTGCTGTTTATACAACAAATCAAATACAAGCAGCCCCCTTGCAAGTAACAAAAGATAGTATAGCGGCTGAGGAGAAATTACAAGCTATTATCGTCAATAGTGGAAATGCAAATGCTTGTACAGGAATGAAAGGATTACAAGATGCTTACGAGATGCGAGTATTAGGAGCGGAACATTTTGGATTGAAAGAAAATTATGTTGCAGTAGCTTCGACAGGTGTAATTGGTGTTCCTTTACCGATGGATATAATTCGAAAGGGAGTTGCAACTCTTATACCGACGAAGGAAGAAAGTGAAGCGCGTTCTTTTTCTGAAGCGATTTTAACGACGGATCTTATAACGAAAGAAACTTGCTATGAAATGATTATTGATGGGAAAAAAGTGACGATTGCTGGTGTTGCTAAGGGCTCAGGGATGATTCATCCGAATATGGCAACGATGCTGAGCTTTATTACGACAGACGCTCATATAGAGCATGACGTATTGCAAACAGCATTATCGCAAATAACGAATCATACATTTAATCAAATTACGGTGGATGGAGATACTTCTACGAATGATATGGTCATCGTTATGGCAAGTGGATTATCAGAAACGAAACCAATTCATATGGAACATCCGGATTGGGAAACTTTCGTATTTGCTTTACAGAAGGTATGTGAAGGTTTAGCCAAAAAAATTGCACAAGATGGTGAAGGTGCTACGAAGTTAATAGAAGTAAATGTGCTAGGAGCGAAAGCGAGTGAAGAGGCAAAGAAAATTGCAAAGCAAATAGTCGGTTCAAGTCTTGTGAAAACAGCAATACACGGTGAAGATCCAAATTGGGGGCGAATTATTAGCGGCATTGGACAAAGTGAAGTAGTGATTAATCCAAATACAATTGATATTACTCTTCAATCTATCGTTGTGCTAAAAAATAGTGAACCTCAAATGTTTTCTGAAGAGGAAATGAAAAAGAGATTACAAGAACATGAAATTATGATTGATGTGTATTTACATTTAGGAGAAGAAGCAGGATCAGCTTGGGGCTGTGACTTAAGCTATGAATATGTGAAAATAAACGCTTGTTATCGTACATAAGGAGAGGGAAGATGAGCGATTATATTGTAGTGAAATGCGGCGGTAGTATGTTGGAGCAATTAAATGATGTGTTTTTTGATTGTATAAAGAAATTGCAGCAGAAGTATAAGGTAGTGATTGTCCATGGTGGTGGTCCAGAAATTGATACCAACTTAAAAAATTGTAATATCAAAGTAGAAAAAAGAGATGGATTACGGGTGACACCAAAAGAAGTTATGGATATTGTTCAAATGGTGCTATGCGGGAGTACGAATAAAAAGTTTGTAATGAATTTGCAAAGGCATAATTTACTTGCGGTAGGTTGTTCAGGGTGTGACGGCAAATTACTTCAAGTTCAACCTGTCAGCGAGGAGATAGGATATGTGGGAGAAGTAAGCTATGTAGAAACAGCCTTACTAAAAGGATTAATAAATATGAATTATATTCCTGTTATCGCTCCAATCGGGATCCATGATAATGAGATTTATAACATAAATGCGGATACCGCTGCAGCTGGGATTGCGGCCGCACTATCCGCAAAAGAACTCATTTTTATTACGGATGTAGATGGGATATTACATGAAGGGAAATTGGTAAAGAAAACAGATGAGTCTGAAATTGCAACTCTTATAGAAAAAGGAGTTATTACAGGCGGAATGATTCCGAAAGTACAGGCGGCACTAGCTTCATTAAAAATGGGAGTGCATAAGATAAGTATCGTAAATGGTACAAAAGATTTTACTAAAGATACAGGAGAATGTATCGGAACGACGGTAACGAGAGGAGTGAGTATCGTATGACAACTCATCTTTTTCAAACATATGGGAGAAGAACTGTTGAGTTTGTAAAGGGAAAGGGAACGAAAGTTATTGATAATAACAGTAAACAATACTTAGATTTTACGTCAGGAATTGGCGTATGTAATTTGGGACATAGTCACCCTACAGTTATGAAAGCTGTACAAGAACAACTTGATGATATATGGCATATATCTAACCTATTTACAAACAGTTTACAAGAAGAAGTCGCGTCATTATTAACAGAAAATATAGCATTAGATTATGTGTTTTTCTGTAATAGCGGAGCAGAGGCGAATGAAGCAGCTTTGAAGCTAGCTCGTAAGCATACTGGAAAATCTCTCGTCGTAACATGTCTGCAATCTTTTCACGGTAGAACATTCGGAACGATGAGTGCGACGGGGCAAAATAAAGTGAAAGAAGGATTTGGTCCACTCCTTCCGTCTTTTTTACATATCCCCTTTAACGATATAAAAGCATTAGAGGAAGTAATGAATGAAGAAGTTGCGGCGGTAATGGTAGAAGTTGTTCAAGGAGAGGGAGGAGTCATACCTGCTGATCTATCTTTTTTGCAAGCGATTGAAGCATTATGTAATAAGTTAGGTTCCTTATTTATTATAGATGAAGTACAAACAGGGATCGGAAGAACAGGTACATTATTTGCTTACGAACAAATGGGAATAAAACCTGATATCGTTACCGTCGCAAAGGCACTTGGAAACGGGATTCCTGTCGGAGCGATGATTGGCCGGAAAGAACTTGGAACATCGTTTACTGCAGGATCACACGGTTCAACGTTTGGTGGAAATTATATTGCGATGGCTGCAGCGAAAGAAGTATTGCAAGTAAGCAAAAGACCATCGTTTTTAAAAGAAGTACAAGAAAAGGGCGAGTATGTATTACAGAAGTTGCAAGAGGAATTACAACATGTCGAATGTATTCAAAATATACGTGGTAAGGGGCTTATGATTGGAATTGAATGTACGCATGAAGTTACAAGTTTTATAGAACAACTAGAAAAAGAGGGACTTCTCGTATTACAAGCAGGGCCTAATGTTATAAGGCTATTACCGCCACTTATTGTAACGAATGAAGAGTTAGAACAGGCAGTATATATGATAAAAAAAGTAGTTTGTACAAAAAACGCATCGATCATATAAGGGGGAAATTTCATGTCAACTGTACAAGTACCGAAATTAAATACGAAAGATCTTTTAACACTAGAAGAATTAACGCAAGAAGAAATTATTTCTTTAATTGAGTTCGCTATATATTTAAAAAAGAATAAGCAGGAGCCTTTATTACAAGGCAAAATATTAGGGCTTATCTTTGATAAACATTCAACTCGTACTCGTGTATCTTTTGAAGCGGGAATGGTACAGCTCGGGGGACATGGTATGTTTTTAAGTGGGAAAGAGATGCAAATGGGAAGAGGAGAAACCGTTTCAGATACTGCGAAAGTATTATCGCAGTATATTGACGGGATCATGATACGTACATTCTCACATGCGGATGTAGAAGAGCTTGCAAAAGAATCGAGCATACCTGTAATTAACGGTTTAACGGATGATCATCATCCTTGTCAAGCATTGGCAGACCTAATGACAATATATGAAGAAACAAATACATTTAAAGGAATAAAATTGGCTTACATAGGTGACGGAAATAATGTATGTCATTCATTGTTGTTAGCGAGTGCGAAAGTCGGAATGCATATGACTGTTGCAACGCCTGTAGGGTATGAACCGAATGAAGAGATTGTAAAAAAAGCGTTAGCGATTGCCAAGGAAACAGGAGCTGAAATTGAAATTTTGCATAACCCTGAATTAGCGGTGAATGAAGCAGATTTCATTTATACTGACGTTTGGATGAGCATGGGGCAAGAGGGCGAAGAAGAGAAATATACTTTATTTCAACCATATCAAATCAATAACAAACTTGTTAAGCATGCGAAGCAAACATATCGTTTCTTACACTGCTTACCTGCCCATCGTGAAGAAGAAGTAACAGGCGAGATTATAGATGGACCACAGTCTATTGTCTTTGAGCAAGCTGGTAATCGATTGCATGCGCAAAAAGCATTATTAGTAAGTTTATTTAAAAATGTAGAAGAGCTTTCCTAAATAATGTACATCTCCAGTTGTTAGACACGAATAACAATTGGAGGTGTATTTTTTTATGTCTAAACTCTTACTAGAAGAAAAGGTAAATGAAAAAAGGTATTCCCTTCAGTATAAAATGAAAGTGCTTAATTATATGGATAGACAAGGGACATCTAATAGAGAAACAGTTGGTTAATTTTTTGTCTAACTTTTTGGGTCCAGTTCACTAAGAAGGTTCTTTCCTTTACTTCACATACACATAGGCTTTATTTGCTGTTAAGTAGTTTTTATGTTATATAAAGATTTTTATATGTTCTGAAATTTCTATATTTACATTTTTTCTTTTTATCTCATAATTTTAATTGGGAGAGGGAGGAAAAAATGGTTCAAATTAAAGTAACACCTGAAATGCTAGAAGAAGTTGCGAATCGTGCAAGTAATACCCGAATCGCATTAGAATCTCTACATAATAATTTATGTAATGAAATAGATCAGTTGTGTTTTCAGTGGATTGGTGCCTCTAATCAACAGTTCATTCAAATGTTCAATGATGCGAAACCAAAAGCTTTTACATCTATTCATTCACTTGTAAAAGTAGAAGAAGATTTGAAACGAATTGCTGAAAAATTCCGCAATACAGATAATCAAGATGTTACAATGGAAGAAGGGGCGATGTGTGGACCACTATCATCAGGGAAAGAGGATTTTGATGGTGAAAAACTTGCTAGGGATATAGTGGGTGAAATAAGTGGTGAGTATGATATTCGTCGTGCTTGGAATGGTATTGATCCATCTACTGGCGAAAAACTATCTACTTTGGATAGATTATTTGCAGGAGGAATGGCAGTAGCAGGGCTTACCCCCTTTGGAAAGATAGCTAAAGTAGGCAAAGGAGTTAAAATGACTGCTAAGGCTACTGAGGCTGTGAATAAAGCTAAAAAAGTACCTGTGGAGAAAGTCAATGGAGTTAAGGGTACGGGTGAAGCTGCTAAATATGATGTAGGTCTCTATAATGAAATAAAAGGTGTACCAGGTTTAGATGCGCATCATATTGGACAAAAAGCTATCATGAAAAAATTTATTGCGGATTATGATCCAAAAGTTGCACCAGCAATATTGGTACCAAAAGTTGGACATACAATCAGAGGACCAAAAGGAATAGTATTAAGAAGTTCAAAAGGGATTGAGAATGGAAGACAATTATTAGCAAGGGATATTATGGAATTAAGAAGGGTTTATCCAGATATTCCAAACTCTCAAATTAAAAAACTTATTGAATTGAATAAAAAATTATACCCTGAATTAAGGAGGAAATAGAAGACATGAATAAACAAGATATTATTAAGCATTTACATCAATCAGTAATACGGGAGAATTTAACAGCTTATCGTGAACTATTTTTGAATACGAATATTAATGAAGTGACTGATCCATATTGGAAGGAAGCACTGAAATTTTATACAGAACTTTCTAATGAAAATAAAGACGTATTATTTAAAATAATTGAGCAAATAGAAGTTGACACTTTATCAACAGTTTTAGGTGTAATAGATGAAGGAGTAATGATTGAAGATAAAGAGGTAGAGTTTGAATTAACTATTAATCATAATAGTGAGCCTGTTAATGGTGACTTACAAGATTTATTCCTAGAGTATGATGAAGAAAATAGATAAGGTTCGTGTTGCTTAACTTAAATTTATATAAGGGCATAAACAGGTGAATGCAAAGCAAAATATAATTGCAGTGGAAAAGAAAAACAATAAGTGGTTTAAAAGTAGAGACTCATGATGGTTGTACCATCATGGAGTATTACGTACAATGATAGAATAGAAAATAAAGTACGAGCTTAGGCGAGATGACATTTTAATGGGTGATGAATATAAACACATGGAATGTATATTAAACTAACGAACTCGTATAAGCTCCTAGGTTAAAATGCACTATATTCCAAAGCATATAAGAGGTGTCATACTTTCACTATAAAGTTATAAAACTTACAAATTTAAAGAGATTTATACATTTATAAAATATATAAGTTTAAAGCACTTGATTGCCTACTATAGGCGATGAGTGCTTTTTATTTTAAGATTAGGGTACGGGTGATGTTGGTAAGGGAGCCAGTGTAGCTGATGATATTTTTAAACAAGGCAAAAAGGTAGACCACAGTTATCTGGTAAAAAGAAATATGAATTTGAAAAAGATGTTTTTGATAAACAGGTAGACCCAGATGGGATTTTAGGGGATCACTAATACTAGTGAGGTACTTGACTGGAAACCTGGATAGGCAAGAAAAGATAAAGTAGATATTGGTCATACAGAAGGAAATTCTTATAAGAATATGTTTGAGAAATATAAAAATCGTGAGATTACTCTTAAAGAATTAAAAGAATTTCAGTTTAGTCTGGATAATTTTAGAATAGAAAAGCCCTCTGTATATAGAAGTCATAAATATGAATATTTAGGAAGATGATGGAATGAGAATATTAAATGTTTTTGATGCAGTTAGAGAAGGGGATTTTGAAGACTTTAAAAAAATTTATGATGGTGATATTAATCAAATTGATAGTGATTTAGATATTAATTTATTGTGCATGGCAATGACTAATAATAAAAATTCTAGTGAAAAACTTAAAATTATAAAATTTTTACTAGAAGAGGGTATTGATATTAATTACACTACAGCTAAAGATAAAAGGAATGCATTGCATATGTTTTATTTTTGTGTTTTACGTCCAACAATAGAATATGAATTAGAGATAACAAGACTACTTATTGATAATAAAATTAATATAAATGCTTTGGATAAATATAATGCTATTCCTTTAAAGTATGCTATTACAATAAATAAATTGCCTACAGAAGACAATAAAGACATGTATAAACTACTTATTAAAAAGGGTTCAAACTATAATTTGAAAGATCAATTTGGAAAATCATGTGTGGATTATGCTAAAGAGTACCCTTGGAGAAATGATTTATTAACTATTATTGAGGAGTGTTAATATGAAAGTAAATAATTCTGATTACGGGACTATTATAAAATTCGGGAATCTTGAATTATTTTTAGAGAAGCTAAAAATTGAGGGGAACTGTATTGAAGAGATTGTAAATTCAATTGATAAAAATGGTATTAGTTTACTTGAAAAATCATTAATTAGTAGAAAGTTTGATATAGCAAACTTTCTACTGGACAGTGGTGCAAAGGTTAATATAATTTCTATTGATGAATGTAATGAATTGCACTATTTAGCAGCAAATATTAATTGTCCAGGTGCGGTTGAAGTAGCTTGTAGGCTGGTTGATATGGGGATAGATTTGAATTTAAAAGATAAAAAAATTGGTAATTCTGCAATATGGTCTTTATGTCAAGAAGTATTAAAAAAAGAACAAAGGAAGGAAATGATTTAATTGTAAAATGTTTAGGAAAACAACCGAATATTAATGATGAAAATAAATCTAGATATTCATTAAGGTATTTAATTGAAGAACGTGGAACAGAAGATATGAAAAAAGCTCTGGAGGTGATGAGTTGAAAAAGAGTAGTGGCTTAGGTAGTAGTATTATATCTAAGAATATTTTACATATATAAAGGGAATGTGAAACGGTGTATTAAAGATCAACCAGTTAATGCTATTGATAATGGATGGAGCTTTTTGTCAGAAATAGATACAGATGAATATTTTGCTGATGCACTAAATATGTCAATTTGTGATTGAGGAACTATTAGTGAATAAGAAAAAAGCCGCCCAACTAAAGTGCACCTCAAATTGTTAGACACAAATAACAATTTGAGGTGCACTTTTTTATATTGAAATGTCATATGTATATTTAGTTAACCATTTTGATATCATCTATAATAAAAGAGAAACTGAAATTTGTTTTTCGGAGTGTGTAAGGGCATACTAGGTATAAAAATATAGTTAAAGAGATGATGAGAGTGAAAACAACTAAGAAAACATATTCGTTTTTTCAGCGGATGTGGAGAATATTAAAGTTTCAATATTATAAGTTACTTCGGTCGCCAGAAGGCGCGAAGAAAGTATCGTTAGGTTTTGCTATAGGATTTGGTTTAGAAATGTTAGTCATTTATACGGCATCGCTCGTATATGTAATATTTTATCCGATTGTTCGATTAGCAAGGGGATCTTTTCCTGCTGCGGTTATTGGCAATATTATTGGGAAGATTTCGTTTCTTCCAGTAGTTTTATTCCCACTTGCTTATGCATTAGGGAAAATGATTTATCCATTTCATGTACAGAAAATACATCATGAACCATTTACAATATCTGATTTGTTTTCGAGTCATATTTTTACGATATTGAAGGGGTTATTACAGAGTGAAGTGTATGTATTAATTGGAATGACCCTTTTAGGAGTTGTATTTGGTGTAGTTTCATATTTCGTTGTGCATTATTTATATGAAAAGAACCGTAAGTTACGCCTGAAGAATAGAAAGAAACGAGTGAGAGAACCACTCATGCAAATATAAAGAGTGTCACATTCATTTTCTCCTTTGAATATGTTTAAGAAAAAGGGGGAGAGAATGAATGTATTATTATTACGTACCGCAAGTATATCCATATGTAAATTATCATCCGGTTTATGATATGAATAGACAATACGAATTATATCGACAACAACAATTACAGCAATTACCACAAATACCATCAC
Organism: Bacillus basilensis; assembly: GCF_921008455.1. Taxonomy (NCBI): domain Bacteria; kingdom Bacillati; phylum Bacillota; class Bacilli; order Caryophanales; family Bacillaceae; genus Bacillus; species Bacillus basilensis. The sequence continues at coordinate 4,213,193 of NZ_CAKLBZ010000001.1, read as the reverse complement.
AACAACCTACGCAAGATCAAAAACCATATTTAACGACATGGCCGTATTCAAATGTATACTATGGTAATTATTACGAATCATAAAGCTGCTTCTATTTAGAAGCAGCTTTATGCGTTTGTTTTCAAAATTAAATTTTGAATGGTTTGAAGAGAATGGATGAGCTTCTCACGCTCTTCCTCAGATAATGTTTGGAAATTTTCTTTTAATTTGTCTAAAATGAATTGTTGATACTGATTTACTAACAATTTCCCTTCACTTGTTAGGGAAATTAAAATGACCCGTCGATCTTTTTCGCTATAATGACGCTCTATTAGTTCTTCTTGAATCAGTTTGTTTAATAGAGGTGTCATGTTAGGCCTTGAAATCGCTAGCCGCTTGCCGATTTCGGAAACTGCTAATGTGCCATTTTCATGCAGAAGCAGTAATACTTGTGTATGTGATGGCGGCATATGTCTTTGAGAAGAAAATTCTCCAGGAAGCATAAATTTGCGATAAAAAAGAGGCACTAGCGAAAGAAGATGATCAACAATACGTTCCCACTCGCGTGATTCCATATAAAGGCCCCCTTCCACTCTCATTGTAACAAAAAAGACATGTTATAAAAATAGAATTGTTTCATGGAAACTTTAATATTTGTAGGCTAACACTTTTTTTGTAAATGAATCGGCAATAATCGTATAGCCTTTATCATTTGGGTGTACTTGGTCAAAGAGTAATTCTTTTTTATCATTCGATATTAATTTACGAATTGGTAAAACGATAGATGGTTGATTTGCTTTTGAAATGGAATAAACGGATTCATTCCAGCCATCTAAAAACATATCTGCATAACTTGCGATGGAGTCATCGAGTTGTAACGGGTTATAGAGTTCAGAAAGAATGAGTAAAGCATCCGGATTTTGATCTCGAACTGTCTTTACAATATTTTTTACATCCGCTTCAAAATGAGCTTTTTCTTTATTTAACATTTTAATACCATCTATAACACCGACATCACGATTTAAGCGAAATAAATTATTTCCCCCAATATTAATCGTAATTATATTTGCTGCTCTAATTTTTTGCTTTACATCTTCTGATTGAACCTTTTTAGCGAGACGATCTGTTGTAAGACCGTTTATCCCAAGGTTTTCTACAGTAATTGGTTTATGAATTTGTGCTTCTATTTGTCTAGAGGCTAATTCAGCAAATCCCCCTTGTGTTGATCCATATCCTTTGGCGAGCGAATCACCTAGTACGAGATGATAAAAGGAATCGTTTGTTTGCTTATCAATCCAACTTGGAGTAGATGTTTTTTCTGTTTTTTCTTCGGGTTCATTTTGTTTTGTCTCATCGTTCTTTTCAAAATAAGAATAAGAAATGATTAGAAGGAGGAGACAAACAATTGTTAAGATGACTTTTTTCATAATTCATCCTCCTTGTAATTGGTAATTGTATCATATTCAGCAGTATTAGCAATGTAAGGGCATATTATATGTTTATGAAAAGTTTACAATAACTTTACAGAAAATTTGTAGAAGTATGTCAAAAAATATTGACGATATGAAAGGACATTATATATGATAATGTCAGATAAGGTAAAATTCTACATAGTGGGAGCTTTATCTCCCGTTAATTGCTAGTCTTCATCAATTAATCGTTTAAGGAGACTACTCGTTAGCGCAGGGTGAAATGAAAATCGTGTATCTACTAGAAGAAAAAAGGTATGTGGTTAGAGACAGATAGAAATTCATTTCATTATTCTTTGGTAATTGTATAAGGGGGATTTTTGTGAAAAAGTCAAAAAAAATGCTAGCTGGAGCAACTCTTGCTATTGGCGTAATAGCGCCGCAAGTATTGCCAACAACAGCTCATGCGGATGAGAAAGCTGGGGAGAGTACAGTTAACTTACGAATTCTAGAAACATCAGATATTCACGTTAACTTAATGAATTACGATTATTATCAAACGAAAACAGATAATAAAGTAGGTCTCGTGCAAACGGCAACACTTGTTAATAAAGCACGTGAAGAAGCGAAGAACTCTGTCCTATTTGATGATGGGGATGCATTACAAGGGACACCGCTTGGAGATTATGTAGCGAATAAAATAAATGATCCGAAGAAGCCTGTGGATCCTAGCTATACACATCCATTATATCGTTTAATGAATTTAATGAAGTATGACGTCATCTCTCTTGGGAATCATGAATTTAACTACGGTTTAGATTATTTAAACAAAGTAATTAGTAAAACAGAGTTCCCGGTTATTAACTCGAACGTCTATAAAGATGATAAAGATAATAATGAAGAGAACGACCAAAATTACTTTAAACCATATCATGTTTTTGAAAAAGAAGTAGAAGATGAATTAGGTCAAAAACAAAAGGTGAAAATTGGCGTAATGGGATTTGTTCCACCTCAAGTTATGAACTGGGATAAAGCAAATTTAGAAGGAAAAGTTAAAGCGAAAGATATAGTTGAAACAGCGAAGAAAATGGTGCCAAAAATGAAGGCAGAAGGTGCAGATGTTATCGTTGCACTAGCGCATTCCGGCGTTGATAAGAGTGGATACAACGTTGGCATGGAAAACGCGTCGTATTATTTAACAGAAGTTCCTGGTGTAGATGCAGTATTAATGGGACATTCACATACTGAAATGAAAGATGTATTTAATGGTGTTCCAGTTGTAATGCCTGGTGTCTTTGGAAGTAACTTAGGTATTATTGATATGCAATTGAAAAAGGTAAACGGAAAATGGGAAGTACAAAAAGAGCAATCGAAGCCGCAACTTCGTCCAATTGCTGATAGTAAAGGAAACCCACTAGTAAAATCCGATGAAAAATTAGTTAATGAAATTAAAGATGATCATCAAGCGACAATTGATTATGTGAATACAGCTGTAGGAAAAACGACAGCGCCAATTAATAGTTATTTCTCATTAGTACAAGATGATCCTTCTGTACAACTTGTGACAAATGCACAAAAATGGTATGTAGAAAAGTTATTTGCTGAAAATGGACAGTATAGCAAATATAAAGGAATTCCAGTTTTATCTGCAGGTGCACCATTTAAAGCAGGTGGACGAAACGGTGCTACATATTATACGGATATTCCAGCTGGAACGTTAGCAATTAAAAACGTTGCAGATTTATATGTATATCCAAATACGTTATATGCTGTAAAAGTAAATGGGGCACAAGTGAAAGAATGGCTTGAAATGTCTGCAGGTCAGTTTAATCAAATAGATCCAAAGAAAACAGAAGAACAGCCGTTAGTAAATATAGGCTATCCTACATATAACTTCGATATTTTAGATGGCTTAAAATACGAAATTGATGTAACACAACCGGCGAAATACGATAAGGATGGAAAAGTTGTAAATGCAAATACGAATCGTATTATAAATATGACATATGAAGGTAAACCAGTAGCTGACAATCAAGAGTTTATCGTCGCTACAAATAACTATCGTGGAAGTAGCCAAACGTTCCCAGGTGTAAGTAAAGGGGAAGTTGTATATCAATCACAAGATGAAACACGTCAAATCATTGTGAAGTATATGCAAGAAACACCAGTTATTGATCCAGCAGCAGATAAAAATTGGACGTTTAAACCAATTGTTGCAGATAAATTAAATACAACATTTGATTCTTCACCAAATGCACAAAAGTATATAAAGAAAGATGGGAAAATATCGTACGTTGGACCATCTGAAAATGAATTTGCTAAATATGCAATTGATATAACGAAGAAGAATGATGATAAGGAAACTGGTGGAGAGAATCCAACAACACCGCCAACAGGTGAAGGAAACAATGGAGAGAATCCAACAACACCGCCAACAGGTGAAGGAAATAATGGAGGAAATCCAACGACACCGCCAACAGGTGAAGGAAATAATGGAGGAAATCCAACGACACCACCAACAGATGAAGGTAAAAATACAGGATCTGGACAAACTACAACTGACAATCAAAACGCAAAAGAAACAACAACTGTGAGTGAAAATAAAGAAGAACGTGATTTACCGAAAACAGGTACAAGTGTTGTTTCTACAATTGGAGCAGGTTTGGCATTTGTTGGAGCGGGATTACTTCTGTTATTTAGAAGAAAAAAAGCAAATAGATAGTCGAGAAATATAAAAAGGATTACCGATTAAGGTAATCCTTTTTATTATATTATGAAATTGTTACTGCTTTTTCTTTCTTCCATGAAAGACCAAATCCAGTAAAGCCGACGATAATCGTTAAGACTGGACAAGCTAAACAGAAGATAGCGTATGGCAGGTAATCAAATGTTGGAACGCTAAGGACGTTTGTTAAGAATACACCACTTACTCCCCATGGTACGAGCGGGTTAATAACTGTACCTGCATCTTCTAATACGCGTGATAAATTACGACGTTCTAAACCGACTTCATCGTATTTCTTAGCAAATGCTTGTCCTGTTAAAACGATGGATAAGTACTGCTCACCAAGTAAGAAGTTTACACCAATTGCAGTTGAAGCAGTAGAAATAATTAAGCGTGTGCTATTTTTTACGAAGCTAGAGATGATATTCATCAGCTGCGCTATAATACCCATTCCTTGTAATAAACCTCCCATACAAAGAGCTAGGAAAATAAGGGCAATCGACATCATCATACTTTGTAGACCACCGCGAGATAGTAAGCTATCAATGTCTTTAATGCCAGTTTTAGAAACGTAGCCATCTTGCATAATTTTCATTAAATCAGCTAAAGAAGTGCTAGGTTTAAAAATAAAGAGAATAATAATTCCTACCACAATTCCTGCGAGTAATGTTGGAACTGCTGGAACTTTTTTAAATGCGAATAGGAACAGTAATAAAATTGGAATAAGTGTAACGATAGAAATCGTTGCATTTTTCTCTAATGTGCTAATAAAGTTTGTGAAGTCAACGTTTCCACCAGTACCGCTTCCTAAAATGAAAAATGCGATAAAAGCAATAATGAAAGCAGGGACTGTTGTCCAAAGCATGTTACGAATATGCTCAAATAAATCTACACCCGTTACAGCAGGAGCTAAGTTTGTTGTATCAGATAAAGGAGACATTTTATCTCCAAAGAATGCACCAGAAATAATTGCACCAGCGATTAGAGCCGGATCGTATCCGAGAGCACTACCCATGCCCATAAAGGCAAGTCCTACAGTTGCAGCAGTTGTAAAGGCACTACCGATACTTGTTCCAACAATTGCACAAACAACAAAAACAGTTGGAATGAAAATTTTTGGAGATACAAGCTGGAAGCCGTATACCATTAAAGTTGGAATTGTTCCAGCAGCGATCCAAACACTAATTAATACGCCTACAAGTAAGAAAATAAAAATAGATGGAATACCAGCTGAAATACTACTTATCATTCCTTTTTCCATAGTAGACCAAGAGATTTTTTTCATAAATCCAAATGCTAATAAAAGAACGATACCGAATAAAATCGGGATGTGTGGTGAAACTTCTAATTTGATAACACTAAAGCCAATGCAGAAAAAGATAAAAATTGTTAAAAGAACAGATTCAATTTTTGAAACCATTGTTTTTCCCTCCTAAGTAATCTAAAATAGCTCTTTTTTATATAAAATTCGCCAATATTGTTTATTTCCTTCTAAAATTTAGAATTTTGTGACAAATTACCGGTAATTGTCCATATCTCAATATGATGCGGAAATAATTGGATAAAAAAACGTCCCTGCATATAATTATGCAGGGACGAAGAAATCGCGGTACCACCCTAGCTTGTGAAATGAATGTATCACAAAATAAAGGGTCGTATGATATGCGTTAATAAAATAAAAAACGCCCCTGCAATATATGCAGGGACGAAAAATTCGCGGTACCACCCTAAATTGTGAAACAGTTTCGTTTCACCACTCTTTAGACATAACGGTCTATAACCGTCTTTCACTACTCCTTACGTTTCGCAAAAGAAGCTCCAGGGGGTAATTCATAATTCGCTCTGTACTGGTTCGCACCGACCACCAGCTCTCTGAAATCAGAAATCGAAATACTACTAAATCCTATCAACGCCGATTCATATGATGTTAGTTAAATTTTTATCATATATTCGTCTTACATGTCAATAAAAATGTTCAATAATTTTTTTAGGAAAATAAAGGAGAAAGATTTTCATACTGTGAAAATGTGCGTTATAATGAATTTGAAAGGGGAGGAAAGAGTGAAGAAAAAAATAATTCTTTTTACCACCTTACTAGTCATTGGCGGAAGTGCTGGAATTTATACAGCTTTTGCAGCTGAATCAGAGCAGTCAAAACAAAGTCGAACAAAGCAGTCAGAAGTGAAGAAAGTAAAAGAAATAGAAGAGAAGAAATCGATGGAAAAAGTAGCTGAAAAACTAGAGATTTCTACTGAAGGGAAAACAAAAGAAGAGGTTAAGAAAGAAGTAAATACTGCAAGATTTGAAAAACGTCACGATCTATTAATTGAACATGCAAAACAACTTGGAATTGATACAGAAGGAAAAAAAGATGAAGAGATTATTTTAGAAATTGGAAAGATACAGCACGGAAGATAGAGCAACTTATCATATGATGAGTTGTTCTTTTTTAAGAACCATTTGATTTAAAAATAATTGACAGTCTTTTGGATTTAATGTTAACTGTATTTATAAACAAGTTGACATTAGGGGTGACAATTGTGACTGTTAATAGTAATACGACTGAAAAATCGTCTTATACATATGAAGAGCTATCGGAAAAGAATAAAGCCTATGTATGGCACCCATTTACACAAATGAAGGATTATTTAGAAGAAGATCCTGTCATTATTGAACGCGGAGAGGGAAGAAAGCTATACGATGTAAATGGAAATGAATATTGGGACGGTGTTTCGTCTATTTGGTTAAATGTTCATGGACATCAAGTACCGGAACTAGATGAAGCAATTCGTGAGCAATTAAATAAAATTGCTCATTCTACTATGCTAGGACTTGCTAACGTTCCATCTATTTTATTAGCAGAAAAAATAATCGAAGTTGTACCAGAAGGTTTGAAGAAAGTATTCTATTCTGACTCCGGTTCTAGCGCTGTTGAAATTGCAATTAAGATGGCATTTCAATATTGGCAGCATAAAGGAAAACCGAAGAAACAAAGATTTGTTACATTAAAAGAAGCGTATCACGGTGATACACTTGGAGCTGTTTCAGTAGGAGCAATAGACTTGTTTCACCAAGTGTATAGTTCACTTTTATTTGAGGCAATTAAAATGCCTTATCCATATACATATCGTTCTCCTTACGGAAATAATAAGGAGGAAATTGTAAAAAAACATTTAGAAGAAATGGAAGAGCTGCTGAAAGATAAACATGAAGAAATTGCAGCGATTATTGTAGAACCTTTAATGCAAGGTGCTGGCGGTATGATTACAATGCCAAAAGGATACTTAAGAGGACTACGTAATTTATGTACAAAATATAACGTTTTATTTATTACAGATGAGGTAGCGACTGGGTTTGGGCGTACCGGGAAAATGTTTGCATGTGAACATGAAAATGTAACGCCGGATATTTTAACAGCCGGAAAAGGTTTAACAGGTGGATATTTACCAGTTGCAATTACCGTAACGACAGATGAAATTTATAATGCCTTTTTAGGAGACTATGAAGAACAAAAAACATTTTTCCATGGTCATAGTTATACAGGGAATCCGTTAGGGTGTGCGGTAGCAATTGCGAATCTAGAACTATACGAAAAAACAAATTTAATAGAAGAAGTAGCACGTAAAACAGAATATGTGGCGACGCAATTAGAAGCACTCTTTACATATAAACATGTAGGGGATATTCGTCAGTGCGGGTTGATGGTTGGAATTGAACTTGTGAAGAATAAGGAAACGAAAGAAGCGTTTGAATGGACAGAGAGAGTCGGTGTTCAAGTATGTAAACGCTCAAGAGAGCTGGGCATGATTTTGCGGCCGCTCGGCAACACGATTGTGTTTATGCCTCCTCTTGCTTCTACAATTGATGAGATTGATGAGATGTTACGTATTTTATATAAAGCAATCTCGGATGTTACGGAGGGAGAGTAATGGGCGGTTTTTTCATAACAGCAACGGATACTGAAGTGGGGAAAACTGTAGTTGCAGGTGCATTAGCAGGTGTATTTAGAGAATTAGGATATAACGTAGGGGTATATAAACCGTTGCAAAGTGGACATGTTGCATCAAATCCAGAGGGAGATGCAGCAAGGTTAAAAGCATTATCGGGTGTATCGACAAAAGAAAATGAAATTTGTCCTTATTCTATTGAAGAACCGCTTGCTCCGAGACTTGCCATGAAAAGAGCTGGAAGAGTAGTACGTTTAAAAGACATTATTGATCACTATAATGAACGATTGAAAGAGTTTAATAGTCTATTTGTAGAAGGAGCAGGTGGACTAGCTGTTCCATATACAGAAGACGCTTTAGTAATTGATTTCGCAAAAGAATTACAGCTTCCTCTTATTATAGTAGCACGTCCTACATTAGGAACGGTAAATCATACAGTTTTAACGATTGCTTATGCAAAGGCACATGGCTTAAAGGTAGCAGGTGTCATTTTATCTGGTTGCAAAGAATGTGAAATGGAAAGAGTGCAAGAAAATAAAGAAATGATTGAAGAGCTGAGCGGGGTACCAGTTTTAGGTTTATTACCATTCTTTGCAGGTAACTTTACAAAAGAAGAAGTATTGGAATCTGCTAAAGAATATATAATGATTTCAAAATTAGAGGAGTTCATTCAAAATGAATCAAACGTGGCACGCACATCTTCAATCTAAATTACAACAATTACATGAGCAAGGGCAGTATCGTAATTTGTACGTAACAGAACAAGCAGAAGAGACATGGCTTATTCGAGATGAGAAAAAGATGCTAAATTTAGCGTCAAATAATTATTTAGGGTTAGCTGGAGATGCGAGGTTAAAAGAGGCTGCTATTGTGTGTACAAAAAAATATGGAACTGGTTCGACTGCCTCTCGTCTCGTTGTAGGAAATTATCCATTGTATGAAGATGTGGAGAGAAGTGTATGCAACTGGAAAGGTACTGAAAGAGCATTAATCGTAAATAGTGGGTATACAGCAAATGTAGGGGCAATATCTTCTTTAGCCTGTCGTCACGATATTGTATTTAGTGATAAATTAAATCACGCAAGCATTGTTGATGGAATTATATTAAGCGGGGCAGAACATAAAAGGTATCGGCATAATGATTTGGAGCATTTAGAGAAGCTGTTGAAAACAGCATCTCCTGAAAAGCGGAAATTAATTGTAACTGATACTGTTTTTAGTATGGATGGTGATACTGCGTATTTGAGGGAGTTAGTGCAGTTAAAAGAGAAATACGGGGCAATCATTATAGTTGATGAAGCGCATGCGAGTGGAATATATGGAATCGGCGGAGCTGGATTATCTCATATAGAAAAAGATCTTGCTCAAAAAATTGATATACATATGGGGACGTTTAGCAAGGCTTTAGGGTGTTATGGTGCGTATTTGACAGGTGATGCAATTTATATAGAGTATTTACAAAATATGATGAGAAGCTTTATTTTTACTACTGCTTTACCACCAGGGACTTTAGGAGCGGTACAAAAAGCAATTGAAATTGTGAAAGAAGATAATGAAAGAAGAGAGAGACTTATAGAGAATGGAGCTTATTTCAGAAACCATTTACGAGAAGCTGGTTTTGATATTGGGAATAGCTCAACTCATATTGTACCCATTGTGGTCGGTTCAAATGAAACAGCTTTACGGTTTAGTAAAAGGTTACAAGAGGCAGGTATTGCAGCTATTGCAATTCGTCCGCCAACTGTACCAGTCAATAGTTCTCGAATTCGCTTTGCAGTTACATCGCAACATACAATAGCTGATTTGAAATGGGCTATTGACCGAATTATTCACATTGCGAAAGAAGAGGAGCTTTTCGTATGAAAGAGCTGAAGATTATTTTTATCCCTGGATGGGGAATGGAAGAAAATATTTGGGATTTAGTACTTCCGCATTTTAAAGAATATCCTGTTCAATGCATTGATTGGCGTAACGTGAAAGAACAAAGTGAATTTGCGGGGCGAATAATAGATGTAGCAAAGGATGAAAATATAATTTTAGTTGGATGGTCACTAGGAGCGTTAGCGGCAGTTCAAGCTCATAAAAAGATTAAGGCAAAAGGTATTGTACTAATTGGTGGTACTGCCAAATTTACAAATACGAGCGACTATACAAGTGGATGGAATGCTTTGCATGTGGAACGGCTGAAAAAGAATTTGACTAGAAAGAAAGAAGATACGCTCAAGCGGTTTTATGAAAATATGTTTACGAAAGATGAGCTGAAAGAGAATAAAAGTTTTGAAGACATCGTAAAACATTTTAAAGGTGATTCTATCCAGTCTTTACAATTAGGTTTGGATTATTTAATAGAAACAGATATGAGAGAAGAACTGAAAGAAGTGAAAGTACCTATACTACTTATTCATGGGGAGAAGGATGTAATATGTCCATTGTCTGCAGCGCGTAGTATGGTTGAGAATGAGACTGCCATGCTCAAGGTAGTAAGTGAGGCTGGACACGCATTATGCGTAACGAATTTCGAATATTGCGCAAATGAGATAATTCAATTTATAGAGGGGATACGACATGATCAATAAAACGTTACTACAAAAACGGTTTAACGTGGCAGCTGTATCCTACGATCAATATGCAAATGTACAAAAAAAGATGGCACATTCATTACTTTCTAAATTGAATCGGCGATATAGTGCAAATTCATCGATACGTATTTTAGAACTTGGATGCGGGACAGGTTATGTAACAGAAAGAATATCAGAGTTATTTCCGAAAGCACATATTACAGCCATTGATTTTGCTGAAAGTATGATTTCAGTTGCGAAAACTAGACAAAATGTGAAAAATGTAACGTTTTACTGTGAGGATATAGAAAGGTTACGACTAGAAGAAACATATGATGTCATTATTTCAAATGCAACATTTCAATGGCTAAATGATTTAAAACAAGTGATAAGAAATTTATTTCATCATTTGTCTATAGATGGGATATTACTTTTTTCAACGTTTGGACATGAAACATTTCAAGAGTTGCATGCTTCGTTCCAGCGGGCGAAAGAAGAAAAAAATATACAAAACGAAACATCGATTGGACAACGTTTTTATTCGAAAAATCAGTTGCACCATATATGTGAGATAGAAACAGGGGATGTGCATGTTTCTGAAACATGTTACATAGAGAGTTTTACAGAAGTTAAGGAGTTTCTGCATTCTATTCGAAAAGTAGGAGCGACCAATAGTAATGAAGAATCATATTGTCAAAGTCCCTCACTCTTTCGTGCGATGCTTCGCATATACGAAAGAGACTTCACGGGAAATGAAGGGATAATGGCAACGTATCATGCTTTATTTGTGCATATAACAAAAGAGGGGAAGAGATGAAATGAAACAAGTACAAACAAAAAGGGATTGGAACAAACTTGCATACGACGTAGTAGAAGAGAAAATGATTACGAAAGAAGATGCAATAGCGATATTGGAGGCTGACGATACAGAGATTTTAGAAATTATGAATGCAGCTTACATCATTCGCCATCATCACTTTGGTAAGAAAGTAAAATTGAATATGATTATTAATACGAAGTCTGGATTATGTCCTGAAGATTGTGGATATTGTTCTCAGTCTATTATTTCAGAGGCACCGATTGATAAATATGCATGGTTAACGCAGGAAAAGATTGTAGAAGGAGCACATGAAGCGATTCGCCGTAAAGCGGGTACATATTGTATTGTAGCATCTGGTCGTCGTCCGACGGATAAAGAGGTGAATCATGTAATTGGAGCAGTTAAGGAGATTCGTGAAACGACAGATTTGAAGATTTGTTGTTGTTTAGGTTTCTTAAATGAAGATCAAGCAGGACGTTTAGCGGAAGCAGGCGTACATCGTTATAACCACAACTTAAATACACATGCAAATAATTACGAAAGTATTTGTTCAACGCATACGTATGACGACCGTGTTGATACAGTTCAAAAAGCGAAACAAGCGGGTATTTCACCATGCTCTGGGGCGATTTTTGGGATGGGGGAGACAATAGAAGAGCGTGCTGAAATTGCATTTGAATTACAACGTATAGATGCAGATTCAATCCCATGTAATTTCCTTGTTGCTGTAAAGGGTACGCCGCTTGAAGGACAAAAAGAGTTAACACCAGTAGAATGTTTAAAAGTGCTGGCGATGATGCGTTTTGTAAACCCAACGAAAGAAATTCGTATTTCAGGAGGACGTGAAATCAATTTACGTGCTGTACAGCCAATCGGTTTATTTGCAGCAAACTCTATTTTTGTTGGGGATTACTTAACGACAGCTGGACAAGAACCGACTGCAGACTGGGGTATGATTGAAGATTTAGGATTTGAGATTGAAGAATGTGCGTTATAAGATAGAGGAAAAAGCAAACTTGTAAAAGAGTTTGCTTTTTTTGTAAATAAAATGTAATAAAAAGCTGTTAACACTTGATATGAATGGGTTTTGAGTGAGAAATATAATTTTTACGGACGAATTTTCCAAGCCCTAATTGTACATAGTAAATATGTAATTTATATTGGGTTGGAGGATTTTACATGCACAAATATATATTAGCGATTATGACTTGTCTCATTTTACTAAAAGCAATAAGTGCTGATCCAGTTAAGGCCGCTGAAAATCCTGAACAAAAAGAGATGCAACAACGAATTGAACAACATTTTCGAACGAAAGCTGAACATTTTGGATTGAAAACAGAAGGGAAAGATTTAAAGGAAGTACGAAAAGAAATTACTATTATAGAAGAAGCGAAGAAAAGAGAGAATGTATGGAGAACAGCACAAACGCTTCATATACAAACAGAAGGAAAAACAATGAATGAATTAATAAAAGATGTACGGAAAAAAGTAAAAAAATAAAAAGAGGCCGCAGCCTCTTTTTATTTTTTTATGCCCATTGTTTTGATAAGTGAGCCATTTCAATGGCAGCAACTGCAGATTCATAGCCTTTATTACCAGCTTTCGTGCCCGCGCGTTCAATCGCTTGCTCAATCGTTTCTGTCGTTAATACACCGAAAATAACTGGAATGTCTGTTTGAAGTGATAAAGATGCAACACCTTTTGCTACTTCATTACAAACATAATCGTAATGTGTTGTAGCACCACGAATTACAGTGCCTAACGTAATAACAGCATCATATTTTCCACTATTCGCCATCTTTTTAGCGATTAAAGGAATTTCGAATGCGCCAGGAACCCAAGCAACATCAATATCGTTTTCTTCTACACCGTGACGCTTTAATCCATCTAAAGCTCCGCCTAGTAACTTACTTGTAATAAATTCATTAAAACGTCCAACAACAACCCCAACTTTTAATCCTGTACCAACTAAATGACCTTCGAATACCATAATAAATCTCTCCTTTGATTATAAGTTTAATAAATGTCCTAATTTGTTTACTTTCGTTTGTAAATACGTTTTATTCTCTTCTTTTGTTGGCATTTGCAACGGTACGCGCTCCGTAACTTTTAAATCATAACCTTGTAAGCCAGCAATTTTTCTTGGATTATTCGTTAATAATCGTAAATGTTGTAAACCTAAATCTTTTAATATTTGAGCGCCGATACCGTAATCACGAAGGTCAGCGGGGAACCCAAGTTTTTCGTTTGCTTCTACAGTATCGAAGCCTTCTTCTTGTAACTTATAAGCGCGAAGCTTATTAAGAAGGCCAATGCCTCGTCCTTCTTGTCTCATATAAAGAAGAACGCCTTTTCCTTCACGCTCAATTTGAGCAAGTGCAGCATGGAGTTGTGGTCCGCAATCACAGCGGCACGAGCCAAATACATCTCCTGTTAAGCACTCTGAATGAACGCGTACAAGTACAGGCTCACCTGTTGAAATATCACCTTTTACGAGTGCGATATGTTCTTTCGTATCTAATGAGTTAGAATAGCCAATTGCTTGAAAAGTACCGAAATCTGTAGGTAATGTAATTTCCACTTCTCTCGTCACAAGTGTTTCATGGTGGCGGCGATAAGCGATTAAATCTTCTATTGTAATCATTTTTATATCAAATTGTTTTGCACACTGTAGTAAATCAGGGACGCGTGCCATCGTACCGTCCTCATTGATAATCTCGCAAATGACTCCAGCTGGTTCTGCTCCGCAAAGCTGTGCTAAATCGACAGCAGCTTCTGTATGACCAGCACGACGCAGGACACCGCCTTCTTTCGCGATTAATGGAAAGATATGTCCAGGTCGATTAAAATCAGCGCCTTTTGATGCAGGGTTTAACAATTCTTGTATCGTAGTTGCACGTTCGTGAGCGCTAATCCCTGTTGTGGTAGAAACATGGTCAATGCTCACTGTAAATGCAGTATGATGCGAATCTGTATTATGAGATACCATTGGTTCTAGTTGTAGGCGTTCTGCGTACCCTTCCGTAATCGGTACACAAACGAGACCGCGTCCATGTGTAATCATAAAATTAATCGTTTCTGGCGTAATATACTCTGCTAAAGCGATAAAATCGCCTTCGTTTTCACGGTTTTCATCATCACATACGATAACGACTTTTCCTTGTTTTAAATCTTCTAGAGCTTCTTCAATACGATGAAACATAATGCTTCCCCCTTATAGAAATCCGTTTTCTTGTAAAAAGTTTTCGGTCATTGAACCTTTTCGTTTTACAGGCTTAGTAATAAAGCGTTCGATATATTTACCAATCATGTCACACTCAATGTTTACGATATCACCGGCATTCTTTTCTCCGATAACAGATTCGCTTACTGTGTGCGGGATGAGTGAGATTGTAATGGAAGATTCGTCTATATCAAATATTGTCAAACTCGTTCCATCAACAGCAATGGATCCTTTATGCAAACAATAGCGTAGCAGTTCATCCGAAATAGCTATTTTGTAATAGATGGCATTATAGTGTTGTTTTTTGTTTAATATCGTCCCGATGCCATCAATATGTCCTGAAACGAAATGTCCACCGAATCGTCCATTTGCAGCCATTGCTCGTTCTAAATTTACTTTAGAGTGTGATTTGAGCAGGCGAAGTGATGTTGATTTCATCGTTTCGGGCATTGCATCAACTGTAAATGAAGTAGGTGTAAAGCTCGTTACAGTTAAGCAAATACCGTTAACCGCTATACTATCGCCTAAATGAACATCTGATAAAATTTCATTTGCATGTATCGTTAACTTCATTGCTTCCCCGCTTTGTTGCATATTTGTTATCGTTCCTAATTCTTCTACAATTCCTGTAAACATTTCGTCACCTCGTTTCGGGCATTCGCAACGATTTTTATATCATCGCCAATTTGTTTCATCTCTTGAATTTTTAAGGAAAGCGCATCTTGTAATTTTGAAAAACCATTTCCGCCAAATAAAGTAGGGGCATCTTTCCCACCAATTAATTTTGGACTTATATAAGTTACAATTTCATTGAAATTATTTGTTTGTAAGAAGCTTGCATGAACCGTTTGACCACCCTCAACGAAAAGAGATAGGATTTGTTTTTCACCGAGTAGGTCTAAAATATCTTGAATTTCAATTTGTTTCGTCTTCATTTGGAATATAAATATATTTTCAGATTCATAAGAAGCTATTTTCTCTTTATTTACATCCTTACCAACCATAATCCATGTCGGTGCTAAACAATCTGTTATGACATGAGAAGATGGTGGCGTTTTTAAATGAGTATCTAAAATAACGCGTATTGGATTTTTACCCCCATTAGGAATTCTTGTTGTTAAATGCGGATTATCAGCTATAACTGTATTCACTCCAACAAGAATTGCATCGTGTGTATGGCGATATTGATGAACATCAGCTCGTGCTTCTTCACCTGTAATCCATTTACTGTCACCAGTTACAGTTGCTGTTTTTCCATCTAAGCTCATCGCTGTTTTTATTGTTACAAATGGGCGTTTCGTTTTCATGTAGTGAAAAAAGTAGCGATTTAATAAAACTGCTTCTGCTTCAAGGACACCGGTAGTTACTTCGATTCCAGCTTCTTCTAATCTCCTTTTTCCATTACCAGAAACGAGCGGGTTACAATCAAGGGTAGCAATTACAACGCGCTTAACTCCCTTTTCGATGAGCAATTCACAGCAAGGTGGTGTTTTTCCAAAATGGCTACACGGTTCCAGTGTTACATAAACGGTAGCGCCTTTGGCGTTCTGACCAGCCATTTGAAGGGCATGAACTTCTGCGTGTTCTTTACCAGCACGTAAATGAGCCCCCATACCGACGATGTTTCCATCTTTTACAACAACAGCACCAACCATAGGATTTGGACTTGTTTGTCCTGATGTTCCTTCTGCTAACTGCAGGGCAATCCTCATATATTCTTGATCTGTCATTTTCTTCACCTCTCCTAAAAAAATCAAAAAACCCCAAGGATTTAATATCCTTGGGGTTTGGGAGACGTGATTTCTAGAAATATAGTTCGAATACGAAAACATAGGAAAGAAACCTAACGATAATCGATATTTCTGCATAAGGAAAAAACCTAGCAAAATATCGGATTTTTTAAACGCTAGTTGTCTCTTTTTATTTCAGTATAAAAAATGAGTATAGAAAACTAAACATATATAAAGAATCAAAATGAATCTTTAAAAATATGCATACTGAAATAAAAGTGTATTCACTATATAAAAAACTAGAAACATATCCTTCTCCCATCCAGACTATACTGTCGGCCCTAGAGTTTCACTAGATCCACCGTTTTCGAGTTGAAAACGGGTCACGGACTTAGAAGCTTTCGCTTCATCACCGCCGGTTGGGAATTTCACCCGACCCCGAAGGATGCTGTTTGGTCAAATTATAGCACAAAAAAAATAAAAGGCTAGTAAAAAGTATTCGAATGTGAAGAATTGTGTGAAAATATATGTAGGCTGGAATGGAGACAAAAGTATTAGAAATGTTGTAAGGAGAAGGGATATAGCGGAGTTGATAAAAAGAAAAAACATGCACAAAAAAATGTGCATGTCACATGTAAAATTATTCTGCCTCTGGTGCTCTAACAACAGACTCAAATTTACCTTTATGCGAAGCATCGCAATAAGGCATATTTTTTGATAAACCACAACGGCATAAAGAAAATGCCGGTTTTGCTGGGAATACATTCCCCTGTGAGTCGACTAATTCCACGTCCCCTGTAACGCGAAAAGAGCCATTGTCATTTACTTTAATTTGTACTTTTGCCAACACTATCCCTCCTTCCCAAACGCTTAATTCCATCATATAATCAAGAGAAGTACTTGACAATATAAAGTGAAACTTTAATCAGTGGGGGAGGCATCCCCCACTGATTATTAGTTGAACCAATCGGGCTTTTAGGGGCAGTTAATCTCACACCTAACGTCTTTGTTTCAGCTGAATTTTGAGGTAGGATTTTTACTGCCCGCAAATAGCGAGGCAAAAAGAGCACTTTGTTCGAAAGAGAAGAGAGTGTTATAATGTTTTTTATAACTGACTAGAGTAAGGTGACGAAAGATGGATAAACAATTACGTACATTACGAAATATTGCAGATGAGCGCACGTGGGCATCATTTTTGAATGATAATCATCCATATAGTTTGTTACATTGGTCCATTGCAGGTGTAGGACAAGAATCGAAGGATGTTTGGTTACTTCAAGATGAAGTAACATTTCAAACGACAGAATTTCCAACGTTAGATGATGCAATGCAATGGATTTCTGAAAATATGGAACAAGTTACAGACGTTTTAGCGCAATAAAAAAACAGGCTTATGCAAGCCTGTTTTTTGTTTCTTTCACATATGTGTTTAAAAATTGATCGACGGCTGCTTCATACTCTTCTTTATTTTCGTTATAAGAGCAAGCATGTGCACCGTGTTCTGCAATATAAAGTTGTTTCTTATTCTCTTTTGCCTCATATAACGCTTTTGTCATATCAGCTAAAATATAATCGTCATCTTTACTATGAATAAAGAGAACGGGATTGTTAATGTTTTTTATACAGTCGATTGGTGACACTTCACGAATTGTATAACCGTCGCGAACTTTTAAAAATGCGTTTGCTAAAGGTAATAAAGGCCATTTTGGTAAATGGAATTCCACTTTTAAACGGTGCTGCAATTGCCCGTAAAAATCAGAGAAAGGACAATCCGCAATATAAAAATCAGCCCCATCTTCTACAAGCCCTGCGTATTGAAGAAGTGTTGCAGCTCCCATCGATTCACCATGAATACCAAGGGTTATATTTGTGCCAAAACGACTTTTTAGCCAGTCAACTACAGATTTTAAATCATGTTTTTCATAATATCCATAGCTTGTTGTTTTTCCACCAGTTCTACCATGACGACGATGATCATAAATAACGACATTATATCCTCTGTTTAAAAATAAGTTTGCATATTTTACAGAGTTCATTTTATTTACAGTTACGCCGTGACAAAAAACCATAAACTTATTGGAATGACCAGCAGGAATGTAATACCCGTGAAGATCATATCCGAATTGCGAAGGGATATGAATTTCTTCTTTATGAAGAGCATCAAAATCCTCTATACGAAAATGTTTTTTCGTTTCTCTTTCGAGTACTTCTTCCTCTGTTTTTTTCTTTAAGTACATCACTTTATTTGTAAAGAAAATCCCAAGGGCAGTTATCGCACCTAGTATAGTAAACAATGCTGCAAAAAAACGTTTCATACTTTACCTCATCCTCCAAATACCGTTACATGTGATACACTTACATTGTATCACAATGATAGAAAAGGGGAGGAATAGGAAATGCTGCATATACAAAAAATTACACCAGAGATGAAAGAAACAATCCGAATGTTCATGTGTGCGAACTGGGGAAGTTCATTGATGGTTTCGCGTGGTAAGGGGTATCGGTTAGAAGAGTTGCCAGGATTTGTTGCGCTCTCAGATGACAGAATAATCGGAATTATAACATATGAAGTGAACGGAAATATGTGTGAAATTGTATCGTTAGATAGCTTAGAAGAAAGAAAAGGAATAGGGACGAAGCTTGTAGATTGTGTATTACAAGTTGCAGAAGAAGAACGGTGCAGGCAGGTTTGGCTTATTACAACAAATGATAATATGAATGCGTTACGTTTTTACCAAAAACGTAATTTTGTGATGACTCATTTATATGTGAACGCAGTGGAAGAAGCACGAAAGATAAAGAAAGAAATTCCACGTATTGGATATGACGGTATCTCAATTTTGCATGAAATTCAATTAGAGTGTCGTTTAACGAAATGATGTAACAATTTTCAGAAATATAAGTTATTAACCTTGACGAATAGTAGAATATAGGTTACCGTAAAATTGTAATCTATTACCATATTAAGGGGTGACGATGTGGCAACTATACGTGATGTTGCAAAATTAGCAGGTGTTTCAGTCGCAACCGTTTCACGAGTTATGAATGAAAAAGGATACGTTCATGAGGACACAGTAAAACAAGTAAAGGAAGCAATTGAGGAATTACGTTATAGGCCAAATGTTACAGCGAAGCCATTGTTTAAACAAGATTCAACGATAATTGCATTACTTGTAGATAATTTATATGACCCATCAAACATCACTTTGCTACATTGTATTGAGGAAATAGCATATAACGAAGGATATCAAATCATTGTTTGTAATATAGAGAATAAAGATAGATACATACATATGTTGAAGGAAAATAATGTTGCAGGTGTTATTTTGACAAGAGCCGTTTTTAAAAGTATAGGAGAAATTCCACTTCCGTTTGTTGTGGTTGATGAAAAAAAATCACATACAAATTATTATGAAAGTGGACAAAGAGCGGTTTCTTTATTAAAAGAGAAAGGCTGTCACTTCCTTGCTTATTTCGGTGAGGGAGAAGATAGTGAAGAAATGGAAGAGCACATATCAGGATTTTTAGATGCTGTTTGGGAGGAAGGAGTCTCTTATCGAGAAGAATGTGTACAAGGGTATACGAATAAACAGTTTATTACATTATTGCAAAACAATCCGTATATAGATGGAATTGTAACTTCAAGTGATAAGATTACTTTTGAGTTAATTCGAGCAGCGAAAAATTTAAATATCTGTATACCGAATAAATTGAAAATTATTGGACTGAACGGGAGCATAGACAGTGAATGGATAGGCCCATCACTCATGAAAATTGAAAGTTGTGTCGAGGAAAATGGGAAAATAGCTTTGCAACAATTAAAAGGAAAAATAAAAAAGTAAAAGGTGCGTATAAAACGCACCTTTTATAATGTAATTGCGGCAATAAAGCCAAATATAAGTAACGGTATATTATAATGCAGAAAAGTTGGTACACATGTATCCCATATATGATGGTGTTGACCATCAGCATTTAAACCGGATGTTGGTCCAAGTGTACTATCTGATGCTGGAGATCCTGCATCGCCTAGCGCTCCGGCTGTACCGATAATTGCAATTGTAGCCATTGGACTAAATCCAAGTTGAATGCAAAGAGGTACAAAAATTGTTGTTAAAATAGGGATGGTTGAAAAGGATGAACCAATTCCCATCGTAACGAGAAGTCCAATAACGAGCATAAGAAATGCAGCGAGTGGTTTGTTATTCCCAATCATATGTGCACTCGTTTGTACAAGGGATTCAACATGTCCTGTTTTTCGAAGGACAGCACCGAACCCAGCGGCAGAAATCATAACAAATCCGATAAAGGACATCATACGCATTCCGCTTGTTAAAATTGCATCTGCTTCTTTAAGAGGTAGACTACCACTAACTGATAAAACGATAATCCCCGCTAGAGCACCGAAAATCATTGATTCTGTTGCTAATTGAACAGTCAATGTAGCTAAGATAGATACTAATCCGAAAGTAATGCTTCGTTTTGTATAGGGAACGATTTCATTTTCGGTAGTATGAACTTGTTCAGTTTCATACGTACGAGGTTTTCGGTACGTAATAAATACCGCGACACATAATCCGATAATCATACCGATTGCTGGAATAGTCATCGCTTTTGGAATAAGCGTAACGTCAAATGTAAGACCACTTTGCGTGGCATTTGTTTGCAATACGTCATGATAAATTTTTCCGAATCCTGCAGGAATCCACATATAAGGAGTAATTAATCCGAATGTAATAATACATGTAACAAGCCTTCTATCTACTTTCAGCTCGTTTAATACTTTTAAAAGTGCTGGAATTAAGATGGGGATGAAAGCGATATGAACAGGAATAATATTTTGTGAGAAACAAGCCATCGTTAAAATGATAAATAAAATAAGTATTTTTGAATAAACTTGTTTTTTTGTGTCTTGTTCATTGCCAATCCATTTTAATGCCGTTTGAATCATGGCATCTGGAAGTCCTGTTTTGGAAAGGGAAATAGCGAAACCGCCAAGCATTGCATAACTTAAAGCGATTGGAGCACTGTTTCCAAGACCAGTGGTAAAAGTGTTAATAGTTTCTGAAATACCGAGTCCGCCGATAATTCCGCCTATTAAAGCTCCAACAATGATGGCGACAATGACCTGGACACGTAACAAACTAAGCAATAGCATAACTGCTACTGCGACGAGTACAGCATTCATAATAAATGTAATCTCCCTAAATTTTTTATTCTGTTAAGGCAAGTAAATATGAAGCACTTTGCTAGATTTATACATAGTTGCGACATATTATTATAAAATGTTTTTTATGAAATGTAAAAGAGCCCTTTGTTACTAATGCTGAAAAGTTAGCTCTTGTTTAATTGATTGTAAAGAATTAGCAAATAAATCCGGTTCTTCTAAATCAGGAGAATGTGCTGAATTTGGAAACCAAATCATCTTTTTTATAGGTGCTTCCATAACATCACAATATTCCTGAACGAGTGCATAAGGAGTTTGATAATCATAGCGGCCAGAACAAAAGTAAACAGGAATAGATAAACTTGAAATGGACGAAAAGAAATCAATTGTCAGCATTTCTTCCCATAAAACACCAGATTTTAAGTTTCCTGCGAGAAACTTGAACCAATCTAATAGCGTATATTCAGGAGAAAAGAAACCTTTTCGTATGAAAGAAAAGGAAGATCCGTTTTGGATTGCTCCTCCGAATGTGCCAAGCCACTTTCTTTGAATAATGAGACGTCTCGTATCTAAAAATGGTGGTTTACCTAATTTTAAAAGAGAAGCTAATGCTTTTTTATGATCATGCTTTTTGGCAGAACGAATTAAATGTTGATATAGTAATTCTTCGTTTTGTTTCATATGTACAATTTGCCCAATACCGATGTAGGCCTCGATATACTGTGGATATTGATGTGCTATGTTAAGCCCAATAATGCTTCCCCAAGAATGACCAGCGAGAAAAAGTTTTTGTTTGTTGAACTTTTTCAGTACATATTGAATCACTTCTTTTGCATCGGAAACGAATTGTTCGATTGTAAAATTTGCTCCGAAATCTTTCATTGAAAAGGATTTGCCTGCCCCGCGTTGGTCCCAATTAATAACGATAAAATGTTTCTCCAATTCTTTTTGAAAATGGCGAATAAATCCGATTTGTGCCATGCCAGGTCCACCATGACAGCACAATAAAATAGGCTGCCCTATGTTTTGCCCGCGCATAAGGAGGATTTGTTTTCGATTGTTAATCATAACGCTTTCCATCGTAGCGATACTATTAGGAATGAGTTGTTTATTTTCATTATAGAACTGCGGAGTATAGCTACGAAAAAGCATATTGAAAACCTCCTTTTCTAAAATCGTATGAATCGCACAGGCTATTCGTTTTGCATATACTGTTAGAAAGTCATTGTAACATACCATACTAGTGTCATTTCAACACGGGAGGTGGGAAATTGTGACGATTGGAGAAATTATAGATTGTTTAAATAGACGTGAATCCATCGCTATTATAGCAAAACGTCTTGAAATAAGCCCGTATACATTATCAAAGAAATTAAGGTTGATTGGATACGAATATGATGGAGAACAGAAAAAACGTATTTTTGTAGGAGATGGAGAAGAACCGCGTCACTTACAACTCCAAGAAGCGACAGCCCTTCAATATGCGACAACGGATTATCAATTATTAATTTATGAGCAATTACAAAGTATTTATGAGCTATTAAGAAAGAGGGAAGAAGTAATTGCGCCCATTATGAATATAAGTACAGAAAAAAAGAAACGTACCTTTTCTATTAATAAAGAAATATTAGCAAAATTAGACGCTATATCAGAATCGAAAGGAATTCAAAAATCTAAACTTGTAGAAGAGGCGTTACAACAATTTTTACAACAATATGATTTTAACAAAACATCAAATTTTGATAACTAAAGAAAAGGATACTATGTTCATTGTAAGAACGAGTATCCTTTTCTTTGTTTCTTGTATATTACGGATAATATACAGGATAAGTGCATATCCTTTGCAGTGAAAAAATTGGATTGTTTATTAGGAAAATACTTAATTTACTTTTTGAATTCTTCCATCAATAACTGGCTGAATTGGTTCTTTTAATTGTTTTACGTAATCGACTAGTGCTTCAAAGTCGTTTGGACCAGTTTCTGAATTCTTCCCATTTTTAAATGATACAAATCCATCACCACCAGAAGCTAAGAAAGCATTCGCTACTACGCTATACGTTTTAGATGGAGATAATTCTTCTCCGTTTGTTAAACGTATATTTGTAACTTTTTCACCGTTTGGTTTGTTTGCATCCCACGTATATTGAATACCTGAAATTTGAAGCATTCTTGTCGTTCCTTTTTGCCATTGCTGATTTAAAATATCGCGAATATCTTGACCTGTTAAATCTACTTTAATCAATTGGTTTCCAAAAGGCTGAATACCATATAATTCGCCCCATGTAATATCGCCAGCATCTAAGTCATTACGAATGCCGCCCGGATTCATAAGTGCGATTTGAGTTTGCATCGTTTGGCGCTGGGCATCGGCAACTAAATTTCCAAGAGTGGACTCACCAGCAGCATTTTGTTTACGGTCGATAGGTGCTGTAGATTTTCCGACAACTTCATTTACAAGTGGTGCGATTTTTTCTTTATATTGATCTAATTTTTTCTTTACTTGCTTATCAGGTTCTACACCTTCATGGTATGTTGTAACAACTTCAGCTTTTTTCTTCACAATATCTTTTGTTTTTCTATCAATCGTTACATCCACATCAGAAAAAGCCATTCCGTAAGAGTTCGCTTGGACAATTAGTTTATTATTTACTGTACCATTTACATACGTATGACTATGTCCACCGAAAATAATATCAACTTCCGGGTCTGTTTCATTTGCAATTCGAGTAAGGTCTCCATTTGTTATACCAGATTCATCTGTTGTTCCACCGACATGAGCAAGGACGACAATAGATTTAACACCGAGACGCTTTAATTGTTGCGCTGATTTATTAATTGCTTCTACTTCGTCAGTGATTTCTACATTTTTAAGCATAGTTGGCATAACAACATTTGGTGTATCAGTTGTAACAACGCCAATGAATCCTACAGGCACACCGTTTACCATTTTTACAGTAAATGGGGGTAAAAATAGGCGACCAGTTGATTTGTTATAGAAGTTTGCAGCGACATAAGGGAAGTTAGCGCCTTTGAAATTTCCTGTTTTTTCGTGATATCCACCGTAAATGAGGCGTTTCATTTCATCGATACCTTCATCAAATTCATGGTTTCCGATTGTACCAACATCAAACTTTAAGTCATTTAAAAATTCAATTGTAGGCTCATCTTGTAATAATGCTGAAACTGGTGGACTAGCACCTACAATATCACCAGCATGTACGAGAAGTGTATTCGGGTTTTGTTTTTTCCGTTCTTTTAAATAAGTAGCTAAGTAATCAGCGCCACCAGCTTCTTTATTATTAATTTTTTTAACAGTATCTAGTTGTCCATGAAAATCATTAATACCAAGCATTTGTACGTCTATGTAGCGGTTTTGTTCAGCTGGAGTCTGAGATGGGGGAGCGGCAAATACGCTTGAAAAAGTAATGGTGCTTAAAACGGCAACAGCAGGAATAATTTTTTTCCACATAATTTAATTCTCCTTTTTTTATAATCTGACATCATACGACATAATTTTAATAGATTCATAGGATTATATCTATATAAAAATTTAGTTTTTTCGAAAAATTAACATATTTACAAAAGATGAATAATAGAGTAATGACCCTTTTTTGTTGTCGATTTCATCGTGTATCTACTATAATGGAGAAAAAAGTAAAAGGTGAGCAGCATGAAGAAAAAGAAACAAAGACAAATGCAAAGACAATCTCAAGTGAATCAACCAAAGAAAGAATCTCTTACATTAGGTGATCAATTAAATGATTCACTTATGCAGCAATTAAAGAATAAGAAGAAAGAATTGCAAGTGAGAGAAGAGAAAAAAGAGGCAGCAGAACTGGAAAGAAAGCGCCAAGAACAAAAAGAACGTGAAAAGAATAAATCATTTGAAGAACTGTTAAGTGAAAGTAGCCTTACTTGGAAAGACTTTAAATAATAAAAAAATGATCAGTGATATTTCACTGATCATTTTTTTTGACGAGCTTGTAAGAAAGGGGGAGTTAGAATGAGGAAAATTGTAGTTGTTCCGCATGAAAATCATTGGGGTGAAAAATTTCAAATAGAGGCTGAAAGATTAAAATCAGCGATGCCAGAAACGGTGAAAATTCATCATATTGGAAGTACGTCAGTGCCAGGACTGGCAGCTAAACCAATTATAGATATGATTATGGAAGTAGAGAGTATCGAAAGAGTAGATAGGTGGAATGAACGATTTATAGAGCTTGGTTACATCGCAAAAGGAGAAAATGGTATTTCAAGACGCCGCTATTTTATTCATGGAACGGAGGAAAAACGTTCGTATCATTTACACGTGTTTGAAAAAGGAAATCCAGAGATAGTAAGGCATTTAGCATTTCGTGATTATATGATGTCTCATTGTGAAGAAGCAGAGGCATATGCAACTTTAAAGAAAGAATTAGCTGAAAAGTATACATATGATGGTGCGTTATATTCGGAAGGGAAAACTGAGTTTGTACGTAATGTGGATGAAAAAGCGAAGAAATGGATAGAAAATAGCGTGAATGAATGAGTTCGCATTATTTTTGAACGTGTATAAATTTATTATGTAAACTGTACATATGTTTTGACTTTTTGATTGAATCTTGTTGAAATAAAGTGGTGGCTTATAAAAATGTAACAATGAAAGGGAGAACGAATGTGCATATTCCAACAACTACACTTCATAATGGCGTGAAAATGCCAATGATTGGTCTAGGCGTTTATAAAGCAACAGAAGGAGACGAAGTAAAACAAGCAGTAAAAACAGCGTTAGAAGTTGGATACCGTTCGATTGATACAGCAACTGTATATGGAAATGAAAGCGGTGTCGGAGAAGCGGTTCGTGAATCAGGGATTCCAAGAGAAGACATCTTTATTACAACAAAAGTTTGGAACGACGATCAAGGATACGAGGAAACACTTGAGGCATTTGAGAAAAGTTTAAAGAGATTACAAATGGACTATGTAGATTTATATTTAATACATTGGCCAATAAGAGGGAAGTATGTCGATACGTATCGAGCGTTAGAAAAACTGTATGAAGAAGGTAAAGTGCGCGCGATTGGTGTTTCTAATTTCCATAAACATCATTTAGAACTGTTATTACCAAACTGTAAAGTGAAGCCAATGGTAAACCAAGTGGAACTTCATCCAATGTTAACACAATTTGAATTACGTAATTTCTGTCAAGGTGAGCAAATTCAAATGGAAGCATGGAGTCCATTAATGAGAGGCGGGGAAGTATTTCAGCACCCGATTATTCAGGCCATTGCTAACAAATATGAAAAAACACCTGCGCAAGTTATATTAAGATGGGATATTCAAAGTGGAATAGTGACGATTCCTAAATCTGTTACACCATCTCGCATTCAGGAGAATTTTACTATCTTTGATTTTTCACTAACGGAAGAAGAAATGAATCAAATTAATACATTAAATCGTAATTTACATGTAGGAACGAATCCTGATAAATATGATACGTTATAAAAAGACGCTACCAGTATGGTAGCGTCTTTTTAACGATGTAAAGCATAGGTATCACATTTAGCAATTTGCTGAAGTTGTATATATTGTGCTGTTGTTAACTGTGTTTGTTTACAAGCCTGTACATTTTCTTGTAATTGTTGAATAGAGCTTGCACCAGGTATAACAGCTGCAACAGTTTCGTTATGTAAGCAATATTGAATAGCTGTTCCGGTTAAAGAGCTTTCTCTGATTACTTCTTTTACACTTGCGAGTGTCGCATATAATTCATCGTAAGAATAAGAAAGGTAATCCTTTTCTTTTACTCTTTCTATCTTTCTTGCATTATTATCAGCTAGAATTCCTTTTGCAAGTGGTCCGCGAGCAATGACACTAATTTGATGTTCATTAAGAAGCGGGAACCATTCTTCAGGGCGACGATTTAAAAGGCTATATTCCATTAATACACTAACGATATTTGAACGTTTTGCATATTCACGGATGACATTTGGACGTATAGAAGAAATACCGTAATGGCGAATGATACCTTCTTTTTTTAATTCTTCAAAGGCTTCAATTGTTTCATCTATAGGATCTTCAAGCGTCCCGCCGTGAAGTTGATAAAGGTCAATGTAATCAGTTTGAAGTCTACGTAAACTTTCTTTCACTTCAGCCTTTATGTAATCTTTAGAAGGATCCCAAGACCAGCCGTTTTTTTCGTCTGTCCATCGATTTCCAACCTTTGTTGTAAGAACGATTTGGTCTCGTTTCCCTTTTAAGGCTTTTCCAACAAATTCTTCGTTTAATCCATAATCATATAAATCTGCTGTATCAAAAAAATTGATTCCTAAATCGATTGCTTCATCGATAATACGCATAGCTTCTGTTTCAGATGTACCGAGAGACATACAGCCAAGTCCCATTTCTGTCACAAATAAATCCGAGTTTCCTAATTGACGTTTTTTCATAAGTCAACCTCCTTATCTTTATTGTACGCAAGGGAAAAGAGGTTGACAAACTTTTACTTTTTATCCCGATTGGTGAAGAGAAATAATCAGAGGGGATGTCCCCTCTGATTAAATTTTCCCTTTATTTGCTGTAATCCACTCTTGTACAGTTGTGTACTCTTTGCCATATTGTTTTAGCTTATGGCGAATTTGCCACGCTTTTCCGACTAAAGTGACGCGATTTGGTAAAATATAAACTTTCATTTCTATCACGCTCCTTTCAATGTGGTAAAATGTATGAGGAAAGAATAGGAAATAGAACAGGGAGATGAAGTAGTATGAGTAATCTTGCAGAGAGAACCGTAAAAACTGAACCAATTTTTGATGGTAGAGTTATAAAAGTTCGTGTTGATGATGTAGTATTACCAAATGGAGCAATGAGTAAACGTGAAATTGTAAATCACCCTGGTGCAGTTGCTATTATTGCTATTACTGATGAGGGGAAAATTGTGCTTGTTGAGCAATATCGTAAAGCGCTTGAAAAGGCGATTATAGAAATTCCAGCCGGCAAGTTAGAACCTGGTGAAAAACCTGAGGTGACAGCAGTTCGTGAATTAGAAGAGGAAACAGGATATGTATGTGAAAATATGGAGCTTATTACTTCTTTCTACACATCTCCAGGGTTCGCGGATGAAATTTTATATGTATATAAAGCGACAGGTTTGACGAAAAAAGAAAATAAAGCTGAGTTAGATGAAGATGAGTTTGTGGAATTGATGGAAGTATCGTTAGAAGAAGCGGTTATTCTTATGAAAGATCTTCGTATTCATGATGCGAAGACGATGTTTGCAGTACAGTATTTACAACTACAAAAATAAACACTCGCCAAAGGCGAGTGTTTTTTAATTGATTTTTGCATATACGCGTGCATCACGTAAGCTACCATCTGGTGCTATGAAATCATTTTCCATTGTACCTTCTAGAATAAATTCTAAACGTTCTGCTAGGTTACATGCATTTGTATTTGTTGCATCAATACGAATTTCAATTCTTCTAGCACCTAGCTTATCAAAGGCAAATTGAATGGCACCTTTAACAGCTTCGGTCATATAACCTTGTTTTGTATAAGCACTATGCAGCCAGAAGTGAAGTGAAAACTTTGGAATATCCCAGTTTTCAGGCTTGAGCGTTATAGCTCCGATGAATGTACCAGATACTTTATCGTATAAGTGAAAATCAAGTGTTTCACGAAGTAAAAACTGTCCGTGAGCGTTACGAACGATTTCTTCAGCACTTTCTTCTGTTTCAGCGTTAATTGGCATCCACGGTACTAAGTCTTCTAGAGAAGCTTGGATTGCTTCATACACTTCTGCACCATCACCTGGAAATGGCTTACGAACTTGTAAGCGTTCAGTTTGAAATAATGTTGGAAAATCTAATAATAATGGTTTCAAGAGAAATCCCTCCTATTCTCTACTTTTTAGTTTAGCAAAGTAGAGCGGAATTTCAATGTTAATTCGTCATACTTTTTTCTTTCTTTCATACATTTTTAGTAAGAGTGTGAACGGAGGGAAGAAAAATGTGGCGAAAAACTTGGCAAGACCGTGTAATGTCTCACATACAGGAAAACTCTTCATTATATATATTTAACGCTGTTTTATTATTGATGGGAGTAATATTTGGGGCCATTCTTGTAAATAGTTTACAATTAAATCAAAAACAAGATTTATCATTTTATTTACAACGTTTTTTTGGACAAGTTTCTAAAGGAGAATTTGCTATTGCAAGCGAAATGTTTCGAGAAAGTTACTTTTCGCAATTAAAATACATTGGATTTATTTGGATTTTGGGAATTTCAATTATTGGATTGCCACTTATTTTTATTTTATTATTTGTAAAAGGAGTAGTTGTCGGATTTACAGTAGGTTTTTTAGTAAGTCAGCATGGATGGAATGGATTATTATTAGCATTCGTTTCTGTATTGCCACAAAACCTCATTATTATTCCAGTATTTCTCGTTATGACAACAATTGCTGCAAGCTTTTCCTTACGCATGATTAGGCATCAATTTATCAGGAAAATAACCGAGCCGCTATTACCATTATTAATTCGTTATACATGCTTCTTTCTTATAATTGGAGCAGTGTTAGCTCTTGCTTCTAGTGTAGAAGCTTATGCATCGCCAGTTTTAATGAAAGAAGTCGTTGAGGCTATTAATAAACAATAAATACTTTTTGAGAATAATTATCAATTTGTTTTTATTGTTTTTCTTTTGACAGAAGCCCTTCTTCTGATATAATGGTGTAAGAGTGGCGAGGAGGGAGTAGTACCGAATGGAAGAAAGAATTGAACGAATTAAGAAGCAATTACATGCAGCGAGCTACAAATTAACACCGCAACGTGAAGCAACAGTTCGTGTGCTGCTAGAAAATGAAGAAGATCATTTAAGCGCAGAAGATGTTTACCTCCTTGTAAAAGAAAAGTCGCCAGAGATCGGATTAGCAACCGTCTATCGAACTTTAGAACTATTATCTGAGTTAAAAGTTGTCGATAAGATTAACTTCGGAGACGGTGTTTCACGCTATGACTTACGCCAAGAAGGTGCGCAGCGTTTCCACCATCATTTGATTTGTACACAATGTGGTGCTGTACAAGAAATACAAGAGGATTTACTTGGTGAAGTGGAAAGGAAAGTAGAACGTGACTGGAGCTTTAAGGTGAAGGATCATCGTTTAACATTCCATGGGATTTGTAAAAATTGTCAAGAAAATGAAACGGATGAAAAATAACCTTTTCCTATTTAACTAGGAAGAGGTTTTTTATTTGAATAAGGTATAAATTGGTGAAAGCTTGGCATATGTTGTAATAACTTATATTTTGGAGGAATTTACAATGCGCCGAGCTTTAAAATTAACTTTTGATGGGGTAAAAGTATTTTTATTATTTACAAGTTGTACGATTTTGTTTTATTTCGCTATACTATGGATAAATGAAGAATATGAAAGCTATCATCGTTATGAAAAGCCAAAAGAAGAGACTGTAGAAAAAGTATCAGGGAATGAAGAGCCGGCAAAGGATGCTTTCGTAAATAGAATGATGTTTTTCTATGAAAATGGGGAGTAGTGTAGATTGGAAGATCAATTAAAAGATTTTATTCATTATATGGTTGTCGAAAAAGGGCTAGCGAAAAATACAGTAGTATCTTATGAACGTGATTTAAAAAGTTATGTAAAGTACTTGCAAAACGTAGAACAAGCGAAAAGCTTTCATGAAGTGACACGCTTGCACATTGTTAATTTTCTGCAGCACTTAAAAGAAAACGGAAAATCTTCAAAAACATTAGCACGTCATATTGCATCGATTCGTTCGTTCCATCAATTTCTACTTCGTGAACGAGCGGTAGAGCACGATCCATCCGTACATATTGAAACGCCGCAAGGAGAACGGAAATTACCGAAAGTATTATCAGTCGATGAAGTAGAGGCGTTACTTCAGACACCAAAAATGACGAGTGCTTTTGGGGTTCGTGATAAAGCGATGCTAGAGTTACTGTATGCAACAGGACTTCGTGTTTCGGAATTAATTGCCTTAAATTTAGAAGATGTACATTTGACGATGGGATTTGTTCGTTGCATAGGGAAAGGGAATAAAGAAAGAATTATTCCACTAGGAAGTTTAGCGACGGAAGCGATTCAAAAGTACATTGAAAAGGGAAGAAGAGAATTGATGGGTAAAAAAGTAGTAGATGCACTCTTTTTAAACCATCATGGGAATCGATTATCAAGACAAGGATTTTGGAAAATTTTAAAACGATTGGCGAAAGAAGCAAATATTGAAAAAGAGCTTACACCTCATACGTTGCGTCATTCTTTTGCTACGCACTTATTAGAAAATGGAGCAGACTTGCGTGCTGTGCAAGAAATGCTTGGACATGCAGATATTTCAACGACACAAATTTATACGCATGTTTCAAAAGCTAGATTAAAAGATGTATATAAACAGTTTCATCCGAGAGCATAGTTACTATGCTCTTTTTTCATAGATTCAAAAGGCTATAGTACTTCACAGAAACTTCACAAATATTTCGTACATTGTTTTCAGCAGAAGACTGGAATATTACAATGTATTTCCTCTATACTAAATAAGGTATGAAGGAGGAAATGATGATGAAAAAACTTATTATGACTTTATTTATCGCGATGCTAGCATTGGCTGGCTGTAATACAAACAAAGAAGAACCGAAAAAAGAACAGAAACTGGAAGCTGTAAAAGTAGCAGTTCAAACAAATCCGAAAGAAATTAAACCTGGTGAAAAAACAGAAGTACAAGCACTTGTTACACAAGGAAAAGAAAAAGTAACAGATGCTGATGATGTAAAGTTTGAAATTTGGAAAGCTGGCGACGAAAAGCACGAGATGTTAGATGGTAAGCATAAAGGAAAAGGTGTTTATGCTGTAGAGAAAACGTTCGAGACGGATGGAGTATACCATATTATCGCTCACACAAATGCGCGTGAAATGCATGTTATGCCAGAAGTAAAAGTGGCTGTAGGAAATGCGAAAGTAGAAGATGCGAAAAAAGAAAATAATGATCACGGTGCAGGACATGGCGATCATAAAAGCGATACAATGATCCACCTTATGGCTGGTGACATAAAAGCAAATGCTGAATCAACAATGAAAGTTCATTTAAAACAAAAAGAAGAAGCGTTAACTGGTGCTGAAGTACAACTTGAGATTTGGAAAGATGGTGTTGAAAAACACGAATTTATTCCAGCGAAAGAAGGAAATAAAGGAGAGTATGAAACGAAACATACTTTCAAAGAAAACGGTTCTTACAAAGTAAAAGTTCATGTTAGAAAAGGTGAACTGCATGAACATAAAGAAGAAACAGTAGAAGTAAAATAAAAAGCAGCTCTTTAGAGCTGCTTTTTATTTTTGTCCCGTTATTTGCGGGTTAATTAAAATTTCATTTTATATGAAGAAATAAATCATAAAATAATTAGCACTTCTGTGCATAATGGATTACAATAGAAGTGTGAAGAAAATGAGAAATTCTACGAAAATGTATTAAAAAGAAAGCGTAAACATGTTATGATATCAGTATCAGATGTCTGACATCTGACTTAGAAAAAACTAGAAATGTTTTTGCGTCGTTTCAAGGTAAACGAAATAGGTTAGAGAATGATTTAAAGAAGTACTGTTTGATAATGAGAACGAAAGATAATTCTTATGGAGAACAGTTTCACTTTATAGCGTTTTGAACATACTACAAGAAGTAGAACTGAACTTATAGGAGGTCGCAGTTATGAATAAATATAAACGTATATTCCTAGTCGTAATGGACTCTGTTGGAATCGGTGAAGCACCAGATGCTGAACAATTTGGTGATTTAGGATCTGATACAATTGGTCACATTGCTGAACATATGAATGGATTACAAATGCCTAACATGGTGAAATTAGGCCTTGGTAACATTCGTGAAATGAAAGGCATCTCTAAAGTAGAAAAACCACTTGGATATTATACAAAAATGCAAGAGAAATCTACTGGTAAAGATACAATGACAGGACACTGGGAAATAATGGGTCTTTACATTGATACACCATTCCAAGTGTTCCCTGAAGGATTTCCGAAAGAATTACTTGATGAATTAGAAGAAAAAACAGGCCGTAAAATCATCGGTAATAAACCAGCTTCTGGAACTGAGATTCTTGATGAACTTGGTCAAGAACAAATGGAAACAGGTTCTTTAATCGTTTACACTTCTGCTGATAGCGTATTACAAATCGCAGCACACGAAGAAGTAGTGCCGCTTGATGAATTATATAAAATTTGTAAAATTGCACGTGAATTAACGTTAGATGAGAAGTATATGGTAGGTCGTGTTATTGCTCGTCCATTCGTTGGTAAGCCTGGAAGCTTTACACGTACACCAAACCGTCATGACTATGCATTAAAACCATTCGGCCGTACGGTAATGAATGAATTAAAAGATAGTGACTATGATGTTATCGCTATCGGTAAAATCTCTGACATCTATGATGGTGAAGGGGTAACTGAATCGCTTCGTACGAAGTCTAACATGGATGGAATGGATAAACTTGTAGATACATTAAATATGGACTTTACAGGTCTTAGCTTCTTAAACTTAGTTGACTTTGATGCATTATTCGGTCACCGTCGTGACCCACAAGGATACGGAGAAGCTCTGCAAGACTATGATGCGCGTCTTCCAGAAGTATTCGAAAAACTAAAAGAAGATGATTTATTATTAATTACAGCAGACCACGGTAATGATCCAGTTCATCCTGGTACTGACCATACACGTGAATATGTACCGTTATTAGCATATAGCCCAAGTATGAAAGAAGGCGGACAAGAGTTACCACTTCGTCAAACATTTGCTGATATTGGTGCAACTGTAGCAGAAAACTTCGGTGTGAAAATGCCAGAATACGGAACAAGCTTCTTAAACGAGCTAAAGAAATAGGGGGATAAACAAATGAATCGTGAACTTATTACAAAATCAGCTTCATACTTAAAAGAGAAATTTCAAGAGACACCACAAGTAGGACTAATCCTTGGATCTGGACTAGGTGTATTAGCAGATGAAATCGAGAACGCAGTAACAGTACCTTATAGTGAAATCCCTGAATTCCCAGTTTCAACTGTAGAAGGTCATGCAGGTCAACTAGTATTCGGTACACTTCAAGGTGTAACAGTAGTAGCAATGCAAGGACGTTTCCACTTCTATGAAGGATACGATATGCAAAAAGTAACATTCCCAGTTCGTGTTATGAAAGAACTAGGTGTAGAAACAGTTGTTGTAACAAATGCAGCTGGTGGTGTAAATACATCATTCGAACCAGGCGATCTTATGTTAATTTCAGACCACATTAACTTCATGGGTACAAACCCATTAATCGGACCAAATGATTCTGAAATGGGTGTACGTTTCCCTGATATGTCTACATCATATACGACAGAACTTCGCGAAATGGCGAAACAAGTTGCAGCAGACTTAAATATTAAAGTACAAGAAGGTGTATACGTTGGAATGACAGGTCCTGTATATGAAACACCTGCAGAAATTCGTATGCTTCGTACACTTGGCGGAGATGCAGTTGGTATGTCAACAGTACCTGAAGTAATTGTAGCGCGTCATGCTGGTATGAAAGTACTTGGTATTTCTTGTATTTCAAATATGGCAGCTGGTATTTTAGATCAGCCACTTCACCACGATGAAGTAATCGAAACGACAGAACGTGTTAAAGCTAACTTCTTAGCATTAGTAAAAGCAATCGTAAAACAAATGAAGGGGTGAACTCATAATGAGAATGGTGGACCTAATTGCAAAAAAACGTGACGGACATGCATTAACGACAGAAGAAATTAACTTTATTGTTGAAGGATATACGAATGGTGATATTCCTGATTATCAAGTAAGTTCACTTGCAATGGCAATTTTCTTCCAAGATATGAACGATCAAGAACGTGCTGATTTAACGATGGCAATGGTAAATAGCGGTGATACAATCGACTTATCGGCTATTGAAGGGGTAAAAGTAGATAAGCACTCAACAGGTGGTGTTGGTGATACAACAACACTTGTATTAGGTCCATTAGTAGCCGCTTTAGGTGTACCTGTTGCAAAAATGTCTGGACGTGGTCTAGGACATACTGGTGGTACAATTGATAAATTAGAAGCAGTTCCAGGATTCCATGTTGAAATCGAAAATGATGAATTCATGCGTCTTGTAAATGAAAACAAAATTGCAGTTATTGGTCAGAGTGGAAACTTAACACCTGCGGATAAAAAGTTATATGCACTTCGTGATGTAACGGCAACAGTAAACTCGATTCCGCTTATTGCAAGCTCGATTATGAGTAAAAAAATTGCTGCTGGTGCAGATGCAATTGTTCTTGATGTAAAAACTGGAGCAGGTGCATTTATGAAAACAGATGAAGATGCAAAACGTTTAGCAGAAGCAATGGTGCGCATTGGTAATAACGTTGGCCGTAATACGATGGCTGTTATTTCTGATATGAGTCAACCACTTGGTGAAGCTATTGGTAACGCACTTGAAGTACAAGAAGCAATTGATACATTACAAGGTAAAGGACCGAAAGATTTAGAAGAGTTATGTTTAACACTTGGAAGTCAAATGGTATATCTTGCTGGACAAGCTTCATCTTTAGAAGATGCACGTGAGAAATTAATTGAAGTAATGAACAACGGTAAAGCGCTAGAATCATTTAAAACGTTCCTATCAGCGCAAGGTGGCGATGCATCTGTTGTTGATGATCCTTCTAAATTACCACAAGCACAATTTAAAATTGAAGTGGAAGCGAAGGAAGACGGTTATGTATCAGAAATCGTTGCAGATGAAATCGGAACAGCAGCAATGCTTTTAGGAGCAGGACGTGCGACAAAGGAATCTGAAATTGATTTAGCAGTTGGTTTAATGCTTCGCAAAAAAGTAGGGGACAGCGTGAAAAAAGGTGAATCCCTTGTTACAATTTACGCAAACCGTGAAAATGTGGAAGATGTAAAAGCAAAAATTTATGAGAACATGAAGATTGCTAACGAGCATGTAGATGCACCAACATTAGTGCACGGCATCGTTACTGAATAATAAAGAAGGGCCAGGGAGTATTTCTCCTTGGCTTTTTTTGCTATTTTTTGTTTATAATAATAATGGGTGAAATTATGATTAGAATTTGTGCAATAACAAAAACAGATGAAGTATTATATGATGTTTCGCTAGAAGAAACAACGAAAGACCATATTGTATGGTATTGGCTAGATTTATATAAGCCAACGAAAGAAGAGTATATATACATTTTACAAGATCATTTTAAGTTCCATCCCCTTGCAATTGAAGACTGTATAGAATATGTACAGAGACCAAAAGTTGATTTTTATGATGGATATAACTTTTTAGTTCTTCATGCATTTGGGGAAGATGGACTAGAACCGCACGAAATCGATTTATTTATAAGTGATCGTTATATTGTTTCTTTCCACTTTTCTCATAACAATGCAATCGAAAGAGTATGGAAAACACTTGGAGAAAAGAAGCGTATTAAAAATAGTCCTTTACACGTAGCTCATACAATTATCGACCAAATTGTAGATGACTATTTTGCGCCTGTATATTACATTGAGGATCATTTAAATGCAATTGATGATAATTTAACGGGTGAGACAGCAGGAAGTGTACTAGAAGAGGTATTTGATATACGTGCAGATTTATCAAAGCTAAGGCGTACAATCATTCCGATGCGTGATTTATTGTATCGTATTTTAAATTCGACTCGTTTTTACGGTATAAGTGATCATGAAATTTACTTTAAAGATATACATGATCATTTGCTTAAACTGACAGAAATGATTGAGGCAAGCCGAGAGTTAACGGCAGATATTCGAGATAGTTATTTTTCATTAAACTCACATCATATGAATAACATTATGAAAACATTAACTGTATTCTCGACTATTTTCATGCCATTAACATTTATTGCAGGAGTATATGGAATGAACTTTACGCATATGCCAGAGCTTGGTGGACAATATAGTTATTTTATTTGTTTACTTATCATGGCGTTAATTGGCGGGGGAATGATGGCTTGGTTTTATAAAAAAGGTTGGTTTAAGTAAAAAAACACCGAGGAAAATTCCTCGGTGTTTTTACTTAACCAATAGCATGTAATACGAACATGGCTAAGAATAAGCATGTAATGATATACATAGACGGTGCGACTTCTTTACGCTTTCCAAGAGCAACTTTTAAGATAGGATAAGCAATAAATCCGAACGCAATGCCATCAGCGATACTATATGTGAGCGGGATCATGACGATAATTAAGAACGCTGGAAATCCTTCTGAAAAATCGTTCAGAGGAATTTGTTGAATGCTTGTAATCATCAGGCCGCCAATAATAATTAAGATTGGTGCAATGGCACTATCAGGAATTAGTTTGACAAACGGAAGTGCAAACAGTGATGCAAAGAATAACAACCCTGTAACGATAGACGTCAGACCTGTCTTTCCGCCTGCAGTAATACCTGCGGCACTCTCTACTGTCGATACGGTAGGGCTTGTGCCAAATAGACCACATGTCATTGCAGAAATTGCATTGGCTTGGTAAGCACGCGGGAATTTACGGTCATCTTCTAATAAACCGTGCAGAAGTCCCATGTTCTCAAAAATAAGCACCATGCTTAAGGAGAATGTTGCAATCCAAAATGGTAAGGAAGAAAGTTTGCCAAATGACGTAGCTCCAAACACATCGCCGTAATTAGCGAATGAGAATGAACTATTTCCGATTTGACTTGTATCAACAAGACCAAATAGCCATGCGATACCAGTTCCTATTGCAATCGTCCATAAAAAGTTTCCACGTACGTTACGAATAAATAGTACAAGTGCAACGATAAGAGTAAGCACGGTCGCAAGAACGACAGGGTTACTTAATTTACCCATTGCAACAGCCGTATTTGGATTCGAAACGACTAAACCACCTTTTTGCAATCCGATAAATGCTAAAAATAATCCGATGCCGACAGTAATAGCTTCCTTTAATGACTTTGGAATTGATACTGAGAGCACGCGAGCGATTGGTGTAAACGCAGCAATTGCAAAAATAATACCAGAGATGAAAACAGCTGCTAATGCTTCTTGCCAAGCTAATCCGAGCGTATGCACAGCAGTGTACGTGAAGAATGCATTTACACCCATACCAGGGACAAGAATAGCAGGTGCATTTGCCCAAAATGCCATGAGCAGACATCCGACAAATGAACTGAAAACAGTTGCTAAAATTCCAGCTTCAAGAGGAATGCCAGCATCTGATAAAATTGATGCATTTACAATCATAATATATACGATTGTGAAAAATGACGTAACTCCAGCTAAAACTTCTTGTTTTGGTGATGTTTCGTGTAAACCTAATTTAAATGTACTTTCAAGTATTCCTTTCATGTTAAACCTTCTTTTTCATATCCCTCTCCCACCCGTGATATCTCTTTTGTAAGAGCTCACCGTCCTTTATTATATCAGAACATCATGTTTTTACAACAAGGAAAATGATAACGTTTACTTATAAATGAAATTATTTATAAATACGTAAAAATCGCTCGTATTGTGGAAATAATCTCTAGTTCTCCCGATTGAATGGGCGGGGTTGCCTGTGCATGTAAAGTAGCATAGGACGTCACTTCCCGTGGCAATTGGGCAGATTCTTCAACGAATGAGAGTGGAACAGGATTAATATTTAAATTGTATGTACTCGCAATAGCACGAGCTTTTTCTACCGCTTGTTGCAGAGCTTGAATGAGAGCTTGCTCATAATATTTATTTGGATGAGATATTCGAAACCGTAATCCTTTTGCTAAGTTTGCCCCATTTGAAACGGCTATATCATATACTTCCCCTGCTTTTTGTACATTTAAAACGGTAATTTCATACAAATGTTCCACACGATATCCTTGTAGTAATGCTTTATCATTTATATATTCGTATTGGGGCGTAATCGTATACGAAATGGTTTCTATATTTTTGTCGGCAATCCCTAATTGTTTCAGTGCATCTAGTAATTGTTTTGATTGCACTGCATTTTCTTCTTGTGCCTGTTTCACATTTTTATGATCTGTACGAATACCGATTGTTAATATAACAACATTTGGTTTTGCCTTTACAACACCTTCACCTTGCACCGTAATGGTAGCTTCTTTACCAGTATTAGCTGTACGTACGTTGTGTAAATAAGGGTTCATTCCACCTTGCATGTTCCATCACCATCCTTATTTATATATATATGTGTGAACAAAAAAGAAATTTGTATGAAAAAGTTACATAAATGGTAATGTTAAAGAAAGAAAGCATATACAACAAGGGTATTTATAGATTATAATATGTGTAAATATGATAAAAAAGGGACGAGGCTAGTGAACGAAAAAAGAGAAACACTGATTTTAGAATTATCCGGATCATTTCGAAAGATGATACGTTTATTACAAAATGATATTAATACACGTTTTGCAGAACATATGCCATACAATGAATTTTCTGTATTACGCGCGTTATTTTTAAACAGTCCACAGATGGCTTCGCAAATTGCGAGTGAAGTAAACGTAACCTCCAGTCATATTACAGCTGTTACTGATCGTCTCGTACGAAAAGGGTTTGTAGAAAGAAAGCGTTCAAATTCAGAC
This sequence comes from Bacillus basilensis, assembly GCF_921008455.1. Lineage (NCBI taxonomy): Bacteria > Bacillati > Bacillota > Bacilli > Caryophanales > Bacillaceae > Bacillus > Bacillus basilensis. The sequence goes on along the minus strand of NZ_CAKLBZ010000001.1, from coordinate 4,173,012 downwards.
CGTCGTATCGTGTACTTAGAAATTACAGAACACGGAAGAGAAGTAACTGAAAAACTTGAAGCTGTGCGTAAAGAATATTATAAAGAGAGATTTAAAGGTTGGAGCGACCAAGAAATAGAAATGGTGTTAGAGCTATTTGGCCGCGTATTATAATAAATGAGGATAGGAAGCGAAAGCTTTCCTATCCTTTTTCTTTTGAATAAAAATATTTTGAAACTCCAATACTTTAATTAAAAAGAATCGGAGTGAAAAATTATGAAACGTATTTTTACGCTTTTCATTATGATTGGAAGTTTTTTCTGCTTTCATCAATTCGCGGATGCTGCAACGCCTCTTCAAGTCGTTCAAAAAGAATTACAACATATTTCAAATAAGCAACCTGTTTTATATTCAAAACTATGGATTCGCTCTATGCAGAGTGCTATTTTATTTCATCATAGTGATAACATTCGGCATGAAGACACGATCAGCAATGTAACAAAGTCTTCTCTTGTAAAAGTAAAACAACTTCCACTTCAGAAAGCATCGCAGTACATCCCAAGATTATCACAATATATTTCTAAGTTTGAGGCTGAGAATGTGCAAGTGTATTATGTTGCAGCTCGTTATGAAGTGAAAAAAGAGAACCCATACCAACTAAATGGAATGAATTATTTTATGCAAGTGTTTATTCAACAAGGCGGAGAATGGAGAATTGCTGAAAGCATAGTTGCTCCAACAGATCAAATCGTGGCAAATGGTGACGGGTTTGGAACGAAGCAAGAAAAAGAGTATGGGAAAAGAAGAGAGAATGTAAAATAACCTCCTCATCAAGAGGAGGTTATTTCATTTAAAATTCCAAGAGACTTTCCATTTTAATATTTTAGGTAGGAGGAAATACGTAATGAAACTAGTTACTAAAAATCCGATGTAAAAGCTGTACAATGACTGTGCGCGACTTAGTATTAAACCTCCAACGATTCCACCAAAGAAAATCGCACAACCTAATACTACTTTTTGTAGTTTTGGATATAGTAAATAGTTACCATTTCGCTCATTGACTGAACGGGCATATAAATATATACCGAGTGGTAATAAAATAATGATATGTGCGATAGGGCCAAGCAATGTTTTTGCCGGAGGAATCTTTGTAAAGTTTGGTTCGTTATGACGTATTCCATTTTGATCAGTATAAGCGCTTTGTGGATCATAATTAAAGTAAATATTAAAATCTTCTGCTGGACTAGAAATACGTATGTTTTCCATCACATTATGTATAAGGCCATTGTCCATATGAAATTCAGTGTTTGAGTGAACAGCAATGACTCCTGATATTAGAGATGGAAGTAACGCTGGGAAGATTAATATAGCTGCAGTAAGAAATCCTTGCGATATCACATTTCCAGCGATTGTTCCTATACATAAGGCAAGTGTATAAATAGCAATTAATACAATTAACATGTATATAAAGTAACTATGAAAGGGGGAGAATACTTGATATTTATTATGAAAAGTCAACTTTTTCATAATAGCAAATAGTCCCCAGTTTAAAACGACAACAGCGGCGATATTACAGATTCCAAACAACCACTTTGTTATATAAAGGTGCGAACGTTTAAAGGGCATAGACCATAACAAGTTGCTAGCGTTATTTTGTCTTTCCCATCCAATTAACGTACAAGCTAGAACGATTAGCAAACTACCTAACAGCATGATAGAATCTAGAAGTGTTAAATCAAAACTGTAATGATATATAGCTTTCCATTTTTTATTCATATTTAGAAAATATTGCTGTTGAATAGAAGTCATATAGTATTTATATGACAAAGTATAGAAGCCGACGAGCCAAAATAACCATACAACATATTTACTTTGTTGATATGTTCTTAGCCATAGTGCTTTTTGAAACATAGGATCTCTCCTTTAAAAAACTTTATAATTTGTTAGGCGTGATAATACAACATAAGTAATGATTCCAGCGAGAAACAAACTAATATAGTAGTTAGGTAAGAAAAAAAATTGATTGATTTTATAGCCACCTAGTAATGCAAAGTAAATGGTTGTCCCCCATATACATATTCGTAAATGCTTTTGGAAAATAAATATCTTTTGACTGTTTTCATTTGGCGATCGTGTATATAAATATGTTCCAAGTAGTAAGTAAACTATTGTATAAAAAATAGGGACTAACATCGATTTAGCTGAATAATAGTAATAAGATGCTGGATCTCTTAAAGTAGTTGAATCCTTTTCTTTTTTACGTAATTCAGGATCATAATGGTAATAAATCGTGAAATTATATATTGGTGCAACTATATTTGTTTTTTGATTGATTTCATAAAGTCGTTCATAGTGCTTATAATTTTTAGTATTGGTAGCCTCTAAATGGTTTAGCGTAAAAGTGTACACTAGTGGAATAAATGTAAGCCCCATTAGTAGCCATGGAATGCAAAAAATGACCTGTGAAACAATGCTTCCAGTAAAAGTACCGATACATAGTGCAGCTGTATAGACTGCAACATAAGAAACTATCGCATAAAGAAAGTATCGGTGAAATGGACTAAATGATTGATAATCAAAATGAATAGTTGTTCTATAAATAACATACATAAGAACCCAATTTATAAGTAACGAGCTCACAATACAAAAGGAACCAAAAATCCATTTAGATAAGAAAACATCTTTTCTTTTAAATGGCATTGTCATAAGTAGTGTATTAGATTGGTTGCTACGTTCCCATCCTATCAATAAGCAGGCTAAAGCAATGATAAGAACAGTTAACCAAAAACTATTACCTTCCCCTGGCGAAAAGGCATAAAAATAATAATAGTGTTTTCCTTTTTCTTGTAATTCGTAATACGCATCAAGTTGTCTCTGAGCACTTCTATAGTAGCCAAAAGATAAGAGATAAAGCGAACTAAAGAAGAATAGTAGTACAGCATATTTCCCGCGCTTCCAATTCCACATCCATAACGCCTTATGAAACATACCCATCCTCCTCAAGTGTCGTAACGAAGACATCTTCAAGTGACATTGTTAATTCTTCAATGAGTATAGGTTGCTCTTTATAAAACTTCTCAAGTGTTGTAGCCACATTTCCTTCGATTAAGATTGTATATACTTTTCCTGTTTGATTTAATATTTTAATATTGCTCAAGTTTTCTAGTTTTTGAGGTAGTGAACGTTCGTAAGCTACTTGTATTTTTGCAAATCGTGATTTTGCATCGTCTAGTGATGTAATAGAAGATATAGTATGGCCTTTTAATATAATGATTGTATCTGCAATTTGTTCCACTTCATCTAAATGGTGAGTTGAGATGAAAATCGTAATCTCTTTTTCTGCAACCTCTCCAACGAGAAACTGTAAAATCTGCCTTTTCACGATAGGATCAAGTCCGTTTGTCGGTTCATCTAAAATGATATATTCTGCTTTTGTAGAAACAGCTAAAATAATCGCAAGTAGTGCTTTCATTCCTTTTGAATAACTACGAATTCGTTTGTTTGGTAAGTTAAAACGTTCTAACAGTTCATAGAAATAGGCTTCATCAAATGCGGTGTAAACAGCTTTATAAAACTTTACAATTTCTTTTACTGTATATCCGTTCAGTATGTTAGTAGAATCCGGGACATATACGATTTTTTGCTTTATTTCAGGACACTGATGAATGTTTGTATCTTCATATGTAACAGTCCCTGCATCAGGGTCTAAAATGCCGACCATCGTTCGTAATAAAGTTGTTTTCCCCGCACCGTTTCTTCCGAGTAATCCGATGATACTCCCTCTTTGCAATGTGAAAGAAACATCATCTAAAATCGTTTGATTATCAATCGTTTTCTTCAAGTTTGTTACTTTCAACATCTGCATTTCCTCCAATCTCTTTATAGTATGAATCTATCCAATCATGAATTTTATCTTTCGTAACACCAAGATAAGAGGCTTCTAATAGTAATTGATGAAATTGCTTTTCAACCATAGCGATTTTCCTTTCGTCTAATGTTGGGGTAATCGATTGGGATACAAATGTTCCTTTTCCTCGTAATGTTTCAATAATCCCTTGTCGTTCTAACTCTTGATACGCTTTACTCACTGTATTTGGATTGATAACGAGTAAAGAAGCGAGTTCGCGTACAGAAGGAAGCTTGTCACTTGGAGCTAACATGTTTTTTAATACGAGTTCTTTTATATTCTGAACAATTTGTTCCCATATCGGAGTGTTGCTTCTTGGATCAAGTTGAATATGCAAGAGCAATGTCTCCTTTCTAGCATGTATTAGGTGTACTACTCCATGTAATACACTTAATACAATATAGGCAATGAATATATTTGTCAACCGAAAATATTAGAAAAATATGGTATTAAAAAATAATAAATTGGAAAAAATAGGTCTGATATAGAATGGAGGGTTAGTCATGAAGCGAGTTTTTGGAATACTTGTTTGTTTCATGTTATTGCTTTCTGGTACTTCAGTTAGTTTTGCACAATCTGAGAAGACGAAGCAGGAGAAAACAGAAGAAACAACGCCTAAGTTAGCAGAACAAGCATCATCAGCAATTGTAATTGAACAAGATACAGGTAAAGTTTTGTTTGATAAAAATCCAAATGAGAAGTTACCACCTGCTAGTATGACGAAGATTATGACAATGCTATTAATTATGGAACAAGTTGAAAAAGGAAAACTAAAACTGACCGATAAAGTTAGAGCGAGTGAACATGCAGCTTCAATGGGTGGATCACAAATCTTTTTAGAGCCTGGAGAAGAGATGACTGTAAATGAAATGCTAAAGGGTATTGCCATTGCATCAGGGAATGATGCATCTGTTGCAGTAGCGGAGCATATCGCTGGTTCAGAAGAAGGTTTTGTAAATATGATGAACAAAAAAGCAAAAGATTTAGGATTGAAAAACACTCATTTTCAAAATCCGACAGGTCTTCCGGCTAAAGACCATTATTCCACAGCAAATGATATGGCTATCATGGCGAAAGAATTGATGAAGTATCCACTTATTCGCAAATACACAGGTAAATACGAAGACTATTTACGTGAAGATACGGATAAGAAGTTTTGGCTCGTTAATACGAATAAGTTAGTGCGTTTTTATCCTGGAGTAGATGGTGTGAAAACGGGCTTTACGACAGAAGCAAAATATTGTTTAACAGCATCGGCTGAAAAGAATGGGATGCGCGTTATTTCAGTTGTTATGGGGGCACCTACATCGAAAGAACGGAACAATCAAGTAACAAAGCTTCTTGACTACGCATTTGGTCAATATATGACAAAGAAATTGTATACACGAGGCGAAAAAATTAAGACTGTCCAAGTAGGAAAAGGGAAAAAAGAAAAAGTAGATTTAATTGCGTCAGACAATGTGTCTCTTCTTATGAAGAAGGGCGAAAATATGGACAAAGTAAAGCAAGAAGTAATTGCTGAAAAGAAAGTGAAAGCGCCGATTAAAAAAGGTGACGCACTTGGTACACTTGTTATTAAAAAAGATAAAGATGTTTTATTAAAACAAACAATTGTAGCAAAAGAAGATGTTGCAGCAGCGAGCTGGTGGGAGTTATTTAAAAGAAGTTTTGGGATGTTTTCAACATCAAAATAGCGGCAAACATTTTGCCGCTTTTCTATTCGTATGTAAGTAAATAATTGCTGAATGGTTTCACTTTATGACGAAATAGTTCTTCTTTTGTCGGTAGGAAGGATTCTAATGTTGTATCACGAAAATCTTTATGTATGTAAATGAGTAAAGTTTGAGCATAAGGAGGAAATCGTGTGAGTCTTTCCATGCAATTAGAAGTAAAACGTGACGTCCTATGTGTGAGACTAGCGGGTGAATTAGATCATCATACTGCTGAAGAGTTGCGAACGAAAGTAACAGATATGATTGAAACACATGGTGTTCATCATATTGTTTTGAGCCTAGAGAACTTATCGTTTATGGATAGTTCTGGTTTAGGTGTTATATTAGGCCGATATAAGCATGTAAAGGGATTAGGTGGAGAAATGGTTGTTTGTGCAATTTCACCGCCTGTTAAACGTTTATTTGAAATGTCGGGCTTATTTAAAATCGTTCGCTTAGAAGAAAGTGAAGCGCATGCGCTCGCGACGTTGGGGGTGGCATAAATGAGAAATGAAATGAACCTTCAATTTTCAGCATTAAGTCAAAATGAATCGTTTGCTCGCGTTACAGTAGCTGCTTTCATTGCGCAACTTGACCCAACGATGGAAGAACTTACGGAGATTAAAACAGTTGTGTCAGAAGCAGTTACGAATGCAATTATTCATGGGTACGAAGGAAATGCAGAAGGTGTTGTTTATATTTCTGTAATTTTGGAAGAAGCAATGGTGAAACTCACGATTCGAGATGAAGGGATTGGCATCTTTGATTTAGATGAAGCGAGACAACCCCTTTTTACAACTAAACCTGAATTAGAGCGTTCCGGAATGGGATTTACTATCATGGAAAATTTTATGGATGAAGTAGAAGTTATTTCAAACGAATCTTTCGGGACAACAATCCATTTGACAAAATACTTATCAAATAGTAACGCTCTATGCAATTAAGGAGAATAGCCTATGGACATAGAGGTCAAAAATGAGAAGAAGAAACCTCAGTTAAAGGACCACGAGCTAAAAGCGTTAATTCAAAAAAGTCAAGATGGAGATCAACAAGCAAGAGATACAATCGTTCAAAGTAATATGCGTCTCGTATGGTCGGTTGTGCAGCGTTTTCTTAATCGTGGATACGAACCAGACGATTTATTTCAAATTGGATGTATTGGGCTCTTAAAATCGGTAGATAAATTTGATTTATCTTTCGACGTGAAATTTTCAACATATGCAGTTCCAATGATTATTGGCGAAATACAGCGATTTTTACGTGATGATGGATCAGTGAAAGTAAGTAGGTCTTTAAAAGAAACAGGAAACAAAATTCGAAAGATGAGAGACGAGCTTTCGAAAGAATTTGGAAGGGCTCCAACGATTAATGAAGTAGCTGAAGCGTTGGAACTAACGCCAGAGGAAGTGGTTCTGGCGCAAGAAGCGAGTCGTGCCCCTTCATCCATACATGAAACGGTGTATGAAAACGATGGAGATCCAATCACTATTTTAGATCAAATTGCAGATCAATCAGAAACAAAATGGTTTGATAAAATTGCTTTAAAAGAAGCAATTAGAGAATTAGATGACCGAGAACGTTTAATTGTGTATTTACGCTACTATAAAGATCAAACGCAATCAGAAGTAGCGGAACGAATAGGCATTTCGCAAGTACAAGTTTCAAGACTTGAAAAGAAAATATTAAAACAGATGAAAGATCGAATAGATGAATAGCTATCTATTCGATCTTTTTTTATGAATTTAATAGGAGGGGATTGTAAACTTTCGTAAAAATTAACAGAATTTATTGATAATTTAGTAAATTTAAAATATAATCCAAGTATGAACTTGTCACAAAGGGGGAAGGGAATATGGAAACGAGGCAACAATGGGGAACGAGGGCTGGATTTATTTTCGCAGCGGTCGGCTCTGCCGTTGGATTAGGAAACATATGGCGTTTTCCTTATACAGCGTATGAAAATGGAGGAGGCGCATTTTTTTTACCGTACTTATTCGCATTATTAACGACAGGTATTTCATTATTGGCGTTTGAATTTGCTCTTGGGCATCGCCATCGTGGTTCAGCACCACTTACATTTTTCCGTATTCATCCGCGTGCTGAATTTATTGGATGGTGGCAAATGTGTGTAACGTTTATCGTTTCAACATATTATGCAGTAATTATTGCTTGGTCTATTTCCTATACATATTTTTCAATTACTGGTGCATGGGGGGAAGACACGGAATCATTTTTATTTAAAGAATATTTACAGGTTGCAGATAAGCCAGGACAATTTGGAGGGCTTGTACCAGAAGTATTAATCCCGTTAGCTCTTGTTTGGATTATTGTGCTTGGTGTTGCATTCAAAGGAGTTAAAAAAGGAATCGAAGTCGTTAACCGCATTTTCATTCCTTTACTAGTTGTTATGTTCCTTATTATCGTAGTTCGTGCAGTGACGATGGAAGGTGCGATGCAAGGGTTAGATGCATTCTTCAAACCAGATTGGAGTCGTATTTTTGATGGGAAAGTATGGCTTGCAGCTTATGGCCAAATTTTCTTTAGCTTATCTTTAGCATTTGGAATTATGATTACGTATTCTAGTTATTTACCAAAAAACTCAGATACAACAAATAATGCTTTTATTACAGGATTTGCAAACTCAGGATTTGAATTATTAGCAGGGATTGGGGTTTTTGCAGCTCTTGGATTTATGGCAAATAATATGGGAGTACCGGTTGATAAAGTAGCGAGTGCTGGTGTAGGACTTGCGTTCGTAGTATTCCCGCAAATTATTAATGAATTACCGATGTCACCATTATTTGGCGTATTATTCTTCTTATCGTTAACAGTAGCCGGAATTACATCACTTATTTCACTTGCAGAAGTATGTTTTGCTGCTGTATCTGAAAAGTTCAGCCTAAGCCGCCAAAAAACAATTGGAATTATGGGGACGCTTCTCGTACTAGTTTCTCTTGTTTTTGCAACACGTGGCGGGCTTATGTTCCTAGATGTTGTTGATTACTTCGCTAATAACTTTGGATTAATCACAATTGCATTAGTGGAAGTAGTTACGATAGGGCTCATTCTACGCCGTTTACCAGTTTATCAAAACCACGCAAACTTCGTATCTGATATAAAGTTAGGGACGTTTTGGAGAGTGAGTTTACTCGTTATTACCCCGCTTATGTTAGGGTACATGTTAATTGATGGCACAATCCAAAATATTAAAAAGAACTACGGAGACTATCCAACGGAGTTTGTCGTAACATATGGTTGGTCAATTGCAGCAGCGTTCCTTATCGTTGCACTAATCATTAGTCTAAAGAAATGGAATGCACAAATACATTCAGATTCTGCTAAGCTTGAAAAAGAATGGAAAGATCGAGGTGTTTCATAATGAGTGGATCAGCGATTATGATGATGGTGATTGGTATAGTAGTCATTTGGGGAGGACTCGCATTAAGTATTGCAAATTTATTTAAGAAAAAGGCATAAACTAAAAAACATCTGTACCGAAATGGTACAGATGTTTTTTTATGAAAAAATTGTATTAGAAAAAAATTCAATAACCATACTACAACTACGAGGAAGAGTGAAGAGGTGAATGAAAATTGGAACAAACAATTTATATCAAAATGCGTAATCGATTAAAAGTTTCTCCTACGTATGAAGTAAAGCTGGGTGATGTTGCTCAACTTGCTGGAGATGCTCTGGTAGTTCAGTCGTTACAGGATGAGGTAGTTTACAAAATAACAGCGCATGATAAGACGCATGTTGTAATTGATGTTATGAAAATTATTGAGATTATTCAACAAAAAGCGGCCCATATACAAATTAATTTACTTGGTTCTGGACAAACTCTTGTTGAAATTATATATGAAAAAAAGAAAGTACATCCGATTTTCTTCGGACTTGTATGGTTGTTACTTTTCATTGGAGCAGCCCTTGCGATCATTTATTTCCATGAAGATGTAAGTATGCAACAAGTACATCAGCGGTTATATTACATGATTACGGGAGAATTTAAGGCGCAACCACTTCTATTTCAAATTCCTTATTCATTAGGTCTTGGGTTAGGTATGGTCTTATTTTTTAATCATGTATTTCAAAAGCGAATTAATGAAGAGCCGAGCCCGTTAGAAGTTGAGATGTTCCAATATCAGCAGTCACTGGATCAATATGTAATTGTCCATGAAAACAAGGATAATATGAAACAACTTACCGATGATTGAGTCTGGGCTTGTTATTTTAATTGGTTTAGCGGGAGGAATTGCAGTAGGTAGCGGATATGTCGCATTTTTAGCTGTACTTGGAATAATCCCCCGCTTAGCTCAATTAACGAGAAGTGGAAAGCATATTCAATATTTTGAGTGGGCGGTTATTGCAGGTACGTTAACAGGGGCTTGGTGTAGCTTGAAAAATGTTACATTTCAAACATCGCAATATTGGCTTGTTATATTAGGTATATTTTGTGGCACATTCATTGGAATGCTTGCGGCCGCATTAACAGAAGTTTTAAATGTTTTACCTATTTTAGCGAAACGAGTAGGGGTAGAAGGGAAAATCGTTGTTTTACTCGTTGCTCTTGTACTTGGAAAAGTAATAGGCTCGTTGTTTCACTGGATTTATTTCGTAAAGTAGGAGGCAATATATAAATGACAGGGCGAAAACTAAAGGATGATTACATAAATAAAGTGAAGGAGTACCATCCAAAACCAAACTATTTCATAAATTGTGTTAAGGCATTTCTTGTAGGCGGATTCATTTGTACTGTCGGAGAAGTATTGATGAAATTTTATATAAATTATTTTCATTTCAGTGAACAAGAGGCAGGAAATCCGACAGTTGCAACTCTTGTATTATTATCAGCGATTTTAACGGGTTGTGGTGTATATGATAAAATCGGTCAATTTGCTGGAGCAGGATCAGCCGTACCTGTTACAGGATTTGCGAATTCTATGGCGAGCGCTGCGCTAGAACATAAGAGTGAAGGAATTGTGCTTGGGGTTGCTACAAATATGTTTAAGCTTGCAGGAAGTGTTATCGTTTTTGGGGTCGTTGGTGCATACATTATTGGGTTAATAAGATATACATTTCAAATTTTGATGTCCTAAAGGAGGGGCTAGTATGAGGTTGACAGGAAAACAAACGTGGGTATTTCAAAATGATATTTATGTGAATGCAACCGGTACTGCCGTTGGTCCAAAAGAAGCTGAAGGACCTCTTGGAAAGGATTTTGATATTTCATATGATGATTTACATTGCGGAGAGGAAAACTGGGAACTTGCTGAACGAAGATTAATGTCAGATTCTATTCAACAAGTTGTACAAAAAGGAAATGTAGAAACATCACAAATTGATTTCTTTTTAGCGGGCGATTTATTAAATCAAACAGTGACAGCAAATTACGTTGCGCGTAAGTGGGGGATTCCTTTTTTAGGGATGTTTAGTGCTTGTGCGACTTCGATGGAGACTTTAGCGGTTGGATCAGCCTTTATAGATGGTGGATTTGCAAATCGTGTCTTAGCGACAGTAAGTAGTCATAATGCAACGGCTGAAAGACAGTTTCGTTATCCAACAGAGTATGGGGGACAAAAACCGGGAACCGCAAATTCCACTGTTACAGGTGCAGGATCTATATTAATTAGTAAAGAAAAAAGTGCCATTAAAATTACGGCAGCTACGATTGGAAAAGTGCAAGACTTAGGAATTGCGAATCCTTTAGATATGGGATCGGCGATGGCGCCGGCTGCTGCTCATACAATTCAACAACATTTTGAAGATTTGAAGAGAAGTGCAGCTGATTATGATTTGATTGTTACCGGTGATTTATCAGCTGTTGGGACACCAATTGCGAAACAGCTTTTACTGGAAGAAGGTTATGATATTGGGCATATATATAATGATTGCGGATTAATGATATATGATTCCGGTCAAGAAGAAGTATTTGCAGGTGGTAGTGGCTGTGCTTGTTCAGCTGTTGTCACATATGGTCATTTATTAAGTGAGATGCAAAAAGGGAATTTACAACGGATTTTTGTCGTTGCTACTGGTGCGTTATTAAGCCCGATGATGATGCAGCAGAAAGAAACAATTCCAACAATTGCACATGGTGTCGTATTTGAGAGAGTGAAGGGAGAGTGAATTGTGGATTTTATATATGCATTTCTTGTAGGAGGCGCTATTTGTGTAATTGGACAAGTATTGTTAGATTTCGCAAAGTTAACACCAGCCCATTTAATGGCTACCTTTGTAGTCGTAGGAGCAGTTTTAGATGGATTCGGGCTGTACGATAAGCTTATAAAGTTTGCTGGTGCTGGTGCGACAGTTCCTATTACAAGTTTTGGACATTCACTATTACATGGGGCAATGCATGCGGCAGAAAAACACGGATATATAGGGATTGGTATGGGTATGTTTAATTTAACGTCTGCAGGAATTTCTGCAGCGATATTATTTTCATTTTTTGTAGCACTTATATGTAAACCGAAAGGATAAATCAAATGAGACGAAGGGTTGTTTTGGTCACAGATGGAGATGAATATGCAAAGCGAACAATTGAGCTTTTAACGAAGGAATTTGGGGGAAGGTGTATTTCAGCATCACAAAGTAATCCAACCAAATTGACAGGGAAGAAAGTTGTTGAGCTTATTATGCAAACGCCATATGACCCTGTATTTGTCATGTTTGATGACAGCGGATTTATTGGAGAAGGATCTGGTGAAAAAGCTTTAAAATATGTAGCCACGCATAAACAAATTGATGTACTGGGGATTTTGGCAGTAGCGTCTAATACACATCATTGGGAATGGGCACGTGTAGATGTAAGTGTAGATCGAAATGGGAATTTAACCGAATACGGCGTTGACAAATTTGGACTTCCAGATGGTGAAGTTGGCAGAATTAGTGGAGATACAATTTATTGTTTGGATGACTTGAATGTTCCTGTCATTGTTGGTGTCGGTGACATTGGTAAGATGTGTGGAAATGATGAATGGGAGAGAGGGTCACCTATTACTAGAAAAGCGATTCAATTAATTTTGGAAAGGAGTGGTTTTTATGACGAAGCCTAAAAAGGTAGAAATCCCTATTTCATCTTTCATAAGTGATAATGAAAATTACTTAAAGCAAACAGCTGGACTGGGTATTACATACGATGTTGGTATTCGTAAATTTCAAATTTTAAATAAAGAAATTGGTGTGTTATTTGTAAACGGACTTTGTGATACAAATTATATTATCCCTATTTTAGAAGAAGCGGTGGATACGAATGAAATAAGAGATGTAGAAGAAGATACAGTGAAGCTTTTAGAGAATCGTTTAATTCATCAACAAGTAAGTAAAGTGAAAACGATGGATGAGGTAATGCTTCAAGTATTATCAGGACTCATTATTATATTTGTGGAAGGAGAAACGGAAGCTTTTGCGATAGATGTTCGTAGTTATCCAGGACGAACACCAACAGAACCAGATACAGAAAAGGTAGTACGTGGTGCAAGGGATGGATTTGTTGAAAATATCGTTGTAAATACAGCATTAATTCGTAGAAGGATACGTGACCCACGTCTTCGAAATGAAATGATTCGAGTAGGAGATCGATCACAAACGGATATTTGTATTACATATGTACAAGATGTTGCAAATCCGGATTTAGTTAAGATTATAAAACAAGAATTAAATAACATTGAAGTAGACGGGATTACGATGGCGGATAAAACGATAGAGGAATTTGTAGTTAAACAAGGCTATAATCCCTTCCCGCTTATTCGATACACAGAAAGACCAGATGTAGCGGCAAATCATCTACTAGAAGGACACGTGCTAGTACTTGTTGATACATCACCGAGTGCTATGATTACTCCAACAACATATTTTCATCATTTACAGCATGCAGAAGAGTTTAGACAAAATCCAGCTGTAGGTACATTTTTACGTTGGGTACGTTTTTTAGGTGTTATATTTTCGCTGTTCTTATTACCATTTTGGTTAGTTTTTGTATTTGATCCAACTCTTTTACCAGAAAGTCTTGCTTTCATTGGACCAAACAAGATGACGCACTTACCAATTTTATTACAAATTTTGATGGCTGAAATTGGACTTGAATTTTTAAGGATGGCTGCCATTCATACACCGACATCATTATCATCTGCAGCAGGATTAATTTCTGCCATATTAATTGGTCAAATTGCAATTGATGTAGGTTTGTTTGTACCAGAAGTAATTTTATACGTAGCAGTTTCTATGATTGGAGCATATGCAACACCGAGTTATGAACTAGGGCTTGGGAATAAAGTCGGAAAGCTATTCGTCATTATTTTGACAGGTATATTTCATGAAATGGGATTCGTAGTCGGAATGACGATATTGATTTTATTTTTAACGTCTATAAAAAGTCTGCAAACACCGTATTTATGGCCGTTTTTACCATTTGATTGGGGGGCATTAACAAAAATTCTACTCCGTCCAACGATGTCTAGTTTAAAAGTGCGCCCAAGTATTGTAAGACCTCAAAATGTAAGAAGGCAAAAATAAGCAGGATTAATCCTGCTTATTTTTTTATCGAAAATTTATTGTTTTTTAACAAAAATCAAACATTTTTTGTGTACACTTAGAGTAGATATTGTGTATGGAAGGGGAAGAGGACATGATTAAATTATTTGTAAGTGATTTAGATGACACGCTCGTTTACGATGTGAATCATATGCAAAAAGAAGATGAACGTGCACTTTGTTGGTTAGCTGAAAAAGGGACAAAGATTTGTTTTGCCTCTGGCCGCTTTACTCATCGAATTGATGAAGTCGTAAATAGGTTTGCATTCCCGTATTACACAACTAGTTTAAATGGAGCGACGATGTTACTGCCGGATGGAAAAATATTTCATGAATCAAGCTTTGAAGATGGGATTGCCCAGGAAATATATCGATATATCCATAAAAAGGGACTAGCAGATATTGTTTGTGCAAATGAGCAACGGTATACAAAAAGAAAGAATGAACATCATCATACTTTTGAAACGTATATGGGCGTACATATTGCTGAGATAGAAGCATTAGAAGAGGAATTTGGTAAGACTGTACATCCTGCGAAATTGTTTGTTTTTGGGGAAGAAGAGACGGTTGTAGCGTTAAATCAAGAGTTACGAGATACATTTCAGAGCGAAGCAGAAGTTTTTATGTCTGGTAAACGCTATGTTGACATTATGCCAAGGGGAGTAAGTAAAGGGAGTGCTTTAAGGCGACTAATGGAACATTTGCAAATTGAAGCAAATGAAGTCGCATGTATTGGAGATTCTTTCAATGATATTTCTATGTTTGAAGTAACCCCGCATTCATTTACTCTTCATCATGCTCATCCATATGTGAAGGAGAAGGCGAATCATGTTGTTCGGTCGGTAGAAGAAGCTATTATGAAATTGCCGTTACTTGTATAAAAAAAGAAGCTCGTCAGTGACGAGCTTCTTTTTTACTTGAATAACGATTTAACAAAATCAATGATACTTGAGAAGAAATCTTTTACTTTATCTAGGAAACTTTGCCCTTCTTCAGATCCTAAAAAGGCAGAAACGTGTTCTTTTGCTTTATTTAACTGACTGCCAACTTGATTCCAATCGATATTAAGATTTTTCATCTTATCAAATAACGCTACTAAGTTATCTAACTGTTCATCCGTTAATGTAATACCAAGTTGATCAGCAATTTTTTTAATTAATGAACGTAAATCTTCAGTCGTTTGTGGCTGCTCTTTTGCAATCTCTTCTTTAATTTTTGCAACAAGTTGAACTGCTTTTTCTTCACCAATTTTATCGCCGAGCTGGGCTGTTTGCACCATTTCTTCATTAGCTACTTTTTTTACTTCTTCAGGAATTGCTTTGTTCGATGTTGTTTCATAGGCCTTCATTAAACCTGTTAAAGCAGCAGTTCCTGAAACTTTAAATGGTGCGGTGATTTGAATCTCCGCATCTTTCACACCCGCTGTAATAAGTGCGTTTGTGTACATTGCATCTGTTATCGAATTAATGTTTTTTGAACGTACAATAAGACCAGATCCTGGTTTTGTGTATGTAATCATAGAAGAGGAAATTGCTCTCGTGCCAATTTGTGCTTTTGGAACAATGCCTTCTAGAAATTTATGTTCTTCCGCATTAGATACAGTAATGATCGTAGCATCTTTCGGTGCTTTCATTTCTTTTAACAGATCTTGCTTTTGCTGTTCGGATAAGTTCTCTCCTAGTGTAACAATTGATTCTCCCTCGATGATGTCTGCAAACGAAGCTGTTGGCATCATAAATACCGTTACAGCTAATAGCAGAGCTAGTAATTTCGTTTTCACGAAAAATCGCTCCCTTTCTCTTTCTAAAATTTTCGGGCAACACAGTTATTATAGTATATTTTTTTTATTTGTCACCTAGCTTTTTCCACATTTCAAAAAAGAAGTATGTAGATTGTCGGATTCTTTTTGTTTCTAGTCATGAATGTGGTAATATAGTGCTGAGATAGTTGAAAGGAGACATATACGTATGAAAACTTTAGGATACATATTAATGGAAAACGGTGAAAAAATCGACTTGGAATTTTTCCCAGAAGAAGCACCGAAAACAGTAGAAAACTTTAAAAAATTAGCAGAGCAAGGATTTTATGATGGTGTGTCATTCCACCGTGTTATTCCTGGCTTCGTAAGCCAAGGTGGAGACCCAACAGGAACAGGTGCAGGTGGCCCAGGTTACTCTATCGCATGTGAAACTGATGGAAATCCTCATAGACACCTTGTAGGATCACTTTCTATGGCTCATGCTGGCCGTAACACAGGCGGTAGCCAATTCTTTATCGTTCATGAGCCACAGCCACATTTAGATGGTGTGCATACTGTGTTCGGTAAAGCAACAAGCGGTATTGAAACAGTATTAAACATGCGTCAAGGTGATGTAATGAAAGAAGTTAAAGTTTGGGAAGAATAAGTTAATGAGAAAAGAGAGCAATTGCTCTCTTTTTTGTTTTTTTAATAGGAATGGGTATTCCGTTTACAGTACATGATACAAGTAGTATTGTAATTGTGGTGAAAATATGTCGCTTATGAGAACAAAATTTTAACAAATTACATAGAATACATTAGGTTACGTGTTTCAATAAATATTTTTTATTAAATTAATTTTGCTAGAATTCATTTGCTCTAAGGTGATGAATATTGAAGTGATAATGAGCAGTGGATGTTTCTTTTAACTTTCATATAACAGCATTTCTTCTTTTATCTACTTAGAAAAAATAGTACTGAAACATATATTTGACTTTCTTCTTTTCGCTTTGTATGATTATCAAGTTGTTTTAAGCCCTTCTCACTCTGTTGAAAATATTGTAAAATGAATGTGATATGAAAAGAGTGGTTGAGGGGATTAATAGTTTGTAACTTTTGTAAGAAGGGATAAGGGTTATGTTAATTCGTTTTAAAAAAAGTTATGAAAAGATTGCAATGGGGCTTCTTTCGTTTATGCCAACTGAAAAAGATGTGAAAACATTACAATTGACTATGAAAGAGTATGAAGCAAAAGATGATTGGCAATTGTATTTGTGGAAACAAAATGAAGATTTTGTTGGGATAATGGGGATTGTAAAAAAAGAGAATCAAGTTTTGGAAATTCAGCATTTGAGTGTGAACCCGTCTCACCGTCATATGGGTATTGGGACGAAGATGGTTCAAGAGTTAAAGAGTAAATTTCTTGAGTTTACAATTTGCGGAAATGAGCAAACAGCAAGTTTTTGCAAAAAGTGTAAAGGGCTTGAACAAAATATACATTCGTGAAAGCAGAGATAAGTAGTTTATTATCTCTGCTTTCTTTTTTGTAATTGTTCGTTTCGTTCAGCGATGACTTCTGTTCGATCACGTAATGTGTGTTTATGTATTATATATTCATTAGAAGTAGCATTTACGTCTTTCCAAGGGAGGTTTTGTTTCTGGCATAATTCTATGCAGTAATTTTCTAATGCTGTATCTGATAATGGTAAAAATAACGGTGTAAAATCTTCTTCTCTCTGTATAGATTGTAATCTATCCTCGAGTAAGAATAGAAGTTGTGTCTGATTTATTCCTAAACGTAGTAAAGGTGCACTGTTTTTTTCTAAAATCGTTATGGCGCTTTTCATCATCTTCTCTGCGCCATTCCAGTTAAAGCGTCTTTGATGGTATAAAGAAACTGCAATTTGAATAAGACCGACTAAATAATTATCACGATTTCCTCTCGGTTTTGTTTTCCAATATTCTTCCAGTATTTCGTGGCATTCAAAATAATCATAATCTCCATGAAAATGAATTAAAAATTGTATGTATTCGGTAGGATACATTTTCTTCACCCCTGTTTAACGGTTATAAATACAAGTGTATCATAGAAATATGAACAATAAACGACTAGGGAATTTTCCCTAGCCGTTTATTGTTCATATTAGCAGAAGCAAGCTGCCCCTACAATAATTAGTAAAATAAACAATACAACAAGTAATGCGAACCCACCGCTAAAACCGCAATCAACGTGACCCATAGTTTTTTGACCTCCTACATTGTTCTTACTACACTGTTATCATATGAAGTGGTGGGCATGATGGCATAGGCATCGGTCTATTTTTAATTAAATTTCTTAAAAAGGTTGGATAGAACATGAGTATGCTCTATACTTATGTTGTTATAGAAAAAATGTGGTGGGATGCTTTGTGCAGTATAATTTTAAAGTAGAGGCTTTTGAAGGGCCTTTAGATTTATTGTTACATTTAATACATCGTTATGAAATTGACATATATAATATTCCTGTAGCGGAAATTACAGAGCAATATTTATCTTATGTTCATACGATGAAAGAACTACAATTAGATGTTGCAAGTGAGTATTTAGTAATGGCTGCAACGTTATTACAAATTAAAAGTAAAATGTTGTTGCCCAAACATGAGGAAGATGTACTTGATAACGGTGATGACTTTATAGATGATCCTCGTCAAGAATTGATGGAGAGGTTAATTGAATATAAGAAATATAAGCAAGTTGCTACTGAGCTAAAAGAAAGAGAACAAGAAAGAGCACAGCTATATACACGTCCGCCAATTGATTTTACATCATTGCAACAAGAAGAGGAGACAAGCTTGCCTCTTGATGTTACGTTATATGATATGCTAGCGGCATTTCAAAAATTAATGCGCCGTAAAAAAGCAAAGACACCTGTAACAACACGTATTACTCGTCAAGAAATACCGATTGAACAGCGCATGACTGATATTTTAAAGCAGTTAGAAATACAAGGTGGTCGTCAAAGTTTTTATGATTTGTTTGTTGATGATGAACGAGAAATAATGGTTGTAACATTCTTAGCGGTACTTGAGCTTATGAAAAATCAACAAATCATAATCGAACAAGAACATAATTTTGATGAAATTTTCGTATCAAGCTCTACTAAATCTGCATAGAGTTAGTATGGAAAATGAGATAGAAATATTATACCTCATGCTAGGTTTGAATGTATCGTTTGGAACAAGAGAAAAAATATTGAACCGAACGCATTAATTGTGATTCGGTTTTTTGATGTGTATTTTTATAGAGAAAATAGGAGGAAGGAGCTCGTAAAATGGATAGAACAGAACAGAAATCAATCATTGAAGGGCTTTTATTTGTTTCTGGTGATGAAGGGATTTACCCAGAACAAATAGCGAAAGTCCTTGAAATTGAAGGAAATGAAGTAATCGATATTTTAGAAGAAATGCAAAAAGAATGTGAAGGTGCACACCGCGGTTTGCAAATTGTACAGTATGCAAAAGTATATCGTTTTGCTACAAAGAAAGAACATGCGTCGTACTATCAAAAACTAATAGATATCCCAACAGCTGCTTCACTCTCTCAGGCCGCTCTAGAAACGTTAGCGATTGTTGCATATCGTCAACCAATCACGAGAACTGAAATGGAAGAGATTAGAGGAGTAAAAACCGATAAAGCGTTACAAACGTTAGTTTCACACTTACTTATAAAAGAAATGGGAAGAGCAGAAGGGCCAGGGCGTCCTATTTTATATGGAACGACGAAAGAATTTTTGGATACGTTTGGATTGAAAACATTAGATGATTTACCTCCGCTTTCTGAAGAGAACGAACAAATGAATGAAGCGGATTTATTCTTCGGTTCTTTACAAGAGATATCGAAATAAAAGCTTAGCATTTTGCTAAGCTTTTTTTGTATATCAATTATATACCGTGCCATACTAATTGAAAAAAGGAGACGAGTTATGAGAAGTATGCGAAGTATTTTATTATTAATTTCTGTTTTGTTATGCTTTTCCTTAAATAGTGCATCGGCCAAAAGGTATATGATGTCTATTCATACCGCGTCTCCTTTACATATGCAACGGCAACATTTTGGTAAAATGAAAGTGAGTTTCTTAAAAGTTGGACAAGGTGATGCAACACTTATTACATTGCCAAATGGACAAACGATGTTAATTGATGGAGGACCTTATGAAGCTGGTGAGGTTATCATCCAAAAACTAATTGAAAAAGGAATTAATCATTTAGATGCTATCGTCAGTACTCATCCTGATATGGATCACATTGGAGGGCTCATTCCGATTGTAGAGCAAATGCCGGTATCACTTATATTAGATAGTGGAAAAACATATAGTTCTCTTACTTATCATACGTATCGAACTAATATAAAGAAAAGGGGAATCCCTTTCATTTCAGTAAAAGAGGGCCAACACATACCGCTAGATCCGCATGTTTCCATACAAGTATTAAACAACGGGAAGTCCAAAGATGAAAATAATGAATCTTCAATTGTATTAAAGATTCGGTATGGTAAGGCAGATTTTTTACTAATGGGTGATGCTGATGTGCGGACGGAAAATGAAATATTAAAGCAATTTGATGTACATGCAGATGTGTTAAAGGTGGGACATCATGGCTCATATACTTCAACAAGTGAAAGGTTTATAAAGAAGGTAGAACCACAGTTCGCGATTCTTTCATATGGGAGCAGAAATCCGTATGGACATCCGCATCAAAGTGTAGTGAGACGATTAAAACGACATGGTATAATGATGTATGGAACAAATAGACGTACAGTAGAAATGGAAACAGATGGCGAACATATTACAATAGAATCTAGCGGATTAATGCCATTACTGAAGTGATTCATACGATAGATGATATTGTTCCTTTTTGGAAAAAATGAATAACATATATTATAATTGCGAGAGACGTACTAAGCTTCCTTTTTGTTAAACAAAGAGGAAATTTCATTCGAATGTATAGACAACTACTCGTGCATATATTAAGATGGAATTAGGCGAATAAGGTAATAATAACAAGTAGGTATTTCATGGGAAAGGATCGATGAAAATGAAAACGCAAGTTGTCATCAATGCCAAAATTTATACAGGTCAAGAAGTAGTGGAAAACGGATTTATTCGTTACGCAGAAACAATTAAAGAAATTGGTTTGATGGCTCAATATGTATCACAAGAAAATGAAGCGGTTTTAGATGCGGCAGGGAAAATTGTGATTCCAGGTATGATTGATGTTCATATTCATGGTGGATACGATATTGATGCGATGGATGCAAATAGCGATGGGTTAGTAACTCTAGGTAAAGAAATGTTAAAAGAAGGAGTTACAACTTACTTCCCAACAACAATGACACAAGCTCCAGAAGCAATCGAAGCAGCACTACATGCTGCGAAGGAAGCGAAAGAAAAAGGAGCACATTTCGAATACATTCACTTAGAAGGACCGTATGTTTCAAAAAAACGTGCAGGTGCACAACCACTTGAACATATTGTTCCTGCGAATATTGAACAATTTAAACAATGGCAGGAAGCAAGCGGAAATTTAATTAAATTAGTAACATATGCACCTGAAGAAGAAGGTGCATTAGAGTTTGAGCAGTATCTTGCTGAAACTGGTGTTGTTGGCACAATGGGACATACCGATGCAATTGATGCGCAACTAAAAAATAGAAACATTACACATGCAACGCATTTATACAATCAAATGCGTGGATTACATCACCGTGAACCAGGAGTTGTGGGTCATGTGTTATTAAATCCAGATGTAATGGTTGAGGTAATTACAGATGGTATTCACATTCACCCCGATATGGTGAAATTAGCATATAAATTAAAAGGACCGAAAAAAGTAAGTGTTATTACTGACGCAATGCGTGCAAAAGGTCTTGAAAATGGATTATATGAGCTTGGCGGACAGCCAGTACATGTAAAAGATGGTAGTGCTCGATTAGAAGATGGAACATTAGCTGGTAGTATTCTAAAAATGGATCAAGCTTTCCGAAATGTAATTGAATTTACAGGTTGTTCAATCGAAGATGCAGTATTAATGACATCAGTGAACCAAGCAGAAGAGTTTGGATTAAATAATAAAGGTGCATTAGCGGTAGGAAAAGATGCAGACTTTGTTGTGATGAATGAAGATTTACATGTATATGATACGGTTCGTTTAGGAATTCATATGAAGGAAGGGAAGTAATTAAATGAATATTCTTGTTGTAAAAACTCCAGAAGAACTAGCAGAAGCAGGTTATAAATTAATTGAAGAAGTTGTAAAAACAAAAGAAAATCCAGTGTTAGGAATGGCTACAGGAAGCTCTCCATTAGGTATTTATGCAGAAATGCGAAAAAATAAACTTGATACAAGCCGTGTAACCACTGTAAACTTAGATGAGTACGTAAATTTACCACATGAAGATAAAAACAGCTATCACTATTTCATGCAAGAACAGTTGTTTGATCATCTTCCATTTAAACAAACTTATGTACCAAACGGGATGGCAAGTGATTTAGAGGAAGAGTGCAAACGTTACGAGGGCATTCTAGCTGCTAACCCAGTTGACCTACAGATTCTTGGAATCGGTGAAAACGGTCACATCGGATTTAACGAGCCAGGAACACCGTTTAATTCTCCAACAAACATTGTTGAATTAACAGAATCTACACGCCAAGCAAACCTTCGCTTCTTCGAAAAAGAAGAAGATGTGCCAACTCATGCGATTACAATGGGAATTGGAAGCATTATGAAAGCGAAACAAGTTCTACTTGTTGCTATGGGTTCTAAAAAGGCAGAAGCTCTTAAAGAATTATTGCAAGGTGAGTATAGTGAAGCGTGTCCTGCTACAGTTTTACAACGTCATCCGAATGTAACCGTAATTGCTGATCAAGAAGCTCTATCTTTATGCAGTGAGGCGATTGCTGATGAACATCGACAAGTATTCACCATTTCCGATCTATTATCAGATTCAAGAGTGGGTGAAACAGCTAATTGAGGACGGCGAATGGAAGCCGGGAGATAAAATCCCATCTGAGAATGAACTTTGCGATAAGTTCGAAGTGAGTCGTATGACAATCAGACAGGCGATTAATAATTTAGTGGAACAAGGTTATTTATATCGAAAGCGTGGAATCGGTACGTTTGTCCAACTTCCGAAAGTGGAACAAAAATTGCAAGGAATGACGGGATTCACAGAAGATATGATTTCTCGTGGGATGAACCCAAGTAGTCAATTACTTAGTTTCCGCCTAGTTCCAGCTACTGCGAAAATAGCAGACCGGTTGAGAATACAGGAGGGAGAGTCGGTTTATGAAGTGAGGCGTATTCGCTTAGCTGATGATGAACCGATTGCTTTTGAGACGACATATTTGTCGCCAGCTCTTGTAAAAGATATTAACGAAGAAATATTGCAACAATCTTTATATGAACATTTAGAGAAAAAACTGGGCTTTAAACTTGTTAGCGCTACTCAATCAATTGAAGCTTCAATTGCAACGGATAATGAAGCTGAACATCTGCATATTCCTAAAAAGGCGCCAGTGCTTGTAATGCGTCAATGGTCATATTCAGAAGGGGAAGTACCGTTAGAGTATGTGAAATGTATTTATCGCGGGGATCGTTATAAGTTTATTACAAACATCGCACGTAACAAATAATATATTTCAGTTTGTGAAGTACAGTAAATGTCAAATTGTTTAACATGTAAAGAAAAAATACGACTCATCCTTAAAAGGAGTGAGTCGTATTTTTATTATGAGCAATTACGTGGTTAACAGCATCTTTAACCGTATTTACTACATAATGAGCGTGTTCTTTTACTGCGTCATCTGCTTGCGACATAGCAAAACTGTGAGGAGTTAAAGAAAACATTGGAATATCATTATAAGAATCCCCTATGCAAGCAATTTCCTCTGGTTGTATTTGAAACTCTTTTAATAAAACAGAAATAGCAGAACCTTTACTAATATTCGGTGGCATTACATCTAAACATTGTTCTGCTGAAATGAAAGTACTAACTTTTCCGTGGAACTTTTCATCAATTTTTTTCTGAAGGAGTTGTAAGCTCTCCTTTGTTCCACCGACAGAGATTTTATTTGGAAAAATTGTATCATCTATTTTCTGTAATAAATTTGGTTCTTCAACAGAAGTCATTGTTACTTGTTGTTCCAGTTCGTGAATAAAAGGTGTTTTTTCTTCAATATAGTAATTATGTTCATCACTTACATAACGAAAATAAGGCTCTTCATTCGTCATATCTAACAATTCAGGAAGAATGCTGGAATCAAAAGTTGCAGATAAGAGTTGCTTATTTTCATCTGTATATACGAAAACACCATTAACACTAATACGATGGAAATTTGTAGTTACAGCTTTCATTAAGTCTGCGATTTCATTATCAAGTCGTCCAGAGGCGAAACAAAGAATAACATTTTGCTCAGCAAGACTGCGCAGTGCCGCAACATCCTGCTCATCAATGAGACCTCCGTGTTGCATCATTGTACCATCGATATCACTTACAAACATTTTAATCATATTGTTATCTCCTTTCTATGTACAGTTGCTCTTACATTATACGCATCATATATAAACATGTCTAAAAAATGAATTTTTATGAAATGGTAGATGTTTTACATTGACGACAAATAAGAATGTTCTGTAACATAAAAGCAGGCTATTTAAGTACGAGGGTGGTGTTATATGAGTAATTATCTAGAAATTAAAAAAGTTTTAAATAATAATGTCATCATTGCTAGCCATCCTGAACACGAGGAAGTAGTAGTGATTGGTAAAGGGATTGGATTTGGAAAGAAAGCGAAAGATGTATTGGAGCAAGAACAAATTGAAAAAATGTTTGTTTTAAAAAATGAACGTGATCGTGAACAATACAAACTGTTAGTGCCGCATGTGAGCGAAAAATTAATTGAATTAATGAATGATATTATGTTCTATATTCAAGAAAAAGCAAAATCACCATTGAATGAACATATTCATATCGCTTTAACAGATCATATTTCTTTTGCAATTAAGCGATTAAAACAAGGACTTACAATTGATAATCCTTTTTTAGTTGAAACGAAAATGCTCTATCCAGAAGAATATGAAATTGCTGAAGGTGTCGTAGATCTTTTAAATTCTCGTTTGCAAATTACATTGCCAGAGGGAGAAGTTGGTTTTATTGCACTCCATATTTACAGTTCACTTACAAATTCAGATCTATCTTCAGTTAATCAAAACTCCCGTCTCATTGCACAGCTTGTATCTTTAATTGAGACAAACTTACAAATTACATTAGACCAAGAAAGTATCCACTATTTACGCCTTATCCGTCATTTGCAATATGCTATTGAACGGGTGAAAAAAGGGGAGAAAGTAGAGGAATCGCAAAGTTTTGCTGAGTTATTAAAGGCGGAATATCCTGTCTGCTATAATTTAGCTTGGAAGCTAGTTAAGGTCATGCAAAAAGAATTACAACTTCCTGTTTATGAAGCAGAGAGCATATATTTAACGATGCACCTGCAGCGCTTAGTGAAAGCAGAGCATGTGTAAAAAGACATATATTTTTGTCTAAAATGAAAACGTTAAAAAAAATCATTGAATCGCTTACAATAGTTATGTATAATAACTATTGCAAAGTTATACAAATTTCGACAAACACATTAAGGTAAATAACGAAAACGTTTGCCTTAATTATAGTGAACTTATACGTAAACCTATTTTTGACACGTGTTACTGATTCGATCAGGCATGAGTGGAGAAAAGTAAGGAATGTAAGCTAGAGAAAGGGATATACTACCCTTTGTATAGCTATCGTTCTATCTTTTTTTCCTCATGTCTTTTTGGCGTTTGTCGGAAGGTATCAATATAGATAAGAGAGGAAGGGTTTCCATGTTTAAGAAGATCTTTGGTGTTCTTCAAAAAGTCGGAAAAGCGTTAATGCTTCCAGTTGCGATTTTACCGGCAGCAGGTATTTTACTTGGATTTGGTAATGCATTTCAAAATCCACAGTTAACAAATGTTATTCCTGCATTAAAAGCAGATTGGTTCGTAATGGTAGCAAAAATTATGGAACAATCTGGTGATATTATTTTCGCTAACCTTGCATTATTATTCGCAGTTGGGGTAGCAATTGGTTTAGCTGGTGGAGATGGAGTAGCTGGTTTAGCAGCATTCGTCGGTTACTTAATTATGAACAAAACGATGAGTGTGTTCTTAGAAGTAGATAAGCTAGTGAAAGTAACAAGTTCTGGAGCAGATCCAGTGAAAATTGGATTTACAGATCCAGCATATGCAAACGTATTAGGAATTCCAACACTACAAACTGGAGTGTTTGGTGGTATTATCGTCGGTATAGTAGCGGCATATTGCTATAATAAATACTTCAACATTGAATTACCATCATACTTAGGTTTCTTCGCAGGTAAGCGTTTCGTACCGATCGCAACTGCAACATTCTCTTTAGTAGTAGGTATTATCATGTGCTTCGTTTGGCCATACATTCAAGGTGGCTTAAATACGTTCTCACATCAAATGATTGATGCGAATAGAACATTAGCAGCATTCATATTCGGTTTAATTGAACGTTCATTAATTCCATTTGGATTACATCACATTTTCTATTCACCATTCTGGTTCGAATTTGGTCAGTATACAAATGCAGCTGGTGAATTAATCCGTGGTGACCAAAAAATCTTTATGGCACAGTTAAAAGACGGTGTAGAATTAACAGCAGGTACATTTACAACTGGTAAGTATCCGTTTATGATGTTCGGTCTTCCAGCAGCAGCTTTAGCAATGTATCATGAAGCACGTCCAGAAAATAAAAAATTAGCAGCTGGTATTTTAGGTTCTGCTGCATTAACATCTTTCTTAACAGGTATTACAGAGCCACTTGAATTTTCATTCTTATTCGTAGCACCAGTACTATTCGGAATTCACGCCGTATTCGCTGGTCTATCATTTATGACAATGCAAATTTTAGGTGTTAAAATTGGTATGACATTCTCTGGTGGTTTAATTGACTTTATGTTATTCGGTGTACTACCAGGCCGTACAGCATGGTGGTGGGTAATTATTGTTGGTCTTGTGCTAGCAGTTATTTACTACTTCGGATTCCGCTTTGCAATCCGTAAATGGGATTTAAAAACACCTGGTCGTGAAGTAGCAAATGCTAATGACGGTGCAGGTAAAGCAGAAGCTGGTGAACTTCCTCGTGAAGTATTAGTAGCACTTGGTGGTAAAGAAAACATTGCTTCTTTAGACGCTTGTATTACTCGTTTACGTGTTCAAGTTAACGAACAAAAGAATGTAAACAAAGATCGCTTAAAAGAGCTTGGAGCAGCTGGTGTACTTGAAGTTGGAAATAACATTCAAGCTATTTTTGGACCGAAATCTGACACATTAAAATCACAAATTCATGATATTATGTCAGGTCGTACACCTCATGTTGAAAAAGAAGAGCCTGTAAAAGTAGAAGAAGCTCCTCAGCAAGTTGATGCAAACGAAACAATCGTTTCACCAATTGAAGGGAAAATCTTATCGATTACAGAAGTACCTGATCAAGTATTCTCAGGAAAAATGATGGGAGACGGATTTGCAATCGAGCCAACAGAAGGAACAGTAGTTTCTCCAGTTAATGGTGAAATCGTCAACGTATTCCCTACAAAGCATGCGATTGGTATTCAATCTGAAGGCGGAAAAGAAATTTTAATCCACTTTGGTATTGATACTGTAAAATTAAATGGTGAAGGTTTTGAAGCACTTGTAGCACAAGGCGACAAAGTGAAACAAGGACAACCATTATTAAAAGTAGATCTTGCATTTGTAAAAGAAAATGCACCATCTATCATTACACCAATTGTCTTTACAAATTTACAACAAGGGCAACAAGTCGAATTGAAAAAAGATGGAAATGTTAAGAAGGGCGAAAACGCAATTATTGACATTCAGTAGGAATTTGACGCAAAATGTTTATAATTATAATAGGCGATGTGGTTGACCGAACATCGCCTATTATATACAATAGATGATGTAGTACTCACGTCTATACAACTAAAAAAATACTGTAATTTAAAGGAGATAAATTATCATGGAAAAAATCTTTAAAGTAACTAGCGACTCAGGAATTCATGCTCGTCCAGCAACTCTACTTGTAAACACTGCAAGCAAATTTGGTTCTGACATTAACTTGGAGTATAACGGAAAAAACGTTAACTTAAAATCAATCATGGGCGTTATGTCTTTAGGCATTCAACAAAACGCAGAAATTAAAATCACTGCAAATGGTGATGATGCAGCTCAAGCACTAGCAGCTATCGAAGAAACTATGAAAAACGAAGGATTAGGAGAATAATGACTCTTAACATTCAAGGGATCGCTGCATCAAGTGGGATTGCTATTGCAAAGGCTTTCAGACTTGAAAATCCTGAATTTAACATTGAAAAGAAATCAATTACAAACGAAGCTGCAGAAATTGCACGCTTAGAAGCTGCGCTTGAGAAAGCAAAAACTGAATTAGAAGCTATTAAGGATCACGCTTTTGCTGAGCTAGGTGCTGATAAAGCTGCGATCTTTGAAGCACATTTATTAGTGTTAAATGATCCAGAATTAGTAAACCCAGTAAAAGATAAAGTAAATGGCGAAAAAGTAAATGCTGAATTTGCAATGGATGAAGTTGCATCAATGTTTATTTCTATGTTTGAAAACATGGATAACGAATATATGAAAGAACGTGCTGCGGACATTCGTGACGTAACAAAGCGTGTTCTTGCACATTTACTAGGCGTTAACTTCTCAAATCCTGGTACAATTTCTGAAGAAGTAATCATCATTGCTGAAGATTTAACACCATCTGATACAGCTCAGTTAAACCGTAAGTATGCAAAAGGTTTCACTACTGATATCGGTGGACGTACATCTCACTCTGCAATTATGGCTCGCTCTATGGAAATTCCAGCTGTTGTTGGTACGAAAGTTGTTATGGAGAAAATCCAAGACGGCGATATCGTAATCATCGACGGTTTAGATGGAGAAGTAATTGTGAATCCATCAGAAGAAACTCTTCGCTCGTTTGAAGAAAAGAAAGCGAAATTTGAAGAGCAAAAAACTGAATGGGCAAAATTAAAAGACCAAGCTACTGTAACAAGTGACGGACATCACGTTGAGCTTGTTGCAAATATCGGAACACCAAATGATGTACAAGGTATTATCGATAATGGCGGAGAAGGCGTTGGTTTATACCGTACAGAATTCTTATACATGGGCCGTGACAATCTTCCAACAGAAGAAGAGCAGTTCGAAGCGTATAAAGCAGTTCTTGAAGGTGTAAAAGAAGGTCAACCTGTTGTTGTTCGTACACTTGACATCGGTGGAGATAAAGAGCTTCCATACTTACATTTACCAAAAGAAATGAACCCATTCTTAGGATACCGCGCAATTCGCTTATGTCTTGATGAGCAAGATGTGTTCCGTACACAACTTCGTGCATTACTTCGTGCTAGCGTATACGGTAACTTAAAAATTATGTTCCCAATGATTGCAACTCTTGATGAGTTCCGTCAAGCGAAAGCGATCTTATTAGAAGAGAAAGCGAAACTTGTAGAAGCGGGTACAACTGTTTCTGATTCTATTGAAGTTGGTATGATGGTTGAAATCCCAGCTTCAGCAGTATTAGCAGATCAATTCGCGAAAGAAGTTGATTTCTTCTCTATCGGAACGAATGACTTAATTCAATACACAATGGCTGCAGACCGTATGAACGAACAAGTATCATACTTATACCAACCGTATAACCCATCTATTTTACGTCTTGTAAAAATGGTTATCGATGCTGCTCATAAAGAAGGCAAATGGGCTGGTATGTGTGGTGAGATGGCGGGAGATTCACTTGCTATCCCATTATTATTAGGATTAGGTTTAGATGAGTTCAGTATGAGTGCAACATCTATTCTTCCTGCAAGAACACAACTAAGCAAGTTGTCAAAAGCAGAAATGGAAACATTAGCAGAAAAAGCATTAATGATGTCAACTGCTGAAGAAGTTGTTGAACTAGTTAAAAGCATATAATCAATAAAAAAACCTGAGTCGATTTGAAATCGGTCTCAGGTTTTTTCTATGAGAAAAGTAAATCTTATTTTCTTACTATAGAGGATAAGGAACAGAATTAGATAGCGATAGCAACGATATCAGTTGGGCATACACGTAAAATACCAGTAAAAGTATTTCGGTTTTGATTGTGCTTATCATCTTTGTCGTTATCTTTATTGTCTTTATCATTGTTATTACGAGCTAAAGCAGAGAAAAGAGCAACACCGTTAGCGAAACCTTCAAAAATTACATTGTTGAAAGTGCCATTACCTCTAATGCTTAAAAGAGAAAGTTCTGTTCCAACTGAAATGCTAGCAAGTACGTTACATACAGCTGGTTGTTGTGGTCTAACTACTTCTTTCTCTTTCTCTTTCTCATGATGTCTGCACTCTCTTTCATGATGATGACAGTCTCTAAAGTTATCACAGCATCCAAATGATCCAAACATAATCCTCATCACCCCCTTCACACTTATAATCTATGTAAGTTCGGTAATGAGTGACTGGACAGAGAGTGGAATTTTTTCTAGGGGATTTTCTCATTTTAAAAGACTAGTTGGGTGTTTATTACGGGATGATGTTTAAAATAGGATAGATATCACAAAAAAATGTAAAGACCACCGCAATGAATGAAATAGGTAGCCTTTACACTTTTTTGCTTTTATATAAAACGATGATATATACAGGAAGAGCTAAGAGTAGTGGTACAATGGATCGTGCAGTATGTTTTTCTGCTTCTAATTGGAATGCTTCTTCTTTTGGAAATTGTAAAACTGAAATGTTTGCAGCATCTCCAATAAAATATAGAAGCAGTACAGTTACTATGTAACATAAAAGTGCAATAAAGCTTCCGTATGAACTCAATGAAAATCCCTCTCTTGTTATCTATTTGTTATCATTGTATCACAATTGTAACAAAAATACACGGTTATATTTCGTTACTTTAACAAAATTCGACACAAAACGCCATTTGTTTGTATGGAAATAGCATGAAATTTACTATTTTTTTATATGTAGATGTCGAATAATACATTGTAATATTACGGATGTGTGACAGAACATAAAAAAACGAAGGTAATGAAATTACCTTCGTTTTTTATTATTTTGCCCATTCACTCACTTGTTCTACGCTCATTCGAGGTGCAGGATGACCTTTTAAAGTTGATTCACCAATTGTAATAAGCATAATTGGTACGTAACGAGATGAAACATTGAATTCTTCTGTAAGTGCTTGTGGGTTGAAACCACCAATAGCACAAGTATCCCAGCCAGTTGCTTTAGCCGCAAGCATAAGTTGCATTGCTGCTAAAGATGCATTTGAAAAGGCTGCATCTCTTGGGAATTGTTCACGAGCATATGCAGACTCAATATTTTTAGCTAAGCGCTCTTTTGCTTCTTCTTTCATAAATCCTTGTTCTACAATTGGACCATAAACTGGTTCAACGTTTTTATAAGCTTCTAAATCACCTAAAATAGCGACTACAGCTGAAGCATCAAGTATTTGTTGCTGGTTATAAGCAATTGGATGCAATCGTTTCTGTACATCTTCACCTTGGAATACGAGGAATTTCCAGTGCTGTAAGTTCCAAGCAGAAGGTGCTTGAGCAGCTCCCTTTAAAATCTCGTGTAACTCTGTAGATGAAATTTCTTTCTCTGGGTTGAATGCACGTGTAGATGTGCGTTCGTATAGAACATTAAAAAAGTTGTCGTTTGTCATTATATATCCTCCAAATTACAAATCAAATTATGAAAAAATACATGTAATATATTCTACTTACATTTTGTAAGTTGTCGAATTTAAGAATATAATATATTTATTTTAATTGTCAAGTTTTAAAGAGGAAGCTAGGGCATTCATACAAACGATACAATTCTTATAATCATACACTAAAAAAGGAATTTATAGAGTGAAAAAACGAAGAGAACATTCTCAATTAGCTTGTTAATATGAATTCCTCACTGATTAGAGTTTTTAGAGAACAATCTTTTAAAATGTTTGTGAGGAATTCAGTAGAACAAGATATATGAAGTGA
Source organism: Bacillus basilensis (assembly GCF_921008455.1). Taxonomy (NCBI): domain Bacteria; kingdom Bacillati; phylum Bacillota; class Bacilli; order Caryophanales; family Bacillaceae; genus Bacillus; species Bacillus basilensis. Next base: position 4,141,017 of record NZ_CAKLBZ010000001.1, on the reverse strand, counting down.
GTGAAGACTAGTGATGAACATACTACATTTTTTATTAGAGAATACGGTTTTCCAAAATGTATTACAAGATCTTCAGTTAAATGTCCTTTATATAGAAAATGGATGCACACATCAACAAACGATAGAAAATATCCATCCAAAATGTATGTTTATAGCAAATAGTTTCGAAGAAGGAGAATTATTGTTTCAGAGGACTAAACCACATATTGTAATTATGTATGTAACAGATTTTTCTCAAATAAAATATATAAAGAATATGTATAATCCACAGGGTACATTTATTGTCATTTGGGATCAACATATAACAAGCAAGTTTGCAGAAGTGCTGACGTTAGGAATACGTAATATTGTAATAGCCCCTGTGACTCCACAAATGGTGTTAGAGGAAGTGAATAAGAGTTTGTATCAGCTTTCTTTAGTACGGCAAGTAAGTTTGCAACAAGAACTACTTCAAACGATGTTTGATTTTCAAAATGATCTATTATTTATAGTAGAAGATGATGAGATTGTTGATTGTAATACAAATTTTTTAGAGTTTTTTGGATATGAAAATTTGTTTGCCTATCGTGAGCAACATTTAGTATTTGCTGAACATTTCATTAGAGAAAATGGATACTATTCAACAACTCATGATATAACATGGTTAGATGATACATTATCATATGATAGAAGAATTAAGATGACCAATTATGAAGGGGAAGTGTCAACTTTTTTATTGCGTGCGACACCATTGCCAGAAGATTTATCAAGATTTATTGTGAAGTGTACAGAGATTACAGAATTAGATGAAATCTATCAAGAACAAGAAAGGCTTGCTATGATAGATTCGTTAACAGAGATTTATAATCGTTTGAAATTCCAACAAATACTAGAGGCAGAATGGGATAATGCGATGCGTAATAATGAAAACATAGCACTTATTTTATTTGATATAGATAATTTTAAAACAGTAAATGACACGTATGGCCATGATTTTGGTGACTTAGCATTAATTCAGCTTGCAGAGCTTATGAAATCTAAAGTGGAGCAGCAACATGTGTTTGCAAGGTGGGGAGGAGAAGAATTTATTATTTTAGTAACTAATACAGTAGAAAAAGAAGCATTTCAGGTTGCGGAATCATTACGATTTTTCATTGAAACAAAGCAATTCTCAGGAATTTCAAAATTAACAGCGAGTTTTGGAGTTGCATTATATGAACAAGGAATTACAAGAGAAGAATTAATGCAACGAGCGGATATTGCATTATATGAAGCGAAAAAAAATGGGAAAAATCAAGTGTGTGTATATAGAAAAGAAAAAAAGTGATTTTTCGCAACAAATTGTTGCGATTTTTTTTTATTGTTCGATAATAGAATGTAGGGGGGATTTTGAACGAAGGAATTATGGAGGAACAACATGATAAAAAAAATAATGACGATGGCTTCGCTGTCAGTTGTAGTTTGTGGTGGAGTATACTATTTTCTCTATAACCCCAATATAAAGGAAAGCACTGTATTAACCACTAAGGTGAATCCTACTATTGAATCAGAAGTACAAGAGAATATAGAAGAAAAAGAAGAACAGCAAATTGATTATGCTAGTATATCTCAAAAGTTAGATCAATATTTAATAGGAAAGCAATTTAATGGAACAGTTTTAGTAACAGATAAAGAGCATGTTATATTGAATAAAGGATATGGGTATGCTGATGTTCAAAATAAGATAGAGAATACACCTCAAACGAAATATCGTGTCGGTTCTATTACGAAAACAGTTGTGGCCACATCTATTTTGCAGCTACAGGAACAAGGGAAGCTAAATATTCAAGATAATGTAAATAAATATATTCCCTCTTTTCCAGTAGATAAAAATATTACTTTATATCATTTGTTAACACACACATCAGGTTTACCAGAAAGCGGAAAAGGGAAAGTGAATGCCGCTTCTCGTATAAACTTAGTAAATTGGATTGGAAGCCAAAAATTAGAATTTCCACCAGGCACAGGTTGGAAATATACAGATTATAATTATATGGTGCTTGCCTACATTATAGAAAGCATATCAAAAAAACCTTTAGGAGATTACATAAAAGAAAATATATTTACTAAAGCAGAAATGCATGAATCCGGTATGGGAAATATGGCTCAGGGAGATCAGCATTTTACTAAAGGATATGTAAAGAAAGAGAATGTACTTGAACCTGCACAAAAATTGTTAATGGATTGGTTATATGGATGCGGTGAGATGTATACAACAGTTGGCGATATGAAGAAGTTAGACGAAGCGATTATAAATGGGAAACTTCTTTCTGAACAAAGTATACAAGTGATGTTTTCACCGTCAACAGAACGAAAATATGCATTTAGTTTTTACATATATCCGGATTATTTTCATAATCATGGTGTACTATCTGGTTGGAACACTTTCAATAATTTTAATAAAGAAAAAGGGACTTTTGTTATTTTATTTTCAAATGTGAAAAATAGTATGGATGATGATTTTAATAAAGAGTTCCGAAAGATGGTAAGTGATTTATTAGAACAAAGGGGATGAGAAAATGGAAAATAAAAATTTATCAATAGGTTTCATCGGTATTGGAGTAATGGGAAAAAGTATGGTTCATCATTTAATGCAAGATGGTCATAAAGTATATGTATATAATAGAACGAAAGCGAAGACAGACTCTTTAGTACAAGATGGTGCAAATTGGTGTGATACACCGAAAGAGTTAGTAAAGCAAGTTGATGTTGTAATGACTATGGTTGGATATCCACATGATGTAGAAGAAGTGTATTTTGGGATAGATGGGATTTTGGAGAATGCAAATGAAGGAACAATCGCAATTGATTTCACGACATCTACACCAACATTGGCAAAGCGTATTAATGAAGCTGGTAAAAGAAAGAATGTATATACGTTAGATGCGCCTGTATCTGGAGGAGACGTCGGTGCGAAAGAAGCAAGACTCGCAATTATGGTCGGTGGCGCGAAAGAAATATATGAAAAATGTTTACCGTTATTTGAAAAACTAGGAACAAATATTCAGTTGCAAGGACCAGCTGGAAGTGGACAACATACAAAAATGTGCAATCAAATTGCGATTGCTTCTAATATGATTGGGGTATGTGAAGCAGTTGCTTATGCGAAAAAAGCTGGATTAGATCCCGATAAAGTATTAGAGAGTATTTCTACTGGGGCAGCAGGTAGTTGGTCATTGAGTAATTTAGCTCCTCGAATGTTAAAGGGAGATTTTGAACCAGGATTTTATGTAAAGCATTTTATGAAAGATATGAAGATTGCTTTAGATGAGGCTGAAAAATTAAAATTACCAGTACCGGGTTTAAGTTTGGCGAAGGAATTGTATGAAGAGTTAATGAAAGACGGGGAAGAGGATAGCGGAACACAAGTGTTATACAAAAAATACATAGGGGGTAAGTGAGATGGATCTTCAAAAATTTGATGAGATGATTGATGCTGTACAACGAGCAACTTGTGTACAAATTAATGAAAAACAAAAAGAAGCTTTTAAACAAAAATATGATTTTGAACCGAAATTCGAATATGGAAGAGATGAGAAAGGGCATTACGTTATTCGAACTTCAAAAAAGATGCTAGAAGAAATGGAGTTTTATTTGGCATTGAAATATGATCAAGATGGAGTTAATCTTTATATGCAAGCAGAGATTGATGGTATATGCCACGTATCTGTTAGCTATAGTGAAGATGTCCTACATTTACAAGAATTGTTTCAATTTCTAGAAGAAAATAAATAAAAGTCCTCATTTGAGGACTTTTATTTATTTATATTTAATTTTATAATTATAAGCTAGAAGCACGGCGGCATCGTTCAATTGGGAATGGAATAACTTGCGCGATGTGATTAGGACCAAATTGTTTTGCACGAGCATGGCGTATTATATAAAATGCAGACAGAATTGAAACAGGAATAGCGCCGAACAAACCAAAAAGTAAAGCGCTTACACAAGATGCAACAAAACCTAAAACACCAACTTCTAACTCTTCCATAATAGCTCCTAGAATAACAGGAAGTGCTCCACACGTAACCCCTAGTATAAGTGCGATAAGTAAACTCATGATTATCCCCCTCTGTTTGCGATATTCTTTTCCTTCTTAGTTATTTGTAGTATATCATATACAAAACAGAATTTTCAGAAAAAATTCAAAAAAAGTTCAATAAATGTTCAAAAAGTGTTAAGAAATACACTTAAAAAATAGAAGGAGAAGATTGTTTTTGAACAGAAGGACTCATACGTTTGAGAAAATAAAAAATCAGGCTTATTTCATTTTTTGAAATAAGCCTGTTCCATAGGAGGATGTATATATGTAGAGTGAATAAAAGGTTGGAAAAGGGGATCCAAGTTCCTTTTATTCAACTAACTACCTTAATAGATTGGAACCCAGCCTTCAGCTGTAACAAAAATACGAATAGCTACAACTTGACGATCATCTTGCAAGGTGAAATAATGTCTTGCATTTTCAGGAACAGATATGAGATCACCTGGCTCAAGTTCAACGTCAAAGAATTTCCCATCTTTGCCTTCAATAGCAAAGATGCCATGCCCGCTAACAATAAAGCGAACTTCATCATCAGTATGATGGTGTTCTTTTTGAAAATTAATTAATAATTCGTCAAGGTTAGGTGTGCTATTTGAAAGTGAAATTACATCATGTGCTTTATAACCTCGACGTGCTGAAACATCAGCGATTTCTTTTGAAAACACAGCTAATATTTCAGCTTTGTTTTCATCTGTTAACGAATAATTTTCATTTAAATGAGGAGGAAGTTTAGAAATATTCCATTTCTCATATAAAACACTTTCCTCTTGTAAAAATTTAGATACTTCCACTTCATTTTCAATGCGAGTATTTACTTCATGAATACGAATTTGCGCCATTAGAAACGCCTCCTTGAATTGATAATAGTTTTATATGAAATTGGAATAAAAACTCATAAGCTTCTAATCTTTTCTTTGCATCAAAGCTATCTCGGCCCCACACGGTAATACCATGGTTACGGATTAATACTGCTCCCGAATCTCCTTGTATATGCTTTCGGAAGGTTTCTCCAAGCGTTGGGATGTGGGCATGGTTTTCAATAATAGGAATGTGGATTGTTGCACCTTCTTCCCAAATATCGAGAGCTTTAATAATTTCTTGATTTTGAAGGGTGACGGTATCACTATATAAGTTTGTGATGACATTATTATCAGTTGTATGAACATGAAGTACGCATCCAGCATTCGTATTGTTATAAATATGCGTATGCAAGATTGTTTCTGCTGAAGGGCGTAATTCAGTCTCTAATACGGGAACCCCTAGATGATCTACTAGGAGAAAATCATCTGGAGTCGTTTTTGTTTTATCTTTACCACTTGCTGTAATAAGAAAAGTAAGTGGCTCATGACTAACCTTTATAGAAATATTACCACTCGTTGCTGGAAACCAATTTCGTGTTGTTAATTCTTTTTTTATCTCGCTTAAGTCAAACCATTGACGAAACAGTTGTTTCATAATTTCACCTCCAACAAATGTTTTAATGCAAATTGAACATCATGAAATGTTTCAAAAGGTGTATAAGCAATATGATTCTCTTCACATTTTGTAATAAGGAAGTCACGGGCAAATACTTTATCTGCTTGTTTTGCAGCTTGTAAATCAGTAATTGAATCTCCAATCACAATATGGAAGTCATTCGTATCACTTAATTTACGGATTAAAGATGATTTGCATAATCCGCAATGATTTTGACAATGATGATCACAAGGATGAGGCCATTTAACGGTAATGTATTCACTTGAAAAGTCAGTTTCATTACAGTAAATTTGCTCTTTAGGAATGAGTCCTTGTAAGAGTGGATAGACGAAGAAATCCATTCCACCTGATATAACGTAAAAAGAAATGTCATTTTCATTTACAAATTGTATAAATTCATGAAAACCATTACGAATTTCAGCAGTCTCTATTAAAAATTGAATAATTTCATCGTGCAGATTAGTAGGTATTAATTGAAATAATTGAGAAACACCTTCTTGAATAGATAGCTCTTGTGATAAAATTCTATTCTTTACTTCTTCGGCTTCTGGTGGTGCGAATTTTTCCATAATGGACATAATGTTATCATTATTTGTAATCGTGCCATCAAAATCACAAAATACTTGAATACTCATAATTTCACCTCATGAGAGGGATTTCCCCATATTTGTAGTGCACTATGCAAGTTTATGTCATCTACTTCATGGAGTGGTTTATTTTGCAAAGTAGCATCAATTGCAGCACGGAAAGCTTTACCGCCGCCTTGCGCCCCATTTGGATGTCCGTGTATTCCGCCACCAGCATTAATAACAACATCTTTACCGAAATCTCGTAGAATAAAGGGAACGAAACCAGGATGAATACCAGCAGACGGAACAGAAAAGCTCTTCTTGAAAAATGCATCGTCTTCAGTTAAATATTTTGAGATAGCAAGAGCCTCCTCTTTTTCTAGCGCAACACTTCCGTATGGAGATGGGAATAATGAAAAGTCAGCCCCAGCATAACGTAGTAGCTTTCCGAGTAATAATGGAGATGAAACTCCATATAACTTGGATGCTGAATAAGCACCACTTACAGCAGGATGTGCCATAATAGGAACTGGGATTTCATCATCTTCTGCAAGTGATTGTAGTACATCTAGTCCGTAAGCAAATACGTTAAATAATAGAATATCAGCTCCAGCTTGCACTGCACGTTTCGCATTTTCTTTTAAATCAAAAGTTCGTCCTGTTAAATTTACGGCATATAACGTTTTATGTCCGTATGTTTCATATACGGATTGTAAAACTTCTTTTCCCGATACAATGCGTTTCGTAAGAGGTGTTAATGCATTTTCAAATAATATTTCATCATCTTTTACTATATCTACACCACCAATTGCTTGATCGCGTAATTGCGTTTTTAAATACCCAATATTTCGTCCAATCATTCCTTTAAAAATACTCATTAAAAGGGGACGCTCATGTACTTGTAAAAGGTTTCGAATACCATCTATCCCGAATTTTGGACCAGGAAAATGCTCTTTTAACTCATCTGAAAAAGTTAAATCAATTAATTTTACTTCGCCATCAAGTGATAGCTTTCCAAAGGTAGTCGTTAAAATCGCTGGTAAATCTGGACTGAAGTTTAATAACGGATATTCGATTTTAATAATCCCGCGTTTTACTTTTTTTCGTAAATACGAATTGGTATGTTCTTGTTCAGCTAATTCCTCAATATGAATGACATTGCCTTTATGCTGTTTTAATTGTTCTTGTAATAAATTTGGTAAATGGGTCCAAGAGCCAATTGTTAATCCGAGTGCAATTTGCTCGGCCTTTTTTTCTAAGTTATGTGAATCATCATGGATTAAATACGTCGCTATTATTCCGCTCATTGTTAAAACCTCCTAGTTAAATAAAAAAACCTCTCAGCTAAGGAGAGGTTTTTTTACAACCAGCTCCTTATCTGTCAGCGTAATGCTGCGAGAATTAGCACCGTGTCTACAATTATGTAGATCGGTTGCCGGGTTTCGTCGGGCTCGTCCCTCCACCTGCTCTTGATAAGAAGTATTTAGAAATGTTTAAATTTTTAAGATAACTGAATTTTGTCAGATATTATTCGCGTTGTCAATTATTTTTTGAAAAAATTTAATTTATCAATTCGATTAATGGCTTCTCGTAATCTATCTTCTGTATGCAAGAGACCAACACGGACGTACCCTTCGCCATGTTCACCAAATCCAACACCAGGAGCAACTGCAACGTGTGCTTTGTCTAGTAAAATATCAGAAAATTGCTCAGATGTATAACCTTCTGGTACAGGAAGCCATGCAAAGAATGAACCTGTTGGAATGTCTACATTCCAACCAATTGAGTGACAAGCTGAAATAAGAGCGTTTCTTCGAGATTCGTAACTATTTACAAGGTCTATTACGCAAGACTGTGAACTTAATAGTGCTTCGCGGGCAGCATCTTGAACTGCACCAAAAATACTAACATACATATGATCTTGTAATAAGTTAATTGTTTCGATCACACTTTCATTCCCTACAGCAAAAGCGATACGCCAGCCAGCCATATTGAAAGTTTTCGATAATGTGTAAATTTCGATTCCTGTATCTTTGGCACCGTCTGCTTGTAAGAAACTAACAGGCTTTTGACCATCGAACCCAATAGCACCGTAAGCAAAATCATGAACAACTAATATATTGTGTTTATTAGCAAAATGAATAGTTTCATCAAAAAAATCTTTTGATGCAGTAGCACCTGTAGGATTATTTGGATAGTTTAAAAACATTAATTTTGCACGCTCGGCAATAGAGTCATCAATTTTCGTATAATCTGGTAAAAAATTATTTTCTGCAATAAGCGGCATTGTTTTAAATTGTGCTTTTGCTAAAGCAACTCCTGATAAATAATCTGGATAGCCTGGATCGGGAACGAGAATAGTATCACCAGGGTTTGTAAAACAAACTGGTAATTCTACTAATCCAGCCTTTCCACCAAACAAAATAGCAACTTCAGTTTTTGGATTTACTACTACATCATATTCACGTTGATAGAATGTTGCCACGGCTTCTTTTAAACTTTCATGTCCGCGAAATGGCGGATATTTATGATGAATGGTCTTTTCTGCAGCATCTTGTAAAGCTTTTACGATATGCTGCGGTGTTGGTTGATCTGGATTACCTTGACCTAGATTAATAACATCGTGATCAGCTGCAACGACTTTATTAACTTTTGCAACAAGTGAAGCAAAAAATTGTGTTGGCAATGATGTTACTATCTCAGAAGGTTGAAATAATTTCATACTTTCCACCTCTTTTGAAAGTTGTTACAATTCTAGTGACAAATGATATAATCTTTCCAGTATTTTGTAAAGAAAAAAATGAGAATGGGGCTGAAAAAATGAAAGTCGCATGTATTCAAATGGATATTGTCTTTGGAGATGTAGAAAAAAATATTGAGAATGCTAAAAATAAAATAAGCGAAGCAATGAAGGAAAGACCAGATGTTATCGTCTTACCAGAACTATGGACAACAGGTTATGATTTAACGAGACTTTCTGAAATTGCAGATAGGGATGGATTGGAAACGAAAGAAAAGTTGATAGAATGGTCGAAACAATATGGTGTACATATTGTTGGTGGTTCTATAGCAAAGCAAACAGAACAAGGTGTTACAAATACAATGTATGTTGTAACTAATAAAGGAGAACTAGTCAATGAATATAGTAAAGTACATTTATTTCAGCTTATGGATGAACATAAATATTTAATCGCTGGAAATAGTACAGGTGAATTTAAGTTAGATGATGTAGAGTGTGCCGGCACAATTTGTTATGACATTCGTTTTCCAGAGTGGATGCGCGTTCATACTGCTAAAGGTGCAAAAGTTTTATTTGTTGTAGCAGAATGGCCATTAGTTCGTTTAGCACATTGGCGTTTGTTATTGCAAGCAAGAGCAGTTGAAAATCAGTGTTATGTTGTTGCATGTAATAGGGCAGGAAAAGATCCGAATAATGAGTTTGCCGGTCATTCTTTAATTGTCGACCCTTGGGGCGAAGTTGTTGTAGAAGCGAATGAAGAAGAATCAATTTTATTTGGAGAACTTACATTCGAGAAAATTAAAGAAGTACGCAAAGGAATTCCAGTTTTTGCAGATCGTCGTCCAGAATTATACAAATAAAATGTTGACAAGTGATTTTTATTCTTGGTATAGTCTTCAACATAAAGTTAAAAATTCAAAAAATTATACAACTCTTATCAAGAGCAGGTGGAGGGATTTGGCCCGATGAAGCCCAGCAACCGACCGTAATACCATTGTGAAATGGGGCGTTTACGCCAAAAGGCACGGTGCTAATTCCAGCAGAAAGTAAAACTTTCTGGCAGATAAGAGGGGAGAAGATAAACTTCAAACCTCTTTCTTAGTGGAAAGAGGTTTTTTTATGTCAGAAAAACCTCTGAATTTAAAAAAGGGGGAGAAGACGATGGGATATTATTCATTAACTGAAACAACAGCTATACAATATGCGAAAGAACACGGTTATTTTGCAAAGAAAGCAAATGTTGTTTGTCATGAAATTGGAGATGGAAATTTAAATTACGTGTTCAAATTAGATGATGGAGAGAAGTCTATTATAATAAAACAGGCACTGCCATATGCAAAAGTAGTTGGTGAGAGCTGGCCGTTATCTATAAAAAGAGCGACGATTGAAAGCAAGGCATTACAAATTTTTGCGAAGTATGTACCGGATTATGTTCCAGTAGTGCACAGTCATGATGAAGAGTTAGCAGTAACAGTAATAGAAGACTTATCAAGACTAACAATTACAAGAAAAGGATTAATAGATGGAGAAGAGTATCCACTTTTATCCCAACATATCGGTCGTTTTCTAGCGCATGTTTTATTTTATACTTCAGATTTCGGGTTAGAGTCAGAAGAGAAAAGGGTACTAGAAGGTACATTTGTAAACCCAGACCTTTGCAAAATTACAGAAGATTTAGTGTTTACAGATCCATTTGGCCATTACGATACAAATGATTATGAGCCAGATTTGCAGCTAGCTGTAGATGAACTATGGAGTGATAAAACGGTCAAACTAAAAGTGGCTCAGTATAAATATAAATTTTTAACGAGAAAAGAGGCACTCATTCATGGAGATTTACATACTGGAAGTATTTTTTCATCACCTTCTGAAACGAAAGTAATTGATCCAGAATTTGCAACGTACGGTCCATTTGGGTTTGACATCGGTCAATTTATTGCAAATCTATTATTGAATGCTTTATCTAGAGAAGAAGAACAGAGAAGGGTACTATTTTTCCATATAGAGAAGACGTGGAGTTATTTTGTAGAAACTTTTACGAGGTTATGGATTGGAGAAGGTGTAGAGGTATATACGAAAGAAAAGCAATGGCTACCAATTATTTTGCAAAATATTTTTACGGATGCTGTCGGATTTGCGGGATGTGAAATAATTCGTAGAACAATTGGCTTAGCTCATGTAGCAGATTTAGATGAAATAGCAAATAAAGAAGCGAGAATTCAAGCTAAGAAACAAGCGCTATCCTTAGGTAAAGAACTAATAAAGTATGAATCTAAGAGTGCTGATATTCAGCTGTTCCGAACACTATTTCAACAGACGGTTTCTGGAGGGATAAAAGCATGAGTACAATTGTTACTATTCCGAGGTCTGTCAGTTGGAAAGGGGATGCTATTGCAGTATTAAATCAAACAAAGTTGCCGCATAGCACAGAATATAAAACATTAACGACGATTGAAGAGGTATGGAAAAGCATTGTCATGCTAGAAGTACGAGGAGCACCTGCAATTGGAATTGTAGCTGCATTTGGCTTGGCGCTTGCATCAAAAAAATATACTACTTTACATATTGAAGAATTTCAAAAGAAGTTTAATAGGGATTGTAATTATTTGGGAACGTCACGCCCGACAGCAGTCAATTTATTTTGGGCAATTGATCGTATGAGAGAATCTATTCGAGACATTACTACAATAAAAGAAGCACAAAAAATATTAGAAGAAGAAGCGCTTCTCATTCAGCAAGAAGATGAAGCGGTATGCCGGAGTATTGGAGAACATGCCTTAACATGTTTTAAAGACGGTGATAACATTTTAACAATTTGTAACGCTGGCAGTATCGCAACTGCTAAATATGGTACTGCATTAGCACCGTTTTATATTGGGAAAGAAAAAGGTATACGTTTACATGCGTATGCGTGTGAAACAAGACCAGTTTTACAAGGCGGACGTTTAACAACTTGGGAATTAAAACAGGCAGATATTGATGTAACACTTATTATAGATAATACGGCAGCTCATGCTATTCAAACGAAAGAAATAAATGCGATTATTGTGGGAGCGGACCGAATTGTTGCAAATGGAGACACCGCAAATAAAATCGGAACAATGAATTTAGCTATATTAGCAAAGTATTTTGATATCCCATTTTACGTTGCAGCTCCGTTATCTACATTTGATATTACGAAACAAACAGGCTCTGAAATTGTTATTGAAGAAAGAGACGAAACAGAAGTTACGAAAATTTTTGGCAAACAAGTGGCACCAATTGGAACTGATGTTTATAATCCTGCATTTGACGTAACACCGAATGAATTAATTACAGGTATTGTTACTGAGAAAGGTATTATACGTGGAAATTATAAGCAAGAAATTGCATCATTGTTTGAAAAAACAAGCTAATACATAATAGCTTGTTTTTTTATGCCTAAATGTGTTCGTTTCTCTTATTTATATAATGAAAGGAGGCGAAAAAGATGGAAGAGTGGATTAAGATGATAGGTAATGTAGGGTTTCCAATTGTTGTAACATTATATTTACTCCATCGGATTGAAAGTAAATTAGATGGGGTAATTGTTGCAATAGAAAAGTTGCCGCGGCAATTACTACAGTATGACGATCCACGGGATAAAAAATAAAGTTTGCTCTTCGTGAGCAAACTTTATTTTTATTGAGCAGTATAACCACCATCGATAACAACGGCTTGCCCGGTTATACCTTTCGCTTTTTCACTCGCTAAAAACATCGCATAATCAGCAATTTCTTGTACTTGTAATAAGCGTTTTTGTGGCACAAGTGGATAAATGACTTCTTCTAAAACATTTTCCAGTGGTACATTTCGAGTCGTGGCTAAGTCTTGTAGTTGGTTACGGACGAGAGGGGTATCGACATAACCAGGACAAAGGGCATTTACAGTAATACCATGCGTAGCGCCTTCTAAAGCAGCAACTTTTGTTAATCCAATTACGCCATGTTTGGCACTATTGTAGGCGGATTTTCCTGCAAATCCAACGAGGCCATTAATGGAAGCGACATTAATAATTCGGCCATACTTTTGTTTTTTCATGATTGGGAAGACATGCTTAATTGCGATAAAAGGAGCGATTTGCATAATTTTAATAAGTAGTTCGAACTTTTCGGTTGGAAAATCTTCAATCGGTGAAACGTGTTGCATTCCTGCGTTATTAATTAATATATGTAATGAACCAAAATGAGTAACTGTTTGAGAAATGGCAGCTGTAACTTCTTCTTCAGATGTAACATCACATTTTAAACCGATAGCTTGATAGCCTTCTTTTTGTAATTTTTCAGCAGCTTCTTTTGCACGTTCTTCAAGACGATCGGTAATAACAACTTTTGCACCTTCTTTTGCAAAAGCGTTTCCCATTTCATAACCAATACCACTTGCAGCGCCTGTTAAAAAAATAACTCGATTTGTAACCATGATGAAAAACATCCCTTCATAATAAAGTTTTCATATTGCTCTATTTAGAGAGGGTATAATAAAATTCCTGCAAACATTTGGAAAAATATTGTTAGCTATCTTGTTTTGCAAAATAGTCTCTGCTATACTATTTTGTAAAGCAAGATACTTACGCTTATCTATCTTGTAAAACAAGATAGTGGGAGGATTTGAATTATGTCGACAAGTCAAATGCTGAAAGGGATTTTAGAAGGATGTTTACTTGCTATTATTTCTGAAGGTGAAATATACGGTTATGAAATGAGTGAAAAGCTAGCGAAGTATGGCTTTACCATGGCAAGTGAAGGAAGTATTTATCCGTTATTAATACGGATGCAAAAGGAAGGATTAATAACAAGTGTAATGAAGGAATCTCCATCTGGCCCAAAGCGAAAATATTATACATTAACAGAAAAAGGTGAGGAAGCACTTGATGAATTTATGGATCGCTGGGAAGCGATGCAAAGTAGTGTGGAACGTCTACTTGAAGGGAAGGGGAGAAGAAAATAATGTTATCAAATGAAGCACGGAAGTTTTTATTAGATATGAGATTATTTTTGACCGCAAAGGGTGTGAAAGAAAGCGACATTGAGAGCTTTATCGAAGACGCAGAACTTCATTTAATAGAAGGTGAAAGTGATGGGAAAAGAGTAGAAGATATTTTCGGAAGCTCACCGAAAGAATATGCAAATGAACTTGTAAAAGTGATGGAAAAAGATAGACAGGAAACGTGGAAGCAAATTGGTTTTACAGTAATGAATATCGTATCTTTTTGGATTATTGCTTCTATCTTAATAGTGAATAACGGAATTCTACAGATTTCACTTATTCAGTGCATTGGCTATAGCTTTACATTGATCGTAGCTGTAATGGGGCCTAATTTTCTACTTCGTAAAATGACCTTCGTAACAAGCTTTACAAAAACATGGTTTTCTATGTGGTTTTTAGTCATGATTGCGCCAATGTTTTTAATAGGAGTTGTTACGATATTAGATGTAATATATCCTACCAAAATGTTTACATTCACCGAAATGCAAAGTTATATATTAGCTGGTGGGATTTTTATTATCACAGTGGCGATAAATATGTATTTTGAAGGATGGTTTAAAAACTTATATTTAATCATTCCGCTTTCGATTATGTTAGTGTTTAAAACATTTACATCAGAAGACCTCGTTCCAATATTATTTCAAATTATATGTTTATACGGAAGTTTGTTTATTTTAATTTTCCTTGAAATTATGATGAAGACAAATAGAAGAGAAGCGGTTAAATAAGGGAGGGGTTATCATGCAGATTTCTAAAGAAGGAGAAAAGTTTTTAATCGATACGAAAGTGTATTTAATAACAAAAGGAATTAAAGAAGAAGATGTGGACGCTTTTATAGAAGATGCAGAACTTCATTTAATAGAAGGCGAAAAAGAGGGAAAGACGGTAAGTGATATATTTGGTGATTCGCCAAAAGAGTATGCGGAAGAATTAGCGAAAGAGATGGAGAAGGATAAAGGCGGGAGTATAAAGAGTATTCTTGCGATGATAATTGGTATTGGTGGGTATTGGATATTAACTCATATTTTATTTAATAATCCGAATCAGCAATTCACACTAACAAATATACAGTTAATCGGCTATCCTATCGTCTTAATCATTACAATTATTGGAACAATTGTTGCATTTAGAATGTCTTCTTTTAAAAATAAGTTTGTAGAGTTCGGGATTATTTACGTAATAGTAATGGTCCCCATCTTATTATTAGTATTATTGATGTTTATTGATAAATGGTACGGTGCACCTATTTTGCAATTGTCGACAATACAAACATATATATTAGCAGCAAGTATCTTTTTATTACTTTTCGTTGGAGAAGTGTACGTTCTTGGTTGGATGGGTGTTTTAGTGCTAATTGTTCCTTTAGCGATTATGTTTATATTTAAAGACTTAGAAGAAAGAAATGTATTTTGGGGAATTGCAAAGATATTATTTATGTATGGAAGTATATATGGATTAATGCGATGGTCTTTAAGAATTGAAGAGAGAAAAAGTGTGAACTAGAAGTTCAATAAAAAGTGGCTGCTCTGGATATGCAAAAAAATTATTTCCAAAGAAATATTATATAGAGATTTTTAGAGTAATTGTATTTATGTTTAGTTGTATATTTGCATCCGTTGCAGCCGGAATTTAGTTTATTGATTGGAATATATTGTTTTAAACAGTAACAATGTCGTTACTGTTTTTTTCTTTGCAATAAAGAGCTTTGTAAAGAGAGTGCTTTTTGTTCGTTCGTTAATAGAGACTGAATATGAACATTTTCTGGGCGCGGGACTATCGGATACATAAGATTTGTTGGAGAAGGATGGTGCTCCGAACCAATTGGGGAATGAGGATCAGCGTGAGTAAGTTTTCCGTGAACACGTCTTGTAAATAAAATATGACCGATTTCGTGAGCGAGCGTATATATATTTTTTATGGGAGCAGCCGAGTTTGTTAAAACGATATACCCTGTAAGTTGCTGCTGTTTTGCTAAAGAGTAAGCACAGGCAATTACTGCTGTTTCTTTAAAATAATCACTGCCAATATAACAAATGTAAAGGTCGCATTCAGGAGCTTCATTTACACATGTTTGGAAAAAGGATGCTAATTTTTCCTGACTTTGAATAGAATTTTTATAACTAATTTCACGGTCAGAAAAACGGAAAAGCTCATTTAAAACAATTACTTCTTGAATTTGAAATGTAATGGGGTGCCAAATTGATTCTGCAACAGCTAAATCTTTTGCAATACGATCATCAGAAATATCGGCGCCTGGAGTAATGCAAATACATATATTGACGTATGGATCCATAAGGAACACCTCAACTGAAAAAATTCTTCCTATAATATATGTGGAAAAAAGGTGCTATGTATGGATAAACGCCTTTTTTATTACATGAATATATAGATGACAAGTCGAAAAATTTTCATAGTTCTATAACATGGTGTAGCTGTCTTTTTGATATAGTAAAGGAAAGGGGGAGAATATATGTATACATTAAAAATCGTTTCAGACAGAGAAGCACTTTATCAATTTGCAAGTTATGTAAGAGTTGTACAAGGGGTTGAAGATGTATATGTAGAGGTGGGAGAACCTTTATATGAACATCCTTTAATGAAGTTTTATGTACATATTAAGCTGAAAGAAACATATGAGCAGCATAAAGTTTTACAGGAAATAGCAAGATTAGTAGAATTAGGTCGTTTTACATATGTCCATTATCGTAATGATGAAATAGAAGAAGCTTTTGAAGCTGTAAAATATGAAAGTTTTAAGAAATAAAGGTAAAAAAAGGAGGCGGAAGCTTCCTTTTTTCTTTAAAATTACATCAACAAAAGGAGAAAAATTTTGTTATGATAAGGGAGGGTGAGGAAAGGAGAGTTTACATATTGGGGTATATTGAAGAGTTACGCAAAGTCGTTGGTACAAGGCCGCTTATTCTAGTAGGGTCAGCAATTATTATCTTAAATGATAATCAAGAAGTATTGCTTCAATATCGTTCAGATACATATGATTGGGGTGTACCTGGCGGGGCGATGGAGTTAGGAGAAACGACAGAAGAAACTGCTCGCAGAGAACTATTTGAAGAGACGGGACTAAATGCGAAAATTATGCAATTTATCGGGGTTCTTTCGGGAAAAGAAGTGTACTTCCAATATCCAAATGGAGATGAAATTTTTAATGTCATTCATCTGTATCAGGGGCATCATGTGAGTGGGGAAGTTAAACTTGATCATGAAGGATTACAGCTTCAATATTTTCCGGTAGATAAGTTACCGAATTTGAATAAAACAACAGAGAAAATTTTACAAAAATTCCTATATGCATTAACAGAATAGAAGGGTAATTCCTTCTATTTTTATTATATTAAATATTTTGATTTTTTAGTATGTTTATAGTATGATAGTTGTAGACATACATCTTATGGAATTTCACCTAAAAACTGACTAGGGTACATAAGAGAGGGGCAAGTGCAAAATGCATAATGTTGTTATTACAGCTGCAGTTCGTTCGCCAATTGGAACTTTTGGAGGAGCGCTAAAAAATGTAACGCCAGTAGAATTAGCGGTTCCTGTACTTCAGGAAGCTGTAAAACGAGGCGGGGTAGAACCACATGAAGTTGATGAAGTGATTTTAGGTCATTGTATTCAAAGAACTGATGAAGCAAATACGGCGAGAACGGCTGCATTAGCGGCAGGATTTCCTGACACAGTTACGGGTTATACAATCCAACGCCAATGTTCTTCAGGTATGCAAGCAATTATGTCAGCTGCAATGCAAATTCAATTAGGTGTAAGTGATGTTGTTATTGCAGGTGGAGTAGAAGCAATGAGTTCAAGCCCTTATGCATTGAAACAGCACCGCTGGGGACAACGTCTACAGCACGGAGAAATTCGTGATACGGTGTGGGAAGTGTTAGAAGATCCGATTCATCATATTATGATGGGGGAGACAGCGGAAAACTTAGTTGACCAATATGAAATTACAAGAGAGGAACAAGATGAAGTTGCGCTTCGCAGTCATACATTGGCACTGCAGGCAATCGAGTCTGGATACTTTGACGATCAAATTGTTCCTATTACGATAAAAGAACGTAGAAAAGAAGTAGTATTTTCGAAGGATGAACATCCACGTGCTGACATTACAGCGGAAAAATTAGCAGGGTTAAAACCAGCTTTCCGTAAAGATGGATCTGTAACGGCAGGGAATGCATCTGGTCTGAATGACGGAAGTGCGGTTCTAGTATTAATGAGCGAAGAAAAAGCGAAAGAAAAAGGCTTACAACCGTTAGCTAGAATTGTTGGCTATTCAGTAGCTGGAGTAGATCCAAAAATTATGGGTATTGGACCAGCACCAGCAATTCGTAAAGGATTAGAAAAAGTAGATTGGTCATTAGAAGATGCAGATTTACTTGAAATTAATGAAGCTTTCGCTGCACAATACCTAGCTGTAGAGAAAGAATTAGGTTTAGACCGTGAGAAAGTAAATGTAAACGGTAGTGGTGTAGGACTTGGGCATCCAATCGGTTGTACAGGAGCTCGTATCACTGTAAGTTTAATTCATGAATTGAAGAGACGCGGGTTAGAAAAAGGAATTGCCTCTCTATGCGTCGGCGGCGGTATTGGGGTAGCATTATTTATAGAAGCACTATAAAAAAGAAGCAGCAATCGCTGCTTCTTTTTTTTTAAGAATCAAATAAATGATGGAATAATCGATCGCGATTTTCAAAGAAAAGTTTCGTCGTTTGGTAATGCTCTGTTTCTTCTAATGTGGATTCGTGAATCCCTTCTTGTGTTAAAGAATATATAATGGATTCAGGATAAGCCATTAAAATAGGCGAGTGAGTCGCGATAACAAATTGTGAACCTTGTTCCGCTAATTCGTGCATTCGAATGAGCATGGAAAGTTGTCTCATCGGTGATAAAGCTGCCTCAGGCTCATCTAAAATATATAAACCTTGTCCTGAAAAACGATTCATAAATAAGGAGAAGAATGACTCACCATGGGATTGCTCGTGCAGTGAAACACCGCCATAAGATTTTATAGCGTCTATTTCATCAATATAAGAAGCAACGTTATAAAATGATTCAGCGCGAAGAAAGAAACCGTCGTTTGGTGTATTGAAACTTTTGGAAATTCGAAGGTATTCATGTAAAGATGAATGTGAATCGTTTGTGCTAAAGCGGAAATTCCTCGTTCCACCTTCTGCATTAAATCCTAAAGCGATTGCAATTGCTTCGAGTAATGTTGACTTACCCGTTCCGTTTTCTCCAATAATGAATGTTACATTTGGATGGAAAGCTAGTGACCGTAATGTTCGGATAGCGGGTAAACAGTAAGGATATGCGGAGAAACTAGGGATATTTTCTTTTTTTAATGTGACATTTCTTAAAAAGGGTACGTCAATCAATATAAAAACCTCAATTCATAACGGATTTTGATTGTAACAAAGCAACAAATACAAGGGTAATAATGAAACCGACTAAGTCCGGAATGTATACTACTACTTTAAAATGCTTCCATAGAAAAAAGCCGATGTATGTACTTACATAGAAGATAAACGGAACAGGAAAAAAGACAAGTGTTAAGAATATGCAACGCCTTATTTTCTGAATATTTTATGTGGATTATAACATGTAAACTATCATATTCCAATGTGAAAATAAATATTGCATCAAGATCAATTCTCTCGTTATGATAGATGGTATTCTATTGAAAATATGAAGAGGAGTTACAACATGCCGTTTACATTTGCACATCCAGCAGCAATTCTTCCTTTTGCGAAAAAGCATTCTCAATATATTTCAGTAACGGCTCTTATATTAGGGAGTATGGCGCCTGACTTTGAATATTTTTTACACTTTAGACCGTATGGTGTTATTGGCCATACATGGCTTGGGTTCGTATATTTAAATTTACCGCTCGTATTTTTGTTAACATACATATATCATTACATTTTAAAAAAGCCGTTTATAACGCATTTACCTAAACCATTTGCTGGCTACTATATATATGCAGTAGATGAAAGGTGGGGGCTTCATACATGGAAGGATTTCTTTGTATTTTGCTATTCCGCTTTATTTGGTATGCTTACGCATGTCGTTTGGGATGCGTTTACTCATAACACGGGCTACTTCGTTATGAAAATACCATTTTTACAAAGAGAATTACATAGTATTCCAGTGTATAAATATATGCAGCACGGGAGTACATGTGTTGGTTTATTATTACTAGTATACGTACTATGGAAGTATAAAGATGAAACAGGGAAAGATATTATTATAGCTTCAGAAAAAAGGAAGTATTGGATTTCGGCAATCATTGTGGCAACTATTACATTTATCGTTCACGCGTTCGTAAATCCCTATTTTCATATTTTCCAAATAGGGGGTATAATAGTATCTGGACTGACAAGTTCGTTTTGTGGACTTCTTATTGTTTCTATAGTTTACAAGGCTAGGGACTAATTTTATATTAATGAATGATAGTGTTAGGAGAAATTAAATGATGAAAGCATGGAAAAGTATTTTTGTTTTATGTAGTTTTCTTCTTATGTTAAGTGGTTGCTTCCATCAAGAAGAAAAGAAAGTTGAACCGAAGAAGAAAGAATCTATTCCTGAGACGAAAGAATATGGTGGGCGTGAGCTGAAAAAAGTAGGACAAAAAGTGAAAGAAACAGGATGGGGTACTTTTAAGTTAGAGCAGATTCATTCTGTAAATCAAACATTTGAAGTAGCACCAATGAAAATTCATGTACAAGAGGTGAAAGTAATCTCTTTATCACAGATGAGTGAAAAGGCAAAAAATACATTAAAAGTATATACGGCATTAACTCCTGAAGAAGTAAAGCGTAGATTAGGAGATAAAGTAAGTCAAGAAGATGCAGAATTATATGCATCGCTAAGTGGAACAGAGATTAGTGATACGATTCGTTACGTTGAAATTACATATAAGGTGGAAAATAGCGGGAATAAAAATATGCAATTTTTCTCTATGAATGATGTTGCGATTAACGATAAGCAACATTTTAAAGTAGCGACTCAAAACTTTTTATACGATGAGGATACGCTAGTTGGTACGAAAAATGTATCAAGAGAAGACTATAAGCCTGGTGAAACAAGAGATGGTATTGTCGGTTTAATACTTGATGATGGAAAAGAAAAGGTAAAGGATATTAAGTTTACAACAGATGGTGCAGTGGCAGGAGATACAGAAACACAAGATGTTGTAAAAGAGCCAGAAACTTTTAACATCTCACTTTCTGAGTAAAATGTTTTTAAAAACATGTAAGAAAAAACAGTCAGCACTTAAAATGTTATGCTGACTGTTTTTTCTGTTCTTTTATGTATGAATCTACATTTTGAAAAGGTACCTTAATTTTAAACGCATCTTTTTGTTCATTAAATTGCTTTTCATTATAGGGGCCGAAACGTTTATTATGCTTTACGTCAATAATCCAATAATGCTCACTTTTTTTATTTGCAATTGCAGCGTCAGGGTTATTCGGATCTGACTTTTCCTCGGTTTGTTTTGCAATAATGTATTTATCATCCCAAGCAATGTCTGTAATTTTTGCAGGAATGTATTGTGTGGCATATACAGCATCTTGCGATGGGAAAAGTTCAAATGCATTTCCAGAAGTACGTATGAGTTCGTATTCATCGTTAATCGTATAAGTTATATGATTTGTATTTCCAGCACAACCGGCTAATAGGAATGCGACGAATAGGATTATCCATTTTTTCAATATGGGAACCTCCTTTACAATGCTGTTGTAACACATTGTACAAGAAAAGTAAGAGAAACGCTAGTTTACAATGTTTTTTAGAAGTGGTACGATGAGACGGGTAAAGAAGGATATGAAGGAGTCGACATAAAAATGAAGTTAAAGATGCATCGTCCAGCGCTTGTAATGAATCGCATAGGTGCTTCCCTAATTGACATGTTTTTAATCTCGGTTATGTATGGTGCAGTAGTAGCTATTATGACCGGAAATTATAGTGCTATTTTTAATCGCTTTAATATTAGTTTTGGTGATTATAGATATGATCTTGCAGTAGTTTTTATATTAATGGCGATATATTTTATTTTGCTACCCTTTATTTGGAACGGTGTTACACTTGGTAAAAAGGTAACGAGAATAAAATTAATTTCATTGAAGAGTGAAAAGTTAACATTACAAACATTAACAATACGATTTTTTGTATTGTTATTACCAAACATATTACTACTTGGAATTCCGATATTATGTAACGTATATATGATGTTATTCCGCAAAGATAATTGTGGTTTTCAGGATTTAATTACAAAAACGAAAGTAATAAGTCTTGTATAACAAAAAAGAGACCTTTTTATATATAAAATAAGAAGGTCTTTCTTTATTATACAAATATATTTTAATTGATATATAATAAGGAAAAAGTTAATCCATATCATTTTTGAATTTAATAGATTGAAAATTAAGAAAATGTTATAATAATTGAAATAATATCTTTATATAATAAGGGGGAAATCGAAATGACTGGAGGTAGCGTAATCTTTTGGGGGATTTTAATTTTCATCGGTTTAGTTTTCGATCAGCGTAATAGTAAGAAAAAAGAAGGAGCAAAAGAGTAATCGCTTACAAATGGATGCGCAACTTTTCTTGCTTGCAGACTAATCTCATAAAGGAGTATACTGAATGACGGTAAGACTTATAGAAGGGGTAATGAGAATGAAGCTTGCAGGAAAAGTTGCCATCGTAACTGGCGGCGGCATCGGTATTGGACGTAATACAGCTCTTTTGTTGGCTAAACAAGGCGCAAAAGTAATTGTGACGGACATTGATCAAGAAAGTGGACAAGCAACAGTGGAGGAAATTACGAATCTAGGCGGAGAAGCACTTTTTGTATCCTATGATATGGGAAAGCAAGGAGATTGGCAACGCGTTATCAGTATTACTTTGAATGCATTCAGCCGTATTGATATGCTTTTTCAAAATGCTGGTCTATATAAAATAGATTCTATTTTTTCACGCCAACAAGAGAACGATTCCAATGTACTTTGTATTAATGACGTATGGATAGAGATAAAACAATTAACGTCATCTTTTATGAAACAGCAAGAAGAAGTGGTGCTAAGTGATTTACCGATATTCGGCATTATTAGCACGAAAGGACAATCATTTCATACAGTTGAAGCCCTAGTATAATAATGAAAACCGCCCTCAGTATAAATGTGGACGGTTTTTTTGTATGTTATTGTAGAAGGAAATTATTTTTTAACGAATACGTTGTTCAGTTTGACTATCAAAGAAATGCGCTTTATTCATATCGAATGCTAGTTTAATTTGGTCACCAGGTGAAAATGTATGTCTTGCATCAACACGTGCTGCAAAGTCTTGGTCTCCAAGTTTCATATATAAAATAGATTCAGCACCTAATAATTCAGCAACTTCGATTTTTGTTGTGAAAACAGTAGATTGTGAAGCTTCTAAAAATAATAGTTCATCATGAATGTCCTCAGGACGAATACCTAAAACGATGTCCTTATTTACATAGCCTTGTTCACGTAATAGTTTCATTTTTCCTTCAGTTACTTTGATTTTTATTACATTGTCTATAACGAAATCGGTTTCAGTTAATTTACCACGGAAGAAATTCATCGCTGGAGAGCCGATAAATCCACCAACGAAAATGTTGTCAGGTGTTTCATATACTTCTTTTGGAGTACCGATTTGCTGAATCTTTCCGTCTTTCATAACAACAAGTCGAGAAGCCATTGTCATTGCTTCAGTTTGATCATGCGTTACATAAATTGTTGTCGTTCCAAGGCGGTGGTGTAACTTAGAAATTTCTGATCGCATTGCAACACGGAGTTTTGCATCTAAGTTTGATAATGGCTCATCCATTAAGAACACTTTCGCGTCTCGAACAATTGCTCTACCTAACGCAACACGTTGACGTTGTCCACCCGATAACGCTTTCGGTTTTCTATCTAAATATTGTTCCAGTCCTAAAATTTTTGCTGCATCTTTCACACGACGATCGATTTCATCTTTTGGTATTTTTCTAAGTTTTAATCCAAACGCCATATTATCATACACACTCATATGTGGATATAGAGCATAGTTTTGGAAGACCATTGCGATATCGCGATCTTTTGGAGGGACATCATTCATTAGCTTACCATCAATTGAAAACTCTCCTTTTGAAATATCTTCAAGTCCAGCTACCATTCGTAATGTTGTAGATTTTCCGCATCCAGAAGGACCGACAAATACGATAAACTCTTTATCTTGAATGTGTAAATTGAAGTCTGTTACAGCTGTTACGTTATTATCATATATTTTATAAATGTTTTCTAATTTCAGTTCTGCCATGGTATTTCCTCCTAGAAATAATTATGCAAACGTTTTCTTTGAGTTCATTATAAACTAATAGATTCAAAAAATAAACAAAAAAATAAAACGTTTTCATACATTAGAAGAATATTAGTAAATTTCTTATGTTTTCTTAGAAAAATAAGAATAAAAGTTGTAAGCGCTATTTTAAATTAAGATAGAATCTGTTATCATTCATTAATGAAAACGTTTGCGCCTTAAAAAAGAGAAAATCGAATTATTAATGAAATGGGGTAGCATAATGGAAAAACAGTGGTGGAAAGAAAGTGTAGTATATCAAATTTATCCTCGTAGCTTTATGGATAGCAACGGTGATGGTATTGGTGATCTTCGCGGTATTATTTCAAAGTTAGATTACTTAAAAGAATTAGGGATTGATGTAATTTGGTTATCGCCAGTCTATGAATCTCCAAATGACGATAATGGTTATGATATAAGTGATTATTGTAAAATTATGAATGAGTTCGGAACAATGGACGATTGGGATAAGCTATTACATGAAATGCATGAACGTAATATGAAACTTATGATGGACTTAGTTGTTAATCATACTTCTGATGAACATAATTGGTTTATTGAATCACGTAAATCAAAAGATAATAAATATAGAGATTACTATATATGGCGCCCTGGAAAAGAAGGAAAAGAGCCGAATAACTGGGGAGCAGCCTTTAGTGGATCAGCATGGCAGTATGATGAGATGACAGATGAATATTATTTACATCTGTTTTCTAAAAAACAGCCAGATTTAAATTGGGATAATGAAAAGGTAAGACAAGATGTTTATGAAATGATGAAGTTTTGGTTAGAAAAAGGAATTGATGGCTTCCGCATGGATGTTATTAATTTTATTTCTAAAGAAGAGGGGTTACCTGCTGTTGAAACAGAAGAAGAGGGGTATGTTTCAGGTCATAAGCATTTTATGAACGGTCCAAACATTCATAAATACTTACATGAAATGAATGAAGAAGTATTGTCTCATTATGATATTATGACGGTGGGTGAAATGCCTGGTGTAACGACAGAAGAAGCGAAATTGTATACCGGGGAAGAACGAAAAGAACTGCAGATGGTATTCCAATTTGAACATATGGATTTAGATTCAGGAGAAGGCGGAAAATGGGATGTAAAACCATGTTCACTCCTTACTTTAAAAGAGAATTTAACGAAGTGGCAAAAAGCATTAGAGCATGCAGGATGGAATAGTCTGTATTGGAATAACCATGATCAGCCTCGCGTTGTATCTCGTTTTGGTAATGATGGAATCTATCGTACTGAATCAGCAAAAATGTTAGCGACAGTTCTCCATATGATGAAGGGAACGCCATATATTTATCAAGGAGAAGAAATTGGAATGACGAACGTTCGATTCGAATCAATTGATGAATATCGAGATATTGAAACATTAAATATGTATAAAGAAAAAGTGATAGACCATGGTGAAGATATAGAAAAAGTAATGGAATCTATTTATATAAAGGGTCGTGATAATGCTAGAACTCCGATGCAGTGGGATGATCAGAAACACGCTGGATTTACAACAAGTGAACCTTGGATTACTGTAAATCCTAACTATAAAGAGATTAATGTGAAACAAGCACTCCAAGACGAAGATTCAATTTTTTATTACTATAAGAAATTAATTGAGCTACGCAAAAATAATGAAATAGTTGTGTATGGATCATATGATTTAATATTAGAGAATAGTCCTTCTATTTTTGCATACGTAAGAACATATGGAGAAGAAAAACTTCTTGTTATTGCAAACTTTACTGCGGATGAATGTGTATTTGAATTACCTAAGGACATTGTTTATAGTGAATTAGAGTTATTAATACACAATTACGATGTAGAGAATGGACCGGTAGAAAGCATACCATTACGCCCGTATGAAGCAATGGTATTCAAATTGAAATAAGAAAAATCCTTATACCACTTCGGTATAAGGATTTTTTGGTTACCATTTTAATATGGAGAATCCATATGGAGGAAGTGTAACTTGTAATACACTTGCTTCCGCTGAAAATTCTTCGTCTGTATAAATGTTAATGATTTTCTTTCCAGTAACATGGAGAGGTAGTGAAGTTGTAATATCACTACCAGTCGGATTTAAAACGAAAAAGATAGTTTCATCTTCATATGTTTTCGTATAAGAAATATAATTATGTTCATCATTTGCTTCGATAAATTGGAAAGTACCATGTCCGCCAAATGCTTTATATTGCTTTCGTAATGAAATTAATGTTTGTACATGTGTAAATAATAGATGGTCTTGTTCTTTCGTGTCCCAAATCATACATTTGCGGCAATCTGGGTCCATACCGCCGTCCATACCAATTTCGTCTCCATAATAAATACAAGGAGAGCCGATGAAAGAAAGGTGGAATATATAAAGTAACTTTAACTTGTTTTTATCTCCATTACATGTTGTCAATATTCTCGGTGTATCATGACTGTCTAATAAATGAAATGCTGCTTCATTTACATTCATAGAGTAGGAATGTAGAGATTCTGTAATTTGTTTCATAAATTCATTTGCTTTAATGGAATCGTTAGCAAAGTAAGACAGTAGAGCATTTGTAACAGGATAGCTCATTACAGCATCAAATTGATCCCCTTGTAGCCATGGAAGTGCATCGTGCCAAATTTCGCCTAAAATATATACTTCAGGATTTAATGCCTTAATCTCACTCCGGAATTCTCTCCAAAAGCTATGGTCGACTTCATTTGCCACATCAAGGCGCCAACCGTCTATATTGAATTCTCTTACCCAATAACGCCCAACTTCAAGTAAGTATTCTTTTACATCCGGGTGTGCTGTATTTAATTTAGGCATATACGGTGTAAACGCGAAAGTATCATAATTCGGAAGTGGCTCAGTTCTAATTGGGAACTCATGAATATGGAACCACTCTTTATATGCTGACTGCTCACCATTTTCTAGTACGTCTTGAAATTTATCGAAAAAGTATCCACTATGATTAAATACGGCATCGAGCATTACTTTTATACCGTGTTTATGACATGCCTGAACGAGTTCTTTGAAAGTTTCTTTTGTGCCAAATTGTGGGTCGATTTCCATGTAGTCGATTGTGTCATACTTATGGTTTGAATGTGCTTTGAAAATAGGTGTGAAATATATTCCAGAAATTCCAAGCTTAACAAGGTAATCAAGGTTTTGGATAATACCAGCAAAATCTCCTCCGAAAAAATTAGTTGGAGTTGGTTCAGTGCTGCCCCAAGGGAGGGTATTTTCTGGATTTAGTATACGATCTCCATTTGCAAATCGTTCTGGGAAAATTTGATACCAAACAGTATCTTTAATCCAGGAAGGCGCTTTGAATACATCATTTGCATGAATAAATGGAAAACAGAAAAAGTTACCAACGTCATCATTTGGAATGGTAGAAAAAAATCCTCGCTCTGCATAAATAAGAGTGTCTGCATCGTTTTTTAATTCGAATCCATAACGTAAGCGCTTAAATTTTGGCTCAATGGAAATGGACCAATAATCAAACAATGTAGTAGAACCAGTTTTTTTCATCGGTGTACTTGATGTAATCCATTTCCCGTCTTTCCATTCATAAGGATCACCGTAAATAAGAGTGGCGCTTTGAACATCGTCTTTTTTAGTACGTATTCGGATGTGAATCGTTTTTTCATCGTAAGCGTATGCATAATTATCTTTTGGCCTATGATAAATGGCTTCTTTAAGCATATAGAAAATCCCCCTTTACTATCTCCATGCATATTGTTCCCTTAAGTATAATAATAAAGTATATGTTGCAAACGATTGCTTTTTGCATAACTTTAATATTGCTTATAAGAGTAGTATTCATTTCATATAAAGTCAATGTATAAAGAGTATAGTAAATAATATTTTTAAATTAATATTTGCAAAATGAATAAAAGAATGTATAATGATAGACAAATAGCGCAAACGTTTTCATAGATTGAGATATTGTTTGCGCTTCTATTAAACTATTCAATGCAAACGTTTTCAATTATTAAGGTACATATACAATTTAGGGAGGTTTTTGGGATGAAGAAAGCATTATCATTATTAACGGTTTCGGCATTATCAATTGGTATGTTATCTGCATGTGGGCCGAAAGATTCGGGGAAAAAAGAGGAAAGTAAAGCGAAGAAAGACTATGATCTTCTTGTTTGGGAAGATGATAAAAAAGGCGTTGGTTTAGAACCAGCAGTAAAAAGCTTTGAGGAAAAATATAAAGTAAAAGTAAAAGTTGTTGAAATGCAAATGACGGATCAAGTGAAGAAGTTACGTCTTGATGGACCAGCGGGGACGGGACCAGATGTTGTAACATTACCACATGATCAAATCGGAAACGCAGTAACAGAAGGTTTACTTTCTGAAGTGAAAGCTGATGATGCTGTAAAGAGTAAATTTACTGATTTATCAATACAAGCACAGACATATAACGGAAAATTATATGGTTTACCAAAAGCAATTGAGACACCAATCTTTATTTACAATAAAAAATTAATGCCAAAAGCACCAGAAACGATGGACGAGCTGTTTAACTTCTCAAAAGAATTTACGAAGGATGGCAAGTACGGATTTTTAACATTAGGAGATAACTTCTACTTTGCTAATGCATTCATGGCAGGTATGGGTGGTTATGTGTTTGGTGAAAAAGATGGAAAGCCAAATGCAAGTGATGTTGGATTAAATAATAGCGGAGCAGTGCAAGGTGCTGAATACCTTCAAAAATGGTACAAAGAAAAGTTATTCCCGAAAGGTATTATCGGTGAATCTGGTGGACCTGCTGCTGATGGACTATTCAATGAAGGGAAAGCAGCATCTATTATGAATGGACCATGGGCATTCCAAGCGATGGAAAAGAACGGAATTGATTATGGGGTTGCTCCAATG
Source organism: Bacillus basilensis (assembly GCF_921008455.1). Classification (NCBI taxonomy): domain Bacteria; kingdom Bacillati; phylum Bacillota; class Bacilli; order Caryophanales; family Bacillaceae; genus Bacillus; species Bacillus basilensis. The sequence continues at coordinate 4,111,910 of NZ_CAKLBZ010000001.1, read as the reverse complement.
CCGAAATTACCAAATGGTCAACCAATGAAAACGTTTGTTGGGGTTAAAGGATGGCATGTAACAAGTTTCTCTAAAGAAAATGATTTAGCTACAAAATTCACTGAATGGGTAACGAATGAAGAAAACGCAAAAATTCGATTTGAGAAAACAAAAGAAATTCCTCCAGTAAAAGCAGTAATGGAAGATCCAATTATTAAAGATAATGAAGCTGCAAAAGCAGTTGCGACACAATCTGAAAATGGGATTCCAATGCCGAACATTCCAGAAATGCAAGAAGTATGGAAACCAGCTGGAGATGCGCTTCAATTAGTTGTTACGGATAAAGAGGCACCAAAAGCAGCGCTTGATAATGCAGTGAAGCAAATTAAAGGTAATATTGAGGCAAATCATAGTAAGAAAAAATAAGGTGAAATTCGTGCCTCTAATATGAGGGGCACGAATTCTCTCCCAGAAAAAAGGGGGAAGGAACATGCAAACATCTATGGAACCAGCAAACGGCTTAAATGGTTCAAAGCATAGGAAAATGGCAACCATGTTATCTATCATTCCAGGCGTGGGCCAAATGTATAATAAACAATTTGTAAAAGGTCTTATTTTTCTAGTATTAACAGGTTCATTTATTGTAGCCTTTGCTGATTTATTAAATATGGGATTATGGGGAATTGTAACGCTTGGTACAGAAGTTCCACGTGACCATTCTGTCTTTCTATTAGTAGAAGGAATCTTAGCACTCATCGTCATCGTGTTTGGCCTCGGAATATATGGGTTTAATTTATATGATGCATACCAAAACGGGAAGAAACGTGATATAGGAACACCGTTAAACTCTGTAAAAGAGCAATACCGTAATTTACTAGATCAAGGTTTTCCATATTTAATGGTTTCACCAGGTTTTCTATTACTTATCTTTGTAGTTGTATTCCCAATCATTTTCGTAATTTTAATTGGATTTACGAACTATGATTTATATCATTCTCCTCCAGCTAAACTAGTAGATTGGGTAGGGTTTAAAAACTTTATTGATATCTTTACATTACCGATGTGGAGAGAGACGTTTTTAAGTGTATTTTCTTGGACTGTCATTTGGACATTCGTTGCAACGACATTACAAGTTGCGCTTGGTATTTTCTTAGCGATTATCGTAAATCAGCCTGGTATTAAAGGGAAGGCAATTATTCGAACAATCTTCATTTTACCGTGGGCGGTCCCAGCATTCGTATCTATTCTTGTTTTCTCTGGTATGTTTAATGAGACATTTGGAGCAATTAACAATCAAGTATTGGCTTTATTCGGAATTGAAAAGATTGCTTGGATGACAGATCCATTTTGGGCGAAGGTAGCTTTAATTATGATTCAAACGTGGCTTGGATTCCCGTTCGTCTTTGCAATGACGACAGGTATATTGCAATCGATTCCAGGAGAATTATATGAAGCTGCTACAGTAGACGGAGCTACAGCTTGGCAACAGTTTCGAAAAATTACATTGCCACTTGTTCTATATGCAACAGCACCAATATTAATTACGCAATATACGTTTAACTTTAATAACTTTAGTATCATCTATCTATTTAACGGCGGAGGTCCTGCTGTAGCTGGACAAGACGCAGGTGGAACGGATATTTTAATTTCATGGATTTATAAGTTAACGATGACTTCAGCGCAGTATGGGAAAGCAGCAGCTCTTACAATGATATTATCGTTAATCGTTATTACAGTTGCGTTATGGCAATTTAAGAGAACAAAATCATTCCAAGAAGAGGATATGATGTAAATGAATATTAAAAGACAAAAGATGTTACGTCTCTCATTAAGTTATTTCGTTATTTTCGTAATGTGTGCCATCATTTTCTATCCATTATTATGGATTATTGGCTCATCGTTTAATCCGGGTGATAGTTTATCTGGATCAAGTATTATCCCACAAAATGCAACGTTAGATCATTATCGTAAGTTATTAGATTTAGAGAATAGTAATTATTTACTATGGTATAAAAACACATTAAAAGTAAGTGTTTTAACGATGATTTTCTCAGTGTTAGCAATTAGCTTTACTGCTTATGCATTTTCAAGATACCGTTTTGTAGGAAGAAAAAATGGTTTATTAACATTTTTAATTCTGCAAATGATTCCAAACTTTGCAGCGTTAATCGCTCTATATGTATTAGCGCAGTTAACAGGATTAATTGATACGCACCTTGCATTAATTTTAATTTATGTAGGCGGGGCAATCCCAATGAATACATGGCTTATGAAGGGATATTTTGATACAATTCCGAAAGAATTGGATGAGTCAGCTCGTATGGATGGGGCAGGACATTTCCGTATTTTTTGGCAAATCATTATGCCACTTGCAAAGCCAATCGTAGCAGTTGTAGCGCTATTCACTTTCATCGGTCCATTTACAGATTTCATTTTAGCGAGTATTATTTTGCGCACACCAGAAAATTATACTTTAGCAGTTGGATTATATGAAATGGTAGCGAAGAAATTTGGTAATGAATTTACAACGTTTGCAGCGGGTTCAGTATTGATTGCAATCCCAATTTCAATTTTATTCCTATCACTACAAAAATACTTTATCTCTGGTTTAACTGCTGGAGGTACGAAAGGATGAAAAATGGGACATTACGTCCCATTTTTCTTTTCATCTCCCTATAAAATATTTTATAGGGAGATGAAAAGAGATTTGACATCATATGTGAAAAGAAGTGAAATAAATAGTATATTATAGTATAGGAAAAAAGAGCTATATCCCTTACAATACATGGAGAGGGAGAATATGATAGGTTTTGCAAGATAGAATCAATGAAAGTTTATGACTTCTCCTATAACTTGCAACGGGTGCAAGATAAAAATATATGAAAAATGGCAGAGAATTGAGAGGAGGGGGATTTTTATGACAGTTACAATTAAAGATGTGGCGAAGAAGGCGAATGTAGCACCATCTACCGTTTCTCGTGTAATTGCTGATAATCCAAGTATAAGTGAAAAAACAAAGCGTCGTGTTCGGAAAGTAATGAGTGAACTAGGGTATCATCCCAATTTAAACGCAAGAAACCTAGCTAACCAAACAACAAAAACACTTGGTCTTGTGATGCCAAGTTCTGCAAGTAAAGCTTTTCAAAATCCGTTTTTCCCAGAAGTTATAAGAGGGATTAGTTCATTTGCACATGTGGAAGGGTATGCACTTTATATGTCGACAGGTGAAACGGAAGATGAAATTTTTAATGGTGTTGTAAAGATGGTGCAGGGGCGCCAAATTGGTGGCATTATTCTTTTATATTCAAGAGAGAATGATCGGATTATTCAATATTTGCATAAACAAAATTTCCCGTTTGTATTAATTGGGAAACCATATGATCGAAAAGAAGAAATTACATATGTAGATAATGACAATTATACAGCTGCAAGAGAAGTAGCAGAATATTTGATTTCATTAGGTCATAAACAAATCGCGTTCATCGGCGGTGGATCTGATTTACTTGTAACGAGAGATCGTTTGGCTGGAATGAGTGATGCTTTGAAATTAGCTGATATTATATTGCCGAAAGAGTATATTTTACATTTTGATTTTTCAAGAGAAAGTGGTCAACAAGCCGTGGAGGAATTAATGGGGCTGAAGCAACCGCCGACAGCAATTATCGCAACGGATGACTTGATTGGACTTGGTGTGTTAAGTGCACTTTCTAAAAAAGGCTTCGTTGTACCGAAGGATGTCTCTATTGTAAGCTTCAACAATGCTTTATTATCAGAAATTGCGAGTCCGCCACTTTCGACAGTTGATGTGAATATATATCAACTAGGATATGAAGCAGCAAAAGCTTTAGTTGATAAAGTAGAGAATGCAGAATCTACTGCAAAGTGTATTATTATTCCGCATAAATTACTGAAGCGTCAAACTTGTGATCATTATGCATAAAAAAGCTAAGAGTTTAACTCTTAGCTTTTTGTTGTAGGAAGGCTTCTAAACGGTCACAGCCTTCTTTTAAAGTTTCGATACTATACGCATAGGATAAGCGAAGATAACCCTCACCATATTCAGAAAATGCTGTTCCAGGAACGACGGCGAGTCCAGCTTCTTTGACAAGGTCAAGTGCAAAATCAAATGATGAAGATGTTAAATGTCCAACATATGGGAATAAGTAAAATGCACCTGTTGGCTTTTCAACTGTTAAGCCCATTTGGATGAGTCTATTATATACGTAATCACGGCGTTTTTTGTATTGGTGGCACATCATTTTTGGTGCATCTTTAGCAGCTGTTAATGCTTCAATTGCAGCATATTGAGCAATTGAAGTAGCGCACGTTACGTTGTATTGATGAACTTTTAATATATGTCCAGCTAAATAGCTTGGTGCGAATAATAGACCGATACGCCAGCCAGTCATAGAGTGAGATTTTGATAAACCGTTAATGACGATAGTCTTTTCACGCATTTCTGGGAAATGAGCAATAGATGTATGCGTTTGTTCATATACAAGTTCGCTATAAATTTCATCAGAAAGGACGAAAATGTTTTTATCTTTTAAAACATCTACAATATCTTGCAGTTCTTCTTTCGATAAAGTTACACCAGTTGGATTAGAAGGATACGGCAGTACGACGCATCTTGTTTTTTCAGTAATAGCATTTTCTAGTGCTTCGGCTGTTAAACGGAAGCCAGTTTCACGAACATCGATAAAAATAGGTGTAGCGCCGCATAAGCGAATAATCGGTTCGTATCCTGGATAAATAGGGGCAGGTAAAATGACTTCTGTTCCTGGCTCTAAAATCGTTCGAAATGCAACATCAATTGCTTCACTGGCACCGATTGTAACGATGGTTTCGTTTTCAGGTGAATAATGTAAATCGTAGTTATCTTTTACAAAGTTACAAGCTGCCTTGCGCAATTCTAGTAAACCAGCGTTATGTGTATAGCTTGTATAATTTTCTGTAATAGCCCGTTTTGCCGCTTCTTTTACAAGAGAAGGTGTAGGAAAATCAGGTTGACCAATTGTTAAAGAGATAAGATTATCATAGTTTTGAATCATGTTAGAGAATTGACGGATTCCAGAAATTTGGATGTCCTTCACTCTAGGGTTAATGAATTGTTCCATTGTATCTCCCTTTCTTCCGTTTGAAAATTAAGTCCATTTTATCATATTTTCTATAATTTCGCTTGCGTATATGTTATGTAGAAAGAGAGGGATAATAGAAAAAAAGCCGCTGTAAGCGACTTTTTAATATCCGTACTCCCAATCTATTTCATCTTCATTCCAAAGTACAGAGGATACTTTGCCAAGGTGAACAACGGATTCATTAACAGCACATGTGCAATTTTCTTCTCCTGTTTTATGCTGTAACTCTTCATATACTGATTTTTCAACATTTTCTAGAACGACCAAATTTTCTTCTTTTAAAACAAGCGTAGTACCCGCCATATTTATCTTCCTCCTACTAAAATAATGATCACTTATTTGTAAACATAGATAGTATGGATTATATGCTGTATTTTGCTATAGTTGTCCGTCTCATGAAGTATTTTTTATTTTCTTTGTAATCCGTATTCATTGTATACTGCCGGGCAGAAATTTGGTACAGGGTTTACATTCATTTCGAAAATCTGTAACAATTATTATGTGTTGTTAACAAAGAATTAACAAATATGTTAAGAAAAATCAAAATTTTAAAACAAATAAACCCGTAAAATGATATAATCATATCAAAATACATATAGGGGATGAAAGGCTATGGAGCTGATCCGTGATCTAATGATCCAAATTGCCATCATTATTTTGCCGCTATTTTTATATGAAGCGATTCGTTTAAATCGTTATCAAGAAATGCCTCCGAAGCCTAACCGCTACTTTATTATGTTTTTATCCAGTATTACACTCGTTCTCTCCATGACATACTCTATTTGTTTTGGTGACGTTTGTGGGTATAACTTTCACCCAATCCCGATTGTTAGTGGTTTTCTATATGGTGGGATTGTTGGTTTAGTCCCGGCCGTTATTTTTGTTGCATATGAATGGGCGCTAAAGGGAATGAGCCTTCTTCCAATCATAGAAGTAATATTTCTATTGATAGTTCCATTATTTTTATCAAAGAAATGGTCTCTATTTTCAAGGGAGAAGAAACTAATTTTTGCATTTATGATTTCATCATTGTACGTACTTGTTTCTTTAGTAATTGGAATGATTACCGTTCTGTTAGAAACGGGGTTTACACCGTATATTTCGCACCTATATAGCGGATATATATTTGCTTCGCTTATTATGGTTATGACAATGGTATTTCAGGTGTACTTAACAGAATATTTAAATGAAAATGCAATACTACGTACAGAGATGCAAAAGTCAGAAAAGCTTAATATTGTAAGTGAGTTAGCAGCAAGTGTTGCACATGAGGTTCGAAACCCGCTCACTGTTGTTCGTGGTTTTATTCAATTGCTAGAAAGTACGGAAGATGTGAAGAATAAGGATTATATGCGTCTCGTATTAGCCGAATTGGACCGGGCAGAACAAATTATTTCAGATTATTTGAATTTAGCAAGGCCACAAATTGAGAAAAAGGAACACATTTGTTTATCAGCACAATTAATAGAAATGACTACACTTATGTCATCATTTGCAGCGATGCAAGGTGTATATTTGCAAGTTGAGATTTCTGAAAGCCTTTATACGATTGGTGATAAGACGAAATTAAAGCAAGCAATTATGAATGTTGTTAAAAATGGTATTGAAGCAATTCAAGGAAATAAAGGATATTTAAAAGTAACGGCTATTCAAAAAGATGAAACGATTGTAATAAGGGTTAAAGATAGTGGTGTTGGAATGACGAAAGAACAGTTAGCAAGGCTGGGACAACCGTATTATTCTTTAAAAGAAAAAGGAACAGGATTAGGGCTTATGGTAACTTTTAGTATTTTACAAGCGCATAATGGTACGCTGGAATATAAAAGCGAAAGTGGGAAAGGCACTGAAGCGATTATTATATTGCCAGCTGTAAGAAATAAGGAATAAAAGTTACCGTTGAAAGGTAACTTTTTATTTTATATTGTTTATTCATTTGTTTTTTCTTGTTTTGTTCGGCTAAATAAGCTTCTAAATGATTGCAAGAATCCTTGCTCTTTTGAGGCAGCAACCATTCTTTTTGTTTCTTGAATTTCACGAATAACTTGCATAAGTTGTGCATCACGATTACTATCTTTGTTATAAATTTGATTTACGAGTTTATTCATTTTTTCTTCTTGCTTAGATTCTCGTTTATACATATGATTCATTAATAAGTCCATCTTTTCTTTCTGCAGGGCATCTGTTTGAGCAGCATGATCCACTAATTCTTGTAGCATTTTTTCTTGAGAGCCTTCTTTTACATAAACTTGTTGCATTAATTCATCTAGCTTTTCATCTTTTAAACGATTTTGGGTAATAAGGGTAGAATTTTGATGAATAATTGCTTCATTTAATTGAGCGAGCATTTCAAGTTTTAACATGAACTCCTCAAAGTTACGCCCATCTTCTTTTTCTTTCGGTTGTATTTCTTGCTTATCTTGTATAACTGGTACAGGTGGGGCCTCTTTTTCTTTTAAAATAATTGGTATCGTTTCTGAAATATCTTCTTGCAATGTAGCAGCTCTTTCATGTATAGATTTCAATAGTTTTAAATCATCCAGTTTATAAATACGGGCATCAGCTGTTTTGGAAATCATATAACCATGTTCCTCTAACAGTTGACTATATTTGCGAACTATATGTTTTGGGATGCCTGTTTTATTCGTGACATCTTTCGTTTTATAGATAGCTTCCATGATATTTCCTCCCCAAAAAGTATCGTATATATCATTTCAATCTTTTATGAGGACTTCCTTTGAAAAAGAATGTCGGAAGGTTATTAGTTTTCTACAGCATTAGTGAAAAGGTGAAGAAAAATGAGAGTTTTTGGCGGAATAGCGGAGAAGAGCTAAAATAATGTCTGAAAACATATACGGGAGAAGTTTGTTATAATAACTGAGGAAAAGAAACTGGTAGAATCATGGAGGTATACATGAAGCAATTAAAAGGTATTATCATTTCAATTATTGCAATTCTTTCTATTGTAGTAGCGGTTTATGAAGTACTTATTCCAGAGGAAACAAGTACAAAAAAAACAAATGCGTATGATCAAGTTCTAGAATTTCCGAAAGAGAGATATCCAGAAACCGGGAAACATATTACGGATGCGATAAAAGAAGGACATTCAGAAGTTTGTACAATCGACCGTGGTGGTGCTGCGGATAGAAGAAAATTATCGTTAGCTCCATACCCATCAAAAAAAGGGTATGATCGTGATGAATGGCCAATGGCGATGTGTAAAGAAGGCGGAAAAGGAGCACATATCGAATATATAAGTCCAGCAGATAACCGCGGAGCAGGGTCTTGGGTAGGGAATAAGCTAGATAAATACCCAGATGGTACGCGTGTGAAATTTGACGTAAAGTAGTAGTTGTATATTTCATAATGAAGGAGAAGGGGAATGATGGAGTTAACAATTTCGTATTCGCAATTAATGTTGATGAACTATGACGGTGAGCAGCCTTATGTTGACTGGACGGATGAAGATTTTGAAAGAGGTTATGCGAAGGCGGATGGAACTGTTATTTTTGAAGCACTTTCTGATTATACTTGTGAAATAAAAGTAACTTGCGGGAAACATATTGAGAAAGAAGAAGTGGTTAGAACGGTTACAGTTCCTTTTACAGTTGAAAATGAATGTATCGTTGTAACAAGTATTCTTTCAAATAAATTTCAAATCCCTATTCCAAATGGTGAGTATACAGTTGTCTTACAAGCAACTCCTCTTGAAGAACCAATGGATGATGAATTATATAAAATACAATACGAATTCTTTTTTGAAAGTAAAGAATAAAAAATGGGTTATCCTTTTTGAGGATAACCCATTTTTGTTATGCGTTTGTTTTTAGTAGGGAACGAGCATCTTTTGCTGCTTGCACCATATGTTCTAGAGCTGGAATAACTTCTTCTGTTCTTCTCGTTTTTAAACCACAATCAGGATTAATCCAGAAATATTTAGGATCGCATACTTTTAAAGATTGTTCTACGATTTTATACATTTCATCTTTGCTTGGTACACGTGGGCTATGAATATCATATACACCTAGACCGATGCCTTTTTCATATGTTGTATGTTTTAATGTATCAATAAATTCGCCGTGGCTTCTTGATGTTTCAATAGAAATCACATCTGCATCTAATGCGCGAATCGCGTCAACAATATCTTCAAAGTTACTGTAACACATATGAGTATGAATTTGTGTTTCATTTGCTACAGAAGAAGTTGCTAAAAGGAAGGATTGTACTGCCCATGTAATATAAGCGTCCCAATCTTTTTCTTTTAGTGGCATTCCTTCACGAAGTGCTGGCTCATCGACCTGGATTACTCGAATTCCGGAAGATTCAAGTAGTTCAATTTCATGACGAAGAGCTAATGCGATTTGATACGAAACTTCTTTTCTTGGAATGTCATTTCGAACGAAGGACCAATTTAAAATCGTAACAGGTCCAGTTAACATTCCTTTTACAACTTTCTCTGTTAAGCTTTGTGCATAAACAGTTTCCTTAATAGTCATTCCGTTAATAAAGGCTACATCACCATAAATAACAGGTGGTTTTACGCAGCGGGAACCGTATGATTGTACCCAACCGTTTTTAGTGAATGAGAAACCAGCAAGGCGCTCGCCGAAATATTCAACCATGTCAGTTCTTTCAAACTCGCCATGAACAAGAACATCAAGACCAATTTCTTCTTGGTAACGAATCCATTTTTCTGTCTCTTTTTCAATAAATTGTTCATATTGTTCATTTGAAATAACACCGTTACGCCATTCTTTTCGCGTTTGACGAACTTCAGTTGTTTGCGGGAAGCTACCGATAGTTGTCGTTGGTAACAACGGTAACTCTAGGGCAACTTGTTGTAATTCATATCGTTTTTCAAATGGAAGAGGACGTGAAAAATCTTCTTCTTTTAGTGCTGTTCGTGCTGCTTTAACATCTTCTCGGTTACGTGCAGCAGATGAACGAATTGTATGATGTACGTTTCGATATGTTTCCAGCTCATTACTAATGCTTTCTATACCTTGAGTCAGAGCAGAATGAATGAGAACTAGCTCTTCTAATTTTTGATTTGCAAATGCTAACGCATCAAATAGCTCGGTCGATAAGTGAATTTCTTCTGTTTTATCGATTGGTGTATGCAATAAGCTACAAGAAGGCTGAACGATGAAATCTTTCGTTTGGACTTGTTTTTGTAACGTTGTAAATAACGTAAGAACTTCATCAAGGTCAGCTCTCCAAATGTTACGGCCATCTATACAACCGACAGCTAAAGTTTTATCAGCTGGGAATCCATATTTTGAAATAGCATGTAGATTTCCTTCTTTACCATGAATGAAATCTAATCCAATACCTGATACTGGGAATGTAATAATTTCTTCATAGTTTTCTTCTACACTATCAAAATATGTTTGTAAAAGAAGAGTCGCATTTGGAACTTCTTTACGAATAGCTTCATAAATTTCTTTTGCTTGTTGAATTTCTTCTTTCGTTAAAGAAGCGAAAATTGGTTCATCAACTTGAATGACTTGTGCACCAGCTGCATGTAGTTCTGAAAGCAGTTGTACGTAAGGTGCAACTAACTGTTTTAAAATAGTAGCAAATTGTTCTTGTGTATAACCTTTAGCTAATTTCAAGAAAGTATATGGTCCTAAAATAACAGGCTTTCCATCTACTCCTAATTCTTGTTTTGCCTCTTCGTATAAGCGAAGTGGACGGTTATCTTTTAAAGAGATTTGTAATCCCTCTTCATATTCAGGAACGATATAATGATAGTTTGTATTAAACCATTTTGTCATTTCGGAAGCTACGTGATCTTTAGAGCCACGCGCCATTGCAAAATATACATCAAGGTAAGATGTAAACTCAGAAAAACGTGATGGGATAAATCCTAGCATATAAGCAGTATCCAAAACGTGATCATAATATGTAAAATCGCCAATTGGAATGAGTTCAATCCCTTTTTCCTGCTGTACTTTTACGTGTTGAAGGCGAATTTCTTTCATCGTTGTTAAAAATTGTTCTTTATCAATTTTATTGGACCAAAAAGCTTCCAATGTTTTTTTCCACTCTCGTTGTAGTCCGATACGTGGATAACCTAAGTTACTTGTTTGAATTGCCATTTCAAATTCCTCCCTAATTGAAAGTAAGCATTTCCGTTTACTAGGAAATACCTATAACAAAAAGTACAAAGGCACAGAAAATAAGCCTTCCTTTTTGTTTTAACACCTCATCATCATCCGTGAATCTATCAGTGTTGTTAAAACAGGCAGGTCTCCTGACTTATGCGTCATATAATTTCTTTCACCTTCCCGTTTTCACAGTGGCTCTAAAAAAGAAATCTCAGCATTTACAGTGGCGGGACCGTGTTGGAGTTTCACCAAGCTTCCCTTTTAAACACGAAACGAAATGTTCGTGTACCTATTTTCCTTTTGAAAGGAAGTTAACAAGCAATATGATATTGAAACAAATTCTAACACAATTTTTGGAATTTTGTCTACTGTTTTGAAATAAGAAAATTCTAAAGTTTTTCATTTTTATTTTTCTGATTAATGAAGAGGAGTGGATTGGATTAAACTTATAAAAAAGTGTGTACTTGTACAGAGGTAAGACGCTGGTTGTGTTGTTTAACAATTAGTCCGTATTCTGGAATAAGGAAGGGGATTGGATGGTTCATTTCGAAATAGTATCTTATATCGAAAATTAAACAATAATATGATAACCCCGTCCTAAATTAGAACGGGGTTATGCTTATTTTAGGTTTTAAAATTAAATAACCTTATTGTCTTTTTACAGCTTTTTCTTTATCTTCATCTATATCAATTTCTGAAAGCCGCCCTGCAACTGCATCTGTAAGGAGGGTGTTTAACCATTGCAATTCAACTGTAATATGTTCAATAACGCTTTGTAAAATATATAATTGAGCACGTGGAATTTGTCCTTTGCTACAATCATAAATAGTTTGCATATTATGTAAATATTGAATGGTATCATTTTTCTTCTTTTCTAAAATAGGAACTAACTCTTGATCGTCACCAAAATGAGCGAAAGAGAGTGCTGAATAAATTGGTTTATATATTTGATTTTTTGCTTCGAATTGCTTTAATAGTAACGTGTGAAATAACCGTTTACCTTCTTCTGTTATATGAAAGATTGTTTTATCTGGTCTATTCGTATCTCGAACAATAGTTGTAATACTAATTGCACCTTGCTTTTCTAATTGCTCGAAGGCGTAGTAAAGTGATCCTTTTGCATATTTAATATAACAATCCATTTGTCTTTCTTTCATGATGTGTTGCACTTCATATGGATGTTTATCCCCTTCGAGTAGCAAGCCGAGAATGACTAATTTCATGCTCATTCTGTTTCAACTCCTGTATATAGAAACTTTATCCCGATTGGTGAGGGATAATAATCAGTGGGAATGGTTCCTTACTGATTAAAGATTTACTTTATATATTATAAACGGCATACCCTTTTTCATAAAGGATATGCCGTTTCTTTTTTCTATACTAACTTACCTGCTTTTGTTTTTGTTTCGTTTTTGGACCTGTAAAGAGGCGTTCATTTCCCATAAGTAAAATACAAATAATGCTTAGTACAGCCGGGATAAGTGCCCAGAAGAATGTACTGGCAATAGATGTAGCGAGAGCTTCTTTAATACCAGTTAATATTTCAGCTGGTATTTTATCGGTAGCACCTGGTGATAATAAGAAACTTGTGTCTCCGCCCTTTGGTGCTAATTTAGCTAGTTCAGGAGGGAACAAAGTGTTTAGTTTATCTGTAAAAATATGATTTTGAATTGTACCGAAAATCGTTACACCAAGAGTCATACCGAGTGAACGGAAGAATGAGTTTGTTGATGTAGCAGAACCACGGTCTCTCATTTCTAATTTGTGGATAGAAGACATACTTAAAACTGAGAATGAGAAACCAACTCCAAGTCCAGCGAGAACCATAAATAGCGTTACGAGTAGACGTGGTGTGTCCATTGTTAAAGTACTTAGTAAATAAATACCAAGAACGAAGAAAACGCCAGATGCCATCATGATGTTACGATAACTTGTTCGAGAAGCTAACTGTCCACCTGTTTGACTTCCAATTACAGAGCCGACCATCATAGGTGTTAAAATCAATCCAGCATTTGAGGCTGAACCGCCGAGAACACCTTGAACGAAGATCGGAATATATACGGTACAGATGATAAAAGCGGCGCCATAGAAAAAGGCAACTCCTTGGCTAGCTGCGAATAAAGGTTTTTTAAATAGATGGAACGAAATGATAGGCTCAGTTGCTTTTCGTTCGACGAAGAAGAAAATAATAAGCATAATAACAACTGTTGTAAATAAACCGATAATTACAGTGGAATTCCATGCGTATTCTTTACCACCAAGTTCTAAGGCGAACATTAAGCAAACGATACTAATAACAAGTGTAATAGCGCCGGCCCAATCAATTTTTTGTTTTCTAAATTCTAGAGATTCACTGTAGTATTTCGTAATGAAGAAGAAGGAGATAAGTCCTAATGGAATATTAATATAGAAGACCCAATGCCAACCTATATAGTCTGTAATATAAGCACCTAATAAAGGTCCAAATACACTAGATGTCCCAAAAACCGCACCGAATAGCCCTGTCATTTTTCCACGCTTTTCTGGTGGGAATATATCGTACATAATTGTGAAGGCGATAGGCATAAGAGCGCCGCCACCAATCCCTTGAATTGCTCTATAAATACTTAGCTGCTCAATACTAGATGCTGTTCCGCAAAGTGCAGAACCGAATAAGAAAAGAATGAGGCCACCAATATAAAAACGTTTCCGTCCGTACATATCAGAAAGTTTTCCAAAGATTGGCATCCCTGCCATTGTTGCTACCATATATGCAGACGTTACCCAAACGAACTTGTCAAATCCTCCTAGGTCTCCAACAATCGTTGCCATTGCTGTTGCAACGATTGTATTATCCATTGCCGCCATTAAAATACCAAGTAGTAAACCAGCAACAACAAATTTTGTCTTGTTGGAGTCTTTTTTTGATAATTGAGATTCCAAATATAACCCTCCTTTAATAATAAGTAAACTATATTAAGTTTTGAGTGCAGTGCATAAAAAATTAATATAGTTCTTTCAAATCAATTGCCACAAGTGCACTGACAAAGCCATAAAGAATATTATAGTCAAATTTGACTAAAAGGCAAACTTTTTCTTCCGTCAAAATATTCTGTTGTATGGGCAGCGAAAGAGTGAGTAATACTTATTATTGGTATAAAGTGAAACTTTAATCAGTGGAGGTTTTGTTCATCCCCCACCTAGCTTCTTTACTTTCTCTGAGTTTTGAGATGGGGTCTTACTGCCCGGCAAATAGTGGGATAAAGTCAATGAAGGAAATTGTAAAAAAATATTTCAGTAAGAATACCTTCTGTTAACAGAGGAAAAATGGTTTTTTCTTTATATTGTCGAATAGGATAAAAGGAAGAGTAATAACTATATACAATTTGTAACAAGCTTTATTAATATCGTGTAGAGAGGCAGAATAAGGTCGTATGGATGATGCATCTGAAATGAGGTGAATATTATTATGAAAATATGGAAACGAATTTCGGATCAAGGAAGGCGTTCAATACCGCTACAACCGGTATTATGGATTGATGGCTCAAAAAAGGAAAACGAATGTCCTAATCTAGCAGTTACATTACAAATCCGTAGTATGTATAAAGAAAAATTTTCATATGAACTGACCTATGATGTAAACGACATACTTATTATTCGAATTGAAGTCGAAAATAAAGGGATGGAAATGATTTCACGAGTTGTAGTAAGTCATATGATTCGAGATTATTTTGCCTATATTCCAAATTCATTAAAGGTTGATAAGGGGATGAGCGAGTTTCTGTTCCAGCTTGTAAGGTGGCGAATCGATAATTTATTACCGAATGAGAAGGTAGAACTAATTTGTAAAATAAAAGCAAATAAAGATAAAGCACTCAAAAACGCATTATTTCAGGCTACATATACATTTCAATATAAAGGATTATCATATGGTCCGCTGCAAACCAATGAAGTTGTTGTGCGGCAATGATAAAAAGGAACCTGTATGAAAGGTTCCTTTTTTAGTGAAGGTTGTGCTTTTTGAGTACTTTTTTTTGCTCGATTCCTTTTTTTCCTACATAATTATTTTTATAACCAAAATATAGAATGAAAAGGAAGGAAGCAACATTTACAATAGCGTCAATTTGATCGTTTGTAATAAAGTTTATTCCGAAAGAGTTAAATAGTAATTTTAATGATAACAGAAAACCTGCTAGTAAACGCATAATATCTGATAGATTTTCTTTTTGCAGCATATAGGTCACCCCTTTCTAAAAACGATATATAGTATATATATGAAATAGAATAGAAATGGTAGACAAGTTTAAGCGAAAATGTACACCCAATATGTACATTTTTTATTTTGTAGAAAAACATAATTGCTATAGAAACATATATTGGTATAGAAGGGAGGAGAAGTATGAAACATAAAGGAAAAATTAGTGGATTACTACTTGGGAATACAGTGGCAGTTACAGAATGGATTGCACTTCAGGATGTAATTACAAAACTGGATTCGCGATCGTTTTATACCGTCTTTATTATTTATATATTGCAAATGATACTCAGCTATTATTTTGGACATTGGTATGATAAAAGAGCGAGTGGGCGCATGGATACGGAAGTAGGGGGAATGGCGAGTAATGATTTTGTAGTTGATTTCTTTGAGAAAGTAGCTGCGTTATCAGAACGGGATTCTCATAATATTACAGTGTACATTCTTTCTGTGAAAGAATGGAAAGAACTAAAAGAAACAGTGCAAGAAAAAAAATTGGAGGTGTTAGTACAAAAATTGGAGAGTACGATTGTAAAGACAATTCGTAAAGGGGATGTCGTTACTAGGTGGGATGAAAATAAGTATGTTATTGTGGCGATTGATAACGGACATGAAAAGTCGACAATAACAAATCGTTTAATGAAAAATATTGAAAGTGAAATAGAAAATGGCTTGTTAAGTATGACCCTATTATTTGGAGCAGCTAGTTATCCAATAGAAGGAAAAACTTTTGAAGAATTGTTAAGAAAGGCACAAAATCAATTGTACCAGCATAGGAATTTGTAAGGAAATAAGAAAAACTTCGATTTAAAGAAATATGAAATGAAGAAGTTTTGAATGTAACATTTTTTTGACTTTTATTACAAAAACAACTTTTTTTGTAATAAAAGTCTTTAAAAATATATGGAATAAGCATATAATTATGATGGATGTGTCAATGCATTTTGTACAATGTGTTTCATTTTAAAAGTGTAGAGGAAAACATACTCTACACTTTTCCTTTTTAGGGAATGACAAGAGTAATTGTAAGTTGTTGCAAGATAGCGTTTATACTGTGTAAAATGAACGAAGAGATTATTTGATAGAAAGCGGGAAAGGGAATGATAGAATGATAGACGTGAGAGAACAACGATCATCTTTTATCAGGTGAATGATTACTGTTGTTCTTCAAATTATGATGGCTGTGATGAATTCCGTTGTACTTTTATGTAATACATAGTATGAACAGGTTTTAAAAAGTGCCTAGTAAAAGATGGATATGAAACTGCTATTGAGTTCAAAAACGTAAAATGTAATTTTAAGTAATACAATTTGTACAAGCATTACAAACAATATAAATGATTTTCGTAAAAAAGGTGCGAGTGTGGAGTTTATAGAAGGATATATAATTTCATAGCTTTTTACACGATGATCGTATATAAGTAGGAGGAAAAAGATGTTGAAATATAGTAAATTAGCAATTGTAACTGCATTATCAATGACTTTACTAGCAGGTTGTTTCGGACCGAAACCAGAAGAGGAATTATATGTTGCTTTTGAAAATGCTGCAAAGCAAGAAAAAACAATGTTTGAAGATGCAAAGAAACTTGAAACTTTAGAAAAAGAGGGACAAGAATTATATAACCAGATTGTTCAAGAAGGAAAAGATAATAATCAAACTGTTAAGGAAAAATTGAACCAAGCAGTGAAAAATACAGATGAACGAGAAAAAGTGCTTAAAAAAGAAAAAGAATCTTTAAATAAGGCACAAGAAGAAGTGAAATCAGCAGATAAATATGTGAAGAAAATTGAAGATAAGAAATTGAAAGAGCAAGCGGATAAAGTGAAAAGCACATATGAGAAACGACACGATTCATTTAACAAGATGTATGATAGTTATAATAAATCGTTAAAACAAGAAAAAGAATTATATACAATGTTACAAGATAAAGGTACAAAATTAAAAGATATAAGTGAAAAAGTAAAAGTAGTAAATCAATCTTATAAGGATATTGAATCAGAAAAAGATAAGTTTAATGAATTCACGAAATCTTATAATACAGAAAAAATAGCTTTTTATAAACAAGCAAATATTAAAATTAAAGAAGAGAAAAAATAAAACAGTTTGGCCTACAATGGGCCAAACTGTTTTATTTTTTTGTATAAGTACGACTATACCATGGAACAGGTTCACTTAATTTTTTTTCTTGTTTCAGTGCTTCAGGACCAATGTAATCTTGAAGTGTCTTTTTTGCTACTGTTAAAGATAAGGTTGTTTTCGGATTTCGATAGGAGGATTCAAGATGGCCAAGATGTGGTAGGATTCGAAAATCTTCTTTTGTAGGAGGAATATGGAAAAAATAATCACCTAAACGTATAAGAACATCAGATTGTTGTTGGCTAAAACGTGGATTTCTAGAAAAATGCAATCCTTCTTTAATAGCTTTTTTTTCAGCAATTAAGCGTTCTAAAGCAGTCTTTTTTAACCAGTATAAATACTTCGGGTTAGTTGCAGCTTTAGCATGACGATTCACAACGAAAATAGATTGAGCTAGTCGATTAATAGAATGTTGGTTTTGTAATTGAGATTGTGGTTGTGAAGGTTTCATATTGAATCTCCTTTCAATTTTTCATTATTATACCATAAATAAAATAGGTTTTTATTATATGCAAAAAGTGATTGTATATATTTTCAATATTAAAGCAATATTGTTACAAAAAACAACTATTTTGTATAATAGTAATAGAATGTGTTTTAGAAATTTGATAATGAAAGAGTGAGAAGTTTGAAAGAAATATTAAAACAACAATATGCCATTATAGATATTGGATCTAATACAATGCGTTTAGTTATTTATGAAAAGCAAAACGGAGGTTTTTATAAAGAGATTGAAAATACGAAAGTGGTCGCTCGGTTAAGAAATTACTTAGTCGATGGTATGTTAATTGAAGAAGGAATAGAAGTATTGTTACAAACATTATTTCAATTTCAAGAAAGTACACGATTCCATCAGTTGCATCATGTACTTTGTGTTGCAACAGCGACAATTAGACAGGCTGAGAACCAAGATGCAATTAAAAAACTTGTTGAAGGACAAACAGACTTTACTCTTAGAGTATTATCAGAATATGAAGAAGCACGTTACGGCTATTTAGCAGTTATGAATTCAACTTCGTTCTCTGAAGGAATTACAGTAGATATTGGTGGAGGGAGTACGGAAGTTACATACTTTCGTAATAGAGAGATTTTAGAGTATCATAGCTTTCCTTTTGGGGCACTTTCTTTAAAGCAACAATTTATTAAAGAGGATATACCTACTGAAGAAGAGTTGGAAAAGATTCAAACGTACTTAGAACATCAATTTCGAACATTACCATGGTTAATTGATAAGAAATTGCCTCTTATTGCAATTGGTGGTAGTGCGAGGAACTTAGTAAAAATTCATCAAAATTTAATTTGTTATCCTATAGCAGGGGTACATTTATACAAGATGAAAGAAGAAGATATTAAAAATGTGAAAGAAGAATTGGAAGCATTGTCGTTCATAGAACTTCAAAAAATGGAAGGATTGGCAAAAGATCGAGCAGATACAATTATTCCAGCAGTCGAAGTATTTCATACGCTTGTTAATGTTATAAAGGCACCAGCATTTGTATTAAGTAGAAAAGGGTTACGAGAAGGTGTTTTCTATGAAGAGTTGACAAAAGATTTGGGGATTTCATATTATCCGAACGTAGTTGAAGAAAGTTTGTATTTATTATCACATGAATATGAAATGGATATGGAATTTGTAATGCAGCTTATAAAGCAGGGAAGATTGATTTGTCAACAGCTTGAAGAAACAGGATTGATTTCAATGTCGGTAAAAGACTGGGAAGTATTCCATCAAGCAGCGAAAGTATTTAATATAGGTAAATATATAGACGAAGAAGCGAGCCGCTTACATACGTTTTATTTATTAGCGAATAAAACAATTGATGGTATGATGCATAAAGAGCGAGTTAGATTAGCGCTTATTGCGTCTTATAAATCAAAAATGCTATTCAAACAACATTTGTCTCCATTTGAAGGATGGTTTGATAAAAACGAACAAAAGAAAATTCGCCTATTAGGGGCTGTTTTACAATTTTCAGCAGCTCTAAATATAAGACAAAGATCACTTGTGGAATCAATATCTATAACAGAAAATAAAGAAGGATTAACATTTAAAATTGTATGTGAGCAATCAGCATTAGCGGAAAAAGTGCAAGCTGAAAAGCAAAAAAAGCAGCTAGAAAGAGTATTGAAAACGACTATTAACTTATCCTTCGAATCAAAACGTTAAATTGTACGGATGTCTTTACGAAAAATTAACACTTTGGAATATTGTAATTTGCTAAAATAAAAGTAACTAAATTATAGTAAAAAAGTTTCAAGGGGAAGTGTGAAGGGGATGGAATTATTGAAGGGGAATACAGTAAATTTAAATGATACAGCTTATTACAATAATAGAGAATTAAGTTGGTTAGCATTTAATGAACGTGTACTACAAGAAGCACAAGATGAAACGAATCCGCTCTTAGAAAGGTTAAAGTTTATTAGCATTTTCAGCTCAAATTTAGATGAATTCTTTATGGTACGCGTGGCAGGATTGAAGGATCAAGTGAGTGCTGGGTTTAACCAACCAGAAAATAAGGCCGGCTTAACACCAAAAAAGCAATTAAATAAAATTGCGATAAAAGCACATGAATTAATGACCGTACAATATGGTACGTTTAAAAATTATGTGTTGCCAGCGTTGGAGCTAGAGGGGATTGAGCGTTTAACGTTCCATGATTTGACGAAAGAACAGAGAGAATTTATAGAAGAGTATTTTGATGAACAAATTTTCCCAGTCTTAACACCTGTGGCTATCGATGCATATCGTCCATTTCCGATGTTATTAAATAAAAGTTTAAATTTAGCTACTCTTTTATATGATGAGAAACAAGTGGAAGAAGAAAACCGCACGAAGTTAGGAATTGTACAAGTTCCTTCACTACTTGAACGTTTCATATTTTTACCGAGTGAAGGGCAAAAGCATAAATTTATTTTATTAGAAGACGTAATTAGTAGTTTTACTCATAAATTATTTACAGGATATAAAGTATCATCTGTTACTCGTTTCCGTATTACACGCAATGCGGATTTAACAATTCACGAAGAAGGTGCGAGAGATTTATTAAAGGTAATTGAAAAAGAATTAAAAAAGCGTAAGTGGGGAGCTGCTGTACGTTTAGAAGTTGGCAAAGAGCATATTGATGAAAGAGTATTAGCATTATTATATGAGGTGTTGGAAGTAAAGGATGAAGATGTGTATATAATGGATGGACCGTTAGATTTAACATGTCTATTTTCTTTATATAAAAAACTAGCTCCTTTATATGAACATCTAGTATATCCGGCTCTTATTCCGCAACGGCCTCAAGACTTAGGTGATGCGGAAGATGTATTTGAAAAAGCGATTGAGCATGATATTTTATTACATCATCCTTTTGAATCGTTTCAGCCAGTAGTTGATTTTGTCCGTGATGCGGCAGACGATCCGAATGTACTTGCAATTAAACAAACATTATATCGAGTAAGTGGGGATTCGCCGATTATTCAGGCGCTAAAGGTAGCGGCTGAAAAAGGGAAGCAAGTGACAGTATTAGTTGAATTAAAGGCAAGATTTGATGAAGAAAATAATGTGCATTGGGCTAAAGAGTTAGAAAAGGCAGGCTGTCATGTTATTTACGGTGTAAGTCATTTGAAAACACATAGTAAAATTACGCTAGTTGTAAGAAGAAAAAACGGAAAAATTGAAAGGTTCGTACATCTTGGGACCGGAAATTATAATGATGCAACCGCAAAGCTATATACTGATTTTGGCTATATTACATCACGAAAAGACTTTGGGGTCGATGCAACAAATTTCTTTAATTATTTGAGTGGTTATACAACAAAACCGCATTTTCATCATTTATCGGTTGCGCCATTTGATATAAGAGAGCAATTTATGGATTTAATAGATGAGGAAATCCGTTACCATAGACAATATGGAAATGGATATATTATCGCTAAGATGAATTCGTTAACTGATAAACCACTCATTAAAAAAATGTATGAAGCATCACAAGCTGGAGTAAAGGTTGAACTCATCGTTCGAGGAACATGTTGTTTAAGACCTGGTATTCCAAATGTAAGTGAAAATATTCGGGTAGTTAGTGTTGTCGGGAGATATTTAGAACATAGCCGAATTTATTATTTCCATCATAATGGGGAAGAGAAAATATACTTATCTTCAGCTGACTGGATGACGCGGAATATGGAGAAGCGCGTAGAAATATCTTTCCCGATATTAGATATTGAAATGAAGGCGCGAATTAAGGCGATTTTACAGCTTACTTTAGCTGATAATGTGAAAACACGTGAACAAAATAAAGACGGTGACTATTATTATGTTATTAATAATGGTGCAGAAGAGATTGATAGCCAAGTGAAGTTGTTTAAGATGGCGTATCAAAACACAGATGCTGAATAATGAGAACGAAGTAAAAACCTCTTTTTAAAAAGAGGTTTTTACTTCGTTCTCTACTTATTGTATGTTCTCAAAATAGAAGCATGAGTAGAGAGAATAGTTTTTATTGTAAGCATGTTAATGGATTATGAATCGGTTAAGAGAGGGAATAACATTGGTAGAATTGTTGCGGTACATTAATAATAGTATGGTTGTTGACAAGGTCCACCATAACAAGGATAAGGTGCTGGCGGTGGGAAAGGTGGTGGATATGGTGGGTAATACGGTCTAGGACCGAAAGCTAATGCTCCGCCGAGCAGTCCACCAGCAATGCCAGCTAGAAATGGAACGCCAAAAAACGGAAAGAAGCGTGAGTCGCCTACTGGACCAATAGGTGCTGAACGGACTGGGATTGGTTGATAATATGGATACATGAACAAACCTCCTTTATTGGACTCACTTTTATCATATGGTAAATGAAACGTGGATGAGCGCGTACAAGAAAGGATATGTAAGAAAATAGGCGAATTATTACGAATGTTGGAGCGTGAAAATCGTAATTTCAGGTTTTGACATAAATCGGAATGGGACACGTGTTCTTCCAAGGCCTCGATTGACATAGAGAGTTAAATCTTGAATCGTATAGAAACCTTCAACATAGTTTTTAGCAAGTGCTGGGGTAATAATAGCGCCTAAAAAAGGAATTTGTACTTGTCCGCCATGGCTATGACCAGAAAGTTGTAAGTTAACTGGATAGTTAGCAATTTGCGGTGCAATATCTGGCTCGTGAACAAGAACAATGTTATAAGTGTTTTGCCTCGCGTGTTGTAGTGTCTCCTCTATTTTTGGTTTGCCTAGTAGTATATCATCAAGACCGAAAATTGAAATTTCACTATTATCCAGTAGACGAATTCTCTTTTCGCCATTTAGTAATAGTTCAAATCCAGATTCACGCATGATGTGTTCGTAGTATTCTGTTCCATATCCGCCGTGATCATGGTTACCATAAATATAAAATTTACCGAAGGGTCCTTGTATATTCTTTAAAATGGATGCAACGAAAGGAGTGTCAGTATATGTTTGATAATTATCAATGAGATCACCAGTGAAAAGAACAATATCGGGCTTTACAGCATTAATTTTAGAAACGATTTGAGATAAATGGTGGAGAGAGAAATAGTATCCGAGATGTAAATCGCTGAATTGAAGAATCTTCATACCGTGAAAACTTTTTGGTATGAGTTGTGATTTAAGTGTATGCTCTGTAAAAGAGAGTAGATGTGGCTCAATATATTTAGCGTAATAGTATCCGATGCTAGTGGTTATAAGTGAATATAGAAAAGTGCGCATTCCAGTTTTTAAAAAATCTCTTCTTGTAATTTTCTTCATAAAAATATGAGTATACCTATTTGATTTATAGCACATGCTTTTGTTACATATACAGGTTACTCAAATCTCCTTTCAGTTTATTAAAAATATATTTTAAATAATAAAAAAGTAGTATAGATTACGAAAAAAATGAATGAAAAGACACCTCTTTACGTTAAAATATCAGAAAAGTTTAAAAATATAAAGATTTCTATTAAATAAAATGATAAAATGAATGTGTATTCATTTTTTGGAGGGGATGTATGTGAAAGAAAAGGTAGTTATTATAACAGGTGGATCAAGCGGAATGGGAAAAGGAATGGCGACTCGCTTTGCAAAAGAAGGGGCACGAGTAGTTATTACAGGACGTACAAAGGAAAAACTAGAAGAAACAAAGTTGGAAATTGAACAATTTCCAGGACAAATATTACCTGTACAAATGGATGTAAGAAATACGGAAGATATTCAGAAAATGATTGAACAGATTGATGAGAAGTTTGGGCGAATTGATATTTTAATAAATAATGCAGCTGGAAACTTTATTTGTCCAGCAGAAGATTTATCCGTGAATGGCTGGAATTCGGTAATTAATATTGTGTTAAATGGTACATTTTACTGTAGCCAAGCTGTCGGGAAATATTGGATTGAAAAAGGTATAAAAGGGAATATCATTAACATGGTAGCAACATATGCATGGGATGCAGGTCCGGGAGTTATTCATTCGGCTGCAGCGAAGGCTGGAGTGTTAGCAATGACGAAGACGCTTGCTGTTGAGTGGGGACGTAAATATGGAATACGAGTTAACGCTATCGCGCCAGGACCAATTGAACGTACGGGTGGTGCTGATAAATTATGGATTTCAGAAGAAATGGCTAAGCGTACGATACAAAGTGTTCCGCTTGGAAGGCTGGGTACGCCAGAAGAAATCGCAGGTCTAGCTTATTATTTATGTTCAGATGAAGCTGCCTACATAAATGGAACTTGCATGACAATGGATGGAGGACAACATTTGCATCAATATCCATTTTAAAAGGGGTAAAAAAATGAATGTTTGATTCATTTTTTTACGGTTAAATGTGACGGAATTGTGACATATGAAAGAAAAGTATTTACAAGAGGTCATATGTACGTTATATTTAAGACCTCTTTTTTCTTCATAGTAGAATTGCTAATTCCCCTTAGCATTTTACCCCTCTAATCCCTTCAGGAAAACTGAAGGGATTTTTTATTATTTTTCCGTAAATATCATGTTATAATTTTTGAAAAGTAAAGGGAGGGAAGCACGTTGATAGATGCATTAGATGTAATGAGTAACTTGGATAAAGTCCTTCCTTATTATCAAGCTATTTTTAGTGCTGATGAGCATACTGTAATTGGATATGAAGTAGTAGGACGTATTCAAACAGAAGAGGGCATACAAAGTTTAGCTTCTTTCTTTCATGATGATTCTATTCCGAGTGAGTTTCAACTGGAAGCCGATAACATTATAGTAGAAAAAGCTTTAAATCGTTATTTAGAAAGTGATCAAAAATTATTATTATTTATACATCGGAATGCTAACGTATTAATGAACGATGATGATGAAAGTTTGCTTCAACTTTTATTGATGTATGAAGAGCAAGGTTTAAATTTGAAACACATTGTTTTAGAGATTACAGAACATGAATGTAAAGAAGATATAGAGCAATTTAATCATTTACTTATGTATTATCGTACATATGGTATTCAAATTTCGATTAATAAAGTCGGAACGGGTACAAGTAATTTAGAACGTATTAGCGTGTTAGCACCGGATATTTTAAAAGTAGATTTAACAAACTTAAGGCAAACTGCACTTTTACAATCTTATCAAGATATTTTATATTCTTTATCATTACTTGCTAGAAGAATTGGTGCGACATTGTTATATGAAGAAATAGATGCTTTTTATCAACTACAATATGCTTGGAAAAACGGTGGCAGATACTATCAAGGGAATTATTTGAAAGAATGCTTGCCTGATTTTATTGAAACGAACGTTTTGAAAGAACGACTTGGTAATGAGTGTCATCAATTTATTCAACATGAGAAGAAGAAGTTACAAAAAATTTATAATTTAACAGAAATGTTACGCGATCGAATTGGTGATGTTCTAGCCAAACAGAAAAAGAATGAAGATATAAACGATTGGTTATTACAATTTAGCCAAAGTGTATCACAGTGTAGTTTTCGCATATTTATTTGTAACGAAGATGGTTTCCAACAATCAGGAAACGTTATGAAAAAAGATGGGGAATGGATTGTGATGCCTGAGTATTATATGAAGAACTGGAGTTGGCGTCCGTATTTTCTAGAAAATATTATGAAAATGCGTTTTGAGAATAAGGCAAGACTATCAGATTTATATGCTGATATTGAAACTGGTGAGATGGTACGAACATTTTCTTTCCCAATTGATGATGAAAACTTTTTATTTATAGATTTATCGTATGAATATTTATATGAAGAAGATGTTTTATTTTAATGCACGAAGAAATTCGTGCATTTTTTGTTTGTTTTTATCATAAATTGGAAATAGTGAAAATGGTGATGAAAATGCTGTCTATCGTTGTAAAGATTTTACGAACGAAACCAGCCCTGTCTGTGCATAATCATTGTTACAATGAATACTACAAAGACAAGTTTTCTTAAAAGGAAGGTGAGAAAATGAGGAAATATGGAATATGGTTAGTTCTATTTGTATGCATTGCCTTTCTAGTTGGTTATAGTGTTACAACTGTTTTAGGAAAAGAGGAAGTGAAGGTCGATCGGAAAGAAGTGTTTACAACGATACAAAATGGCTATGAAACCCAATTTTCAATTCGTGGGAAGCATTGGCCGATGAATAAGATGATAGAAACGTTATCACCGTATTTTACAGAGAATTTCCTTCAAGTATTTACAGATGAAAATAGTAGAAGTGATAAACAAAGTGGTGAATATTTACTTCCAGCAAAAGAAGCGCCGTTTTCTTTTAATTCAGAAACGAAAATGTCATATGATGAAGAGCATAAAATTTTATATGTATATGAGCGGGCGAAAAGTGGACAATATCAAATTGTAACATTGCAAAGAGATCAAGGGAAATGGAAATTGGCCGGATATCATGAGAGCCAAGAACTTTTAACTGAAATAAAAAGATTACAACAATTATAAAGTGAAACTTTAATCAGTGGGGTTCATCTCCCGCTGATTATTATCCTGCCTCAATCGGGTGTTTATTTTCCGAAAATAGCGGGATAAGAATAGGAATAGGTCTTTACACCTATTCCTATTCTATATTGAGTAGCTGTTGTAATTTTTCAATTTGAAAACCAGCAACAACTTCGCCATCAATTACAACTGTTGGAGTTGAATAAGAATCATAGTCATATAAAAGACGATTGCGTGCAGCGGCGTCTTTTTTTACGTCAAATTCTTCATATACAACATTATTATGCTTTAAAAATTCTTTCACAATGACACATGGCGGACAATCAGGTTGTGTGTAAACCTCAATTTTTTTCATTGTAATTCCTCCTTTTTTCTGTTTTTTATTATATTCTTCCAGTATAAAAATCGCAATAAAGAAGGGAAAAGATGTTCTTTCTGTTTTTTTCCTTTGTATTTCGACAAATTTTTAGTTGAGTTTCTGGCCAATAACCTTTATCCTAGAGTGTGGAACATTTTTTCTGTTATGACGGATAGAATGAGTATAGCTGTAAAACCTATTGTTAGGAAGATCAGAGAAAGGAGAGATTTCATGTCTCTACTCCAAGGAATTTTAACTCGACTTGTTAGTCTACAAGAACAAGCTGAAAGCGGTGAAGTAGCACAACGCTATTTTGAAGTGAACGGTGAGCGCAAATGTAGCGTGAAATTTTTCGATAAAAGTGAAATGTATGAGTTAGAAGTGTATCAACAAGGTGAAAAACCTCAAGTGTATCAATTCGATAATATCGATATGGTTGCAATTGAGATTTACGATATCATTTCTTGATACATATAAAAAAGGTGTTGCCATATGGCAGCACCTTTTTTAGTTCTATTACTTTTTAGTATATATGTATAGGGATTTTTAATTTTTCCTACAATGGTAATAAAGTGAAATTGTAATCAGTGGAGAATCTTCGTCCTATAATGTTTATTAGCCATCACTAATGGGATAGTAAATAGAGGGATGAAAATAATGAGGAGGTGTGCTGTATGGAACGTTTACCAGTGGTGATTTGTCCTAATTGTCACAATTCTACTGAGATTATTCATGTATTAACGGCTCAATCTAATCAAAATGTAATTTATACGTGCCAGGTTTGCCATTATGTAATTCGGAATATTGAAACGAATAAAGGGTAGGAAGTTATAATTTTTGTTTTTGTCCCATACAATGAGAATACGAAAAGTCTGTCTAATTGAAAGGACGTGACTATGTGGCCGGGGAACATAAATTTTATAATGTTTCAGAGAGACATTTAAATTTTGATATGGTCTTTACCCGTATTTGTAATTTCATTGAAAAGGATCCACGAAATTTATATCGCTTATCCATTGGGACAGACTCACAAGCACATCAAAAGGATACGAGGTTTATTACGGCAATTCATATTCATCGCGTTGGAAAAGGAGCTTGGGGGTGCTTACACCATAAATCAGTAAAAGATAAGCCAGCAACTTTACGTGAGAAAATATATTTAGAGACGCAATTTAGTCAAGAAATCGCATGTCTATTTACTCCAAACCATATACAAACAATATGGGATTTATTGCATCCATATGCGCAAGATGGTGCTGGATTTATAATGGAAATTCACTTGGATATCGGAAATGATGGTTTAACAAAAGAATTTATTCTAGATATGACAACGAAAATTCAAGCGATGGGATTAACTGCAAAAATTAAGCCGGATGCTTACGCGGCATTTAGTTATGCAAATCGATATACGAAATAAAAACAATTTTTATATATCTTTCACTAAAAACTGAATATTACATCTATTAAATAGGCTGGAAATTTTATATAATAAGAGTAACGATGCGAGTATAAGGAGAGGGGTATATGAAAAGGGAATTTGTTTTAACTGAAGAAGAGGAAAGTTTGTTACTAGATATTTTATTTCAGCAAAATTATGCGAGTGAAATTTTATCTGTGGAACTTACAGATATTGAGAATGGTTTAAAAAAGACAGATGTGATGCAATATAAAAAAATCACAAGGTTATTTTACAGATTAAAAAATAAAGGGTATTAAGCGCTACCGAAATGGTAGTCTTTTTTTTGTGTTGTATGCTAAAATAGCTGTGTAATTTTGTTTTTATTGAAATAATGTAAGGACAAAATAATAATATGAAAACGCTGTCATAAAATATGGATAGAGCCGGTGATTATAAGCAGGAAAAAGGAAAAATGGGGGATGTAACATGATTAGTATTCCGAAAGACGAGTTTCAACAAATTTTTGTGAAAGATTTAATCATTTCATCAGAAAAAGTAGCACATGTCCAAATAGGGAATGGTTTAGAGCATGCGTTACTCGTACTTGTGAAATCTGGATATTCGGCGATACCTGTTTTGGACCCGATGTATAAATTGCACGGATTAATTAGTACTGCTATGATTTTAGACGGTATGTTAGGGCTAGAACGCATTGAGTTTGAAAGACTTGAAGAAATGAAAGTAGAACAGGTGATGAAGGAAGACATTCCGGTACTTAAGTTAGAAGATTCGTTTGCAAAAGCTTTAGAAATGACAATTGATCATCCTTTTATTTGCGCTGTCAACGAAGAGGGGTATTTTGAGGGGATTTTAACACGTCGAGCTATTTTAAAATTGTTGAATAAAAAAGTAAGGCAACATAATCGATAATGTGAGAAAAGTGACTTCATAGAAACTGAGAAGTCACTTTTTTTTCGTGCATATCAGTTGTGTATGTATTATATTTAAAAAGATAAAAAATATAAGAGTATGTAGTTAAATTAAGGATGAAAAGCTTATTGAGATAAGGTGTATGGAAGCTAAGGAAAGAGGGAGAAAGTTGCAAATTGATGATTTTCAAATGATGGTTGTGTTAGCTCAGGAATCAAATATGAGAAAAGCGGCGGAACGTTTATTTGTTTCACAACCTGCGCTTAGTCAACGATTACAATCTATGGAGAAACAATGGGGAATGAAGTTTTTTATTCGCTCGCAAAAAGGATTGACAATTACACCTGAAGGGGAAAAAGTCGCAAATTATGCAAAAGAAATGTTACAAAGGGAAGAGGATATTAAAAGTGAGCTAGCTGTTTTTAGAACAGAAACTCACGGAACGTTAAAAATAGCTGTTGCATCAGTTATTGGTCAATATTGGCTTCCTCCTGTTTTGAAGAAGTTTGTGCATAAATATCCTTCTGTGAAAATATCGCTGTTTACTGGCTGGAGTAGTGAAGTGCAAAAGCAATTTTATGAAGGAGACGTTCATGTTGCTATATTGAGAGGAACACAAGAATATAAAGGTCAGAAGCAACAATTATTTGAAGATGAACTTTATTTAGTGGATAAAGAAATAAAAGATATTTCGATGTTAAAAGAAACAAATAGACCATTTATTCAATTTAAAAGTGATTCGACTTATTATGGACAAATACAAAATTGGTGGTATGGTTTATTTTCTAATCCACCTAAGAGAACAATTGTCGTTGATCAAATTGAGACGTGCAAACAACTCGTTTTAAATGGTATAGGTTATGCCCTTTTACCCTCTACTGTTTTAAAAGAGGTACAGGAAAATATGTATAAAACACCTGTTCAATTAACGAGAGAAACATGGTTATTGACGAGTGAATCAGCTAGACAATTAAAGCAAGTACAAGCATTTTTAGAAATTATAGAAGAAATTCAAATGGAAAAATAGGATTATTATCTTGCTACTCGCTCTATCGTTTGGTAGAGTAACATTATAAATGGATTTAGGAGGCAACAAGAATGAAAATGATGGACGCTAACGAAATTATTTCGTTTATACAAAAAAGTGAAAAGAAAACTCCTGTAAAGGTATACATAAAAGGGGATTTAAAAGAAGTAACATTCCCTGAAACGGTACAAGCATTTGTAAATAAAAAGTCTGGTGTATTATTTGGAGAATGGTCTGAAATTAAGACAATTCTTGATGAAAATAGCAAGAACATCGTTGATTACGTTGTTGAAAATGACCGTCGTAATTCTGCAATTCCAATGCTTGATTTAAAAGGTATTAAAGCTCGTATTGAGCCAGGCGCGATTATTCGTGACCACGTTGAAATCGGCGACAACGCTGTTATTATGATGAATGCAACAATTAATATTGGTGCTGTAATTGGTGAAGGTTCTATGATTGACATGAACGCGGTACTTGGTGGACGTGCAACTGTTGGTAAGAACTGTCACGTAGGTGCAGGTGCAGTACTTGCAGGTGTTATTGAGCCACCTTCAGCAAAACCAGTTATCGTTGAAGACGATGTTGTAATTGGTGCTAACGTAGTTGTGTTAGAGGGAGTTACAGTAGGTAAAGGTGCAGTTGTAGCAGCAGGAGCTGTTGTAACAGAAGATGTACCTCCATATACAGTTGTTGCGGGTACTCCAGCACGCGTAATTAAAGAGATTGATGAGAAGACAAAAGCAAAAACTGAAATTAAACAAGAGCTTCGTCAATTAAACCCAGAGAAATAAAAACAAAAAAGCGTAAGAGCATAAAAGGGCTCTTACGCTTTTTATAGATAGAGGTGCAAAAATGGCAGTAAGCAAATTCATTCAAATTCGTAGAGACCTACACAAAATACCGGAAATTGGATTTAAAGAGTGGAAAACACAACAGTATATTTTAGATTACATAGGAACGCTTTCGAATGAAAATGTGGAAGTGAAAGTATGGAAAACGGGTGTCATTGTTAAAGTAAATGGGAAAAATCCAGAAAAAATTATAGGTTATCGAGCAGATATAGACGGTTTGCCAATTACAGAAGAAACTGGATATGAATTTGCTTCTATTCATGAAGGAATGATGCACGCATGTGGACACGATCTGCATACAACAATCGGTTTAGGCCTTCTGACAGCAGCTGTAACAGAAAGAATAGATGATGACCTTGTGTTTCTATTCCAACCAGCTGAAGAAGGACCAGGAGGGGCTCTTCCTATGTTAGAGAGTGAAGAGTTAAAAGAATGGAAGCCGAATATCATCCTTGGTCTTCATATTGCACCGGAATACGCTGTAGGAACAATTGCGACAAAAGAGGGGCTATTATTTGCGAATACATCTGAGTTATATGTTGATTTAAAAGGGAAAGGTGGACATGCAGCCTATCCGCATACTGCAAATGATATGATTGTTGCAGCAAGTCACCTTGTTACACAACTTCAATCCGTTATTAGTCGTAATGTGAATCCTCTTGATAGTGCAGTGATTACAATCGGAAAAATAACAGGCGGTACAGTTCAAAATATCATAGCAGAAAAGTCTCGGTTAGAAGGAACGATCCGAACATTATCAGTGGAATCAATGAGTCGTGTTAAAAGTAGGATTGAGGCGATTGTTGCAGGTATAGAAGCTTCTTTCCAATGTGAAGCGGTTATTGACTACGGAGCAATGTATCATCAAGTATATAACCATGAAGCATTAACGAGAGAGTTTATGCAATTTGTAAGTGAACAAACTGATATGAATGTAATTACATGTACTGAGGCAATGACAGGTGAAGATTTTGGTTATATGCTTCAAGAGATTCCTGGATTTATGTTTTGGCTTGGGGTAAATTCAGAATATGGTTTACACCACGCAAAATTAAAACCAGATGAAGAGGCAATTGAGAAAGCTATCGTATTTTTAGATCAATATGTGAAGTGGAAAGGAACTAGAAAGTGAACTTGCTCACTAACTTTGCAAAAATTTAAAGTGGGTACGTGTTAGTTTCAAGGCGAAAACATCTTTCATATTTGCTTCGCATAGACATCGGCATACAAATGGATAAAATAATGAGCAGTGGTTTTGAGCCGCTGCTCATTCTTCATTATCGCTTATTGAGAAGATGATTAGTTAACTAGCTTATATATGTTTACATTTCGTGTGGAAAATGTGTAAAATCAAGGTGAAACATAGAAAAAAGGGTGGGGAATTACGTGCAAATTAGCAGTGCAATGTTGTGTTTCGTCTTATATGCGTATGTTATTATTGCGGCGGTGTATTTTGGGATAAGTTTTTATGCCTACCGTTTAGTAGATAATCATGAATATGACGAAACATATAAATGGGTGAAGAGATATTTATCACCTGTATTAGAAATTATGAATGGATTTGTTCTCTTTTTATTTATTGGATTAATTGCTTTCTCAACGAGCTTAGTAGGGAATAAAACGACATTATTTGTACTAGGTATCATTATTTTTATGTTGTTAGGAATACGGATTGGTAACACGGTATTTTGGAATGAAAGAAAAGTAGATGGTTGGACGGGAATGCTAATACCGTGTATGCTAGCTGCTATCGTGACGAATATAGAACATGAATATTATCAGTTGCATTTTTGGCTCATAATTGTTTTAACAATTTTCTCTGTTTTGTATATAAGTACTGTCGTGCTAACATACATTGCAAATGAAAAGGGAGATGTAAAAGGTACGCAATTTTTTAGAGGGCGTGCATTGTTATGGAGTGTGCCAACGATGGCTGTTATAGGAATTATTGCAATATTAGTGAATGGATATCAATTTACTAATTGGCAACTGTTTTTAGAAAGTTGGTGGATTTTCATCATTTCGTTTATCGCTTTTTTAGGCGCAACGCATTATTTATTCCATCAACATCATTATATATTGGCATTGCTATTCGCATTTATACAACTATTGTTTGCTTTCTTCGGACAAGAAACGTTATTATTCGTTTTTGAAACATTTAGTTCATTTGGAAACATATTTGTATTTGGAATGTTAATTTTCAGTATCGCATTTTATTTACAACAGTATTTTTATATGCAAAAACAAAAATAAGCATGATATACAGGTTTTTGTAGCAAATATAAAGTATGTTACAATAAAAATACATAGTATTCGATGTTATTGGAGGAATTCCTGTGGGTGAAAAAGAGAAAGAATTTGCTGTCATTGGGCTTGGACGTTTTGGTGGAAGTATTTGCCGGGAACTCGCTCAATTAGGTATGGAAGTAATGGCAATTGATTCAGATGAGGATAAAATTAATGAGTTTGCAAATATAGCTTCGCATGCTGTAATTGCAGATTCAACAGATGAGATGGTATTAAAAAGTCTTGGTATTCGTAATTTTGATCATGTAGTCGTTGCTATTGGAGATAATTTAAATTCAAGTATTTTAACAACGTTAATTCTGAAAGAGTTAGGGGTAAAAAATATTACTGTAAAAGCTCAGAATGATTATCATGAAAAAGTTTTGAGTAAAATAGGTGCAGATCACATTGTGCATCCAGAGCGTGATATGGGAAAAAGGATTGCTAATAATATTGCATCAAGTAATGTATTAGACTATCTTGAGCTTTCAGATGAGCATAGTATTGTAGAGATTATTGCAAATAAAAAAATTGATGGTCATTCTTTAATCGAATTAGATATTCGTGCGAAGTTTGGATTGAATATTGTAGCAATTAAACGTGGTAAAGAAGTTATTGTATCTCCTCGAGCTACGGAAAATATTCAAGCGGGAGATATATTAATTGTAATTGGTCATGATGATGAAGTGGATCGTTTTAAACACTTTTTAAGATAAGAGAAAAGGACAATACCATGAAGGTATTGTCCTTTTTCTTATATTTCCATAATGATTGGTAAAATCATTGGGCGACGCTTCGTTTTTTCGTATAGGAATGGTGCTAATGTATCTGTAATTTCATTTTTAATTTCAGACCACTGTGTTGTTTTGCGTTCCATTACTTTTTCTAAATGAGTTGTAATTAATGTTTGAGCATCGTTAATTAAATCACTACTTTCGCGCATATAAACGAAACCACGTGAGATAATATCAGGTCCTGCTGCAACTTTAAACTCTTTCATATCAATGCTTACAACTACAATAACAAGTCCTTCTTCAGAAAGAATACGACGATCGCGTAATACGATATTACCGATATCTCCAATACCATTTCCGTCAATATAGACAGATCCAGATGGTATTTTACCAGCTACACTTGCTTCATCAGAACGCAAGGCAAGAACATCTCCATTATCCATGATGAAACAGTTTTCTTCTGGAATACCACAATCATTTGCTAACTTCATATGCATACGTTGCATACGATATTCACCATGAATTGGCATGAAATACTTTGGTTTAATTAGACGAAGCATTAGCTTTTGTTCTTCTTGTCCGCCATGTCCACTCGTATGAATGTTTGACAGTTTTCCGTGGATTACATCGGCACCAGCACGATACAACATGTTAATTGTACGGCTTACGCTAATTGTATTACCAGGGATTGGTGAAGAAGAGAAAACAACTGTGTCGCCAGGAATGATTTGAATTTGACGATGAGTACCATTAGCAATACGTGAAAGTGCTGCCATTGGTTCGCCTTGACTACCTGTACATAAAATAACAACTTTATTAGCTGGTAGGCGGTTTAGTTGGGAAGTATCTATGAATGTATCTTTTGGACAGCGAATATAACCGAGGTTTTGTCCAATTTCAATAGCTGCTTCCATACTTCGACCAAATACAGCCACTTTACGATTATTTTCAACTGCTGCTTCAACAACTTGTTGTAGACGATGGATATTTGATGCAAAGGTTGCGAAGATAATACGTCCTTCTACTTTGCGGAAAATATCTTGAATACTCTCACCAACACGGCGCTCAGACATTGTAAAGTTTGGAACTTCACTGTTTGTACTGTCAGATAAGAGACAAAGCACACCGTCTTTTCCAATTTCAGCCATTTTTGTTAAGTCCGCTGGTTCACCAACTGGAGTGAAATCAAATTTGAAATCGCCAGTATGAACCACTTGTCCTTGAGGTGTTTTCACAACAACTCCGTATGAATCTGGGATACTGTGAGTTGTACGGAAGAAGGAAACAGATGTCTTTTTAAATTTAATAACATCATCTTCTTGAATTTCATAAAGTTTTGCTTTACGAAGTAATCCGTGCTCTTCTAATTTGTTTTTGATTAGTGCAATTGCTAATTTTCCGCCATAAATCGGAATGTTCACTTGACGTAATAGGTAAGGAATTCCACCAATATGATCTTCGTGACCATGTGTAATGAATAATCCTTTAATTTTATCTTCGTTTCGCACAAAATAAGTGTAATCTGGTATTACATAATCGATTCCGAGGAGTTCGTCTTCTGGAAACTTAATTCCAGCGTCAATTATAATAATTTCATCTTGAAATTGAACAGCATATGTATTTTTACCGATTTCACCAAGTCCACCTAAAGCAAAAACGGCAGCCTGATCATTCTTTAGAAATTTCATATGACTATACGATTTCCGCTAATATTAAATCAGCGTTTTGTTTTTCATATTCAAGATGATTACCAGTAACAGACTGAACAAACTCAATATTATATGCGAACTTATTTAATTTTTTACGAACATCCTTTTGAGACGTAGCCTCTAAGTATAAAACTTTTGTATTTTCACGTACTGGAACCTCAGTTAATTTTTCTTGATAAAATACTTTAAAAATCATTTGGAAAACCTCTCCTTGTCTATGTTTTGCATTATCTGTTACTTATTATAAAGCAAACAGTCACGATTTTCATGTTTTTTCGAATGAGAATGAAGAAAAAGCCCGAAATGGGCACAATTTAAGCGATTGTCTTTTTACGGACTAGATCATTTAAATAACGCTTGAGCTTTTTCTTCAGCTTCTTCAGCATGATTACTCCTTCCTTTCCTTATTTTAAACATGCATATTACTAGTGAAAACTCCGTCTCTGATATAAGAAAGAGGACAAAAGTGAATGTTGAATCTTGTCCTTTCTCATACAGGGAAAGTTATTCTATAGTAACGATTAGTAGCCGTTAGTTATAGGTATAGTATGAGAAAGAATAGAAAAGAAAATTCATACGAACAAGTATCCACATTTTTTACTAATATATATATGCAGGTTTCGTAAATAAGGTCAGAAAGTGAACGCTTTCTTCACAGATGTTTAATATGTTATACTTTTTTTTAGCATTTGAAAAGCGATAATCAAAATAGGAATATAGAGTAACAGAAAGGATTTTGAAAAATGAATGATAAAATTGTTTTTTTTGATATTGATGGAACATTATTAGATCATGATAAAAAAATTCCGCAATCTACACGAGATGCAGTAAGACATTTACAAGAAAAAGGTGTGCATGTAGCAATTGCGACAGGACGTGCGCCATTTATGTTTGAAGATATTCGTAAGGAACTTAATATACATAATTATGTTAGTTTTAATGGACAATACGTTGTATTTGAGGATGAGGTAGTATTTAATAATCCGTTACATCCGGCTGCCCTGCATAAGTTTACTCAGTTTGCAAAACAAGAAGGATATCCACTTGTATATCTTGATCATCAAGAAATGAGAGCGTCAGTAGAATATCATGATTATGTGAAAGAAGGTTTTGGGAGTTTAAACTTTGAACATCCGGCATATGAACCTGATTTTTATGAGGAGCGTAATATTTATCAAACTCTGCTTTTCTGTGAAGTCAATGAAGAGGAAAAGTTTATTAATGAGTACCCGGACTTTCATTTTATTCGCTGGCATGCGTATTCAATGGATATCATTCCAAATGGTGGATCTAAGGCAAAAGGGATTGAGAAATTCATTGAGAAGTTAGGGTTTAACCGTGACCAAGTGTATGCATTTGGAGATGGCTTAAATGATTTAGAAATGATTGAAGCAGTTGGGACAGGTATTGTCATGGGGAATGGTCATGAGGACTTAAAAAAACTGGCAAATCACGTGACAAAGGATGTTAGTGAAGACGGCATATATCATGGATTAAAATGGGCTGGATTGTTATAAATGAATATGAAACCCATTTCATATAAAAAAGGCGGAAGATTAACTCCGCCTTTTTTTATTATCGCTCCAGAGGTTTTGAATCGTCAGGAGCAGCAAATGGATTTTCTTTATTAATGTGGTCATAGAACATAACACCGTTTAAATGGTCAATTTCATGCTGGAATACGATTGCTGGTAAACCTTTTAAACGTAATTTTACTTCTTCACCGCTGATAGATGTTGCTTTCACTGTAATTCTTGTATAACGAGGGACATAACCAGGTACTTCACGGTCTACAGATAGACAGCCTTCACCACTTTGTAAATATGTACGTTCAACAGAATGACTAATGATTTTTGGGTTGAATAATGCATGACTATATAACGTACCGTCCGTATCTGTTACATGAACCGCAATCATTTTCTTTGAAATACCGATTTGTGGAGCTGCTAATCCGATTCCAGGGCGTAAACTATATTTTTCAGCCATTTCAGGATCTTGGCTATTTATTACAAATTCAATCATTTCTTTAAGTGTATTTGAATCTTCTTCGCTCGCTGGCATTACTACCTCTTCTGCAACGTTTCGCAAAATAGGATCTCCTTCGCGAATTACATCTTTCATTGTAAGCATATGTAATCTCTCCTTTCCCCCTTAGTCTACCAAAGGAGATGGAAAAAGTCATCGGCAAGTAAGGGGAAGCGCTTTGGAAAGCGTTCTACTATAGAATATGTATGTAATAAAAAGAAAAGACGGCAAAGCCGTCTGTTTCTTTCCATAGTTGTTTCGTTTTACATTAGCGAATGCAAGCAGCACCAACGATAATTAAAAGAATAAACAACACAACAATTAAGGCGAAGCCGCGTCCAGACCCGCCACAAGAACCGCCATAACCGTAGGAAGGATATGAACAAGTTGGATAGCAATAAGAGTATCCGTACATGAGATGACCTCCTTTATCATTTCCCGCTAATACTGCGGTTACTATAATGTATGGAGGGAAAGGGAGAAATGTATGGGTAATTACCTATAAAAGGAAGAAGAGTTTGTATATTTTTGTTAAGAAGAGAGAAAAACTAAAGAGAATTAAATCGTTTACATATTATTCTAAGAGAAAAAACAAGTTAAAAAGGGAATAATATAACAGTAGGTCAATGCTTACTAATACAGATGTGAAAAATAAAAACACGTTTGTGTAGAAGAAACCTGCAGATTATTTATAAAAAAACGTATTCAAAGTAATTGACATCGTAATTAGAATAGTTGTAAACTAAAAAACGTGATCAAGATTGTATTAATATGTTTCTGAAAAAACATTAGTACAGATTGTTAGGTACACAAAATTATTCTCAACCGACAAATAAATTTGTTGGTTTACATTGTTGCGTTTTCAGTCTAGCTAATAGATAGTGAAAGCGTTTCAGAATATGGTTCAAGAGAGGAAGAGGTGAACGGAATGGGTACTAAAACAAAAAAGACCCTATTTAATGTTGATGAGCAAATGAAAGCTATCGCAGCTCAATTTGAAACATTACAAATTTTAAATGAAAAAGGCGAAGTTGTGAATGAAGCAGCTATGCCTGAATTATCTGATGATCAATTAAAAGAATTAATGCGCCGTATGGTGTATACTCGCGTACTAGATCAACGTTCTATTTCTTTAAACCGTCAAGGACGTTTAGGTTTCTACGCACCAACAGCTGGACAAGAGGCTTCTCAATTAGCAAGTCATTTCGCACTTGAAGCAGAAGATTTCATCTTACCAGGATATCGTGATGTGCCACAATTAGTATGGCACGGTTTACCATTATACCAAGCATTCTTATTCTCTCGTGGACATTTTATGGGTAACCAAATGCCTGAGAACGTAAATGCACTTGCTCCACAAATCATTATCGGTGCGCAAATCATCCAAACTGCTGGTGTTGCGTTAGGTATGAAACTACGTGGTAAAAAATCTGTTGCAATTACTTACACTGGTGACGGTGGTGCTTCACAAGGTGACTTCTACGAAGGTATGAACTTTGCGGGTGCATTCAAAGCTCCAGCAATCTTCGTTGTACAAAACAACCGTTATGCAATCTCTACTCCAGTAGAAAAGCAATCTGCAGCTAAAACTGTAGCTCAAAAAGCAGTAGCAGCAGGTATTTACGGAATTCAAGTAGACGGTATGGATCCATTAGCTGTATACGCAGCAACTGCTTTCGCTCGTGAGCGCGCAGTAAATGGTGAAGGTCCTACTTTAATCGAGACTTTAACATTCCGTTACGGTCCACATACAATGGCTGGTGATGACCCAACTCGTTACCGTACAAAAGATATCGAAAACGAATGGGAACAAAAAGATCCAATCGTACGTTTCCGTGCTTTCTTAGAAAACAAAGGCCTATGGTCTCAAGAAGTTGAAGAGAAAGTAATCGAAGAAGCGAAAGAAGATATCAAACAAGCAATCGCTAAGGCTGACCAAGCTCCAAAACAAAAAGTTACTGATTTAATGGAAATCATGTACGAAAAAATGCCTTACAACTTAGCTGAACAATATGAAATTTACAAAGAAAAGGAGTCGAAGTAAGCCATGGCTCAAATGACAATGATTCAAGCAATCACTGATGCTTTACGCGTTGAAATGAAAAATGATCCTAACGTACTTGTGTTTGGTGAAGACGTTGGTGTAAACGGCGGTGTATTCCGTGCTACTGAAGGTTTACAAGCTGAATTCGGTGAAGATCGTGTAATGGATACTCCACTTGCAGAGTCTGGTATTGGTGGACTTGCAGTTGGACTTGCACTTGAAGGATTCCGTCCAGTTCCAGAAATCCAATTCTTCGGTTTCGTTTATGAAGTAATGGATTCAATTTCTGGTCAATTAGCTCGTATGCGTTACCGTTCTGGTGGACGTTGGACTGCTCCAGTAACAGTTCGTTCTCCATTCGGTGGCGGCGTTCATACTCCTGAACTACATGCTGATAGCTTAGAAGGATTAGTGGCTCAACAACCTGGTCTAAAAGTTGTTATTCCATCAACTCCATACGATGCAAAAGGTCTTTTAATCTCTGCGATTCGTGACAACGATCCAGTTATCTACTTAGAGCATATGAAATTGTACCGTTCATTCCGTCAAGATGTACCAGAAGGCGAATACACAATTGATTTAGGCAAAGCTGATATCAAACGTGAAGGTACAGATGTATCTGTTATCGCTTACGGTGCTATGGTTCACGCTGCATTAAAAGCTGCTGAAGAACTTGAAAAAGAAGGTATCTCTTTAGAGGTTGTTGACTTACGTACAGTTCAACCATTAGATATCGAAACAATCATCGCTTCTGTTGAAAAAACAGGCCGCGTAGTTGTAGTTCAAGAAGCACAAAAACAAGCTGGTATTGCAGCTAACGTTGTAGCGGAAATTAACGACCGTGCAATCTTAAACTTAGAAGCTCCAGTTGTACGTGTTGCAGCTGCTGATACAGTATTCCCATTCTCTCAAGCTGAGAGTGTATGGTTACCAAACCATAAAGATATTGTTGAAGCTGTTAACAAAGTAATGAACTTCTAATTTTTAGCTTTTCATGTGCAAAAGAAATCAGCACATGCTGGTTTCTTTTGTACATATTCCATAATAATGAAATGAATCAGGGGGCTGAATTCCGTGGCATTTGAATTTAAACTACCAGATATCGGTGAAGGTATCCACGAAGGTGAAATCGTAAAATGGTTTATTAAACCAGGCGATGAAGTAAACGAAGACGATGTACTTCTTGAAGTACAAAATGATAAAGCAGTAGTAGAAATCCCTTCTCCTGTTAAAGGTAAAGTACTTGAAGTACTTGTAGAAGAAGGAACAGTTGCAATTGTAGGAGATACATTAATTAAATTTGATGCTCCTGGATACGAAAACCTTAAATTTAAAGGTGACGACCATGATGCAGCTCCAAAAGCTGAAGAAGCAGCAGTAGAAGCTCCAGCAACGGAAGCTACTCCAGCAGCAACTGCAGAAGTAGTAAATGAGCGCGTAATCGCTATGCCATCTGTTCGTAAATATGCTCGTGAAAAAGGTGTAGACATTCATACAGTAGCTGGTTCTGGTAAGAACGGTCGTATCGTAAAAGCTGACATCGATGCATTTGCAAATGGTGGACAAGCAGTAGCAGCAACTGAGGCTCCAGCAGCAGTAGAAGCTACTCCAGCAGCAGCGAAAGAAGAAGCACCAAAAGCACAACCAATCCCAGCTGGTGAATATCCAGAAACTCGTGAGAAAATGAGTGGTATCCGTAAAGCAATTGCGAAAGCAATGGTTAACTCTAAACACACAGCTCCTCACGTAACATTAATGGATGAAGTAGATGTAACAGAACTTGTTGCTCACCGTAAGAAGTTCAAAGCTGTTGCAGCTGACAAAGGTATTAAATTAACTTACCTTCCATACGTTGTTAAAGCTTTAACATCTGCATTACGTGAATACCCAATGTTAAACACTTCTTTAGATGATGCTTCTCAAGAAGTAGTTCATAAACATTACTTCAACATCGGTATCGCAGCTGATACAGACAAAGGTCTATTAGTACCAGTTGTTAAAGATACAGATCGCAAGTCTATCTTCACAATTTCTAACGAGATCAATGATCTTGCTGGTAAAGCACGTGAAGGTCGTTTAGCTCCTGCTGAAATGAAAGGCGCTTCTTGCACAATTACAAACATTGGTTCTGCAGGTGGACAATGGTTCACTCCAGTTATCAACCACCCAGAAGTAGCAATCCTTGGTATCGGCCGTATCGCTGAGAAACCAGTTGTGAAAAACGGTGAGATCGTTGCAGCTCCAGTATTAGCATTATCTCTAAGCTTTGACCATCGTTTAATTGACGGCGCAACTGCTCAAAAAGCATTAAACCAAATTAAACGTCTATTGAATGACCCACAATTATTAGTAATGGAGGCGTAATAACAATGGTAGTAGGAGATTTCCCAATTGAATTAGA
The DNA here is from genome assembly GCF_921008455.1 of Bacillus basilensis. Classification (NCBI taxonomy): domain Bacteria; kingdom Bacillati; phylum Bacillota; class Bacilli; order Caryophanales; family Bacillaceae; genus Bacillus; species Bacillus basilensis. The sequence goes on along the minus strand of NZ_CAKLBZ010000001.1, from coordinate 4,069,649 downwards.
TACAGTCGTTGTTGGTGCAGGTCCTGGTGGATACGTTGCGGCAATTCGTGCAGCACAATTAGGTCAAAAGGTAGCAATCATTGAAAAAGCTAACCTTGGTGGCGTATGCTTAAACGTTGGATGTATTCCTTCAAAAGCGTTAATCAATGCAGGTCATCGTTATGAGAATGCAATGCATTCTGATGACATGGGTATCACTGCAGAGAACGTAAAAGTTGACTTTACAAAAGTTCAAGAATGGAAAAACGGCGTAGTTAAGAAATTAACTGGCGGTGTTGAAGGCCTTCTTAAAGGTAACAAAGTTGAAATCATTCGCGGTGAAGCTTACTTCGTAGATGCTAACACATTACGCGTAATGACTGAAGATGCAGCTCAAACTTATACGTTTAAAAATGCTGTTCTTGCAACTGGTTCTACACCAATCGAAATTCCAGGATTCAAATACTCTAAACGTGTTATCAACTCTACAGGCGCTTTAAGCTTACCTGAAATTCCAAAAAAACTTGTTGTAATCGGCGGCGGTTACATCGGTATGGAATTAGGTACTGCATATGCTAACTTCGGTACAGAAGTTACTGTAGTAGAAGCTGGCGACGAAATCTTAGCTGGTTTCGAAAAAGCTATGAGCTCTGTTGTTAAACGTGCTCTTCAAAAGAAAGGTAACGTAAATATCCATACAAAAGCTATGGCTAAAGGCGTTGAAGAAACAGAAACTGGCGTAAAAGTTAGCTTCGAAGTTAAAGGTGAAATCCAAACTGTAGAAGCAGATTACGTATTAGTAACTGTAGGTCGTCGTCCAAACACTCAAGAAATCGGTCTTGAGCAAGTTGGAGTTAAAATGACTGACCGCGGCATCATCGAAATCGATGAGCAATGTCGTACAAACGTACCAAACATCTATGCAATCGGTGATATCGTTCCTGGACCACCATTAGCTCACAAAGCTTCTTACGAAGGTAAAGTAGCTGTTGAAGCAATTAGTGGCCATGCATCAGCAATCGATTACATCGGAATTCCTGCAGTATGCTTCACTGATCCAGAATTAGCATCTGTTGGTTACACTAAGAAACAAGCTGAAGAAGCAGGAATGACAGTATCTGTATCTAAGTTCCCATTCGCTGCAAACGGTCGTGCGTTATCATTAAACAGCACTGACGGTTTCTTACAACTTGTAACACGTAAAGAAGACGGTCTTCTTGTAGGTGCTCAAGTTGCAGGTGCAGGCGCTTCTGATATTATTTCTGAGATTGGTTTAGCTATCGAAGCTGGAATGACAGCAGAAGATATCGCTCAAACAATCCACGCTCACCCAACATTAGGTGAAATCACAATGGAAGCAGCTGAAGTTGCTCTTGGAATGCCAATTCACATTGTAAAATAATTTAAGTAATGAAAATAGCCCATCTCTTATTTAAAGAGATGGGCTATTTTTTATTTTAATAAAATGGCTTGCAAGGTCTTTATATGTACTTGTCGAATGAATATATAATACTTTAAATGAATCGTTAGAACATATATTAATCTAAAAGCTGTATATATGCTTTCGTATAATATGTAATTGATTCAAACTTAATCCCATATATTAATAAAATAGAGCATGTCAAAGGAGAAGGTTCCATGAGAATATTACATGTTATATTTTATCATTTTTTATTATGGAGTGGTTTTTCCATTGTATTAACGTTATCGAATGGTGATAAGTTTCATTATAAAGTTATTCTTTTTTTCGTATTCCTTTACTTAGCATATGTGATAGCATGTTTTGTATTACACATAAGGAAGCAAGCTTTATTTCTTACATGTTCGAATTGTATACTCTTTTTAATAATATTTTCTATTTTTTAAATTAACGTTTATAGAAATACATTGTTCTTCCATTAAATAGTTGTAACTCTCCTTCTAATTTCTTCGCTAGAAAACGGCAAAATTCATTTGCTTTTCCTTTATCACCAAATGTTGCATTAGGTGGTAAAGAAATCTGAATAAAAGATTGTTCCTTTTCTATACCAACACCAACATACATGGAGTCATATCGATCGTGAGTAGATTGTAGTTTTAATGTTGTTGCTGATGTATCTAAAATTTCATAAGGAAAAGCGGTATTTGTATAAGTGTAATTAATTTGAACACCAGTTTTGGAAGTAACTGTTTTATAATAATGAAAAAGTTGTTTTATATCATCTATTGAAACAGATTGTTGATTGGATTTAGGTACAAGCGTAATAAAGGCATGTTGCATATAAGTTCCCCCTAACTTAGTAGAATACTATTATTTTACATCCTACTGAATTTTTTGACAATTAAAAGGAGTATTCCTTTTTTTGTTTAATATACTAATGAAAGGTGATGTGGAAAGGTGGAAACCAATGTTTGAAAAATTGTATGATGAGCATGAAAGTGTGAAGGTACGATTTTTGGGGTTTATGACACATGATACTCGTTATGATTTTGGTATTATTTATACAAATATGTTTTTTGGAAAGCCACTCATTGTTTGCATGCAAACAGGAAGATCTACTTTACTTGGACGAGATGATGTAGAGAATGTTCAATATTTGCAGGAAATTTTCAAATTAGGATCAGAAGGTGAAGCGGCGGAATTAGCTCAGTTTTTCTCATTCCTAGTTCCATCTACTTCTTTGCATGCGGAATATGAAGAATAATTAATGTAAAACAGTCGTACGTATAAATATGGCTGTTTTTTTATTTTAATATCGCATACTAATTAAAAAATAAAATATTTAATGTGTTATACTAAAAACCTATTGACGTAAAAAGTATAACATATTAAAATAAAGGCAGAAAGTTAAGCGGTTACAAAAGTTTTTGGGATTATAAACTTAGGGGGAAATGAAAAATGGGAACGATCGTATGTCAAGAATGTGAAGGTACAATTGCGCACTTCGAGGATGAAAAAGTAACGGTACTTTACGGGAAATGTGGATCTTGCGGATGTGATCACACAGAGCATACAAAAGCCCAATAATGGATAGGAAATGGACAGCTAAAAGTTTTTAGGACCATAAACTTAGGGGGAAATGAAAAATGGGAACAATCGTATGCCAAGTATGTGAAGGAACAATCGGACATTTTGAGGATGAGAAAACGACAGTACTTTACGGAAAATGTGGAACAAATTGTGACTGTGCTAATAGAGATAATGCGAAAGCTTAATGATAAATAAGTAGATTACTATAAAAACTCAGGGGGAAATGAAAAATGGGAACAATCGTATGCCAAGTATGTGAAGGAACAATTGGACATTTTGAAGATGAAAAATCAACAGTGCTATACGGGAAATGCGGATCTCATTGCGACTGTACCCATAAAGAACATACAAAAGCTTAATAATAAGAAAAAAAGCGCCTACATGTGTAGGTGCTTTTTTTAATAAATTGTAGTCGTATGACCTACTGTTGCAACGATTGCATCATCTCTAATCGGAATAAATCCTATGGATGTCTGTGGAGTGCTAGGAGAGGTGTAGTGGCTCATGAGACGGCTATCAATACGGGTGATAGTATCTGTCAAGAAAGCCGAAATAAAAGCATAAGGGACTCGTCGTTCATTTAACGAGTATATAATTTCCTCTTTTGTTTTTACACCTACGCCATGTCCGTAAAAAAAGAAATTTCCTAGATAGATTGTATTTTCTCCTTGCCACTCAATTGTAGCTGGATTCACTTGTGGATTTTTAAAATAAACGAGATCACCTGGGACAAGATCGCCACCCATTTTTGTTATGAGCTTTAAATCTTGGTCGTAGTCCCACGTATAAAGTAAAAGATTTGCAAAGAGACGATTGAAAGTTTCTTCCTCATACAATGAGAGTAAAGCTTTGTAAAAAATAATGATCATAGCGGTGGCGCATTCAGTTCCATATAGTTTTCCGTTTTTGAAAATATCTTGTATGGCAATGGAAGGGGGTATGTTTGGAAGGAGCTCGAATCCTCCAAGGGACGTTCTTTTCCAATACTGAGGGTTGCAAAAGGATTGCTGAAATGTGCGAAACTGAAATCCACTTTGAAAAAGTTCTAATGCAGAAGTAATAATATTAACTCGTAAATTTAGGTCAAAGCTGAGTTCATCAGATGTTCGGAAGGAATAAATTTCTTGATTTCCTGCCATTATAGATAAAATTTGTTGTTTCTCAGCTGCAAATGGCTCATATTCATTTGTGATATAAGGATGTACAATAGAACGGCCTATTACAATCATAATAGTATCCCCACCTATACATTACATTACTCAATATCGTATGAGAAAAGGGAAAAAGGGTGAAAGAAAAGCCTATCAACTGATAGGCTTGTACTCTTTAATCACACGTAATGTTTGTAATGTCATATCTTCAGGACCTTGTACAGGTAAACCCGCTTCTAAGTTTTTACGAATATACTCTAAGTTATCTTGTGTAATAATTTCCCCCGGAGTAAAGATTGGAATCCCTGGCGGATAAACCATAACGAAATCAGCTATAATACGACCTGCTGCATTTTCAAATGGGATGACTTCTGTTTCTGAATAAAAAGCATCTCGAGGAGAAAGTGCTAGCACTGGTATTTCTGGAATTTCTACTTGTATTTGAACACCTTTATCAGCTTTATTTCTAAATGTTGCTGCTAAATCTTGTAATGCTGCAATAAGTGTATTTGTCTCACTTTCTGTATCCCCGAAAGTGACAAGACATAGTATGTTGTATAAATCTGAGAGTTCTACTTCAATGTTATATTGCTCTCTAAGCCATACTTCAGCCTGATGGCCTGTAATACCTAAATCTTTCACAGATACAATTATCTTTGTAGGATCATAGTTAAAAGTAGCATCCGTACCTAGCATTTCCTTACCAGGACAGTAAAGATGCTCAATAGCATTTATAGCATCACGAACTTGTTCCGCTAATTGTATTGTTTGTTCTATGAGTGCCGTTCCTTCTGTAGCAAGACGTTTTCTAGCAACATCTAGGGATGCTAACAAGATGTAAGAAGTTGATGTAGTCGTAAGCATGCTAATAATAGATTGAACATGTTTTACGTTTACAAGACCTTCTTTTACATTAAGAATAGAACTTTGAGTTAAAGATCCACCTAATTTATGAACACTTGTTGCTGCCATATCTGCACCGGCTTGCATCGCTGACATCGGTAGTTCATCGTGAAAATGAATGTGAACACCATGTGCCTCATCAACTAGTACAGGGATATCGTAAGAATGTGCTAATTGTACAATCTGTTCTAAGTCTGCAGCAAAGCCAAAGTATGTTGGATTAATAACAAGTAAGCCTTTCGCATCTGAGTGCTCTTCAAGTGCCTTTTTGACAGATTGAATTGTGATTCCATGTGAAATACCAAGTTTTGGATCGATTTCAGGATGCATGAAAATAGGTTTTGCACCTGAGAAAATAATAGCTGACATTACTGATTTATGCACGTTTCGTGGCACTAGTATTTTGTCACCAGGACCGCAAACGCTCATCACCATTGTCATTATTGCGCCACTTGTACCTTGAATAGAAAAGAAAGTATGATCCGCACCAAATGCAGCGGCTGCTAAATCTTGTGCTTCTTTAATCATACCTTTTGGATGATGTAAATCATCGAGCGGCGCAATATTAATTAAATCAATTGCTAATGCATTATGCCCAATAAATTCGCGAAATTCAGGATCCATGCCCTGTCCTTTTTTATGACCTGGAATATGGAATTGAATTGGATTTCGCTTACTGTGCTCAACTAAAGCGGTAAACAATGGTGTTTCGTATTGGGACAATCTATACACCCCTTCTTTTTTTTATATTTATTAGAGTTTGTTTTATATAATCTTGTTCTAAAAAAGTTAAGTTCTTTTTTAGAATGAGACTTGTTTTTCTGCCATTCACAAAAGCTTTTCTGAGATGGGAGCTTCACTTTATTTTCTATAAAACAAAAGCATTATATCACCAATAATTATAGATGTATAGCAAAAAATATTTTTACGGTGAGTATGTTAAATAGTTGTTCCCTACTAACTTCTAGAGGAAGACAATTCCATTAGAATGAATAAATAGTGTATAATGCAAAGTGGCTATAGTGAAGAAGAAAAAATCTCTTTAAAATAGCGTATTGAAATAAGAAGAAATGATAAATGAGGTGCAAAATGGAATATCAATATCCGTTAGATTATGATTGGTCAAATGAGGAAATGGTTGCAATTGTGAAGTTTTATGAAGCGATTGAGAAAGCATATGAAAAAGGAATTATAAGAGAAGAGTTAATGGGATTATATCGTCGTTTTAAAGAGATTGTTCCATCGAAAGCAGAAGAAAAGAAAATTGATAAAGAGTTTCAAGAAGTAAGTGGGTATTCTATATACCGTGCGATTCAAAAGGCTAAAGAAATCGAAGAACAAAAGCTTGTAAAAATGTAAAAATATTTTGAAAAATAAAAACTGAAGTGATATAATGTGATAACAACTAAAAACGGACAATATAAATTGTCCGTTTTCTACTATCGATTACAAAGTGCATATAAAGGAAGGAGTGATTGCATCGTAGATTCAATCTTAGCAAGGAATTGTTCGTTGGTCATTGCTGAAAACTCCTCTGGTGATATATGAATACCAACTAATAATTCTGCTTTTTTCACAGTAGCTAGACGCTCAACCATCTTTTGTAAGTCTTCTGTTTCAAGTGTTTTATGTAATTTTACACTTGGTTTAGTATGGTCAATGGACCAAACGAAGTCATTTGGAATATTTGTTTTTAAATCATTTAAATGTTCTAAGAAGGCGTGAGCCGTCTCCACTTTTTGTGGACACTCATAGATTAAACCAAAGTATATGAAGGCATGAGTACCCCATAGTCCAATTTGGAAATGTGGTAGCATTTTATATCCGCGTTTATTTGTTGAAAAAGCAACCCAAGTATCGTTTGGTGGATTGACTTTGCGACGTGCATGTTTTGCTACATGATAAAAAAAGTTCTCATCAGTTTGTTTGGATAAATACGTTGCAAACTGTTCCCCTAAAGCTTCTAGCTTAGGATGAATGTTCGTTTTAATTGCACTCATTCGTTCTTCGAGACCATCAACTGTAAAGACCTCAAAATCAGTTGATTTGAATGTTTCTAGTGTCATGATTGTTCCTCCAACTCCTATTTTGCTTTTATTTTAGCATAGCTTGTACTATTCATAAAAAGAACAGCACAAAAAAATTTAAATAAAAAAATATAATTTTGTTGCATAGATGATTTCTCCAACATAGTATAGTATAAAACAAAAAATCAGAAAATTAAATCAATTCTAGTCCGAGGGCAGACGAATATTGGGAGGAGGCAAATAATATGAGACAGGTGATTAATGCGTTAAAGAGAACAGATGCTGAAAAGAGAATACCGGTGCTACGTTTGGAGCTAGATTATGAATTAGCGACTTTATACGATGCGATGATGGAAAATGATAAACAGAAAAAAGAAGAGTGTGTACAAAAGTTAGAAGTGTTAAGACTTGAAATGATTCGTTTAGAAGCGTAATAATAGTATATGTATAAAAAATTAGTTGGTGCGAACCTTATAAAGGGTTCGTTTTTTCTGTGAACAGTATAGATCGGAGTGTTTAAACATGCAAGAAGTATGGAAAGACATCGATGCACACGCCAAGCAGTGGATTCGAGATGCGGGAGAGCGTTTAATGGCATCAATGAAAAAAGCACTTATTATAGAAACGAAATCCAATGCAGCTGATTTAGTAACAAATATGGATCGAGAAATAGAACAGTTTTTAATTGGGAAAATTAAAGAAACATTCCCGAATCATAGTATTTTAGGGGAAGAAGGTTATGGAGATGAGGTAACTTCTTCTGATGGGGTTGTTTGGTTAATTGATCCAATTGATGGCACAATGAACTTTGTTCATCAAAAGAGAAATTTTGCAATTTCAATTGGAATTTATGAGAACGGTATCGGAAAGATTGGACTTATTTATGATCCAGTTCATGATGAATTATATCATGCGTTAAAGGGGACTGGAGCATTTTGTAATGAAGTACCAATAACTTTATTGGAAAAAGGGACTGTAGAGCAAGGTATTGTAGCTTTAAATGCGATATGGCTTACCGATAATCCATTGCTTAATATGGAAAATATGATGGCACTTGTTAAGAAAGCAAGAGGCACGAGATCATATGGCTGTGCAGCGTTAGAGATGGTATACGTTGCAACAGGAAGAATAGATGCATATGTAACGCCGAGATTATCACCGTGGGATTTTGGCGGGGGACAGATAATTGTAGAGGAAGTTGGGGGCAAGGTGACAACATTTTCTGGAGCCCCGCTTTCTATCGTAGAGAAAAGCAGCGTATTAGTTGCAAAACCAGGGGTGTATGAAGAGGTGTTACGATTTATATCTAAGTAACAAAAAAAGTAAGAGGCTGTATACACGCTTCTTACTTTTTGACGTTATTGCGATTTACGCATTTTTCTTTTTGTTACAAAACCGTATCCAACTGTAACAAATGTACCGATAATGCAAATAATAATACCGATGGGACTATTTTCAGCAACCATAATGCCGATACCGATTAAGAAAATAACACCGATAATTGCAGTTAATAAAAAGCGATATTGAATGTGTTCCATTTCTTCACCCTCCAATCTCATTTTACTTTCACAAAAGTAAGAATACAACTATATTTTCATTCTTGATTTTATTTTAATTGCTATTGTATCCCCTTCGCTCTTATAATAGAGAAGGATTAAAAAGACATTAGGAGTTGGACATGTTGAAAAAACGACAAGATTTACGTAATATAGCAATTATTGCCCACGTTGACCATGGTAAAACAACACTTGTTGACCAGTTATTACGTCAAGCGGGGACTTTCCGTGCGAACGAACATATTGAAGAACGCGCAATGGACTCAAACGATCTAGAAAGAGAACGTGGTATTACAATTTTAGCGAAGAATACTGCGATTCACTATGAAGATAAACGAATTAACATTTTAGATACACCTGGTCACGCTGACTTCGGTGGAGAAGTAGAACGTATCATGAAAATGGTTGATGGTGTTCTACTTGTTGTTGATGCATATGAAGGCTGTATGCCACAAACACGATTTGTTTTAAAGAAAGCTCTTGAGCAAAACTTAACTCCAATCGTTGTTGTAAACAAAATTGACCGTGACTTCGCTCGCCCTGATGAAGTAGTTGATGAAGTAGTTGACTTATTCATCGAACTTGGTGCAAACGAAGATCAATTAGAGTTCCCAGTTGTATTTGCATCAGCAATGAACGGAACAGCAAGCTTAGATTCAAATCCAGCAAATCAAGAAGAGAATATGAAATCATTGTTTGACACAATTATTGAACATATTCCAGCACCAGTTGATAACAGCGAAGAGCCACTTCAATTCCAAGTAGCACTTCTTGATTACAATGACTATGTTGGTCGTATCGGGGTTGGCCGCGTATTCCGTGGTACAATGAAAGTAGGACAACAAGTTGCATTAATGAAAGTTGACGGAAGTGTAAAACAATTCCGCGTAACGAAATTATTTGGTTACATTGGATTAAAACGTCAAGAAATTGAAGAAGCAAAAGCTGGAGATTTAGTAGCTGTTTCAGGTATGGAAGACATTAACGTAGGTGAAACGGTATGTCCGGTTGAGCATGAAGAGGCTTTACCATTATTACGTATTGATGAGCCAACACTACAAATGACATTCCTTGTAAATAACAGCCCATTTGCAGGTCGTGAAGGTAAATTCATTACATCTCGTAAAATTGAAGAGCGCCTTCGTTCACAGTTAGAAACAGATGTAAGTTTACGTGTAGATAATACAGATTCTCCTGATGCATGGATCGTATCTGGACGTGGGGAACTACATTTATCTATCTTAATTGAAAACATGCGTCGTGAAGGTTATGAGTTACAAGTATCTAAACCAGAAGTAATCATTAAAGAAGTTGATGGCGTAAGATGTGAGCCTGTAGAGCGCGTACAAATCGATGTACCTGAAGAATACACTGGTTCTATTATGGAATCTATGGGTGCACGTAAAGGTGAAATGTTAGATATGGTGAATAATGGAAACGGTCAAGTTCGCCTTACTTTCATGGTTCCAGCACGTGGTTTAATTGGTTACACAACAGAATTCTTAACATTAACTCGTGGTTACGGTATTTTAAACCATACATTCGATTGCTACCAACCAGTACACGCTGGACAAGTTGGTGGACGTCGCCAAGGTGTTCTAGTTTCACTTGAAACAGGAAAAGCATCTCAATACGGTATTATGCAAGTTGAAGACCGTGGTGTAATCTTCGTTGAACCAGGTACAGAAGTATATGCTGGTATGATCGTAGGAGAACACACTCGTGAGAACGACTTAACAGTTAACGTTGTGAAAATGAAACAACAAACTAACATTCGTTCTGCAACGAAAGATCAAACTTCAACAATGAAAAAACCACGCTTAATGACTTTAGAAGAGTCATTAGAGTACTTAAACGATGACGAGTTCTGTGAAGTAACTCCAGAATCAATTCGTTTACGTAAAAAGATTCTTGATAAGAGCGAGCGTGAAAGAGCTGCTAAGAAAAAGAAATCTGTAGAAGCGTAAAAAATAGAACAGCTACCTTAAATTAAGGTAGCTGTTTTTTCGTATTTATTTTTAGAATATTTACTCTTTTTAGTGGACAGTATTTTTTTCGCGGGTTACTCTTGTATTAAGTACATAAAGAAATTTTGTTTTTTATGAGAAGGGGGATAAATAGTGTTAGAAAGAATGTCATTTTTTGCGAAATTATGTAAAGTTGATGAAAACCCAGAACTAGGGATGTGGTTACTGTATGGCATCATTATTATATTAAGTGCACTTGTGTATAATTTAGGTTTTGCAAGAAAACTATCAATAATAAAAAATATAGTGATATATATATCGTTAGCGATAGGGTGTACAGTGTTAACTTTCTTTGCAGTTTTTTTACCTGTTGGGGAGGGGCTTGTTGTAGCGGCAATTGTACTTGGGATTTATAGGTTGCGTTTACATCAAGCAAGACAACAAAAAGCAGGATGAGGGGGCGAAGTTTTATGCGTTCAGTACAAGATGCATTATATAATTGGTTAACAATTAAAACAGTTGCAGAAGCACGTCCGGATGATAGTGCTGCAAAAGAAACGTATTTGTTATTTCAAAATATGATATATGAAGAACACAAATTGAGGAATGTGGAAGTTAAAAAGAACGAGGAAATGTATTTGATTACATATGAAATGAATGGAGAAAGAAAATCTGCAAGGTTTCCGTTAGAAGCTATTGATTGTTTCTTGGATCAGATGAATCGTGAGCCTGAAAAATATAAATAAGTCCTTATCTATATGATTAAGGACTTATTTATATTTTACCAATCGTCTTCGACTTTTTTATCACGGTATAATCGGAAACTACCACTTGCATGACGTTCCATCGTACGTTCTGCAATTCGTTCCGAACATTCCATGCACATATATGTATGAATAGGGCGATTACGCAGTTTTTTTGCCATAGGATTTTCATCATCTAACATATCTTTTTTATCACAAATCATACATTTGACTCTCATGTCGTCACCTCAATACGAATTCTATCAGTATAAGTATATCATGGAAGTGTAATGTTTTTGAATAATAGCGGGAAAAAATAATATTTTCGCAATTCGAAAAATAAGTTATGATAAGGATATATTAAGTATATTTGGAGGTGGAAATATGGCGAATGTAGTAGAGCCTACATTAACAGATGATTTAGTACAATCGTTACGTAAAGAGTGTATTGTTATGGTAGCAACAACAGATTTTGAAAAACAAGTTCCTAACGTAAGTGCTATTTCTTGGGTGTATGCAGTGAGTAAAACTAGTATTCGATTTGCAGTAGATCAACGTTCACGTATTGTGGAAAATATGCGGCATAGTACAGGGGTGGTATTGACTATAATGGCGAATGATTCCGTATTTTCCATAAGTGGTGCAGGTGAAATTTTGACTGATAGAATGGAAGGCATTCCTCTAAAATTAACTGTAATAGAAGTAAATGTACAAGAAGTACGTGATGTTATGTTTTATGGTGCAAAACTTGCAACTGAACCAACATATGAAAAAACATATGATCTTCGGGCAGCAAAAAAGCTCGATAACCAAGTGTTAGTAGGAATGAAAGAATTATAAATGTGATAAATAAGAAAGCCAGTTAGTAACTTTTGTAATTAGTTATTGTGATTTTATGTTAATAATTATAATTAAAAGTAATATATTGAATAGAAATGAATAAAAAATAAATAAAAGGTTTAATGGCTATAAATTTCGATTCTACCTCGTTTATACGGTACATATAATTATAACAATGGTTCGTCCATATTTTTTGGATGAAACCCTTGTTCTACAAATTTAAAAGTGGAGTCAGGGGGTAACAGGTTGGATAAAATTTATGTGTTAGATACGAATGTACTTTTGCAGGATCCTTTATCTATTTTTTCATTTGAAACCAATGAAGTAGTGATTCCAGCAGTTGTATTAGAAGAGGTTGATTCGAAAAAACGTTATATGGATGAAGTAGGACGAAACGCTCGTTATGTATCTAAGTTAATAGACAAATTTCGTGAAATAGGAAAGCTGCATGAAAGTATTCCGCTAGAAAACGGCGGTACATTTCGTATTGAATTAAATCATCGTTCATTTGTTCAACTACAAGATATTTTTGTAGAAAAAACAAATGATAATCGAATTTTAGCTGTAGCAAAAAATCTATCTTTAGAAGAACAAGAAAAAGAGGACGGGAAGTCTGTTATTTTAGTAAGTAAAGACGTGCTCGTAAGGGTAAAAGCTGATGCAATTGGTTTGAAGGCGGAAGATTATTTAAGTGATCGTGTAATTGAAGTAGATAATATATATTCAGGATTTTTAGAAGGGTATATATCAAAAGAGCAATTGGATTATTTTTATGAAAAAGGTGAATTGCCTTTATCTGAAATTGCAAATCATCCTTTTTATCCAAATCAGTTTGTAGTAATGAAAGATGCATTAGGGGGATCTAGTTCAGCACTTGGCATTGTGGATCACTTAGGTAAGAAGGTAAAGAAACTTATTTTTCACAATGAACAAGTATGGGGGATACGACCACGAAATGTGCAGCAAATTATGGGATTAGAATTATTACTTCGTGAAGATATTCCGCTAGTAACATTAACAGGGAAAGCTGGTACAGGAAAAACATTACTAGCGTTAGCTTCGGGGCTTATGCAAACGGAAGATTTAGGACTATACAAAAAACTACTCGTTGCAAGGCCAATTGTTCCAGTCGGAAAAGATATCGGTTATTTACCAGGAGAAAAAGAAGAAAAGTTAAGACCGTGGATGCAACCGATTTTTGATAATCTAGAGTATTTATTTAATACGAAAAAGCCAGGAGAGTTAGATGCTATTTTAGCTGGAATGGGTTCGATTGAAGTAGAAGCTCTTACGTATATACGCGGAAGAAGTATTCCAGATCAGTTCATAATAATTGACGAAGCGCAAAATTTAACGAAGCATGAAGTGAAAACGATATTAACAAGGGTAGGAGAAAAAAGTAAGATCGTATTAATGGGAGATCCTCAGCAAATTGATCATCCGTATTTGGATGAATATAATAACGGTTTAACATATGTTGTAGAGAAGTTTAAAGAGCAACGTATTAGTGGTCATGTAAAGTTTGTTAAAGGGGAGCGATCTAATTTAGCTCAACTAGCTGCAGATTTATTATAAAAAGGAGTGAGCCGAGGCTCACTCCTTTTTTCTTTCAAGTATACACTTTAAATAATTGTAAATTTACGGATGTTACGGATTGGATTTTGTCTATTAGATCCATCATTGTAATATAAATGAACAGGTCCATCTTCTTTTAATGGTTTTCCTTCTTTTGAAAAACCAAGAATAGCATCTTTGACAGTTTCTAGTGGAAGCGTTATTGTATGATCTACTGTTTCAATCTCGACTTGCGTAGCGTCATCTGAAATTTCGGCGTTAGCAAGAAAAGGATGGAATGGTATACCGAACGTTCCAGTAATTAACTGTTCTTTTTTATATTTCTTTACACTTTGTTGTATCGGCGGGAAGGCAGCACCATCACGGATTTCGCGATCCCAATGTTCTGAAGTGTTTTTTAAATAAGCTTCTAGTTCTGAAGTGTTTTCTCTCGTTTCATCAAAGTAAGTTGTCAAATCTACTTTTCGATCATCAAAGATCCAAACGGTTGGATCGATAGTGATTGGAAAACGAACTTTTCCATTGATAAATAAAATTTCGCTCATTGTTGTTCCCCCATTTGTGTTATACTCCCACTTTTCAGTATAATAGTATTAGACACTATTGTCACAAAAAATGTTTCTATTGCAATTTATTAAAACTATCGCTAATATTAATAGATAGGAGAGAGTAGGACGGAAACGGAGGGAATCAATTTGGCGTCTGAGACAGTATCAAATCATCAGGAAAAGGCACTAGCCCTTCTACAAGCGGATGCGGAGAAGATTTTAAGACTTATTAAGGTGCAAATGGACCATCTTACAATGCCGCAATGTCCATTATATGAAGAAGTGTTAGACACACAAATGTTTGGACTATCCCGCGAAGTCGATTTTGCAGTTCGCCTTGGTCTTATTGCAGAAGAACAAGGGAAAGCAATGTTAGGAGAGCTTGAACGTGAGTTATCTGCACTTCATGAAGCATTTACAAACAAACAACAATAACGGGTTCAAATAAGGGGGCTCAAACTGAAAAAGTTTGGGCTTTTTATTTGTATAATAAAGCAGGAAGAATCAATGTACATATGGAATACAACAATAATTAAATTGAAACAGAGAGAGGAAATGAAATGAAAAGAGTATGGAAATCAATGGATTATTCATTATTACTTCCTCTTGTTATCTTATGTGTGTTGGGAGTTATAATGGTATATAGTTCTAGTTCCATTGTCGCGATTTCGTCGAAAAATAACTGGCCAGCAGATCACTTTTTTAAAAAACAATTAGTTGCTCTTGCTATTGGAACGGTAATACTTGTGATTGTAGTTATAATCCCTTACAAATTGTGGAGGAAAAAAATAGTTCTTGCAGCGATGGGGTTAGGAAGTATTGGTTTACTAACAGCAGCTTTCCTTTTCGGTAAGGTAATCAATGGTGCAAAAGGATGGATACTAGGTATACAGCCAGCTGAGTTTGTAAAAATAGCAGTTATTATTACGCTAGCAAGTTTTTTTGCTAAGAAACAAGAGAGGCAAACCCCTTTTTTTCAAGGGATAATACCTCCCTTATTTGTTGTCGGTGGATCGATGGTATTAATTTTATTACAAAATGACTTAGGGACTGACATATTAATAGGTGGAACAGTGTTAATTATGTTCTTCTGTTCAGGAGTTAATGTTAACTTGTGGATAAAAAGATTTTTATTAACATCTGTCGTGTGGATTCCAGCGTTGTATTTTATTGGAAACTATAAATTGAGTCAATACCAAAAAGCGCGATTTTCAGTTTTCCTTGATCCATTTAGTGATCCACAAAAGGATGGATTTCAATTAATAAATTCATTTGTTGGAATTGCCTCAGGTGGGTTAAATGGTAGAGGATTAGGAAATAGTATACAAAAGTATGGCTACTTACCAGAGCCGCAAACGGATTTTATTATGGCGATTATATCTGAAGAACTGGGTTTTATAGGTGTAGCTATCATTTTAATCTGTTTACTACTTATTATCATTCGTTCGTTTAGAGTGGCACAAAAATGTAAAGATCCATTTGGAAGTTTAATTGCAATCGGAATTGCAAGTTTAATTGGAATACAAACATTTGTTAATGTTGGTGGTATGTCCGGATTAATACCACTTACAGGAGTGCCTTTGCCGTTTATTAGTTATGGCGGTAGTTCCTTGTTAGCTAATCTAATCGCGATGGGTATATTATTAAATATTGCTAGTCATGTAAAACGACAAGAGAAACAGCAAAATGAGGAAATGAAAGAAAGAGAACAAGATGGACCACGTCTTGTAGTTGTAAAATAAAAAACACATTGTGCTTTAGAGCGCGATGTGTTTTTTATTTTTTAGAAATATTAAATATGATATATTAATTGGTATTTATAATAAAAAATATATCACATTAAATCAAATGTGATATACAATTAAGTTGTTAGAAAAGGAAGAGGTATGCTATACTATTTTTGTGAAACAAATTAATCAGAAAACTTATCATTTGTTAAAAAATAAGGTATGATGGATAAAAATAAAGTGAAGCTTTCTAAGTATAATATAATGTAGAAAGTGAAGAACTTCACGCTCTTTAGGGTGTGTATATATTTTATCTCTAGAGTGGTAGGAAAGTAGAGGGGGAAAATCATGACAAAGCTGCAACGTATTCAAAAAGTATTGGTAGCTAACCGTGGAGAGATTGCAATTCGTGTGTTTCGAGCTTGTTCGGAACTTGGATTAAAAACAGTTGCAATCTATTCTAAAGAGGATAGTGGTTCTTATCATCGTTATAAAGCCGATGAATCCTATTTAGTTGGGGAAGGGAAAAAGCCAATTGATGCTTATCTAGATATTGAGGGCATTATTGAGATTGCGAAAAGTAATCATGTAGATGCAATTCACCCTGGATATGGTTTCTTGTCAGAAAATATTCAATTCGCAAAACGTTGTGAAGAAGAAGGAATTATCTTTATAGGTCCAAAAAGTAAGCATTTAGATATGTTTGGAGATAAAGTGAAAGCAAGAACACAAGCGCAGCTAGCACAAATTCCAGTTATTCCTGGTAGTGATGGTCCAGTAGATTCGGTAGAAGAAGTTAAAGAATTTGCTGAAAAGTATGATTACCCGATTATAATTAAAGCTTCCCTTGGTGGTGGCGGCCGTGGTATGCGTATTGTACGTACTAGTGAAGAATTAAGAGAATCGTATAATCGAGCGAAGTCAGAAGCGAAAGCAGCCTTTGGTAATGATGAAGTATACGTTGAAAAATTCGTTGAAAAACCTAAACATATAGAAGTTCAAATTTTAGCAGATGAAGAGGGAAATGTTGTTCATTTATACGAGCGAGATTGTTCTGTACAACGTCGTCATCAAAAAGTTGTAGAAATAGCACCAAGTGTATCACTTTCAGATGATTTACGTCAGCGTATTTGTGATGCTGCTGTTAAGTTAACGAAAAATGTAAATTATTTAAACGCAGGAACAGTTGAATTCCTTGTGAAAGATGATAATTTCTATTTCATTGAAGTAAATCCGCGTGTTCAAGTAGAACATACAATTACAGAAATGATTACAGGAGTTGACATCGTTCAATCACAAATTTTAATAGCTGATGGACATGCATTACATAGCAAATTGGTAGGTGTTCCAAAGCAAGAGGAAGTTGTTGTACATGGATTTGCAATACAATCTCGTGTAACGACTGAGGATCCACTAAATAATTTCATGCCGGATACTGGAAAAATTATGGCATATCGATCAGGTGGTGGCTTTGGAGTTCGTCTTGATACAGGTAATAGTTTCCAAGGTGCTGTTATTACACCGTACTATGATTCTTTACTTGTAAAAGTTACAACATGGGCGCTTACTTTTGAACAAGCTGCTGCAAAAATGGAACGTAACTTAAAAGAATTCCGTATTCGTGGTATTAAAACTAATATTCCATTCCTAGAGAATGTAGTAAAACATAAAAACTTCTTATCAGGGGAATATGACACTTCATTTATTGATGCGTCACCTGAATTATTCTTGTTCCCGAAACGTAAAGACCGCGGAACGAAAATGTTAAATTACATCGGGACAGTAACAGTAAATGGCTTCCCAGGAGTAGGGAAAAAAGAGAAACCAATTTTCCCGGATGCTCGTATACCGAATGTATTACACTCAGAGCCGATCCAAAATGGAACGAAACAAATTTTGGATGAGCGTGGAGCAGACGGATTAGTAAAATGGGTACAAGATCAAAAACGTGTACTTTTAACGGATACAACATTCCGGGATGCGCATCAGTCATTACTTGCAACGCGTATTCGTACAAAAGATTTACATCAAATTGCAGAGCCGACAGCGAGAATGTTACCGAATTTATTCTCAGCGGAAATGTGGGGCGGTGCAACGTTTGATGTTGCATATCGTTTCTTAAAAGAAGATCCATGGGAACGATTACTAGATCTTCGTGAAAAAATGCCAAATGTTTTATTCCAAATGTTACTTCGTTCTTCAAACGCAGTTGGTTACAAAAACTATCCGGATAATTTAATTCAAAAGTTTGTGGAGTGTTCTGCTCAAGCTGGAATTGATGTGTTCCGTATTTTTGATAGCTTAAACTGGGTAGAAGGTATGAGAGTTGCAATTGATGCTGTACGAGATACTGGTAAAATTGCAGAAGCAACGATGTGCTACACAGGGGATATTCATGATCCGTTACGTAGTAAATATGATTTAAATTACTATAAAAATTTAGCAAAAGAATTAGAAGCATCAGGAGCTCACATTTTAGGTATTAAAGATATGGCGGGCTTACTAAAACCAAACGCAGCATATGATTTAGTTTCAGCATTAAAAGAGACGGTATCGATTCCGATTCACCTGCACACACACGATACGAGTGGAAATGGTATATTAACGTATACGAAAGCAATTGAAGCAGGTGTTGACATTGTCGATGTAGCAGTAAGTTCTATGGCTGGGCAAACGTCACAGCCAAGTGCGAACACGCTATACTATGCGTTAGGTGGAAACGAAAGACAGCCAGATGTTAATATAGATTCATTAGAAAAACTATCTCATTACTGGGAAGATGTACGTAAATACTACGCACCGTTTGAAAGTGGTATGAATGCTCCTCATACAGAGGTATATATGCACGAAATGCCAGGCGGACAGTATAGTAATTTACAACAACAAGCGAAAGCGGTTGGCTTAGGAGATCGATTCGATGAAGTGAAAGTAATGTACCGCCGTGTGAATGACATGTTTGGTGATATTGTTAAAGTAACGCCATCATCTAAAGTTGTCGGTGATATGGCATTATTTATGGTTCAAAATCACTTAACAGAACAAGATGTTTTAGAGCGTGGGCATTCTATGGACTTCCCAGGGTCTGTCGTTGAAATGTTCTCAGGAGATTTGGGGCAGCCATACGGTGGTTTCCCGAAAAAGTTACAAGAAATTATTTTAAAAGGGAAAGAACCATTAACAGTAAGACCAGGTGAATTATTAGAGCCAGTAGATTTGGATGCGTTAAAAGAAGAGCTATTCCATAAACTTGGGCGCGAAGTGACGATTTTTGATGTCGTTGCATATGCATTATATCCAAAAGTATTTATGGATTACGAAAAAGTTGCTGAGCTTTATGGAAGTGTATCTGTGCTTGATACACCGACATTCTTCTATGGTATGAGACTTGGTGAAGAAATCGATGTGGAAATTGAGCAAGGTAAAACATTGATGGTTAAACTAGTGTCAATCGGAGAGCCTCAGGCAGATGGAAATCGTATTCTTTACTTGGAGTTTAATGGTCAACCACGTGAGATTGTTGTGAAAGACGAAAGTGTGAAAGCAACAGTTGCACAACGTGTGAAAGGAAACCGTGAAAATCCAAACCACATTAGTGCAACAATGCCAGGAACGGTTATTAAAGTCGTTGTAAAAGAAGGCGATGAAGTGAAAAAAGGCGATTCTATGGCAATTACTGAAGCGATGAAAATGGAAACGACAGTTCAAGCGCCGTTCAATGGTAAAGTGAAAAAAGTATATGTTAACGATGGAGATGCAATTCAAACGGGTGACTTACTCATTGAATTAGATCACTAAAATAGAAAAGAGCTGTGGAAATGCAGCTCTTTTTCTTTATTGTAAAAAAATACCTTGCCAATTCGGCAAGGTATTTTAATTTATTTTGTTTGTTTAGAAGTTGATTCAGCTTCTTTTGCATTCACTTTACTTCTTGTTCCTAACATAACTAAATAGCATAGTACAGCAAACAAGCAAGAAATGAATAGGGAATGTAATAATGCCATTGCTAAACTAGCATTTGTAAATACGACTAAAATTCCTACTATGGCTTGAAGTGTAACAAGGATAAATGAAATGATCCATCCCCAGTATACGACAGGCTGCTGCTTGTAATGGCGAATAGCGAGAATCATCGCGTATAGTATCCAAACAAAGATTAACATGGCTGCCAATCTATGTCCCATTTGAACCCACTCATGTAGTTGAGTCGGCATAGGTCTATTTTTGCTACATAAAGGGAAGTCTGGACAGGCTAAGCTAGCTCGTTCGTGACGTACTAAAGCTCCTGTGTAGACAACGAGATAACAGTAAATTGTTACACCATAAATATGAAATTTCATTTTTTTGTCCATAATAAGTGAACGTGCATCAAATTTCTGGTCAATTTCAAAGATGAGACACGTTAATAAAATGACAGAAGCAAATGAAATTAAGGAAATACCAAAATGGATAGCAAGTACAGCTGGCATTTGCCCCCAGACAACTGCAGCGGCTCCCATTAATGCTTGTGCAACTAAAAATACGAAGGATAAAATTGCTAACGTTTTTGTTTCGCGCACATGTTTATAATATTTCCAGGACAAAATACAAAGGAGAGTGACAAGAATTCCTGCTGATCCTGATGTAAGGCGGTGACTTAGTTCAATAATAGTTTCCATTGATAAATTAGATGGAACAAATTCACCGTTACAAAGTGGCCATGATTTACCGCAGCCTTGGCCGGAACCTGTTTTTGTAACTAAAGCGCCTCCTAATAAAACTATTAATAAATCAAGACTTGTAATGACTGCTAACCATTTAATAAAGCGTTGCAATCTCTTTCACCATCTTTCTGCTATGAAGTTATTGCGAAATATTTTCATTCCATTATGTATAGAATAAAACGCGCTAGTTCCTATGATATATAAAAAATAATAAAATAGCAAAGAAATGGCGGGGGTAGACAGGGGAGAGAAAATCGGTGTGGAAATAGAATGTATAAGGGGATTTTTGGTTGAAAAACAGGCTATTTTGAAAAGAAATGGGGAGAATACGTGTTAAATATGACAAAAAAGTTTATTATAGAAGGTAACATCATGTTATGATAAGGGTAAGTCAGAATTCAGTTTTTTATATTCGACACAAAAAGTTCATGTTTTCTTCACAAAATGTTCGGGAAATATGATTTAATATATTGGAGTATGGGCGTAGATTAGTAGTAGAATGGGTTAACAATATTTCTACTGTAATAATATTGCTATATAAAAGCGAATTATTTCATTCGAAATAGACGCAAAAAAGAAAGATGAAAGTTTTAAGAGGGGGTTAAAGTGATGAACCATGCAACAACTGAGCTGCATGATGAGTCTGCTGTTACAAGCGTACCGGAAACAACTCGGCTACAAGATTTAAAAGCACTCGTTAAAATGGGGATTGTAAACTCAAATACACTTACTGTATTTACAGGATTTTGGTTGGCGTTACACTTTAATGGATTAAGTGTAATGGATAATCTGGATAAGCTATTTTTTACAATCGTTGGTTCTGGATTAGTTATGGCAGGGGTATGTTGTTTAAACAACTACATTGATCGAGACATCGATCCATTAATGGAAAGAACAAAGACCCGTCCAACGGTTACTGGAAAGTATAAACCAGGATTTGCACTTACATTTGGATTAGTTATATTACTTCTTGGGTTTGTATTTTTATTATTAACAACACCAATGGCAGTGTTAATGGGATTTATTGGTGCTTTCACATATGTTGTTCTATATACTTTATGGACAAAGAGAAAGTATACACTAAATACTGTTGTAGGTAGTATATCTGGGGCAGTTCCACCTTTAATTGGATGGGCAGCAATCGATCCATCTTTAGGCCATCCAATTGCTTGGATGCTATTTTTAATTATGTTTATTTGGCAAATCCCACATTTCCTTGCATTAGCGATGAAACGTGTTGATGAATATCGAAATGCAGGAATTCCAATGCTTCCTGTAGTTCATGGATTTGAAATTACGAAACGCCAAATTATGATTTGGACAGTATGTTTATTACCACTACCATTTTATATGAGTGGACTAGGGATAACATTTATGGTAATTGCAACATTGCTTAACATCGGTTGGATCGTTTTAGGATTTTATGGCTTCCGTAAGCAAGATGACATCAAATGGTCTGTACAAATGTTTGTTTATTCCCTAAATTATTTAACAATCTTATTTGTATTAATGATTGTAGTTACATTCTTCTAAGACAACGACATAATTGGATTTCTTTACGTTGAGATTTACTTTACTTAACTATAAAGTACAATCTAATTCACAAGGAAAGTGGGGGTTGTTTGTATGAAGAAACAGTGGCGACTGCTTTCGTTCGTTTCACTGCTGGCTTTACTGTTAGGGGGATGCGGTAAAGCCTTTCAATCTACTTTAATTCCGCAAGGAGAAGTAGCAAAAATGCAATATGATTTGCTCTTATTAGCGAGTGCAATCATGGTAGGAGTAGTACTAGTAGTTACTATTATTTTCTTGTATGTAATTGTGCGTTTCCGACAAAAGAAAGGTCAGGAAGATTATATTCCAGAGCAAGTTGAAGGGAATCACAAGCTAGAAATTATATGGACAGTTATTCCGATTATTCTTTTACTAATCTTAGCTGTTCCGACGGTTACATATACATTCAAACTTGCTGATGTAAGTGCGATGGAGAAAAAGAATATTGATAAAGATACTATCGTTGTTGATGTAACAGCGAATCTTTATTGGTGGGAATTTTCTTATAAATCAGAAAAAATAGTAACTTCTCAAGATTTAGTCATCCCCACAGGTAAGAAAGTGTATTTGAATTTGAAGGGTGCCGATATTAAACACTCATTTTGGGTTCCGTCTTTAGCTGGAAAAATGGATACAAATACAGACAATGTGAACAAAATGTGGTTAAAGGCAGATAAATCGGGCACTTATAATGGTTTTTGTACAGAATTTTGCGGCCCATCACATTCTTTAATGCAATTCAAAGTGAAAGCTTTAGATGAAAGCGAGTACAAAAAGTGGCTTGCTGATATGAAGAAGATTGATGGGAAGAAAGAAGTAGCTTCAACAAAGGCGCAAGAGGGCCAAGAAATATTTAATAAAAGCTGTATTGGTTGTCACGCAGTTGGATCTAATGATAGTAGACCACCTTCCGCTCGTATCGCACCAAACTTAGCAAACTTTGCGGATCGCGATACAGTTGCCGGCATTGCCGAAAACAATGAAGAAAACTTAAAAAAATGGCTGAAAGATCCTGAAAATATGAAACCAGGAAATAAAATGACTGGTAAATATGGCAACTTAACGGATGATCAAATTGATGCATTAAATGCATACTTACAAACGTTAAAAGTTGAAAAGTAAAGAGGGATTATTCGCGAAGGGGAGGTTGAAAACGTGAGTTCTGTAGCAAAAAAACAGGGGATGGGTGCTGTCATATGGGATTATTTAACGACAGTAGACCATAAAAAGATTGCCATTCTCTATTTAATTGCAGGTGGATTGTTTTTTATAATAGGCGGAATAGAAGCTTTATTTATTCGCCTTCAATTAGCGATTCCTAACAACGCTTTTCTTGTTGGGGATGCTTATAATCAAGTATTAACCATGCACGGTACAACAATGATTTTCCTCGCAGCTATGCCACTCGTGTTTGCATTTATGAACGCCGCTGTACCACTTCAAATTGGTGCACGTGATGTAGCGTTCCCGTTTTTGAATTCACTCGGATTTTGGTTATTTTTCTTTGGTGGAGTATTTTTAAATTTAAGTTGGTTTTTAGGTGGAGCACCTGATGCAGGATGGACATCTTATGCATCTTTAGCTTTAGCCTCTAAAGGCCATGGTGTTGATTTTTATGTACTCGGCTTGCAAATCTCCGGTATAGGTACATTAATTGGAGGTATTAACTTCCTTGTAACCATTATTAATATGCGTGCGCCAGGGATGACATATATGCGTATGCCGATGTTTACATGGACGACATTTGTAACATCTTCACTAATATTATTCGCTTTTCCGCCGTTAACTGTAGGATTAGGACTTTTAATGTTAGATCGTTTATTTGGAACAAGTTTCTTTAATCCAGCACTGGGCGGGAATACAATTATATGGGAGCATTTATTCTGGATTTTCGGTCATCCAGAAGTATACATTCTTATACTCCCAGCTTTCGGAATATTCTCAGAAATCTTTGCCACATTTTCGAAAAAACGATTATTTGGTTATTCGTCAATGGTGTTTGCGACAGTATTAATTGGATTCTTAGGATTTATGGTATGGGCGCATCATATGTTTACTGTTGGGCTGGGTCCAGTTGCGAATGCTATTTTCTCAGTTGCAACAATGGCGATTGCGGTTCCGACCGGTATTAAAATATTCAACTGGCTCTTTACAATGTGGGGCGGAAGTATACGTTTTACGACACCGATGATGTGGGCAGTAGCTTTCATTCCATCATTCGTAATGGGGGGAGTTACAGGTGTTATGCTAGCATCTGCACCAGCTGATTATCAATTTCATGATAACTATTTCGTAGTAGCTCATTTTCATTATGTAATCGTCGGCGGTGTTGTATTTGGTTTACTTGCAGGAGCTCATTATTATTGGCCACTCATGTTTAATAAAGTATTAAATGAAACGTTAGGAAAGATAACATTTTGGCTATTCTTTATCGGTTTCCATTTAACGTTCTTCATTCAGCATTTCCTTGGGTTGATCGGTATGCCGCGTCGTTACTACACATACCTTGAAGGTCAAGGGTTGGAAATGGGGAATATGATTAGTTCTATTGGAGCGGTGTTTATGGCTCTTGGAACGATTGTTCTTCTATTCAATGTAATTAAAACAACAGTATCAAAAGAAAAGGCTGGTCGTGATCCATGGGATGCACGAACGTTAGAATGGACGATGCCAGCACCTACACCAGAATATAACTTTAAACAATTACCATTTGTTCGCGGGTTAGATCCGTTTTGGATTGAAAAACGTGAAGGAAATAAAGAGATGACAGCGGCGGAACCAGTTGGTGATATTCATATGCCAAATCCATCATTTTCACCATTTATCATTTCTTTAGGATTGTTTATAGCGGCATTCGGTGCAATGTATATGCAGGGTGGAAAAGATAAGTTTTGGTTATTAGTAGCAATTATTGGTTTAATTATCACATTTGGCGCAATGTTCCTACGTTCAGTAATCGATGATCATGGATATCATATTCATAAGGAAGATTTAGAAGATAAGGGGGGCAAGGCATAATGCATGTAGATGAAAAATTAACGAATGAAACATTTCCAGCAGAGCCTGAAAAAGCAACCCTTGAGGGAAAAAATAAGTTTGTCGGTTTTTGGTTATTTCTTGGAGGCGAAACAGTATTGTTCGCTTCCTTATTTGGCACATATTTAGCGTTAAAGAATTCTACAAATGGTGGACCAACATCTCAAGAGATGTTCCAAATGCCACTTGTTTTCATTATGACGATGCTTTTATTAACGAGTAGCTTAACGAGCGTATATGCGATGTATCATATGAAAAACTTTAACTTTAAGAAAATGCAACTTTGGCTGTTAGTAACAGTGTTGCTAGGTTTAGGGTTTTTAGGGTTTGAGATATATGAGTTTTATCATTATACGCATGAATTTAAGCATACTATGAGAAGTAGTGCGTTTGGTTCCGCGTTTTATGCTCTTGTTGGTACACATGGACTCCACGTATTGTTTGGGTTGTGTTGGATTTTAACATTAATCTTTAGAAATGCGAAGAGGGGTCTAAATTTATACAATGCACCGAAGTTTTATGTTGCATCGATTTATTGGCACTTTATTGACGTAGTTTGGGTGTTTATTTTCACTGTAGTATATTTAATGGGAATGGTGGGATAAACAAATGGCGATAAAGCAAACGAATAATCCTAAAGTTGATCTTGTTTATCGGAAGAGGAAAAGTGCAGAGGAAATGAAGCATCAAGTTATTACATTTGCATTAATGATTTTTTTAACATTAGTTGCGTTTGTAGCAGTAGCATATCCGAAAACGTTTAGTCCGACTTTCTCAGTACCATTTATTTTACTATTAGCAGTGGTACAAGTAATTTTTCAATTGTATTATTTTATGCATATGAGTCATAAAGGACATGAAGCGGCAAGTTTCTTTCTTTATTCTGGTCTGTTAATCGGGTTAATTACAATTTTAGCTTTTATGACAATTGTGTGGATTTGAAAAGTGAAGAATAAGGGAGCTTGTGTTGTCACAGCTCCCTCTTCATATTATGTGAAAGGATAACCTTAAGAAGGTAGGTGTGACAATGAGTAACTTGTGGATATTTGGTTTTCAAGCTCTATGGAGTCCAATCTTTTTATTATTTATGCTTTCGATCCTTATTGGGTACTTTTTAATTATTGGGCCATATAGAATGCGATTTGAACAAGCGACGAAGGTAAGTAAGAAGCAAGTTTTCTATTTTACGACCGGTATTGTTCTTTTGTATTTTGTAAAGGGAGGGCCTATTGATTTAATTGGTCATATTATATTTAGTGCACATATGTTTGAAATGGCAGTTATGTATATTGCAGTTCCGCCGTTATTGTTGCTTGGTATACCAGTTTGGTTATATCGTTATATTACTTCCTTTAAGTTCGTTCAAATTATATTAAAGGTATTTGCTAAGCCACTTATTGCATTGTTTGTATTTAATGGCCTGTTTTCTTTTTATCATTTACCAGTTGTTTTTGATACAGTAAAACAAAGTCAAATTGCTCATCCTATTTGTCTAGCTATATTGTTCTTTACGGCGATCATGATGTGGTGGCCGATGCTAAATCCATTACCAGAATATCAAACGTTAAGTGATATAAAGAAACTTGGTTATATGTTTGCTAATGGTATATTATTAACGCCAGCTTGCGCGTTAATCATTTTTGCGACTGCACCGTTGTTTGCAACATATACGGATCCGGCTGCTTGGATGAAGGCGATGGAATTATGTGTACCAGCAGGAACTTTATCAGATTTAAATATAACTGGACCAGAATTTTTACACTGGATGCCAGTTGTACAAGATCAACAAACAGGCGGCATCATCATGAAAATTGTCCAGGAAATAGTGTATGGTACAATTATCGGCTATGTATTCTTTCGATGGGCGCGTCGAGAGCGTGAAAAGGATAAAGAGCAGTTGCAGCAATTACCGCCGTATTTACAAACGAAATAAAAGTGAGTGCATCAATATGATGCACTCACTTTTATTTTATTCAATGATTTGGAATTCTTTTAACTCTTTTTCGATATTTTGTAGGAGCTGTTCACTTTTTTGAAGTACATTCGTTGGGAAAGTTTCGCCATCACCATATTCAACGCCGTGAGGATAATAATGTTTACCTAATAAGGGAGGAAGTAGCTTTATTTCAGCGTGTCTACTACCAATGTCACCTTCAACAGCTAAACCTTGTACACGCAAATAATAAACATCATTTAATATTTCAAATTTATAATCGTATGTAACTCGTTCATAATCCCACTGTCCAGCAAGTACAAAATGGTTCTTTTCCATAATCTCTGTTAATAGTGTTAAATCAACGACTGCCCCATTAAATTTCGTATTTGTAAATTGCATATAATACCTCCTCTTTTAATGTTACATCATTATTTTTATAATAGTATGAATAATAAGAAAGTGCAATTCATATTGAGAGAAAAGGGATAATCCAGACTTTTTTTGCGAAAATATGATATAGTGAAAAGAGTACGGTACACACAAAAAAGGAAAGAAAAGGATTTGTGTATATCTCAATTTTATGTTTTGTGCAGGAGGTATATCGATTGAAGAAATTATTGCGTATCGTAATGATTACATTTTTAATTTTAGCTGTTGATTTATACGGGAAATTACTCGTTTCACAATATATATTAACCCCATCTCAATTAAAGCAAGAAAATAAAATTGTGAAAAAGAAAAAACAAGTAAATGAAGACTCTTCCGATACTGTTTTAAATATGATTGGTGGGGACTCTGAAAATTTATTAGCAAAATGGGGCGAACCTTCTCGAATAGAGCCATCTGCTTACGGATATGAATGGTGGGTATACAGTCAAGATTTAGCTCAGTATGTTCAATTTGGGGTTGCTGAACGTAAAGTTGTAACGGCGTATGTTGCTGGTGAGCAAGTTAAGGTGCCGCCTTATTATATAAATGAAAAGTATGAAGACGTGTATAAAAAGAATCCACTCTCTCATGAGATTTCGTTAAAAAGAGGGAAAAATAGTTATCAATTTGAGTTATCTGATACCGAAGTGATGGAACAACCATTAATACCTGTAGAAGATGGCTGGGCACAATTATATTTTGATCATTTTACACATGAGCTTGTTGGTGTTCGTTATATGGATGACGAAACATTATTACGTCAAAGACCGTATCAGCTTGTTTATTCAGGTGAATTACTAGCAGAGCAACCATTGACTCCAGATAAACTGAAACAAATAGAGAATGGGAATATGCAACAAATTTTTGATTTAACAAATATTATTCGAAGCCGTCATAAGTTACCGTTGTTAGCTTGGGATCAACAAACAGCAGATGTGGCAATTGGTCATAGTAAAGATATGAAGGATAATAATTACTTTTCACATGATTCACCTACATTAGGTACGTTAGGAGATCGTTTGCAGCGCGGGAAAGTAGGATTTCAACTTGCTGGTGAGAACATAGCGGCGCAACATAGTGATGGAATTGCGGCGTTGCAAGGTTGGTTAAATAGTGAGGGACATAGAAAGAATTTATTGAATGAACAATTTACAGGATTAGGTGTTGGTGTATACGATAAGTTTTATACACAAAACTTTATTCGGAAGTAAAGTGAAATTGTAAGTTGTGGCTGGGACACCTCCCGGATAATTACTTTGTATTCAATGAATTGTAGGTGCGAAACTTATCCTATGCAAATAGAAGAATAAAAAGGTGCATGAATCGTCTAAAAATAGGCGAACCATGCGCCTTTTTTTTCTTACTATATAGTAGATATACATGAAGAGGTGAGGATTATGCCAACAACAAAAGGACCGTTACATCCATCGGTTCAACAGTTTAAAGAGTTTGTAAACCATCACCCTAAAATGGTTCATGAAGTTAGAAGTGGTCACAAAACTTGGCAACAGTTTTATGAGGAATGGTACTTACTTGGTGAAGAAGATCCGATATGGGCAACTTTTAGACCTGATGGAGCCCCTGCTTTTTCTTCGGTAAAAGAAAATAAAAAAGAAAAAGAAAAAGAAAAAGAAAAAGAAAAAGATAATCGAACTGAAGAGGAAAAAACTGCTGATGTGATGGGACAAATGCTTTCTTTCTTTAAAAAGCTAGATGTAGAACAAATGCAACACCATTTAGCCAATGTAACGAGTGCTATTGGTAGTGTGCAACAAGTTTTTCAACAATTTCAAGGAAAGCGCACACAGCAAGAAAAAAGTACTTCCGAAAATAATCCATTTTTCTTTCAGAAGGATTAGGGGGAAAGCGGATGAGAGCAGAAATTATGGAGTTTATAAAGGCTGATGAGGATTTATCTCGCTATATTAGGGAGCAACCGTACTGGTATAGAAAACTAACGCGAAACCCTGAAGAAAAAGAGGCATTTGAGTTAGCGGCCATGCAACATTTCAAAAAAACGATACCAGATAAAGTTGAGAAATTTCAAAATCAATTGGCAGTTGCTTCCATTATGATCGATATGTTTCAGTATATGAAGCAGCAAAATACAACATAATTGGAAGGGAAAACTATGTCCGTCATGCAGAACTTTTGATACAATAGAAGCGGATTATTTAAAAAGGAGTTGCAGCATGAGCATGACGGAAATTTGTTTAGTACGACATGGGCAAACTGATTGGAATTTTCAAGAGATTATTCAGGGACGTGAAGATATTCCACTTAATGAAGTAGGGAAGAAGCAAGCGAGCCAAAGTGCGGCTGCTTTGCAAGCAGAGGCATGGGATATAATTATAAGTAGCCCATTAATTAGAGCGCAAGAAACAGCTAAGGAAATTGCAGGGGCTACTGGGTTACAATCGATTTTATTAGATGAGCGATTTGTTGAACGTAATTTTGGTGAAGCTTCTGGGAAGCCGGTTGCGACTGTTAGGGAATTAATTGCAGAAGGTAAAGTAGAAGGTATGGAGCAAGATGAAGAGATTGTAGCTCGTTGTTTTGCTGCGGTAAAAGATGTTGCAGAAACTCATTCTGGCAAACGTATTATCATTGTAGCCCATTCACATGCGATAAAAGCAATTTTACATGCAATTGCACCAGAAGATATTACGTTTAAAACACCGTTAAAAAACGCATGTATTAGTTATGTGAACGAAAATAGTGGGAAATGGGATGTTCTTAAATATAATATTGCGGAACATATTAACGTATAAGTGTGTGCTGACATTATATAAAAAATAGTTAGAATGATATCTTTCTATTTAGTGAGACACTTCAATTAGTAGTTCTATTCTAAATGTGGTATGATGAATACTCGGAGGTGTCTCTCATGATTGTAGCGACGCTAGAAAGCGTATTAATATTAGATAAGGCAGAGCAGCTTGCAAAAGCGATCATCTGTTCAGATATAGCAGAAGATTATCGTAAGTGTTATAAAGAATTGCATGAAGATATGGAAGTTCAGACGTTAATTCAGCAATTTACAGCGATGAAAGAACGATATGAAGAAGTGCAACGTTTCGGTAAATACCATCCTGACTATACTTTTGTTTCGACGAAAATGAGGGAGTTAAAGCGTTCTGTAGACTTACATGATAAGATTGCAGCTTTTAAACGAGTAGAAACGGCTTTGCAAAAGTTGTTAGATGAAGTTAGTGTAGCAATCGGTTCTGAGGTGTCTTCTTCCATCAAAGTTCCAACAGGAAATCCATTTTTTGATGCTGGTGGCTGTGGTGGCGGTTGTGGTACCGGCGGAGGTTGCGGCTGTAAAAAAACGGGGTAATTTACCCCGTTTTTTAGAAGATAGAAGAAAACGTATACAGAGTTTGTCCTGTAATGTCATAAATCTCTGATTGGTTTTCATAAAATATAAAATATATGTTTTTAAAAGGAGAAGATGGAGAAGATTATGTTCGGGCAACGACAAAGTATGATTGTTTATTTACATTCATTGAAACATGCCAAGATTTTAAGGAAATATGGTAACATACATTACATATCAAAACGCTTAAAATACGCAGTAGTATATTGTGATATGGAACAAATTGAGCATATGATGCAAAAGTTGAATAAACTTCCTTTTGTGAAAAAGATAGAACAGTCGTACCGCCCGTATTTAAAAACGGAATTTGAAAATTCACGTCCTGATCGGGCAAAGGAATACGATTATAGCTAATAGAAAAAATCCCCTGCTAATTTTAGTGGGGGATTTTTCACTTGAAATAACACTTTATTTCATTGGAGGAATGAAATTATTCATTCGTAAAATACCAATTAAATGGTTGAAAAACAGTTCTTTTTCTGGGAAAGTTGTGGATGGTTTTACCGTAAAGGTAGTTACTTTTTTCCCTAGTTGTTCTGCCGTTTCTTCAAATAAAATGACGCGTTTACTTTTTTTATTTTCAAGTACAGGAATGCCTTCACGACATATGTATAATGGTTGGAAATCACCAGTAGTAGTTGGTTTTAATATTACAACAAGTGAGCACACTTTTTTTTCATTTTTAATCGTTTCAAATTGTAACATATGTGCTATACGTTCTTGATTTGCTTTGGCAATTTCAAGTAATTCATATAAATCAGAGTAGCCTTCTCCGAGTTCTATAAAGCGTTGAATCATATTTTTTCCTCCTCTTTCTTTTACTGTATCATCTCGCTTTTTAAATGAAAAGTAGACAAATAAAAAAAACCCTGCAAAGCAGGGCCCTTCTTATACTAGCATGTACTAGTAAGAAGGCAAAGGGAGAGGAGAAACCGGAGGAAGAACTTATGGGGAAACGTAAGTCTTCTCCGCGGTTGGCAACAACATCGAAGGTGATGTTGTTATAATTATTTATGTCCAATCTAAATGAAGATATACATCATCAAATTAAATTTTATGTTGGGCTTTTTATTTTTCTTTTTTTTATTTTATGATAGGATAAAAAAGGTAAAGTGAAACTTTAATCGACGGGGTATTCCTTGCTGATTATTAGCCTTCACCAATTGGGCGTTAACGCGGGATAAAGTGAAACGAATATACATAATGGATTCGTGTTAGCGAATGGTGAGATGAATACATAAAAATGCAGAGCGGTTATTTTAAGCTAAGTTCTCTTAGTGTTCGTTGAAAGATGAACAGACTAGTATGGTTTGGTAGCGGTTACTGAATGGAGAAGGGTTTTCTATAATTGCTCGTTAGATTGAAATAAAGGTAGTGACAACAGATGAGAGTAGTTTCAGGAAAATGTAAAGGGCACCCACTTAAAGCGGTGCCAGGTAATACAACACGTCCAACGACAGATAAAGTAAAAGAATCAATTTTTAATATGATAGGTCCTTATTTTGATGGTGGTACCGCTCTTGATTTATTTGGCGGTAGTGGTGGTCTTGGAATCGAAGCGATAAGTAGAGGGATTGATAAAGCGATCTTTGTTGATCGAGATAATAAAGCGATAAAGGTCATTCATCAAAATTTAGAAAGTTGCAGAATACAGGAACAAGCTGAAGTATATCGAAATGATGCAGAGCGTGCGGTCAAAGCGCTCATAAAGCGTGAAATGTCATTCGACCTTATACTAATAGATCCTCCATATAAAGATCAAAAAATTGTATCTTTAATTAGTGTGATGGATCAACATGGATTGCTACATAGAGATGGATTAATTATGTCAGAGCACGGTAATGATGTGGTTTTACCTGATTCTATAGGTAATCTTGTAAAAGTAAGAGCTGAAAATTATGGGATTACAGCAATATCGATTTATAAGTATGAAGGTGAGGAGACAGAATGACAAGTATAGCTATTTCTTCAGGGAGTTTTGATCCAATTACCCTTGGACATCTGGATATTATTAAAAGGGGAGCGAAAGTGTTTGATGAAGTGTACGTAGTCGTTTTAAACAATTCATCAAAAAAACCGTTCTTTTCGGTTGAAGAACGCCTAGATTTAATTCGTGAAGCAACAAAGGATATCCCGAATGTAAAAGTAGATTCACATAGTGGACTACTAGTGGAGTATGCAAAAATGCGTAATGCAAACGCGATTTTACGTGGGTTGCGAGCGGTTTCTGATTTTGAATATGAGATGCAAATTACTTCTATGAATCGAAAATTAGATGAAAACATTGAAACATTTTTCATTATGACAAACAACCAATATTCATTTTTAAGCTCGAGCATTGTGAAAGAAGTTGCGAGATATGGAGGAAGCGTAGTAGATCTTGTGCCTCCTGTTGTAGAACGTGCTTTAAAAGAAAAGTTTCAAACCCCGTTAAAGTGAACGGGGTTTTTCTTTGTGGCTACGAAAAAATAATAAGATAACATATACATATAAACAAAATAATGTAAATATCGGTCCATAGTGTATAAAAGATGTCCAAATTTCATGCAGTATAGAAGAATGATTCGATAAAAAGACGGGGATATCTTTTTGCATAGGTGAAAAAGAGCTTACTTTTTCATAAAATGGTTTCCAAAATATAAAAGTAAAAATAGGGGCAAGAATACTTTGGATAATTCGTGCGAAAAAATAGGGCTTAAATCGGATATCTGTTTCAGCTAATATGCTAGCAACTTGTGCCTGAATAGAAAGGCCACTAAATGCTAAAATAAAGCTTGTTACCATAGCTTGCTGCAGGAGGGGTGTTTCATTTATTTGACTAATCATTTGGCTTCCGAGAGTCATTTCAAAAATGCCGGATAATATCGGAATACTAAATTCGGTAGTTAGTTGGAAGAATGATAAAATATGTTGCATAATAAAAGAGAGGGCTGCTGTAATATGAAATACAGTAATCATTTTATTTAAAACAGAGAATAAAATAATAAATCCACCAATCATAAGTAGCGTTTGAATAGAAGAAACGATAGCGTCCCCAAGTAATTTTCCTATTGGCCTTTTTTCTTGCATGCGTGTCTCGTGTAGGATTGAAAAAGGGTTTTGAAAAGGGCGTTTTTTAGTAGTATGTTGATCATTCTTGGAAATGTTGTTATTGCCGTAAAAACGCATCAGTAACCCAACGGCAAAGTTACTTAAATAATGTGCAGCAGCTAATACGATTCCTAATTTCGGATTATTGAAAAAACCGATAGAAACAGCTCCAAAAATAAAAAGTGGATTAGATGAGTTTGTAAAAGACACAAGGCGCTCTGCTTCGATTTGTGTTAGTTGATTGCTTTTACGCAGTCTAGCGCTTAATTTGGCGCCAGCAGGGAATCCTGAAGCCATTCCCATTGCCCAAACAAATCCACCTATCCCTGGAACGCGAAAAAGTGGTCGCATGAGTGGTTCTAATATAACGCCTATAAATTTTACAACACCAATACTAATTAGAAGTTCCGCAATGATGAAAAAAGGTAAAAGTGAAGGGAATACAACTTCCCACCATATATTTAACCCTCGAATGGAAGCTTGCAAAGCAGCTTGGGGGTGGAGTACAAGAGAAAAGGTTAAAAACAATGTTGATATGGTAAGGAAAGCCGTTTTCCATTTTTCATACATGTAAGTAAATCCCCCTTTGTCCCAAAAAACGTTCATTTCAGTATACGTGGATACGTAGTGAATTTAGACCATAAGTATGAAAAAGGAATGAAAAAAATTAAAGGGTGAGAAAAATGAAAGAACCGAAAATTGGCTTAGCTCTTGGATCTGGGGGCGCAAAAGGGTTTGCTCATATTGGTGTTATAAAAGTTTTAAGAGAAAATGGTATACCGATTCACATGATTGCAGGAAGTAGTATGGGGGCTTTAGTAGGTACATTTTATGCAGCGAGCTCAAACGTTGAAAGACTGTATAAACTGGCAAATGTTTTTAAGAGGAAATATTATTTAGACTTTACGGTTCCGAAAATGGGATTTATTGCTGGAAAACGTGTCAAAGATATGATTAAAATGTTTACATATAATAAAAATTTAGAAGAGTTAGATATCCCGACGGCTGTTGTGGCTACTGACATCTTGAAGGGGGAAAAAGTAGTTTTTACAAGTGGTCCTGTTGCAGAGGCGGTGAGAGCTAGCATATCTGTACCTGGAGTGTTTGTACCAGAGAAAATAGATGGACGGTTATTGGTGGATGGCGGAGTGATTGATCGTATTCCAGTATCGGTTGTGAAAGAGTTAGGTGCCGATATTGTAATTGCTGTTGATGTATCCCCAATTGAAGTAAATGGAGAGGTTACGTCTATTTATGATGTGATTATGCAGAGTATTGAAATTATGCAACATGAGCTTGTGATGAATCGGCAAATTGCATCTGATTTAATGATGCGACCAGCTGTAGAACAGTTTAGTTCACGTGCTTTTACAAACATTGAAGACATTATTCGAGTTGGAGAGGTAGAAGCAGAAAAACATGTTGCAAATATTTATTTATTAATTGAGCAGTGGAAGGAGAAACATAATGTTTAAGCGTTTTCGGTTTATATATGCAATTTTAATAGGGGTTATATTGGCGATGTTACTTGTTTACGTACGCCTGCCGTATTATGTAACAAAACCAGGAATGGCTGCCAAACTAGAGCCTTACGTTCAAGTTGAGGGGGGAACAAAAGAATCTGGTGATTTTATGCTTGTTACGGTTTCAATGGGACCGGCAAATGTAGTGAATTTAATAGCGGCACAGTTTAATAAATATACACATATTTCGAAAGCGGAAGAAATATTGCAAAAAGGTGAGAGTGATGAAGAATATCAATTCCGCCAAAATTATGCGATGAAAGATTCGCAAAATGCAGCGATCTATAATGCCTATAAACGTGCAAATCGTACTGTTTCTTTTGAAAATCAAGGTGTATTGGTTGCTGGTGTAGCGAAAGGGATGCCGTCAGAAGGAAAGCTTAAACTTGGAGATGTTATCATAGCTGTTGACGGAAAAGCATTTGAAAAAACAGAGCAATTTATTGAATATATGAAAGGGAAAAAAGAAGGAGACACAGTAAATATTGAGTACAAGAGGAATGGAAAACAATTAAAAGAAAATTTAAATGTAAAGACCATTCCAAATGGAAATGGACGTGTTGGTATAGGTGTTTCTATCGTTACGGAAAGAGAATTAGTGGTAGATCCGAAAGTGAAAATTGATTCTCATGAAATAGGCGGACCATCGGCAGGCCTAATGTTTACATTAGAAATATATAATCAACTTGTGGAAGAAGATTTAACAAGAGGGCATGAAATAGCTGGAACAGGTACGATTAATGAAAAAGGAGAAATTGGCCCGATTGGTGGTATTCAGCAAAAAGTAGTTGCCGCAAGTGACGCTGGTGCTGAAGTGTTCTTTGCACCAAATGAAAAAGGTGCGGAGAAATCGAATTATAAAGATGCGCTTGAGGCTGCGAAAGATATTAAAACAAAAATGAAAGTTGTGCCAGTTGATACACTGGATGATGCATTGAAGTATTTGGAAAAAATGGGTGAGAAAAAATAAACCTCTCTGAAAAAGAGAGGTTTTTTTATAGGAATTTTGCAGTTGTTTCATCATAACGAATTGGATGATGTGTTGCATCTTGTTTTAGTAGTTGTGTTCGTAATGGTTCTTGCATGATGGAGAAATATACAGAATTGGCTTTTCGCTCTATGTGTAAAGTAGGATGATCAAATGTTTTTGTATGGGTAAGGATTGGGAGCCCTATTTTTTTCTTGTTTTTTGAAAGGTAAGTTTGTCCTTTTTGTGACATGCCTAGTAGACGAATGTACGGTGCATGCTGTTCTGTATTTGCGCTATGTATTTCTTCTTTTGTTGTATTTGTTAAAATGTGTGTACAAGCTCTTTGTAATCTAGTCCACGTATAACGTTTCGTTTTTAATGCTTCCATGAATGAATGGAAGGAGGAGCTGGTTTGTATTTTTGATAAAATACGATGCTCTAAACCTTCCTCTATTTCATATATATGTCGTAAATCCCCTGGAGACATCGTCATGAGTTTGTATTTAAAAAATGAAAAGTATTGTTCCCAATTATGTAATATACCGTAGTTTTGTTTGTAACTTGCTAAAAGAGAAGCAGTCGCTTTTGGGATAAAAGGCTCAATTTCTGTAAAGGAACTATTTTTGCTAAAAAGTTGTTTGCGAATACTTGTTGCACTTGCAATATGTTGGTCGTTAAATGTTTCATCATGATAATGAGATGCGAATCTTTTTATCGTTTGTGCCTGCATAGAACTATTTTGCATCAGAATTGCTTTCATGTATTGGAAGCCTAAAATATTATTCGGTTGTGACATATCTATGTTTTTTTCAGAAGGTAAAATGTGTAGAAAAGCTTCAGAAGTAGCCTTTGCGTAACTATTACCTGCGTTCATAAATTGCTTTACAAGACGATTAAAAGTCTCTTCTTCAGTTTGTTGCACAGAGATGGTGTTATAAAAATTTTCGATTTGTCCATCTTCACTACCGAAACAAATTTCAGAAACGTGCAGGGCGTTTAAAATAGAAATAGCACCATTTGCAAAGGTTTCAGCCTTTTGTGTTGAAAAGGCATATGGAAGCTCTACAACAAGGTCTACACCGCATGCTAAGGCCATTTTGGTGCGATACCATTTGGATATGAGTGCCGGCTCACCACGCTGCAAAAAAGGGCCACTCATAACAGCGATTGTAATATCAGATTGTGTTAACTTTTTTGTTTGTTGCACATGATAATCATGACCGTTATGAAAAGGGTTATATTCAACAACAATACCACTGGCTTTTATGGGAATCTCTCCTTTCGATGTAGCATCTTTTTGGAAAACGTGATACTCTATATATTATTTACTATGATGACTTCATTATAGTGTAAAGAAAAAACATTGACAAATATAAAATGGCTAGCTATAATTTTGTTTGTTGCCTTGAGGTGATATGATATGAAATGGTCCATCCATCAATTGAATAAATTGAGAAATAAAGGATTGACACTGGATGAGATGGTAGATGTAAGTGAGCTAAAAGAGGTCGAGAAAGATATTCGTGAAATTAATCCTGTTCATGTAACAGGAAGAGTTGATTTTGGCTCCGGCAAGTTTACGTTCCATCTACATATAACTGGAAGCATGGTTTTACCATGTTCTCGCTCTTTAGTAGATGTGACATTACCATTTGACATTAAAACAACTGAGGTGTTCCAAACTTCACAAGAAGAATTTGAAACTGAAGCTGAAATTCATTGTTTAGAAGGAGAAGTACTTGACTTACTGCCCGTAATCAAGGAAAATATACTTTTGGAGATTCCAATGCAAATTTTCAGTGATGATGTTTCTGGTGGAGCACCGATGCAAGGTCAAGACTGGCAAGTGATTTCGGAAGAAAACAAAGAAAAGACTGTTGATCCAAGATTGGCAGGACTTGCGAAGTTTTTTGACAAATAATCGGAAGACTGGTTCAGGCCTTCATATGAAAATAACTATTTCTTTTAAGGAGGTGGGAAGAATGGCTGTACCTTTTAGAAGAACTTCTAAAACAGTAAAAAGAAAGCGTCGTACGCATTTCAAATTATCAGTACCTGGTATGGTAGAGTGCCCAAGCTGTGGTGAAGCGAAATTAGCTCACCGTGTATGTAAAGCATGCGGTACTTACAAAGGTAAAGAAGTAATCAGCAAGTAATTGCGGGAAAATAAACGTAGAAGATATCTTCTACGTTTATTTTTTTTTTGTCTTATTCTTTATTTGTTGTATTCTATCTTTTCTAGTAACTGCATATGCTTAATAAAAAATGCATAGGGAGGACTAGAGAGATGGCGACAACAAGACAAGATGCTTGGACTGATGATGAAGATTTGCTTCTGGCAGAAGTAGTACTCCGGCATATTCAAGAAGGCGGAACGCAATTATCTGCCTTTAAAGAAGTGGGAAGACATTTATCTCGTACACCAGCAGCATGTGGCTTTAGGTGGAATTCTTATGTTAGAAAGCAATACAAAGAACGTATTGAAGAAGCGAAGCAACTGCGTAAAGTAGAAAATTATGAAGTGAAAGAGACGAAGGTATTGGAGCCTACGTCAATTACATTAAATGATGTTATTGATTTCTTGCAAAATTATAAAGATGAAAACTCTTTACTGGTGTTGCAACAGCAAATTGAATCGTTACAAACAGAGAAAGAGCGTCTTTTGGAGCGATTATCAGTATATGAGGAAGAATATAGAACATTGCTCGATTATATCGATCAAAAAAGAAGTGTAATAGTAGCAGAAAGAAATAGTGTTCGGTCAAATGGGAAATTAGAGAAGTTAAAGAAATAAAAAAACAGCTGCTATGTAGCTGTTTTTTTTATTTCTTATGCAGATTCTTCATTTGTAACCGCATTCAAATTTGTTTCTGGTTGCCAAACATAAAAATCACCATCAGGTACTGATATAGGTTGGAAATTTAATTTATCCCAAAAACCAGCTGAATGGATACGTGCGATCGTTTTAATCGGGAATTGTAGCCCCTTCGCATAATTTACAAGCATTTCTCCGAATCCTTGTTTTTGGAAAGTTGGTAACACTTCAAGTTTATAGAGTTCTAGGTAAGTACCTGTAATTTCGAATGGTTCCCCGCCGTTCCTTTTCATATATAAACTCATACGTGCAATTAGTGATCCACCATAATAAATACCGTAAAATGGAGATTCACTATCGTTTTCGATAATGTTTGCTTGTAATTCTTCTAACATGGATAGTTCTTGAGCTCCGCAACCTTTAAATTTTTTAAATTCGTCTAATGTTTTATAATTGATGAGCAAGCGCTCAACTTTTGGGAATCCCATAACATCACATCCTTTTCTTGTCTCGTTGAATGCAGAAAAGTAAAAATATTTATAATTATATTATAACTCATTTTTTTATTTTTATGAAGATGATAGTATATTTCTTTTATTATTTTTTTGAGGATTTGTTAAACTAAGAGTAGAAGCATATTAATAAGTAGTATATACATATTGAAAGATGAGATTGCATTTGTTTAGTAAAGAGCAATGAAGTTGTAAACTGTGTTAATGTAATTTAGGAAGATAAAGTAAAACTTTCATAGGTGGAATTTGTTTGTCCTTAGTTAAATTATTATTCCGCACCAAGTGGACGTTTGCGTGATAAAAAGGGGGAGGGAAAGGGACTTATATATCGTGTTCATATGAGTTCCTTGTGTGAAAATGAAAATCGGAGTTGTGGGACCAGGAGCTATCGGTCTATTGTATGCATTTTATTTACAAAAAAGTAATCAAGATGTTACGTTGTTTACAAGGACAGCTAAACAGGCTGAGGAATTGAATGCAACGGGTATAACTTGTATTAGGGAGGGGAAACGTGAAACGGTATTCCCGCCTGTTTTATCAATAGAAAGCATGCTAGACCAGCAGCTAGATTATATATTTATTGCTGTTAAGCAATATCATATAACTGACATACTACCTTTTGTACGAGGGGAATCCTCATTAATCTTTTTACAAAACGGAATGTCGCACCTTCATGCTATGCAGAAAATAGGGAATGAAAATATTGCAGTTGGAATTGTAGAGCATGGTGCAAAAAAAGAAGAAAGACATACCGTTTATCATACAGGGATAGGTGTAACGAAGTTTGGAATCGTGCACGGCCGGTCTATACATTTTGAAAAAATATTTAATTGCTTTCCTTTTCCTCATTTTCCGATTCGAATAGAAGATGATTGGAAGGATGTTATGCATAAAAAATTAGTAGTTAATGTATGTATCAATCCGTTGACAGCATTATTACAAGTCCAGAACGGAGAGCTGATTACGAACCCATTTTTTCATCGGATGATGGAGCAAGTGTTTCAGGAAGTCGTTTTTCTTGTTAAAGAAGAAAAAGAAATGGTATGGGAAATGGTACGTCACGTATGTGAAAGAACGTCTCATAATACATCGTCTATGCTAGCGGATGTAAGAGCGAATAGACAAACGGAAATTGGTGCGATTGTTGGATATGTATTAGAAGAAGCTAAGAAACAACAACAATCCGTTCCGACACTTCAATTTTTATTCGATGCAATAAAAGGATTAGAAGTAAAAGTATAAGTGTAATTCTTTGCTTTTACGTGAAACATTGACTACAATGTGGATTGGTGAGAGAACAGGATACGAAAGGAAGAATTATATGGAGATAAAAGAAATCTCTGTTCCGCAACAAGGTGTTGTAGCGGACTATATGAACGGTAAAAAAGAGATACAGTCGTGTTTTGATTATATGTTAACAGAAGATGCTTTTAAACAGCGTGTACAAGATTTGCGTGAGAGGGAGTTTTTCCGCCAAGATTTAGTAGCGCATTTATTAGAATATAATACAAAATTACAAGCGGGAGAAGCTACAATTCAAAATGTAAAAGCGCTTGGAGATGAAAATACATATGTTGTTATAGCTGGACAACAAGCCGGGTTATTAACTGGACCACTTTATACAATTCATAAAATTATTTCAGTTTTACAGCTTGCGAGGGAAAAGGAAGAAAGTTTAGGTGTTAAAGTTGTTCCTGTTTTCTGGATTGCTGGTGAAGACCATGATATGGATGAAATTAATCATACTTTTGTAACGAAGAATAAAAAAATAAAAAAGACTATTTTTCATGATCGTAATCCGAAAAAAGCGAGTGCTTCAGAGTCCGAGCTTTCTCTGGAAGACTGTAGAAAGTGGATTGAAGAAATTTTCAAAACATACCCTGAAACGAATTTTACAAAGGATGTACTGCAATTTATTGATGATTCTTTGGGGAAATCGAATACGTATGTAGATTTCTTTGCTCATCTTATTATGCAAATGTTCGTGAATTCTGGTTTAATTCTTGTCGATTCGCATCATCCAGAATTAAGAAAATTAGAATTGCCGTTTTTCAAACAAATTGTAGGTAAGTATAAAGAAGTGCAAGAGGGGCTTCATAACCAACAGGAAGTAATTAAAGAATTAGGATATAAACCGATTATTGAAACGAAGTCTAATGCAGTGCATATATTCATGGAAATTGATGACGAGCGAGTGTTACTTGAAGACGATCAAGGGAAGTTTGTTGGGAAAGATGGAGCGTATTCCTTTTCGTATGAAGAATTGATTGAAGAGATGGAAAGAAGCCCGGAACGTTTTAGTAATAATGTTGTAACGCGCCCTCTTATGCAAGAGTATGTATTCCCTACGCTGGCGTTTATTGGAGGTCCGGGGGAATTAGCTTATTGGAGTGAATTGCAACAAGTCTTCCATACTATCGGTTTCCGAATGCCACCTGTCGTTCCGCGTATTACAATCACTTATATAGAGAGGGATATAGCGACAGATTTACACGATTTACAATTGCAAGAGAGTGATCCGTTTGTAAATAACATAGATAATTTGCGTGAAAACTGGCTATCTAATCAAATAGAGGAACCGATAGATGAACGATTTGTAGAGGCGAAAAAAGAAATAATGGATATTCATGCGTCATTACAACAGTTTGTGAAGAAAATAGATCCGGGGTTAAGTGGGTTTGCAGGGAAAAATGAATTCAAAATTAATGAACAAATTGAGCTGTTGGAAAGAATGTTGAAAAGAAATGTTGAGAAAAAACATGAAGTACAGCTAAATAAATTCCGCCGCATACAATTTGCACTTCGTCCATTAGAAGCGCCGCAAGAGCGAGTGTGGAATGTATGTTACTATTTAAATCAGTTCGGCTTGGATTTCATTGATCGTGTAATGGAAAAAACGTTTTCTTGGGATGGAAAACATCATGTGATAAAACTATAGAATCTTGCTCTTCGGAGCAGGATTTTATTTTTATCTCGTTGAATTTACTGTGAAGTGAAATTTTTCTGAATTATCAATCTGAAAATGGTGAATATCGTAATTATGCAGGATACTTAAATATATGACAAAATAGCACAAAATGTAAACGTATTATTATCTTTTTCGACAGTTTTTTGTTTAAATTCCCGCAAAAGATGATAAAATTTAGTATATAATAAAAGAAAATAGCGATTTGTATAGTATGCTGCCTTTGTAGGCAAGTTAAATGAGTCGTTCTTTCATAGTATGTCGTTCTCTAATCGTGAAATATGCGTTTAGAGGAGGAGATGCATTCAACATAATTAATTGGAAAAAGAGTAGGTGCAACAATGTTTAAACACGTAACAGTGCTTTTGAAGGAAACAGTAGACGGCTTAGATATAAAGCCAGATGGTACATATGTAGATTGTACACTGGGGGGAGGAGGACATAGTTCTTATTTATTATCCCAATTAACTGAAGGTGGAAAATTAATCGCGTTTGATCAAGATGAGATAGCAATTCAAAATGCGAAAGAAAAATTTTCTTCATACGGTGAGCAATTCATAACAGTAAAGAGTAATTTTCGTTATTTATCTGAAAAACTACACGAATTAGGTATAACAGAAGTAGACGGTATTTTATTTGATTTAGGAGTTTCATCTCCACAATTAGATACACCAGAGCGTGGCTTTAGCTATCATCATGATGCACCGTTAGATATGCGAATGGATCAAGATGCCCCATTAACAGCATATGATGTTGTAAATAGCTGGTCATATGAACAACTTGTAAGAATTTTCTTCCAGTATGGTGAAGAGAAATTTTCAAAACAAATAGCAAGAAAAATTGAAGCATATCGTGAGAATAAAGCTATTGAAACGACAGGAGAATTAGTAGAACTAATTAAAGAGGGGATTCCAGCTCCTGCTCGTAGAACGGGCGGACATCCTGCGAAGCGAGTGTTCCAAGCAATCCGTATTGCTGTAAATGATGAATTGAAAGTATTTGAGGAAGCGTTGGAATCTGCAATTGAGATGGTTAAGCCAGGTGGAAGGGTTAGTGTTATAACATTCCATTCTTTAGAAGATCGTATTTGTAAAACAACGTTTAAGAGAAATAGTACAACGCCACAATTGCCGCCAGGATTACCAATTATTCCTGATGAATTTAAACCGAAATTAAAGCTTATTACAAGAAAACCGATTTTACCTTCTGATATAGAGTTAGAAGAAAATAATCGAGCGCGTTCTGCGAAATTGAGAATCGCTGAAAAACGATAAAAAGGGGAGAGAGGTATGAGTAACTTAGCTGTAAAGTACAAACAACAAGCGCAAGAAGAGGTACAGATTCAAACGCCCCCACAGCAGATGGCCCAGCCAAAAGCTAAAGCGAAGATTACAAGAATCGAAAAACTGTTGTATGTAGCGTTTATTGGCTTTTTATTGTATGCCTGTGTAGCGTTTATTGGAAATAAAGCAGGCCTTTATCAAGTTAATGTAGAAGCAGCGACGATAGAACAAAAAATTGTGCAGCAACAAAAAGAAAATCAAGAATTACAGGCTGAAGTAGAGAAGTTAAGTCGTTATGAACGAATCGCTGAAGTTGCAAAAAAACATGGGCTAGAAATTAATGCGAATAATGTGAAAGGCCTCAAATAAGGCAATAGGTGTGAAGGGAAAATGAATAGAAATATGACTAAATTTCATACCAATAAGGGAGCAG
Organism: Bacillus basilensis; assembly: GCF_921008455.1. Lineage (NCBI taxonomy): Bacteria > Bacillati > Bacillota > Bacilli > Caryophanales > Bacillaceae > Bacillus > Bacillus basilensis. Next base: position 4,024,998 of record NZ_CAKLBZ010000001.1, on the reverse strand, counting down.
GGTATTTTATGATTTTATTCCTCCTGCTCTTTTTGCTGTTATTAGCCCGATTTTTTTACATACAAGCGACAGGAACAGTGCATAATCAGGATTTGAATGAACTTGCTAAGCAAAAACATAGTAAAACAGGAGTACTGGAAGCAAACCGCGGGACGATTTATGATCAAAACGGTCATGTGTTAGCGCAAGATGCAAACTCTTATAAACTTGTAGCGGAACTAAAAGGTGCGAAGCCGGTTGAGAATAAAGAGGACACTGCAAAGAAAATTGCGGGAGTACTCGGAAAAGATGAAGAGAAGATTTTAGCTACATTAAATAAAAAAGATAAAAGTCAAGTCGAATTTGGAACGCTAGGTAAAGATTTGACGAAAGAACAGAAAGAACAAATAGAAGCATTGAAATTACCGGGAATATCTTTTATTACTGAAAATGCAAGAGTGTATCCAAACGGTGATTTTGCATCTTACGTTATAGGTCATGCGAAGCCGAATGAAAAGGGAACCTCGGTAGGTCAATTTGGCTTAGAACAAAGTTTGGATAAATATTTAAGTGCTTCTAACGGGAAAGTAGCTTATACAGGGGATCGTAAGGGTGTATCGCTAGATGGTGGAAAAGTGAACGTAGAGGCACCTAAAAACGGAGATAACGCGTATTTAACGATAGATCAACGTATTCAAAGTTATTTAGAAGATGCGATGAAAGAAGCGAGTAAACATTATGAACCAGAAAATTTAATAGGGATTGTTGCGGATCCAAAAACAGGAAAAATATTAGGGATGTCTAGTAAACCTAGTTATGATCCAAATGATCGTCAAATTGAATATTTCTTCAATGACGCAATTGCAAATGCATTTGAACCTGGATCAACAATGAAAATTTTCACGCTAGCAGCAGCTATTAATGAAGGTGTGTATAAGGGACAAGATTATTATCAGTCTGGTACATATCCTGTCGGGAACCGAAAAATAAAAGATCATAACGGCGGTGCTGGATGGGGATCTATCACGTTTGATGAAGGGGTAGAGCGTTCTTCCAACGTAGCGTTTGCAATTTTAGGGGATCAAAAACTTGGTCCAGAACGTTTCCGGAAATATATTCATAGCTTTGGATTAGATGAAAAAACGAATATTGATTTACCTGGTGAAGGTTCAAATACCATTGTATTCGAGCAGCAAATACAGCAGGTAACAACAGCTTTTGGACAAGGTTCTACTGTAACACCAATTCAGCTTGTACAAGCTGCAACTGCTATTGCAAATGATGGGAAAATGATGAAGCCTTATACAATTGATAAAATTGTAGATCCAATAACAGGAGAAGTAAAATTAGAACATAAGCCAGAAGAAGTGGGAAAACCTGTTACAAAAGAAACAGCAGCGCAAGTAAGACAGTTATTAGAACGCGTTGTTACATCGCCGAAAGGAACAGGAACCGCTTATAAAGTCGATGGATATTCAGTTGGTGGTAAAACGGGGACAGCACAAATTCCGGATGGAAAAGGTGGCTATATGACAGGAAGAGAGAATTATATATTCTCATTCTTAGGGATGGCACCTATGGACGATCCACAACTTGTTGTGTATGTAGCTGTTAAACAGCCAAAATTGAAAGATGATGAGAATGGCGCACAGCCTTTAGCTGATATTTTTAAATATGTAACAAAAAATAGTTTAGAGTATTTAAAGATTAAGCCTAATGAAGTGAAAGATCCGAAGAAATATGTGAAAGAGCAGCAAACTGCTGTTCCGGATGTAACAGAAAAAACGATGGAAGAAGCGAAAAAAGCCATTGAAAAGGCAAAACTTCGTCCAATCGTATTAGGTGAAGGGAAAGTACAGCAACAAGTACCGAAAGCGACTGAGCAAACATTGAAGGGTGACCGAGTTTTCTTAGTAGGAGATAAACCTACAATGCCAAATATACAAGGCTGGGCACTGCGTGATGTTATGAATTTAGCAAAAACATTAAAGCTTAACCTAAAACCTACTGGTACCGGATATGTAACCGAACAAAGTGTGGCAGAAGGAACATTGTTACAACCTGGTACAGAGTTAGGGGTAACACTTGTACCGCCACTTGAACCACAACAAGAAGCAGAAAAACCGTAATGGTAAAAGAGAAGAAGTTCTAATTAAATAAGTACAAGCATATATTTGGAACAAGCTAGGCGTAAGGGAGGCTTGTTCCAATATGCGTGTATCAAATGTAACAGTTAGAAAACGACTTATTTTTATACTCATATCAGGTATACTTATTTTCACTATCATCGATATTCGTCTTGGATATGTGCAATTTTTTCTTGGCAATATGTTAACGGATCGTGCGAAGGATTCATGGAGTCGTAATATTACTTTTGAACCTGAACGTGGGAAAATTTTAGACCGAAATGGTGTGGAACTTGCCACAAATAAAAGTGCCCCAACTGTCTTTGTTGTACCGAGGCAAATTGAAAAACCAGCAGAGACTGCAGAGAAGTTAGCTGCAGTATTAGGTGTGGAAAAAGATGAGGTTTATAAGCGAATTACAAAAAAAGAATCGATTGTAAGGTTAGATAAAGGCGGAAGGAAAATATCACATGATAAAGCGAAAGAGGTACGAGGATTAAGTTTGAAAGGTGTTTATATCGCAGAGGACTCTATCCGGTACTATCCATTTGGAAACTTTCTATCACACGTATTAGGGTTTGCAGGTAGTGATAACCAAGGTCTTATGGGACTAGAAAAATATTATGATAAAGAGCTAAATGGTGATGATGGTCATGTGCGTTTTTTTGCGGATGCAAAAGGACAAAGGATGCCTAATGTTGGCGATGATTTCAAAAAACCAGAAGCTGGTTTGAATTTAGGTTTAACAATTGATGCACGTATTAATAGAATTATGGAAAGAGAAATGAATATTGCAGAGTCGACATATAATCCAGATGGTATGATTGCGATCGCAATGAATCCGAAAAATGGTGAAATTTTAGGTATGTCGAGTCGGCCGAGCTTTGATCCAGCGGATTTTCAAAGTGTTTCTCCAGAAGTGTATAATAGAAATTTACCGGTATGGAGTACGTATGAGCCTGGTTCAACATTTAAGATCATTACGTTAGCCGCAGCCTTGAATGAAAATTTAGTAGACTTAGAGAAAGATACGTTTTATGATGATGGAGCAGCTGAAGTTGGTGGAGCTAGATTGAAATGCTGGAAAGCGGGAGGCCATGGTAGCCAAACGTTTTTAGAAGTAGTTCAAAACTCTTGTAACCCGGGATTTATTGAACTGGGTGATCGTCTTGGTAAAGACCGATTGTTTAAATACATTCGTAATTTCGGTTTTGGGCAGAAAACCGGAATCGATTTGCAAGGTGAAGGTAGTGGGATTTTATTTAATTTAGATAAAGTCGGTCCGGTCGAACAAGCAACCACTTCATTCGGTCAAGGCGTTTCTGTAACACCAATTCAACAAGTAGCAGCAGTAGCAGCGGCTGTAAATGGTGGAACATTGTATCAACCGTATATAGCTAAAGAATTTATTGATCCGAAAAATAATCAAGTTGTAAGTAAAAAGACACCTGTGGAAAAAAGAAAAGTTATTTCCAAGGAAACTTCAGAAAAAGTTCGGTATGCATTAGAGAATGTTGTAGCAAAGGGATCTGGTAAAGGTGCTTTCATTGATGGGTATCGTGTAGGTGGAAAAACAGGTACGGCTCAAAAGGTGAAAGATGGTAAATATTTAGAGAATAATTATATAGTATCTTTTATCGGCTTTGCTCCAGCAGATGATCCGGAAATTGTTGTCTATGTTGCTGTTGATAATCCGAAAGGTGTAACGCAATTTGGTGGAGTAGTAGCAGCTCCAATTGTTGGGAATATTCTTCGGGATGCACTTCCTGTTATGGGAGTGAAACCGAGAAAAGAACAAGTTGAGAGAGAATATAAATGGGGCGATATACCAACTGTGGAAGTTCCGAATTTAATTGGTATGAAAAAGAAAGACTTACAGACGCAACTCGTCGATTTGAAGCTTGATATAAGTGGAGATGGAGAGAAAGTCATTAAACAATCCCCAGAAGCAGGAGCTAAAGTGAAAGAAGGCTCAAAAATTAGAATTTACTTCGGGAATTAAAGGTAACCTAGTACGTTTTATGGTACAATTGGTGGAAGTGAGTTCTTTATAGAAGAGTTACTTAATTTGAGGCCGTAAGGGTTTCAGTTATAAATAGGTCTATTTATTAGACACAGTAGCACCTACCTCCTATTTCACATAATTAGGAGGTAGCGTGTTGCTTATTAAAAAAAGAGATAAATACACAATGTAGAGAGGGTTTAGTGAAATGAAGTTGCATACACTTGTATCATGTTTGCATGATTTTCCAGTTGTTCCAAAAGAAAATCCAGAAATTACATCTATAGAAGCTGATTCACGTAAAGTGAAAGAAGGAAGCTTATTTGTATGTATGAAAGGGTATACGGTTGATAGCCATGATTTTGCTAAGCAAGCAGCGGCACAAGGAGCGGCTGCTATTGTTGCGGAAAGACCAATTGATGTTGACGTTCCAGTTGTACTTGTGAAAAATACTTTTCGTTCGTTAGCGGTTTTAGCTGATTATTTTTATGGTCAACCAACGCACAAGTTACATTTAATCGGAATTACAGGTACAAATGGAAAGACAACAACATCGCATATTATGGATGAGATTATGCGCGCACATGGTCATAAAACAGGGCTAATTGGAACGATTAATATGAAAATCGGTGATGAAACATTTGAGGTGAAAAATACAACGCCAGATGCACTAACACTTCAACAGACGTTTTCAAAAATGGTTGAACACAGTGTGGATAGCACAGTAATGGAAGTTTCGTCGCATGCTTTAGATCTTGGTCGTGTACACGGATGTGATTACGATGTAGCAGTGTTTACAAATTTAACACAAGATCATTTAGACTATCATAAAACGATGGAAGAATATAAACATGCAAAAGGGTTGTTATTTGCACAACTTGGCAATAGTTATAACCATAATCGTGAAAAGTACGCGGTACTGAATAACGATGATGCTGTAACAGAGGAGTACATGAGAAGTACTGCAGCAACTGTTGTAACGTATGGAATTGATACAACAAGTGATATTATGGCCAAAGATATCGTTATGACGAGTGGTGGAACTACGTTTACGCTTGTAACACCGTATGAAAGTGTAAATGTTACGATGAAATTGATTGGGAAATTTAATGTATATAACGTACTAGCGGCAACAGCGGCAGGACTTGTTTCCGGTGTAAGTTTAGAAACGGTCATTGATGTGATAAAGAATCTAGCTGGAGTTCCAGGACGTTTTGAAGTGGTTGATGGTGGACAAAATTATACAGTTATTGTTGATTATGCACATACGCCAGATAGCTTAGAGAATGTATTGAAAACAGCAAAACAGTTTGCAAAAGGTGACGTATATTGTATCGTCGGTTGTGGCGGTGATAGAGATCGTACAAAGAGACCAATCATGGCAAGTGTCGCAACAAAATATGCAACTCATGCAATTTACACTTCAGATAATCCAAGAAGTGAAGAGCCGGGGGCTATTTTAGATGATATGGTACAGGGTGCAAATGGGAATAATTATGAAGTGATTATTGATAGAAAAGAAGCGATATACCATGCAATTGCTAACGCGAAAGCTGAAGACATCATTATTATTGCTGGTAAAGGTCATGAAACGTATCAAATTATTGGAAAAGACGTTCATCATTTTGACGATCGTGAAGTCGCTAAAGAAGCAATTACAGAGCGTTTAAACAACGAAGAGTAACAACATGAGAGGAGGACTACATGTGCTTGAGCAAGGTTTATTAGTAACGGCTGGGGTAGCATTCTTAATTTCTGTTGCCCTTTCGCCATTGTTTATTCCATTTTTAAGGAAATTAAAGTTCGGACAGAGCATTCGTGATGAGGGACCAAAGTCACATCAAAAAAAATCAGGGACTCCAACAATGGGTGGTATTGTCATATATGTATCTATGATGGTAACTTCACTTATTATGGCGATTAAGTTTAATCATTTAGGTGCAGAGGTTTCGTTATTATTATTAGTGACATTTGGTTACGGATTAATTGGATTTTTAGATGACTACATAAAGGTAGTTAAGAAGAGAAACCTTGGTTTAACATCAAAACAAAAATTAGTAGGTCAGCTTGTTATTGCTATTGCATTCTTTTTAATTGGAAAAGGGCAAGCGTTCCACACATACATCATGATTCCGGGAACGGATGTTAAGTTTGAATTAGGTTGGGCTTATTTTGTACTTGTACTATTTATGCTTATTGGTGGATCAAATGCAGTTAACTTAACTGACGGTTTAGATGGTTTATTATCAGGAACAGCGGCTATTGCATTTGGAGCGTTTAGTATTATTGCTGTAGCACAAGAGCAGTTTGGAGTAGCGATATTCTGTATGGCAGTTGTAGGAGCTGTACTTGGATTTTTAGTATTTAATGCAAATCCAGCGAAAGTGTTTATGGGAGATACAGGTTCCTTAGCTTTAGGGGGAGCCATTGCAGCTGTAGCAATTTTATTAAAACAAGAATTGCTACTTGTAATTATTGGTGGCGTATTCGTAATGGAAACTTTATCTGTTATTATTCAGGTTATTTCGTTTAAAACAACAGGAAAACGTGTCTTTAAAATGAGTCCATTACACCATCATTATGAATTATGTGGTTGGTCAGAGTGGCGTGTTGTTGTGACGTTTTGGTCTGTAGGATTTTTATTAGCTGTGTTAGGAATTTATATCGGGGTGTGGATGTAATTGAAAACTGTAACTGAATTTCAAAATAAAAATATTCTTGTATTAGGCATTGCAAAAAGTGGTTATGCAGCAGCTACGTTGTTACAAAAATTAGGGGCAAATGTTATTGTAAATGACGGAAAGCCTTTAGCAGAAAATGTACTTGCTGCAGAATTACAAGCAAAAGGAATGGACGTTGTATGCGGTGGTCATCCTTTAGAGTTATTAGAGAGAAATATTTCTCTTGTAGTAAAAAATCCAGGAATCCCGTATTCTAATCCAATATTAGTTGCTGCGAAAGAAAAGCAAATTCCAATTGTTACGGAAGTTGAATTAGCATATCGTATCGCAGAAGCGCCATTTGTTGGGATTACGGGATCTAACGGTAAAACGACGACGACAATGCTTACATTTGAAATGCTAAAAGAAGGACAAAAGCATCCTGTAATTGCAGGGAACATTGGAACTGTAGCGTGTGAAGTAGCACAGGATGCAAAAGAAAATGAAGTTGTAGTTACAGAACTTTCATCGTTCCAATTGATGGGAGTAGAATTGTTCCAACCTAAAATTGCTGCGTTTTTAAATTTATTTGAGGCCCACTTAGATTATCATGGGACGAAGAAGGAATATGGTTTAGCGAAAGCAAATATTTTTAAAAACCAAACAGAAAATGATTATAGTGTAATAAATGCAGATGATGCAGATGTGATGGCTCTATCTGCTTATAGTAAAGGTCAAAAAGTACTATTCTCGACAACGAAAGAAATTGAAGATGGTGCGTGTATAAAAGATAATGCTCTTTATTTTAAAGGTGAAAAAGTTGTTGAAGTAGGCGATATCGTTTTACCTGGTCAGCATAATTTAGAAAATATTTTAGCGGCGATGAGTATCGCAAAATTACTGGGTGTTTCTAATGAAGCGATTACGGCGGTGTTAAAACGTTTTACAGGTGTAAAACATCGTTTAGAATATGTAACAACTCTTAACAACCGTAAGTTTTATAATGACTCAAAAGCAACGAATATGTTAGCGACTGAGAAAGCTTTATCTGCGTTTACACAACCGATTGTGTTATTAGCAGGTGGGCTTGATCGTGGAAATGAATTCGATGATTTAATTCCGTATTTCAAAAATGTAAAAGCAATTGTAACATTTGGACAAACAGCTCCAAAATTAGTAAGAGCTGCAGAAAAAGCGGGATTAGGTACAATTGAAAGTGTCGATACTTTAGATGAAGCGGTAGTAAAAGCTTATGCTCATTCTACAGATGGCGATGTAATTCTTCTTTCTCCAGCATGTGCAAGCTGGGATCAATTTAAAACATTTGAAGAAAGAGGAGACATTTTTATACAAGCTGTGCATAAACTTATATAAAGTAAATCAAAACATCAGTAGGCTAACACCTACTGATGTTTTGTTACATAGGGCAAAAGTTTCTGCCTAAAGAGGTGGTGTTTATGGGTAATGAAGAAAACGCCTGATTTTATTCTCATCATCGTTACACTTGCGTTGTTAACAATCGGAATGATTATGGTGTATAGTGCGAGTGCGGTTTGGGCCTCTTATAAAATGGGGGACTCATTCTTTTTTGCAAAAAGGCAATTGTTATTTGCAAGTCTTGGTGTAATGGCTATGTTTTTTATCATGAAAATTGATTATTGGGTGTGGCGCACGTATTCAAAAGTAATTTTGCTAGTTTGCTTCATTCTTCTTATTCTTGTTCTTATTCCAGGGGTAGGACTTGTCCGAGGAGGAGCGCGAAGTTGGATTGGAATCGGAGCATTTTCCATTCAACCGTCAGAATTTATGAAGTTTGCGATGATTATTTTCTTAGCAAAATTTTTAGCGGAACGACAAAAATTAATTACCTCTTTTAAACGTGGTTTACTACCAGCTCTTGGTTTTGTATTTCTTGCTTTTGGGATGATTATGTTACAGCCAGATCTTGGTACAGGAACGGTAATGGTTGGGACATGTATCATTATGATATTTATCTCGGGAGCAAGGGTCTTTCACTTTGCAATGTTTGGTTTGCTAGGTATAGCAGGATTTGTAGGGCTAATTGCATCAGCACCGTATCGAATGAAACGTATTACATCATATTTAGATCCGTGGTCAGATCCGCTTGGAAGTGGATTTCAAATTATTCAATCGTTACTCGCAATTGGGCCTGGTGGATTATTTGGGCTCGGACTTGGACAAAGTAGACAAAAGTTTCTTTATTTACCTGAACCACAAACAGACTTTATATTTGCAATCTTATCCGAGGAATTAGGTTTTATTGGTGGTTCATTTGTGTTATTATTATTTAGTCTATTATTATGGCGTGGGATTCGTATAGCTTTAGGAGCGCCAGATTTATATGGTACGTTTTTAGCAGTAGGTATTGTGGCGATGATTGCGATTCAAGTAATGATTAATGTGGGTGTTGTAACAGGATTGATGCCTGTTACGGGTATTACTTTGCCGTTTTTAAGTTATGGTGGATCGAGTTTGACATTAATGTTAATGGCAGTAGGTGTATTATTAAATATAAGTCGCCATTCTCGCTACTAAACCCTGTTTTATAAGACAGGGTTTTTCGTATGTGCGCGAAGAAACATGATGTATATAGAAATAAATACGACTGAAATAAGAAAAGAGAAGCGGAGGAGTTAGTAGTGCGAGTATTAGTAAGTGGTGGGGGCACTGGAGGTCATATTTATCCGGCTCTTGCTTTAATAAGAGAAATAAAAAAGTTAAATCCGGAAGCAAGGTTTTTATATATTGGTACGGAGAATGGATTAGAGAGCACAATCGTTCCAAAAGCAGGTATACCGTTTCAATCGATTGTTATAAGTGGATTTAAGCGTAAAATATCGTTAGATAACGTGAAAACGGTGATGCGTTTCCTAAAGGGTGTACAAGATAGTAAACGATATATTCGTCGTTTTAATCCGGATATTGTGATTGGAACGGGTGGATATGTATGTGGACCAGTTGTATATGCTGCGGCAAAATTAGGTATTCCAACTATTGTACATGAACAAAATAGTGTACCTGGTGTAACGAATAAATTTTTAAGTCGCTATGTTGATAAAGTTGCGGTGTGTTTTGAAGCGGCTGCAGAACATTTTCCACAGTCAAAAGTTGTCATGACAGGAAATCCACGAGCATCAGAAGTAATGGATCAGAATGGAATGAAAGGAAAACGTTCAGTAGGTTTATCTCTTCCTAAAAAATCCGTACTTATTTTTGGGGGAAGCCGTGGGGCTAGACCGATTAACGATGCTTTCGTAGAAGCAATTGAACAGTTTGGAAATAAAAGTTACGAAATATTGTATGTAACAGGTGAAGTTCATTATGACAAAGTAATGGAAGCAGTGAAGCAAAAAGGGAATCCGAATAATGTGATTATTAAACCTTTCATTCATAATATGCCAGAGGTACTTACAGGGGTAGATCTTGTTGTTTCAAGAGCTGGGGCAACAACACTTGCAGAATTAACCGCATTAGGAAAGCCAAGTGTGTTAATTCCGAGTCCTTACGTAACAAATAACCATCAGGAAAAAAATGCACGTTCTGTTGTCGATAAAGGGGCAGCAAAAATGTTGCTTGAAAAAGATTTAACAGCTGAAACGCTTATTCGTGATATTGATGAGATTTTATTAGATGCACAAACATTACAAAATATGAAGCTAGCTGCTACACAATTAGGTATTCCAGATGCAGCAAATAAGCTGTATGAAGTAATGAATAAGCTTGTAAAAAAATAACGTTAGGTGAACGCCCTGCATACTACTGTAATAAGGATACTTAGTATGGGGGAGATTGTTTATGGAGCAATTAGTAAATGAGCTTATAGAAGCAAATGTTGGTCGCGTGTTAGTGAATGAACCGTTAGCGCGTTATACCACTATGAAAATAGGTGGACCAGCTGATATTTTAATTGTGCCAAAGCATATTGCCGGTATTGAAAAAACTTTGCAGTTAGTAAAAAAATATAAAACAAAGTGGATTGTAATTGGTCGCGGTTCGAACCTTCTTGTATCTGATCTAGGTATAGAAGGTGTCGTTATTCGTTTAGGAGAAGGATTAGACCATTTAGAAGTCGAAAAACATAGAGTAAGAGTTGGTGGTGGGTATCCCCTTATTAAATTGTCAACTTTACTGAGTCGTCAAGGGTTAGCCGGTCTGGAATTTGCAAGTGGTATTCCAGGAAGTGTTGGTGGTGCAGTGTATATGAATGCAGGAGCACATAAATCGGATATAGCACACATATTATCAAAAGCTCTTATTTTGTTTGAAAACGGAACAATTGACTGGTTAACGCATGGAGAAATGGAGTTTTCCTATCGTACATCTATATTACAAACGAAACGTCCTGGTATTGTTTTGGAAGCTGAGTTTCAATTACAGATAGGAGAGCGTGAGGGAATCGTAAGTCTCATGCAAAAGAATAAAGATTACCGCCGTGAAACACAGCCATGGAATCATCCTTGTGCAGGAAGTGTATTTCGGAATCCAATTCCATACTTTGCAGGAGATTTAATAGAAAAGGCCGGGCTTCGTGGTTATCAAATAGGTGGAGCTCAAATTTCTGAAATGCATGGGAATTTTATTATTAATACTGGGGGAGCCAGCGCGCAAGATGTCTTATCTTTAATTGCATTAATAAAACAAACAATCAAGGATAAATTTAGCGTAGAAATGCATACAGAAGTAGAAATCATTGGAAGATAACGGTTATTCGTTCCGCTCATTATCATTTATGTTATAATAAGAAGATAAGAACGGCATGAGGAACATGCCGTTCTTTATGTTACGTAGGGGGATCGTACATGAAAAATAGTAAAGTGATTAAACTACAGGATCGTGTACCAAAGTTAAAAAATCAGCAGAAAAAAAACAAAAAAAATGTTAATCATCGGTTGATTTTATACATATCAATTTTATTTTTATTAGTGCTCTTTTTAATTTATTTTCGGTCTCCGCTTAGCAATATTAAAAAGATAAGTGTGTTTGGAAATCATTATATGACAGATGAGCAAGTGATGAAGGAATCAGGTGTGACGTATGATACAAGTTATTTCCGAGTGACAGCACATAAAGCAGAAGAAAACCTAACGAAACGAAAAGAAATTAAAGCAGTAAATGTAAAAAAACGTTTTCCAAATAAAATTGATGTTCATATTGAAGAATATTTAACGATTGGTTATATAAACAAAGATGGGAAATTACAACCGCTATTAGAGAACGGGAAAACACTTGATGTCCTCCCGAACGGAAAACTTCCTGTTGCAGCGCCAATTTTTGAACCTTTTAAAGAGGAGAAAATGAAGGAGTTAATTGCTGAGCTTGAAAAATTAACACCAACTATTTTAAGGTCTATTTCTGAAATTCGTTATTCACCGACGAATGCGAATGAAGACCATCTTACTTTATATATGAATGAAGGGTATGAAGTGAGCACTACGATTCAAAATTTCGCAAAACGTATGGAAACCTATCCGCTTATTTTAAAAACAATTGAGCCAGGCAAAAAGGTATTAATTGACTTAGAAGTAGGGGCATATACGAAAGAATTAGAAGCGGAAGAAAAAAAAGAATAGAACGATAGTTTTCACTGCGTTATCGTAGAAAAAACAAAACGAACGTTCTGCTTGATGCGTCTAAATTTACTAGAATGGTTCATTTGATGAAAAAGATGTAAAAATTCTTAGATTCATACTAGGATTGGTACAAGTTTCACTTTTCTATGAGTACATCTTAGTGTAGACTTATACTTGGCGGTAATCTTTACACTTGAAATAGAATTATTTCAAGATAAGCAGTTATTCACAGTTTACTGCGATATTCTTAAATGAATGTTAAATAAAAATAAGAAAAATATAGGGTTAAAAAAGGGAAACGTATAAAGACGTTGAATATTTTTCTTATAAATAGTAAAGTTGCGATTGTTGTTCCATATATTGAGTTGTATGGTATAAATAAAGAAGGAGGTGCCAAAGAATGAACAGCAATGAAATATATGTTAGTCTTGACATCGGTACATCCAATGTTAAAGTCATCATTGGTGAAATGGTTAATGACAGCTTAAACATTATTGGTGTTGGAAATGTAAAATCAAATGGTTTAAAGAAGGGATCGATAGTTGATATAGACGAGACTGTTCGATCAATTAAAAAAGCAATTGAACAAGCTGAGCGCATGGTGGGGATCCACATTGAGCAAGTTGTAGTAGGTGTCAATGCAAACCAGGTACAGCTACTTCCTTGTCACGGAGTAGTCGCTGTTTCAAATGAAGATCGTGAAATCGGGAATGAAGATGTCTTACGCGTTCTAGATGCAGCACAAGTTGTGTCAATTGCTCCAGAACGTGAGTTTATTGATGTGGTACCTCGACAGTTCATCGTAGACGGTCTTGACGAGATTAACGATCCACGCGGGATGATCGGTGTAAGATTAGAAATGGAAGGTACACTTATTACAGGCTCGAGAACTTTACTACATAACCTACTTCGTTGTGTAGAAAAAGCAGGTCTTGAAATTGTTGATATTTGTCTTCAACCTTTAGCGGCTGCAACAGTTGCTATATCTTCAGATGAAAAAAATAGAGGAGTAGCCCTTGTTGATATGGGGGGAGGATCTACAACTTTATCTATTTTTAAAGATGGAGAGTTACAAGCGACGAGCGTATTACCATTAGGTGGAGACCATATAACGAAGGATATTGCGATTGGGTTGAAAACTTCAACAGAAAATGCAGATCAAATTAAGTTGAAATATGGACATGCTTTTTATGATACAGCATCTGAAGAAGAGATGTTTACGGTTCCTATTATGGGAAGCGATCAAACAGAACAATATTCTCAGTTGGAATTATCGGATATAATAGAGGCTCGTGTAGAGGAAATTTTAATGTTTGTTCAAGATGAAGTGCGTAAGCTAGGAGTAAAGCAAGTAGCTTCTGGTTATGTGCTAACTGGTGGAATTGCTTCTATGCCAGGTGTCCTTGATCTTGCATATGATATTTTACATGAAAATGTTCGTATAGCAACTCCTGATTATATTGGTGTGCGTGAGCCCCAATATACAAGTGGAGTGGGATTAATTAAACATTCTTATCAAAAAGCTAAATTACGTGGGAAAAATGTGCAGGAAAAGCAAGAGCATTTTGAACCAGTACCAGCTCCAGCACCAACGCCGGTACAACAGCAACCTGCGAAACAAAAAACTCGTAATCAAAACAATAATAATCAAAATGATGACCGTATGATGTCAAAAGTAAAACGTGTATTCCGTTATTTATGGGATTAAAATTGGACACGAAAAATGAGGTTCTAGGGGGATTTCGACATGTTAGAGTTTGATACTACTCAAGATCAATTAGCGAATATAAAAGTTATCGGTGTCGGCGGTGGCGGAAACAATGCTGTAAACCGTATGATTGAACACGGTGTACAAGGTGTAGACTTTATCGCTGTGAATACTGATGCACAAGCATTAAATCTATCAAAAGCTGAAACAAAAATGCAAATTGGTGGAAAATTAACACGTGGACTTGGTGCAGGTGCAAACCCTGAAGTAGGGAAAAAAGCTGCAGAAGAAAGTAAAGAACAGATCCAAGAAGCACTTCGTGGTGCAGATATGGTCTTCGTAACTGCTGGTATGGGCGGCGGAACTGGAACTGGTGCAGCTCCAGTTGTTGCTCAAGTTGCAAAAGAATTAGGTGCATTAACAGTTGGTGTTGTAACACGTCCATTTACATTTGAAGGACGTAAGCGTGCAACACAAGCAGCATCTGGTATTGCGGCATTTAAAGAAAATGTAGATACACTTATTGTAATTCCAAACGATCGCTTATTAGAGATTGTTGATAAAAATACGCCGATGTTAGAAGCGTTCCGTGAAGCAGATAACGTATTACGTCAAGGTGTTCAAGGTATTTCTGATTTAATTGCAACACCAGGTTTAATTAACTTAGACTTCGCAGACGTAAAGACAATTATGTCTAATAGAGGTTCTGCTTTAATGGGTATTGGTTCTGGTAATGGAGAAAATCGTGCTGCTGAAGCTGCGAAAAAAGCGATTTCTAGTCCATTATTAGAAACATCTATTGATGGAGCTCAAGGTGTTATCATGAATATTACGGGTGGAGCTAACTTAAGCTTATATGAAGTACAAGAAGCGGCAGACATTGTAGCTTCAGCTTCAGATCCAGAAGTAAATATGATCTTCGGTTCGGTTATTAATGAAGGATTAAAAGATGATATCGTTGTAACTGTAATTGCAACTGGTTTTGATGATAGCATTGCAACTCAACCACCAAAACCAATTATCCGTCCAAATGCGAATCACACGCAACAACAGCAACAGCCAGTAGCTCAACCTTCAAAACAACGTGAAGTAAAACGTGAAATGAAGCGTGAAGAGCCGGTTGTACATGAACGTCATTCAGATTCAGATGATATCGATATTCCAGCATTCTTACGTAATCGTCGTAGACGATAAAAGAAAAGGAGCTTTTATGCTCCTTTTTTGTTTTATATAGGGAAAAGATCTGCTAAGCAGGTCTTTTTTTATTTTATATATCTTAATTTTTAAGTTGCAGGAAATCATTTATATGTAAGTAGAACAGTATATGATTCTATGAAAAATATACTTTTATTTTTTAACGACAGATTATGTCTAGAAATCACAAAATAACAAAAAAACACCTCCGCAAATTGACACACTTTCCTATTGGATATGCATTATACTAGTCTCAACTTAAATAAAGAGGTGAATTGTTTGGTTGTTTACGCCGACGTTGTTTGGTTGTTAAACGCCTGCATTGATTTTCTTTTACTTTTATTAACAGCCACCGTGTTAAAAAAGAAGATCAAAAGATGGAGGCTTGTGTTAGGGGCATTTATAGGTTCAACCATTGTTATTTTTGCCTTTACTCCTTTTGCTTCTATGATGACACATCCAATTATGAAACTACTGTACTCGTTACTTATTGTGTATACAGCATTTGGGTTTACAACGTTTAGAAATTATACACAAACTGTTTTTACTTTTTACTTTGTCACCTTTATGGTTGGCGGAGGGTTAATTGGCACTCATTTCTTTTTGCAAACGAATGAAATGGTAAGTGGATTGGTCCAATCTCAATCAATTTCTTACGGTGATCCAATTAGCTGGTTGTTTGTTGTTTTTGGTTTTCCGGTAATTTATTATTTTTCTAAAAAGCGTATTGAAAGCGTAGAGGTTACAAAAATACACTATGATCAAATTGTGAAATTGAAAATTCAATTAGCTGAAGAGGAACTAGAACTCGCAGGTTTAATTGATAGTGGGAACCAACTTTACGACCCGTTAACGAAAACACCCGTTATGATTATGCATATTTCATCATTAGAACATTGCTTACCAGCTTGGTTAACAGAACAAATTTATTCCAAAACAGAGATTCCTCAAATACCAGAAAATGATTCTGGGTGGGCGACAAAATTACGCTTAATTCCTTTCCGAGCAGTAGGAGTAGAGAATCAATTTTTATGGGCAATTAAGCCAGACAGTGTGCAAATTTATCATGAAGGTAGTTCTATTGCCGTGAACAAAGTATTGATTGGATTAAATACACAACAGTTGTCAACCAATGGAGAGTATCAATGTATTGTGCATCCGAAAATGTTAATTTCGCAAAAAATGGTAATTGCTTAATAATGGGAGGCGGGATAATATGATGAAATTAAAATTTTATTTAGTATATCTTTGGTATAAAGTATTGTTGAAATTAGGAATTAAGACCGATGAAATTTATTATATTGGTGGAAGTGAAGCGTTGCCACCGCCGTTAACGAAAGAAGAAGAGGAAGTTCTTTTGAATAAATTGCCAAAAGGCGATCAGGCAGCAAGATCATTACTAATTGAACGCAACTTACGGCTAGTTGTATATATAGCAAGAAAGTTTGAAAATACAGGGATAAATATTGAAGATTTAATTAGTATAGGAACAATTGGTCTTATTAAAGCAGTCAATACATTTAATCCAGAAAAGAAAATAAAATTAGCAACATATGCCTCACGTTGTATAGAAAATGAAATTTTAATGCATTTGCGCCGAAATAACAAAAATCGTTCAGAAGTTTCTTTTGATGAACCGCTTAACATTGATTGGGATGGGAATGAACTTTTGTTATCTGATGTATTAGGTACAGACGATGATATTATTACAAAAGATTTAGAAGCTACTGTTGATCGTCATCTTCTAATGAAAGCATTACATCAATTAAATGATCGTGAAAAACAAATTATGGAACTTCGATTTGGGCTTGCTGGAGGAGAGGAAAAGACGCAAAAAGATGTGGCGGATATGCTTGGGATTTCACAGTCATACATTTCGCGTTTAGAAAAAAGAATCATAAAAAGATTACGAAAAGAATTTAATAAAATGGTGTAAAGAATAAGACCAGCCGTTATCTAGGCTGGTCTTATTCTCTTTAGTTGTATGAGGAGAGAAAACTAAAATGAAAAATGAAGAGAAAACCGCATGCATAAAATCCCCTTCAAAGGAAATACTTTACACTGTACAGCAACTCCCGATAGGAGGGAACACTTTGACGAGAAACAAAGTAGAAATTTGCGGTGTTGATACAGCTAAACTTCCCGTACTAAAAAATGATGAAATGCGTAAATTATTTCGTGAAATGCAAAGTGGAGAGATAAGCGCAAGAGAGAAATTAGTGAATGGAAACTTACGTCTTGTACTGAGCGTCATCCAAAGATTTAATAACAGAGGAGAATATGTTGACGATTTATTTCAAGTTGGTTGCATTGGACTTATGAAATCCATTGATAACTTTGATTTAGGCCAAAATGTAAAATTTTCAACGTATGCTGTGCCGATGATTATTGGGGAAATACGCAGATATTTGCGTGATAACAATCCAATTCGCGTATCTCGCTCATTACGAGATATTGCGTATAAAGCGTTACAAGTAAGAGAAAAGTTGATTGCAGAAAATTCAAAAGAACCAACAGCAATGGATATTGCAAAAGTGCTTGAAGTGACTCATGAAGAAATTGTTTTTGCTTTAGATGCGATTCAAGATCCAGTTTCATTATTTGAGCCGATTTATAACGATGGAGGAGATCCTATCTTTGTTATGGATCAGTTAAGTGATGAAAAACAAAAGGACGAGCAGTGGGTTGAAGAATTAGCACTAAAAGAAGGAATGAAGCGTTTAAATGATCGTGAGAAAATGATTATTCGAAAACGTTTCTTCCAAGGAAAAACGCAAATGGAAGTTGCAGAAGAAATTGGGATTTCTCAAGCACAAGTGTCACGTTTAGAGAAATCAGCTATTAAACAAATGAATAAGACGATTCAAGGATAAGGTTTCACCATTTATGGTGAGACCTTTTTATATGTCATATAGTTTGTTTACGCTCATAGTAGGGTAGCTGTGTTCATATAATGAAAATAGTATGGAATTAGTAGAGGGTGCTTCCTGTTAATTTGAGAAACAGTATTTTTTTATTCGTCATATATAAGGGAGGGGATGAAAGTGATACGAATTTCGGAGTTGCAGATGAAAGACATAATAAATGTGTCAGATGGAAAAAGGCTTGGAAATATTGGAGATATCGAAATCGATATGAACACAGGGAAGATTAAATCTATTATCATTTCCAAACAGGCACGTATGTTAGGGATTTTTGGGAAAGGTGTAGAAATTGTAATTCCTTGGGAGGAAATTATGATAATTGGGGAAGATGTCATACTTGTTAGAGTAAATCCTGTTAATTCTGTAACAGAATCAATACAAACACCGACAATTTCATAAAGAATATTACAAATTCCTCTTTTTTTTCTGTTAGGATTATGAAAAAATAAAAGTATGGTAAAATAGACAGGAAGTACCATGCTTTTTTCTGTTATTTTAATTAAAAGGAGCATCTTTATGAGAGAACCATTTAAATATGTGGACGGTATACTGTATTTACAAGCGTGGAAAGAACTTGGAAACATTACTGCTGGATTTACGACAAAAGATGGTGGGATAAGTACCGGCTCCTTTCATGCGATGAATTTAGGATTACATGTGAATGATATCGTGGAGAACGTTCATGAAAACAGACGCATTTTAGCTAATAAGTTACAAAAACCATTAGAAAACTGGATTTGCTCTGAACAAGTTCATGATCATCATGTTGAAAAAGTAGGACAACAGGAAAAAGGAAGCGGCGTCTATTCATATGAAGACGGCATTTCAAAAACAGATGGCATTTATACGACTAATAATGATGTTCTTCTAACATCTTGTTACGCGGATTGTGTTCCACTCTATTTTTATGCACCATCACATGGTATGATAGGACTTGCACATGCTGGATGGAAAGGGACTGTAAAAGAGATTGCAAAAGAAATGATTCAAAAATGGAATGCAGAAGGGATTTCAAGTGATGAAATTCATGTTGCAATTGGACCAGCAATTGGATCTTGTTGTTACGTTGTTGATGATCGAGTGTTAACAGCGGCAGAACAAGTAGTAAACGGTTCTGTCCCTTATAAAAAAATTTCTGATGGGCAGTATGCAATTAATTTAAAAGAAATTAATCGTATATTATGTGTACAAGCAGGCATAAAAGAAGAGAATATTGTAATGTCATCTCTTTGTACAAGCTGTGAAGAACAACTATTTTTCTCTCATCGTCGTGATCAGGGTAAGACGGGGAGAATGTTGAGTTTCATAGGTTTTAAGGAGGAAGAAAGCAAGTGACAGTACAAAAAAATTTAACAACTGTAAACGAAGCAATTAAACAATCTTGCGCACGAGCGGGACGTTCGTTGCAAGATATTAAACTCGTTGCGGTTACAAAAACGGTAGGAATTGAAAAAACAAACGAAGTAATTGAAGCTGGAATTATCGATTTAGGTGAAAATAGAAATGAAGGTTTCTTACAGAAGTACGAGCATTTCGGTTCAAAAGTGAATTGGCATTTTATTGGATCATTACAAACGAGAAAAGTAAAAGAAATCATTAATGAAATCGATTATTTACATTCGTTAGATCGTCTTTCACTTGCAAAAGAAATTCAAAAACGTGCGGATAAGAAAGTGAAATGTTTTATTCAAGTGAAAACATCATCTGAAGAATCAAAGCAAGGGTTGGCAATAGAAGAAACCATTTCTTTTATTCAAAGTTTGCAAGAATTGGATAAGATTGAAGTGGTGGGACTAATGACAATGGCTCCGTTTACAGAAGAAGAGGAAGAAATCAGACGCTGTTTTAAGGAGTTACGTATGCTACAAACAGAGGTGCAGGAGCTAGAATTATTACATGCGCCATGTAAAGAATTATCAATGGGAATGTCTAATGATTACACGATTGCGATTGAAGAAGGTGCTACATATATTCGTTTGGGGACGATTTTAGTAGGAAAAGCGTAAAAGGAAGGAGAATCTTATTATGAGTTGGTCAAAAGTAAAGTACTTCTTTTTTGATACACCGGAAGAAAAAGAAGCAGCTCAATATAGTTATGAAAAGGAGCAAACAGACATGAAGAAGCAGCAAGATCCGCCAGAACAACAAGATGTTACGTTTCCAAAAGCGCAACCGAAACAAAATGTTGTGAGCATTGAAACAGCAAAGCAATCTTCAAAAGTTGTTTTATTAGAACCACGCACATATTCGGAAGCGCAAGGGATTGCGGACCATTTAAAAGGTAGACGAGCTGTTGTGATTAATTTACAACGAATGTCTACTGATCAAGCTGTACGTATCGTTGACTTTTTAAGTGGTACTGTATACGCTATAGGCGGGGACATTCAAAAAATAGGACCGAAAACATTTATGTGTACGCCTGAAAATGTAGATATTGTTGGTGCAATTTCAGAGTTATTCGGTGAAGAAGAAGACACAAATATAAAGAGGTGGTAATACGCCATGGTAACAGTTTTAAACGTTTTAATTACTGCTATCGAGATTTACTCGTGGGCACTTATTATTTACATTCTCCTATCATGGTTCCCGGGTGCAAAGGAATCAACTTTCGGAGATTTTCTTGCGCGTATTTGTGAACCGTATTTAGAACCATTTCGCAGATTTATTCCGCCGCTTGGTATGATTGATATCTCTCCACTCGTTGCGATTTTTGCGTTAAAGCTTGCTACGAATGGTTTAGTAAGTATATTCCGCTATTTCTTATAGTAAGAGGTTAAATACATGAGCATCTATGAACATTTCAGACCCAATGAAGAGGTCTTTGTGGATAAGGTGTTAGAGTGGAAGCGAGCAGCGGAGTACCATCAAGTGAAACTAACAGATTTCCTTGATCCAAGACAACAACAAATTGTCAATATGGTAATAGGACAAGGGGATGTTGCTGTACAGTTTGATGGTGCAACGCCTCATGCAGAGCGTAAAAGAGCACTCATTTATCCGGACTATCTAGTAGTAAATGAAGAGGAATTTCAAGTAGAGGTATTAGAAATTGACTATCCTTCCAAGTTTTATACGCTAGAACATAGGCAAATATTAGGTACATTTATGTCTCTTGGTTTAACGAGAGAAAAATGTGGAGATATTTTGCTTCAAGAAAATCGTGCCCAAATTGTAGTCGCGAAAGAAGTTGTATCTTATATTGAGATGAACTTACAATCGATAGGGAAAGTGAAAGTCTCCTTATCATCAGTGCAAGGAGAAAAAATTCTACAGATGCAAGAAACGTGGGGAGAGAAATCTGGAACGGTTTCTTCACTTCGTTTAGATGTTATGTTAGCTGAAATGTTACATATATCCAGACAGAAAGTACAACCTTTCATAAAAAATGGACTAGTAAAAGTGAATTGGAAAACAGTGGAGCAAACCTCTTATGAATGTTATCCAGGAGATGTTTTTTCAGTGAGAGGATATGGACGAAGTAAATTGTTTTCTGTAGAAGGTAGAACAAAGCGCGACAAATGGAGAATTTTGTATGGTATACTAAAATGATTGGTTTTTTAGAAGGAAATTCTCCTATTTTGTCGAAGAAAAGATATAATTGAAAGAGGAAATTTAGATAACTACTTGGAGGTGGCGTTGTGCCGTTAACACCATTAGATATTCATAACAAAGAATTTGGTCGCGGATTCCGTGGCTATGATGAGGATCAAGTAAATGAGTTTCTTGATCAAATTATCAAAGATTATGAATTAGTCATTCGTGAGAAGAAAGCTTTAGAAGAAAAAGTTGCGCAATTAGAAGGAAAGTTAGATCATTTTTCTAATATTGAAGATACGTTAAACAAATCTATCGTTGTTGCACAAGAAGCGGCGGAAGAAGTAAAACGTAATGCGCAAAAAGAAGCAAAATTAATCGTACGTGAAGCGGAAAAGAATGCAGACCGTATTATTAACGAAGCATTAGTAAAATCAAGAAAGGTTGCTTTTGATATTGAAGAGCTGAAGAAACAAGCGAAAGTATTCCGCACTCGTTTCCGTATGTTATTAGAAACACAGCTTGAAATGTTAAACAACGATGATTGGGATAAATTAATTGAGTTAGAAGACGAAGTAGATGAGCTGTTGAAAAAAGAAGAAACAGTGTAAGCTTGACGTTTTTCTCATTATTACATATAATTTTAAACAACATATTGATTAAGAAAAACGAAGATAGGGATAAGTACCTTTTTCATACCTTATATAGCGAACTGAGGATGGTGTAAGCTCAGGATAAGGAGATAATGGGAATATCACCCTGGAGTTCCGCGCTGAACAAATAGAGTAAGCGTAGGCGTATATTCGCGTTAAGAATATAAAGAGGATTGTATACATACGTATAGGATCTACTAGGGTGGTACCGCGGGAGACTTTCTCGTCCCTTTTTGGGATGAGAAAGTCTCTTTTTTATTCCGTTTTTTAAGTCTTTCTTTTATACATGTAAGGAGGAATTGAGCATGGAGTACAAAAATACATTACTAATGCCAAAAACAGAGTTCCCAATGCGTGGGAATTTACCAAAACGTGAGCCTGCAATGCAAGAACAGTGGGCTGAAATGAATATTTATGAAAAGGTACAAGAACATACAAAAGGTCGTCCTTTATTCGTACTGCATGATGGACCTCCATATGCAAATGGTGACATTCATATGGGACATGCATTAAATAAAGTATTAAAAGACTTTATTGTTCGTTATAAATCAATGACTGGTTACTGTGCACCATATGTTCCAGGTTGGGATACGCACGGTTTACCAATTGAGCAAGCTTTAACAAATAAAGGTGTAAAGCGTAAAGAAATGACAGTTGCTGAGTTCCGTAAGTTATGTGCAGAGTATGCATATGAACAAGTAGAACGTCAACGTGAACAATTTAAGCGTTTAGGTGTACGTGCTGATTGGGATAACCCATATATTACTTTAGAGCCAGCTTATGAAGCACAACAAATTAAAGTGTTTGGTGATATGGCGAAAAAAGGTTATATCTATAAAGGGCAAAAACCAGTTTACTGGTCTCCAACGAGTGAATCAGCTTTAGCAGAAGCTGAAATTGAATACCAAGATAAAAAATCAGCATCTATTTACGTAGCATTCCCTGTTAAAGATGGAAAGAACGTATTAGAAGGTGATGAGAAATTCATTATCTGGACAACAACACCTTGGACGTTACCTGCAAACTTAGGTATTTCTGTTCACCCAGAACTTGAATACAGCATTGTAAAAGTAAATGATGAAAAGTATATTATTGCTTCTGAACTATTTGAGCCAGTTGCAAAAACATTAGAGTGGGAAAATGCTGAAGTTGTGAAAACTGTAAAAGGTAGCGAACTTGAGTATACAGTTGCAAAACATCCATTCTACGATCGTGATTCATTAGTTATGCTAGGAGATCACGTAACAACAGATGCAGGTACAGGGTGTGTTCATACAGCACCAGGACACGGGGAAGATGACTTCGTTGTTGGTAAAAAATATGGATTAGAAGTACTTTGCCCAGTTGATGATAAAGGTGTATTAACAGAGGAAGCACCTGGATTTGAAGGCCTATTCTATGATAAAGCTAACAAGCCAATTACAGAAAAATTAGAAGAAGTAGGCGCGTTACTGAAACTAACATTCATTACGCATTCATACCCACATGATTGGAGAACGAAAAAACCAATTATTTTCCGTGCGACAGCTCAGTGGTTTGCATCTATTGAAGCATTCCGTAAAGAGTTATTAGAAGCTGTTGCGGAAACAAAATGGGTACCAGCATGGGGCGAAACTCGTCTTCATAACATGGTTCGTGACCGTGGTGACTGGTGTATTTCTCGTCAGCGTGCATGGGGTGTGCCAATTCCTGTATTCTATGCTGAGAATGGTGATCCAATTATTACAGATGAAACAATTAACCATGTAGCAGATTTATTCCGTGAACACGGTTCTAACGTATGGTTCGAGCGTGAAGCGAAAGATCTATTACCAGAAGGATTTACACATCCAGGTAGCCCAAATGGTGAATTCCGTAAAGAAACAGACATCATGGATGTATGGTTCGACTCAGGTTCTTCTCACCAAGCGGTATTAGAAGAGCGCGAAGACTTACAACGTCCAGCTGATTTATATTTAGAAGGATCTGACCAATATCGTGGTTGGTTTAACTCTTCATTATCAACAGCAGTTGCTGTAACAGGTAAAGCTCCATATAAAGGCGTACTAAGCCATGGTTTCGTATTAGATGGTGAAGGACGTAAAATGAGTAAGTCGATTGGAAACATTGTCGTACCGAAGAAAATTATGGATCAATTAGGCGGGGACATTTTACGCTTATGGGTATCTTCTGTTGACTATCAATCTGATGTACGTATTTCAGATGATATTTTAAAACAAGTAGCAGAAGTGTATCGTAAGATCCGTAACACATTCCGTTTCTTATTAGGAAACTTAGATGACTTTAAGCCAAGTGAAAATACAGTAGCGGTAGCTGAACTTCGTGAAGTAGATCGTTACATGTTAGTGAAATTAAATGACTTAATTACAAAAGTAAAAGAAGCATATGAAACATACGACTTCGCTGCTGTATATCATGCAATTCATAACTTCTGTACAATTGATTTAAGTTCATTCTACTTAGACTTTGCAAAAGACATTTTATACATTGAAGGTGCAAACCATGAAGATCGTCGTGCAATTCAAACGGTATTATATGATGTTCTTGTTGCATTGACAAAACTTGTAACACCAATCTTACCGCATACAGCTGACGAAGTATGGCCATATGTTCCAGGTGTAACAGAAGAAAGCGTACAATTAACTGATATGCCAGAAGCTGTACAATTAGATGGTGCGGAAGCATTGAAAACAAAATGGGATGCATTCATGACATTACGTGATGACGTATTAAAAGCGTTAGAAGTAGCACGTAATGAAAAAGTAATCGGTAAGTCATTAAATGCAAGCATTACGTTATATCCAACTGCAGAAATGAAAGCTATGCTAGAGTCTATTAGCGAAGACTTAAAGCAATTATTCATCGTTTCTGAGTATAAGCTTGGTGGTCTGATGGAAGAAGCGCCAGCAGATGCGCCTAAGTATGAACATACAGCGGTTGTTGTTGCTCAAGCAACTGGTGAAACATGTGAACGTTGTTGGGTAGTTTCAGAAACAATTGGTAAAGATGCTGAACATGAAACATTATGTGAGCGTTGTGCAACAGTTGTTAAAGAAAATTATGTAAAATAATAAAAATGACTGCACGTAAAGTGCAGTCATTTTTATGTTGATGGTATATCGAAATAACTTTCACTCTCTTTCCTATGAAGGAAAAATGTGTGAGAGGTAAGCATATAAATTTCGGACACACTAATCGTACATTGCAGCTGGGAGGAATGTACACGTGAATGAAATGTATATGGAAATAAAAGAAGAATTGCAATTGATGAGAAAAGAATTGCAAGAGAGACTAGCTAAAGAGGTCATGCACAAATATGATACAGAGTTTAGCGAAGAGCTTGGATATGAAATTAAGGAAGAGATAAAGAAAAAACTGCTATTACATGATATAAAAGAGGATTTAAAAGATGTAGAACGTGCATTATTTAAAATGGAAATAGATATGTATGGTATTTGTGAAGAAACAGGGAGAGTAATTTCGGTAAAACAAATGAAAACGATGCCGACTGCCCGTACTATCCATGAATTTTTCTATGAAAAAGTAAATGTATGAATGTGCACAACGATATTATATTACCTTTTTTTAATTTATTTTATTCTTCTATAAAGGTTCATTGTGAAAAGGTTGCAGCTATGCTAAAATTTTGAGGTACACTGTCTTTGTGGGGGAAATGAAAATGATATATTATGTAATAGCGTTATTCGTCATTGCCATCGATCAAATATCGAAATGGCTAATTGTAAAAAACATGGAATTGGGTACGAGCATTCCGATTATCGATAATGTATTATACATAACATCACATCGAAATAGAGGAGCTGCCTGGGGGATTTTAGAAAATAAAATGTGGTTCTTCTACATTATTACAGTCATTTTTGTAGTATTTATCGTATTTTATATGAAAAAATATGCGAAAACAGACAAGCTTCTAGGAATTTCATTAGGTCTAATATTAGGCGGAGCAATTGGTAACTTTATTGATCGTGTATTTAGACAAGAAGTAGTGGATTTCATTCACGTGTATATTTTCTCGTACAACTATCCAGTATTTAATATAGCTGATTCAGCATTATGTATTGGTGTTGTATTAATTATTATTCAAACATTATTAGAAGGCAAGAAAGCGAAGGAGTAATTGAATGAGTGAAGTAGTACAAGTAACAGTTGCAGAAGAGCAAAAAAATGAGCGAATTGATAAATTCGTTGCAGAAATAAACAGTGAATGGTCACGTTCACAAGTACAGCAATGGATTAAAGATGATGTTGTAACAGTTAATGGGAAATCGGTAAAAGTAAATTATAAAGTTAAAGAAAATGATGAAATTACAGTAACGATTCCTGAGCCAGAAGCGTTAGATATTCAAGCAGAAGATATGAACTTAGAAATTTATTATGAAGATGCAGATGTGCTTGTTGTAAATAAGCCACGTGGTATGGTTGTACATCCAGCACCAGGT
This sequence comes from Bacillus basilensis, assembly GCF_921008455.1. Classification (NCBI taxonomy): domain Bacteria; kingdom Bacillati; phylum Bacillota; class Bacilli; order Caryophanales; family Bacillaceae; genus Bacillus; species Bacillus basilensis. The sequence goes on along the minus strand of NZ_CAKLBZ010000001.1, from coordinate 3,998,167 downwards.
CATACAAGTGGTACACTTGTAAATGGTCTTATGCATCATTGTACAGATTTATCAGGCATTAACGGTGTAATGCGTCCTGGTATCGTGCATCGTATTGATAAGGATACATCTGGCCTATTAATGGTTGCTAAAAATGATATGGCACACGAATCACTTGTAAATCAACTTGTAGCAAAAACAGTAACAAGACGTTACAAAGCGATTGTACACGGTGTTATCCCGCATGATAAGGGAACGATTGATGCTCCGATTGGTCGCGATAAGAAAGAGCGTCAAAGTATGACAGTTGATGAAAACGGTAAGAACGCTGTTACTCACTTCCAAGTGTTAGAGCGTTTCAAAGATTTTACACTTGTAGAATGTCGCTTAGAAACAGGACGCACGCACCAAATTCGTGTTCATATGAAATATATTGGCTATCCACTTGCAGGAGATCCAAAGTATGGACCAAAGAAAACATTAGACATGAATGGACAAGCACTTCATGCAGGTATTTTAGGATTTGACCACCCTCGTACTGGTGAATATATTCAGTTTGAGGCACCGATTCCAGAAGTGTTTGAAGATGCATTAAATATTTTACGGAAATAGTATTGACAAATCATAAGAAAACTGAGATACTGACAACAGTTAAATAATGATCCTTTAACACAGCCCCGTGAGGTTGAGAAGGTAACGGTTTGAAATACTTAGGGTATGCTGTACCCTTTTTTCAAAAGTCCTCTCGCACACGCTGAGAGGACTTTTTTTATACCATTACTCTCACGCAAGAAAAAAAGCTTGGAGGTGTAGAGCATGCAAGAGAAAGCTGTCGTTTTAGATGACCAAATGATTCGCCGCGCTTTAACACGAATTAGTCATGAAATCGTGGAACGAAATAAAGGTGTCGATAATTGTGTTCTTGTCGGAATTAAAACTCGTGGAATTTTTATTGCACAACGTTTGGCAGAACGAATTGGTCAAATTGAAGGAAAAGAAATGGAAGTTGGAGAGTTAGATATTACGTTATACCGTGATGATCTAACGCTACAATCGAAAAATGAAGAACCACTTGTAAAAGGTTCTGATATCCCTGTAGATATTACGAAGAAAAAAGTTATCCTTGTGGATGATGTATTATATACAGGCAGAACAGTTCGAGCAGCAATGGATGCTCTTATGGATTTAGGTAGACCATCACAAATCCAACTAGCAGTTCTTGTTGATAGAGGTCATCGTGAACTACCAATTCGCGCTGATTATGTAGGAAAGAACATTCCAACATCAAGTGAAGAGCGTATCGAAGTTGATTTGCAAGAGACAGATCAACAAGATCGAGTAAGCATATACGATAAGTAAAGCCCTTTTAAATGTAGTCCTGTGAGGCTGCCAAAGGGTCTTGGCTTTCATATGTCAAATTTGGCATACGAAAGTGTAGGACTCTTTGTGCACAGGCACAAAGAGTTTTTTTATTGCAAAGAATTAAACTGAAGGAGGATGTAACAATGGAACAAAAGCCAGTGTTAGATGTTAATGAAGTACCGAAACCGGGAAAATGGTTATTTTTAAGTATACAACATTTGTTCGCGATGTTTGGATCAACAGTGCTTGTTCCGTTTTTAACAGGATTGAATCCGTCAGTAGCATTAATATCAAGTGGATTAGGAACGTTAGCGTTTCTTCTTATAACGAAAGGTCAAGTACCGGCCTACCTAGGATCATCATTCGCCTTTATCGCACCGATTATTACAGCGAAAACAGCAGGGGGACCTGGAGCAGCAATGCTCGGTGGTTTGCTAGCAGGACTTGTGTACATCTTAATCTCACTCGGAATTAAGAAATCAGGATCAGAGTGGATTATGAAATTACTTCCGCCAATCGTAGTTGGTCCAGTAGTAATGGTAATCGGTCTAGCTTTAGCACATACAGCAGTGAACATGGCGATGAACGGTGCGGATGGCAAATATAGCTTTACACACTTTTCAGTAGCATTAGTAACATTAGCAATTACAATTATATGCTCGATATTCGGAAGAGGATTTTTCAGTATCATACCAGTGTTACTTGGCATTATCGGCGGATATATCTTCGCTTACTTCCAAGGGCTAGTAGACTTAAAGCCGGTAGCTGAGGCGAAATGGTTTGTTGTACCAGATTTCACAGTACCATTTGTAACATACACACCAGAGTTTTCATGGAAGATTGTACTCTTGATGGTACCAGTTGCACTAGTAACAATTTCAGAACATATCGGACATCAAATTGTACTAGGAAATGTTATTAAAAGAGATTTAATTGAAAAACCAGGTTTACACCGTTCAATCTTCGGTGATGGGATAGCAACATTAATCGCATCACTAATCGGTGGGCCACCGAATACAACGTATGGTGAAAACATCGGTGTGCTAGCAATTACGAGAGCGTACAGTGTATACTTATTCATCGGTTCAGCAGTATTCGCAATCATGTTCGGATTTATCGGTAAGATTTCTGCACTGATTCATTCGATCCCAACACCAGTTATGGGTGGTGTATCAATCTTACTATTCGGTGTAATCGCATCAAGCGGATTACGCATGATGGTAGACGATAAAACAGATTTAAGTGACAAACGAAACTTAATGATTGCATCAGTAATACTAGTAATCGGTATTGGTGGAGCGGTACTTCACGTAGGGGAATCATTCCAAGTAGAAGGAATGGCACTAGCAGCAATTGTAGGTGTGCTGTTAAATCTACTACTACCGGAAACAAAACAAATAAAACAATCTAAGCAGATTGCTTCATAATAATAACCTTTTAATTCAGTCCTGTGAGACTGGAAAGGGTGGCTTCTTTCTTGCACCCTAGTCTCACATGACTAGGGTATTTTTATGCAAAGGTTGTTATAAAAATACAAAAGTGGTAACATAAAAACCAGAAAGATGAGGGATGACGATGAGCCATTTGTTAACGATGAGTGAATTATCGGAAGTAGAAATTTCAGAAATCCTAAAAGACGCAGAAGATTTCGCGAATGGGAAAGAGAGCAAAACGACAGAGCAAACTTTTGTTGCGAACTTGTTCTTTGAGAATAGTACGAGAACGAGATTTAGCTTTGAAGTTGCTGAGAAGAGATTAGGACTTGATGTTTTAAACTTTTCAGCTGATGCATCTAGCGTACAAAAAGGAGAAACTTTATACGATACGATAAGAACACTAGAATCAATCGGAACAAAAGCAGTGGTCATCCGTCACGAGCAAGATCGCTACTTCGATGAACTAAAAGAACAGGTGAATATTCCAATCTTAAACGCTGGAGATGGATGTGGAAACCACCCAACACAGTGCCTACTCGACCTTCTTACAATTAAACAAGAGTTTGGAAGATTTGAAGGTTTGAAGATTGCAATAGTAGGAGATGTTCGTCATAGCCGAGTAGCACGTTCTAATGCAGAAGCATTAACGAAGCTGGGTGCAACAATTTACTTTGCAAGTCCAGAAGAGTGGAAAGATGAAGACAACACATTTGGAACATACAAACCATTAGATGAACTTGTTCCAGAAGTGGATGTAATGATGTTACTTCGTGTACAACATGAGCGTCATGATCATTATGAAACAGACATTATGAAAGAGTATCGTGAGAACCACGGATTAACAGTGGAAAGAGAAAAGCGTATGAAAGAAGGAAGCATTATTATGCATCCAGCTCCTGTAAACCGTGGTGTTGAAATTGCAAGTGAACTTGTTGAGTGTGAGCGTTCACGCATATTTAAACAAATGGAAAATGGAGTTTACGTAAGAATGGCTGTACTAAAACGCGCCTTACCAAATGTATTAGGAGGAATGAAACATGAATTATTTGTTTAAAAATGGTCGTTATATGAATGAAGAAGGAAAAATCGTAGCAACGGATCTTCTCGTACAAGACGGTAAAATCGCTAAGGTAGCAGAAAATATTACGGCAGATAATGCTGAAGTAATCGATGTGAACGGAAAGTTAATCGCACCTGGATTAGTAGATGTACACGTACACCTTCGCGAACCAGGTGGTGAACATAAAGAAACAATTGAAACAGGTACACTAGCAGCGGCAAAAGGTGGATTCACTACAATTTGTGCAATGCCAAATACACGCCCAGTACCAGATTGCAGAGAACATATGGAAGACTTGCAAAATCGTATTAAAGAAAAAGCGCATGTCAACGTACTACCATATGGAGCAATTACAGTACGTCAAGCGGGTTCTGAAATGACAGATTTCGAAACGTTAAAAGAACTTGGAGCATTTGCTTTCACAGATGACGGTGTAGGCGTACAAGATGCTAGCATGATGTTAGCTGCTATGAAGCGTGCAGCGAAATTAAATATGGCAGTAGTTGCGCACTGTGAAGAGAATACTCTTATTAATAAAGGTTGTGTACATGAAGGGAAGTTTTCTGAGAAACACGGATTAAACGGTATCCCATCAGTATGTGAATCTGTACATATTGCAAGGGATATACTGCTTGCTGAAGCGGCAGATTGTCACTATCACGTATGTCACGTAAGTACAAAAGGATCAGTACGTGTAATTCGTGATGCGAAACGCGCTGGAATTAAAGTAACAGCAGAGGTAACACCTCATCACCTAGTGTTATGTGAAGATGATATCCCATCAGCTGATCCTAACTTTAAAATGAACCCACCGCTTCGTGGAAAAGAAGATCACGCAGCACTAATTGAAGGTTTATTAGATGGAACGATCGATATGATCGCAACTGATCATGCACCGCATACAGCGGAAGAGAAAGCACAAGGAATTGAAAGAGCACCATTCGGAATTACTGGTTTTGAAACAGCATTCCCACTTCTTTACACAAACCTTGTGAAAAAAGGAATCATTACACTAGAGCAGTTAATTCAATTCTTAACAGAAAAGCCAGCTGATACATTTGGCTTAGAAGCAGGTCGCCTGAAAGAAGGTAGAACAGCTGATATTACAATCATTGATTTAGAACAAGAAGAAGAGATTGACCCAACAACATTCTTATCAAAAGGAAAAAATACACCATTCGCAGGTTGGAAATGCCAAGGATGGCCGGTAATGACAATCGTTGGTGGTAAGATCGCATGGCAAAAGGAGAGTGCATTAGTATGAAAAGACAACTTATCTTAGAAGATGGAACAGTATTAATTGGAAAAGGTTTCGGAGGAGAAATTGAAAAGTCAGGTGAGGTTGTATTCACAACAGGAATGACTGGATATCAAGAAACATTATCTGATCCATCATATTGCGGTCAAATCGTAACATTCACGTACCCATTAATCGGAAACTACGGCATTAACCGTGACGATTTTGAATCGATTCACCCATCTGTAAATGGTTTAATCGTAAACGAAATTTGTGATCACCCATCAAACTTCCGTAATGAAATTTCGTTAAATGATTACTTAAAAGAAAGAAACATCCCAGGCTTAGCAGGAATTGATACAAGAAAATTAACGAGAAAAATTCGTCAATACGGTACATTACGTGGACGTCTATGTAACATGGATGCAGATGTAGAATACATCGTGAGCCAATTAAAAGCGACAGTATTTACAGATCACGTGAAACGCGTATCAACGAAAGATCCATACCCAAGCCCAGGCCGTGGACATCGCGTTGTACTTGTGGACTTTGGAATGAAACATGGTATTTTACGAGAATTAAATAAACGTGACTGCGATGTAATTGTAGTACCTTACAATACAACAGCAGAAGAGATTTTACGCCTTAGCCCAGATGGAATTATGTTAAGTAACGGACCTGGAGATCCAAAAGATGTACCAGAAGCGATTGAAATGTTAAAAGACATTATCGGTAAAGTTCCTTTATTCGGAATTTGCTTAGGACATCAACTATTCGCTCTAGCATCTGGTGCGAATACAAGTAAGTTAAAATTTGGTCACCGTGGTTTAAACCATCCAGTAAAACATCTTGCAACTGGAAAAGTAGCAATTACATCTCAAAACCATGGTTATGCAGTAGAAGAAGAATCAGTTAAAAATACAGAACTTGAAATTACACATGTCGCTTTAAATGATGGAACAGTAGAAGGTCTTCGTCATACGAAGTTCCCAGCATTTACAGTACAGTATCATCCAGAAGCTTCAGCAGGACCAGAAGATGCAAATGATTTATTCGAAGATTTCTTAGAAATGATTGAAAACTTCAAGAAAGAAGGGGAAGAGTTATGCCAAAACGCCTAGACATTAACACAATTTTAGTAATCGGATCAGGACCAATTGTAATTGGGCAAGCAGCAGAGTTTGATTACTCTGGTACACAAGCTTGTCAATCTCTTAGAGAAGAAGGTTACAAAGTAATCCTTGTTAACTCTAACCCAGCAACAATTATGACAGATACTGCAACAGCAGATAAAGTATATATAGAACCATTAACACTAGAATTCGTAAGCCGTATCATTCGTAAAGAACGTCCAGATGCAATCCTGCCAACATTAGGTGGCCAAACAGGTTTAAATATGGCTGTCGAACTTGCGAAATCAGGCATACTTGAAGAATGTGGAGTTGAAATTTTAGGAACAAAATTATCAGCAATTGAGCAAGCAGAAGATCGTGATTTATTCCGTACATTAATGCAGGAATTAAATGAACCAATTCCATCTAGTACCATTATTCATACGCTAGAAGAAGCACATGAATTTGTAAAAGAAATTGGTTATCCAGTTATTGTTCGCCCAGCATTTACAATGGGTGGAACAGGTGGCGGAATCTGTAGTAATGAAGAAGAATTAATTGAAATTGTATCAGGTGGTTTAAAACATAGTCCAGTGACACAATGTTTATTAGAGAAAAGTATTGCTGGCTGTAAGGAAATTGAATATGAAGTAATGCGTGACTCGAATGATAATGCGATTGTAGTATGTAATATGGAAAATATCGATCCAGTTGGGGTTCATACAGGTGATTCTATCGTTGTAGCGCCGAGCCAAACGTTAAGTGACCGTGAGTATCAAATGTTACGGAACACTTCATTACGAATTATTCGTGCATTAGGAATTGAAGGTGGATGTAACGTTCAGCTTGCACTTGATCCACATAGCTTCCAGTACTATGTAATCGAAGTAAACCCACGTGTAAGTCGTTCATCTGCACTAGCATCTAAAGCAACTGGTTATCCAATTGCGAAATTAGCAGCGAAAATTGCAGTAGGCTTAACGTTAGATGAAATTATAAACCCAGTAACACAAAAAACATACGCTTGCTTCGAGCCAGCATTAGACTATGTTGTTTCAAAAATACCACGCTGGCCATTTGATAAGTTTGAATCAGCAAACAGAACACTTGGTACGCAAATGAAGGCAACTGGTGAAGTTATGTCAATCGGACGTAACTTAGAACAATCATTATTAAAAGCGGTTCGTTCTTTAGAACTTGGTGTTTATCACTTAGAATTAGAGCATTTAAAAGAACTTGATAAAGAAACAATGAAAAAACGCATTATAAAAGCTGATGATGAGCGACTGTTTATTGTAGCAGAAGCAATTCGTCAAGGTGTAACGAAAGAAGAAATTAACGATTGGTGTGAAATGGACTTCTTCTTCTTACAAAAAGTTGAAAACATCGTAAATATGGAACGTGAAGTAAAAGCGAATGTAGGAAATATGGAAGTACTACAAACTGCGAAAGAAATGGGTTTCAGCGATCACTACATTGCAGCAGCTTGGAACAAAACAGAGCGTGAAATTTACGATATGCGTAAAGAAAGCAATATCACTCCTGTTTATAAAATGGTAGATACTTGTGCGGCAGAGTTTGAATCTGCAACACCATACTACTACAGCACATATGGTGACGAGAATGAATCGGTTAGAACAGATCGTAAGAGTGTTGTTGTACTAGGGTCTGGTCCAATCCGTATCGGTCAAGGGGTTGAGTTTGACTACGCAACAGTTCACTCTGTATGGGCAATTAAAGAAGCTGGCTATGAGGCAATCATTGTTAATAACAATCCAGAAACAGTTTCAACAGACTTCAGTATTTCTGATAAATTATACTTTGAACCATTAACAATCGAAGATGTAATGCACATTATCGATTTAGAAAAGCCAGAAGGTGTTATCGTCCAATTCGGTGGACAAACGGCAATTAACTTAGCTGCTAAATTAGAGGCTCATGGTGTGAAAATCTTAGGAACATCACTTGAAGATTTAGACCGTGCAGAAGATCGTGATAAGTTTGAGGCAGCTCTAACACAGCTTGGTATCCCGCAACCAGTTGGTAAAACGGCAACGACTGTAGAGCAAGCGGTAGCAATCGCTGACAAAATTGGTTATCCAGTATTAGTAAGACCATCTTACGTACTAGGTGGACGTGCGATGGAAATCGTATATCGTCAAGAAGAACTGTTGCACTACATGAAAAATGCGGTTAAAGTTCACGCTGATCACCCAGTATTAATCGACCGATACATGGTTGGTAAAGAAATTGAAGTAGATGCAATTTCAGACGGTGAGAATGTATTCATTCCAGGTATTATGGAACATATTGAACGCGCTGGAGTTCACTCTGGTGACTCAATCGGAGTATATCCACCACAAAGCTTATCTGCAAAACTGAAAGAACAAATTATTGAGCATACAATTGCACTTGGAAAAGGTTTAAACATTGTTGGATTACTAAACATTCAGTTTGTAGTATTCAAAGATGAAGTGTATGTAATTGAAGTAAATCCACGTGCGAGCCGTACAGTACCATTCTTAAGTAAAATTACAGGCGTACCGATGGCGAATGTTGCAACGAAAGTTATTTTAGGTCAAGATCTTGTAGAACAAGGATATGGAACTGGTTATCACCCAGAAGAGAAAGAAGTGTATGTAAAAGCACCGGTATTCTCATTTGCGAAGCTACGTTCAGTTGATACAACATTAGGACCTGAAATGAAATCAACAGGGGAAGTAATGGGGAAAGACTTAACACTTGAAAAAGCATTATACAAAGGGTTAGTTGCTTCAGGAATTAACATCCCAACGCACGGATCAGTAATCATCACTGTAGCGGATAAAGATAAAGAAGAAGCAATGGAAATTGCAAAACGTTTCCACGAAATCGGCTATAACTTATTAGCAACAGCTGGAACAGCACAATCGTTAGCAGAGCAAAACATTCCAGTGCAAGTTGTTAATAAAATTGATTCTGAAGAATACAACTTACTTGATATTATCCGTCAAGGAAAAGCACAGTTTGTAATCAATACATTAACAAAAGGCAAACAACCAGCGCGTGATGGTTTCCGCATTCGCCGTGAATCAGTAGAAAATGGTGTGGCTTGCTTAACATCACTTGATACAACGAGAGCAATCTTACGAGTATTAGAATCTATGACATTCTCAGCTCATTCAATGAAAGAAATTACGCAAACAAAGCGTCACGAGGTGGTACATGCATGATGCAAAAGCAAAATATGATCGTCGTTAATCAAAAAGAAATCGCAAAAAACATTTACGAATTAGTGCTTCAAGGAACTTTAGTACAGCAAATGAACGAACCAGGGCAGTTTGTGCACATTAAGGTAGCAGAGGGCATTGCGCCCCTTCTGCGCCGCCCGATTAGTATTTGTAATGTAGATCAAGAGAAGAACGAATTTACAATGCTATATCGTGCAGAAGGACAAGGGACAAAAACATTAGCAACTAGAAAACAAGGTGAAATGGTAGACGTACTAGGACCATTAGGACACGGTTTTCCTGTAGAAGAAGCAGAAGCTGGTCAAACAGCTTTACTAGTAGGCGGGGGAATTGGTGTACCACCACTTTATGAATTATCACAGCGCCTCGTTGCAAAAGGTGTACGCGTAATTCACATCTTAGGTTTTCAAACGAAAGATGTTGTTTTCTATGAAGAAAAATTTGCAGAACTTGGTGATACGTACGTTGCGACAGTAGACGGTACACACGGTACAAAAGGATTTGTCACAGATGTAATTGATAATTACGGAATTGACTTTGATATTCTTTATTCATGTGGTCCGTTAGCGATGCTTCGTGCATTAGAAGGACGTTACAAAGAGAAAAAAGCCTATATTTCATTAGAAGAACGTATGGGCTGTGGTATTGGAGCTTGTTTCGCATGTGTATGCCACTTACAAGAAGATCCAAGTGGACATTCTTACAAGAAGGTGTGTAGCGACGGACCAGTATTTCCAATCGGGGAGGTTGTACTATGAACAGATTGCAAGTTGAATTACCAGGATTATCATTGAAAAATCCAATTATACCGGCATCTGGATGCTTTGGATTTGGTCGTGAATATGCACAGTTTTACGATTTAAGTGTACTAGGATCAATCATGATCAAAGCGACGACAGAACAACCACGCTATGGAAATCCGACGCCTCGTGTTGCTGAAACACCGGGCGGCATGTTAAATGCAATCGGACTTCAAAACCCAGGATTAGAAAAAGTAATGAATTCTGAATTACCTTTTCTCGAACAATTTGATCTTCCAATCATTGCGAACGTTGCAGGCTCACAAGCTGAGGATTACGTGGCGGTTGCAAAGGAAATTTCTAAAGCGCCTAATGTCCATGCGCTAGAATTAAACATTTCTTGTCCGAACGTAAAAACAGGTGGTATCGCCTTTGGTACAAATCCTGAAATTGCTGCTGATTTAACGAAGCGAGTAAAAGAGGTTTCTGAAGTACCTGTATATGTGAAGTTGTCACCGAACGTGGCAAACATTGTGGAAATTGCAAAAGCGATTGAAAATGCAGGTGCAGATGGTTTAACGATGATTAATACATTGCTTGGTATGCGTCTAGATTTAAAAACAGCTAAACCAATTTTAGCAAACCGTACAGGCGGATTATCAGGTCCTGCGATTAAGCCAGTAGCAATTCGTATGGTACATGAAGTAAGCCAAGCGGTTAACATTCCAATTATCGGAATGGGTGGTATTGAAACAGCGGAAGATGTAATTGAATTCTTCTACGCTGGCGCAAGCGCAGTTGCAGTTGGTACAGCGAACTTTATCGATCCGTTCGTATGTCCGACAATTATTGAAGAGTTACCAGCATTACTAGATGAATTAGGATTTGATCACATTTCGGAATGTCAAGGAAGGAGCTGGAAGCAAACATGTCACAGTCGTTAATCGTTGCACTAGATTTTCCGGGGAAACAAGATGTAGAACAATTCTTGCGCCACTTTGAAGGGGAAGAGTTATTTGTCAAAGTTGGTATGGAGTTATTTTACAAAGAAGGCCCTGCGATTATTACGTACTTAAAAGAAAAAGGGCATAAGATCTTTCTAGATTTAAAACTTCATGATATTCCAAATACGGTAAAAAGCGCTATGCGTAGCCTAGCTAGTCTAGATGTTGATATGGTAAATGTTCATGCTGCTGGGGGAAGCAGTATGATGAAAGCTGCGATTGAGGGATTAGAGGAAGGTAAGCAAGAAGGAAAAGAGAGACCGATTTGTATTGCAGTTACACAACTAACAAGCACTTCGGAAGCTATGATGAAAAAAGAGATCGGCATTGAGAAAACGTTAGAAGAAGCGGTTGCTCATTATGCAAAATTAACGAAAGAAAGTGGACTGGATGGCGTTGTTTGCTCAACGCTTGAAGTTCCAAAATTACGTGAAGTATGCGGAAATGAATTTGTAACAGTAACACCGGGGATTCGTCTTGCAAGCGATGATGTAAATGACCAGGTGCGCGTAGCAACACCGAAACGTGCGAGGGAACTTGGCTCAAGCTACATCGTAGTTGGACGTAGTATTACAAAAGCAGAAAATCCGCTTGAAGCGTATAAAACAGTAAAACAACAGTGGGAAGGTGTAACAGTATGAAAAAAGAAATCGCATCGCATTTATTAGAAATTGGAGCAGTATTTTTACAACCGAATGATCCATTCACATGGTCCTCAGGTATGAAATCACCAATTTATTGTGATAACCGTTTAACTTTATCCTATCCAAAAGTACGTCAAGCGATTGCAGCTGGATTAGAAGAGTTAATTAAAGAGCACTTTCCAACTGTAGAAGTTATTGCAGGAACAGCAACAGCTGGTATTGCGCACGCTGCATGGGTAAGCGATCGTATGGATTTACCAATGTGCTACGTACGTAGTAAAGCAAAAGGTCACGGTAAAGGGAACCAAATCGAAGGAAAAGCTGAAAAAGGTCAAAAAGTAGTAGTAGTAGAAGACTTAATTTCAACTGGCGGTAGTGCAATTACATGTGTAGAAGCACTTCGCGAAGCTGGCTGTGAAGTATTAGGAATCGTATCAATCTTCACATACGAGCTTGAAGCAGGAAAAGAAAAACTAGAAGCAGCGAACGTAGCATCATATTCTTTAAGTGATTATAGTGCATTAACTGAAGTTGCAGCAGAAAAAGGTATGATCGGACAAGCTGAAACGAAAAAATTACAAGAGTGGCGTAAAAATCCAGCTAATGAAGCTTGGATCACAGCGTAACACGAAAAAAGACGACCGCGGGGGAACGTGGTCGTCTTTTTATATCATTGTTATAATTTCATGTAACGAACAGATAGTAGGAACATCACATTTGAGTTGCAAGTTATCCCGATTTAACCATATCCCTTGCATTCCAGCTACTGTACTACTAATTGCATCTGTTTCTAATCGATCACCAATATAATAGCAATCTTTCATTTCAAGATTCAATTGTAATACAGTTCTTTGAAAAATTTCAGGGTCTGGTTTCGATACACCAATTTCACTAGAAGTAGATATGTAATTGAAATATTGTAGAATGTTTAGAGCAGTTAATTTTTCGACTTGTTGTTCATAGTCACCATTACTAATGATACCTAATGAGTGCCCTTCTTGCTTTAAGGTCTGTAATGTATAGTGTACATCTTCAAACGCGGCCCAGTTGTTCTTATATAGTTCTATATATTGATTGAATCTGTGCTGAGACTCCTCGGGTGATAAGTTTATTCCATATGTTTTAAATAAATGGTATATTCGCATCCCTTGTTGTTCTTGAAAAGATAATTCCTTGGATAAAAATTTGTTGAAATATTCTTCGGATAATTCATGCCAGACTTTCGTGGCCTCTAATTCATTACCTGAAAAAATAGTACTATATACTTGAAAGAAATCTATAATACCATTTCTTTCAGCGGCCTCATAATCAAGTGAAGTTCCATCGACATCAAAGAAAATCATATGACAATCTCCTCGTTAATAGCTATTTAGCGTTTTCCGCAACCTCATATCCTCTCACAAACAAGAGCGTCATGTAAGAAACGATAAATGAGAAGATGCTGTACATGCCAACCCAAAAGAAAAATTTTGGAGTAAAGGCGATAACACCTATTATTAAAAAACTAGCAAACGTTACAACCGGCATTACGTAATACGTTTTCGTTCTACGTGTTCCAATAACAGAAACGATAAAGATAAGTAATGGACAAATTAATAAGACGAAAATCAATTCATTCATAGTTATGTCCCCTTTTCTAATTGCAGTAATCTGTTTCTCGTAAACGTTTTGAAATAATTACTCTCCTAATATAATTTCGCTAAGTAATAACGAATCCCTCTTGAAAACGAGTAATTCATGATGAATTTTACAAGAAAAAACGTAAGAAAGAGAATACTTGCCTACGTTATAGAATAAACATCGCAACGATCGTGGTGACAATTAAGCCAATCACAACTGGTAAAAAGTTTCGGCGTGCAAGTTCAAATGGATCTACCTTGCAAATGGCAGCAGCAGGAATAAGCGCCCAAGGGATTAACGTCCCGCCCCCGGTCCATATTGCTGCAATTTGTCCGAGTGCTGTTAATGTAGCTGTTCCATGACCAAGTGCTGTGCCGAAAAGATTTGCAATTGAACCAGCAAGTGATATACCTGAAAAACCAGATCCATCTAAGCCGGTAATGACACCAACAATAGTTAATGTCCCTGCCGATACATATTGATTTAAAGGAACAGTTTGAGATAAGGCGATTCCTAAGTCGTTAATGATTCCGTGGGAACCTTTCGGTAAATAGTCCCCGATAATTTTCACAAAGCCGCTATCTCCTAAATAAAAAAGTGCAGCAATTGGAATAACAGGTCCGAAAATTTTAAATCCAAATTGAAGCCCTTCTATGAAATAATCGGTCGTTTTATTTAATCCATTTCCTTTGTAGGCGATGAGAGAAATAATGATAATCATAATAACAGTCGTTCCACCGATAAGTGCAGTTGCATCGCTTCCTTGTAGTTTAAATTGAATCATACAAAGAATATCAAGGGTATATATGATAGGGATACATATGGCGAGCCATTTCTTTATGTGAGGAGATAATAAAATAGTAGTTTTAGATGGTTCAGTTGATGAAGAGGAATCTTGCAAGGATAGTCCTGTATGAAATTCTTTTCGTAAGAAGAAAAATGCGACGGAAGTTGTCACAATGCCCATAACAATTACGAGCGGAATACTGGCAGAAACAACGCTAGAAACAGGAAGACCAGCAGCGTCTGCGGTTAATTTTGGTGCGCCTTGTATAACGAAGTCGCCGGATAAAGCAATCCCATGACCGAATAAGTTCATAGCAATTGCCACTCCAATTGGCGGAAGACCGACGCGTACAGCGACGGGTAATAAAATAGCTCCCATTAAGGCGACAGCTGGAGAAGGCCAAAAGAAGAAAGAAATTGTCATCATCAAAAGGCCGATAATCCAGTAGGCGAGGGTAGGTGTACGAATCATCTTTGTAAATGGTGAAATCATCGTATCATTTATGCCGGTATGAACGAGTAGATTGCTCATGGATACGATAATGGAGATGATTAATATAGTTGGTAATAGCTCAGTGATGGCGTAAATGAAACTTTGAAAAATACCGCTAATAGCAAGAGGGATAGAGCTTGTAGCGGTTAATGCTAATAAAAAGATAAAAACGATACAAATAATAGTCGTATCTTTTCGGAGAATAAAAAAGGTAATAATAGTGAGTAAACAAAGAATATAGAGAGCGTGCAACAGCGTTAATTCAACTCCCATAACATTCACATCCTTTAGGCATTCGTGTAGTTTATTGTATGAAAGCAGTGAAAGTATGTGAGTTTAGGAAAAAGAAAAAAATGAAATTTCATGTACTGTAATGGTAAGGAGAGAAAATGGATGTTACAATACAATTAATCCTAAAAATGGAATTTAAGGAGGGTTTATGCGCAAAAAAATTGGATTTTGGGGATTCATCATATCTTGTAGTCTATTAATCATTTTAAATCTGTTTACAAACAATGAATGGATAAGTATCTTACCAGTTTTCGGATTTGTTTTTGTTCTGTTATATAACTGGGATGATATAAAACAATATAGCAAGAAAAGTATTGGGATTATGATAGGTATCATTGTTGTTTGCTCATTTTTCATAGGGTTTATTTTAATAGAAGGGCAGAAACAGATGGAGAAAATGTCTATTTTTCAAGAATGGATGTCTTCTGCAAAAGGTCTTTATATTGTAATTGTAGTTGTTATTTTTCTAAGAATTGTTATAAGCATAGCAAGTTAAATATTAAAGGCGAAGTAGAATGGGGGAGGAGTACGTATGAGAGAGAAAATAGGGTATTATGGTGTGCTCGTTTGTTTACTATTATCAGTTATTTCAGGGCAATTTCTTAAAAGTGAATGGGTACCAGTTATATTATGTATAGGAGTATTGATTTTTGCTTCTATGTATCGCTGGGATGAGTGGAAAGCATGTAGTCGAAAAAAGAAAATTGTTTTCAGCATCGAGTTCGTCATTATAATTAGCACGATTCCGTTTTTGTTATTGAAAGGAAATGAAATAATAGATGGCATTGTAATGTTTCAAGGGGGGGTATTTATTGTAAGATTGCTATATTTAATATGCATTTTAATTTCGATAGCGGTAGTCGCTAAAAAAGTAAACGAGAAGTTATTCGTTAATGAATAAAAGAAAATGCCACCTTATTCGGTGGCATTTTCTTACTTTACTGAATGAGCTTTTTGCATCTTTTTAATTAAACGAATTTGTCCACGATGATTGATTTCATCTTCAAAAACATGAAACCATTTAAAGTAGTTGTTGGCTGGTTTATCATACCAAAAGTCTGTCGTTTTAAATAACCATTCATCAGGTAACGATTGAAAAGTCTCGATCGTTTTGGAACGTACTTCTTGTAATGTGTTTATGTAAAATTCTATCGAGTTTCCTTTTATTTTCTCGCGGCCAAGATCTCCTAACTTAATAGCAGGTAACCAACGTTCCAATTCAACTTCCGTTGGTTCACGGTCTTCAAAAGTATGAATCTGGTAGTAAAATTCAATAGCGGCCATATGGTATAATAACATGCCAATTGAATTTGCTTCCTCATCATATAAATAATCAAGTTCTTCCATTGTTAAACCTTCCACCGCTTGCATTGTTGTATAGCGTGCGTAATTCATCATGGAAACAAGTTTGGAAAATTCAACTTGTAAACCATCTATCTTGTCGATTACAAAATTCAATTAAAATTCCCCCCCCTCTTTAAACGATGACTCCAGAGAAAGAATTCTATGTGTAGAGAAAAACTCCTTTTAAAAAGGGGCATGATTTTAACAAGGAATAACAATTAGTTCCCGATTTGATTTTGTAATAACCTCATAGCCATCTTTTGTAATGACGATATCATCTTCAATTCTACAACCGCCCCAGTTTGGTATGTAAATACCTGGTTCAACTGTAACAACCATACCTTCTTTTAGAGTAGCCTTACTTTCTTGGGATAGGCGAAGAGGTTCGTGTATTTCTAAACCAAGACCATGCCCAGTAGAGTGGCCAAAATATTGACCATATCCACGCTCTGTAATGTAATCTCTTGTTATATCATCGATACTTTTCGCAGTCTCTCCAGGTTTAATTGCTTCCGTTCCACGTTTTAATGCTTCAAGTACAACACTGTATATCTTTTTGAATTTTTCCGATGGTTCCCCAATCGCTACAGTACGAGTTATATCGGAACAGTATCCGTCGTAAAGTGCACCGAAATCTAATGTAACGATGTCTCCTCGTTCAATTATTTTATTTGATGCAACTCCATGAGGAAGAGAAGAACGAACGCCAGAAGCTACAATAATTTGAAATGATGAGGATGTAGCCCCTTTTTTTCGCATGAAAAATTCTAACTCATCTCGTACATCATTTTCACTTAGTCCTGGTTTTAGAAACGTAAGGACGTGGTGAAATGCTTCGTCAGCGATATTAGCAGCGATTTTCATTGTTTCTATTTCAGGAGTGTCTTTAATAATACGAATATTTTCGATAATTTCGCACACTTGAACCATTTCCGCCTGTACGTATTTTTGTAAGTTTTTATATTGTTGCAATGTCATGTTGTTTTCTTCAATTCCTAGTTTTTGAATGTTTAATTTCGATACTTGATTTGCAATTTCTTTTTCTAAATTTCCTTTATGCATAATGATTTCCACATCTTTTATTTGTGACTTCGCTTGATCTACATAGCGAAAATCAGTTATAAAAACAGCTGTATCCGCAGAGATTAAGACGACGCCAGCACTACCAGTAAAGCCTGTTGCATATTGGCGATTTTCTTTTTTGGTAATGAGTAATCCGTCAATTCCGTAATTATGTAGTTGATTTTGGATTTTATTAATTTTTAAAGTCATGTTAATTCCCCCTATTCACAGTATTGAATAAAGCAAATAGTGTGCCAAAAAAATGTTTTTAGAGAAAAGATAGCAGAAATTGCATGTATTTTAGCTAGGAAATTTAACTTGCTATTTGTGGGTGGAGGGGTGCTCGTGAAATACAGATTATTTCAATTATCAGTGGGAGAATGAGAAAAATATCGATCTAAATTTCACTTTCTTTGCAAGTTGTCAAAAAATTTATACAAATTCGAAATAGCACTGTCAGTTTTTTTGACAATATGGAAGAACAGGATAAGAGATTTTTTAGTATATATATTTTGAAAGTATGTCCTTTGTTTTGTTCTAATATAAAATTTAATATACAAATAAATAATTGTTATTGATATAATAGGTAATTGTTGGATTTCTCTCGAAGATAGGGAAACGTAACGAATATGAAGGAATAAGGATTGTGAGTACATGAAGAAACTAAGTAAAGTAATGTCATTTTGCTTGGCTGCTAGTATGCTAGTTGTAACAGGGTGTGAAAAAGATGAAAACAAAGTTCAAGTAAATGAAACAATTGAACAGCTTGATGAAGCGCCAGAAGTGACAGAAAAAGAAGTGAAAAAGATTG
This sequence comes from Bacillus basilensis, assembly GCF_921008455.1. Lineage (NCBI taxonomy): Bacteria > Bacillati > Bacillota > Bacilli > Caryophanales > Bacillaceae > Bacillus > Bacillus basilensis. The sequence continues at coordinate 3,979,956 of NZ_CAKLBZ010000001.1, read as the reverse complement.
TAAGAAAGAGTGTAGATGCAATAGCAGATGCATTTAGTGAGATGGAAAAAGAAAATGGATGGAGCCGAAATAATCCTGGAGATTTAGGTACCGCTAAAAAAGGCGTTAAGGGATTAGTTTCAGATAAGTTTGTGGACAAGGAGCTTCCAGGATTGCTTGATACATTTAATAAATCAAGGGAAACTGATATGTTACCATTTCCGATTCATATTGAGCCGGACGTGAGGACAACTTATTCACAGAAAAATGATGTTTTAAAGATTGAGACGCTTACTCTTGCAAATGATATGGGGAATGAAGCGGAGATGTGGGAATTTGTTTTAGTGTATACCGATGGAAAATGGTTAATGGATAGATGGTCATCAAATACGCCAGTAGATTTAAAGTTAACTAAAGAAGAAGCTAAAGAACTTCTTAGAGTACAAGGGTTCAAGAATGTTTCTTTCGTTAGAGAAGAGAATAGTGGAAATAAGAAATATATTTTTAAAGAAAGTAACGGAGTAGTTGCTATCGACGCCCAAACCTCAGTTATTACTCCAAATGTAGATGATGAAGAGCAAGAAAAGATAACGAAAAAAGATTATATTCAAGAGCAAGAAACAGTTAAGGGAAATGATTCTAGTACGTATACGAATTCAAAAAAAGAAAATTCGTCAGCGGTAGGTAAAACTAAAGTTCTAAATGAATTATCCGCTCTAGAAAACCAAGAAAAGCATACAAATGTCATGTCAACAAATGATATAGTAAATGAAATAGAAGGAAATTATCAACTGTGGGATAATAAACTAAATGAAATTTACAGTACATTAAAAACTACGATGTCTCCTGATGCATTCCAGTCGTTAAAAACGAAACAAATTGCGTGGGTGAAAGAAAAGGAAAGTAAGGTTAAAGCAATTGCTACGGATAAAAATAATGGTACGATGAAATATATTGAAGCTGCAGATGAAAAATATAAAATGACAAAAGAAAGATGTTATGAATTAGTGAATGGGTATATGAACTAGTCTGAACGAATACAAAAATGCGTTGCTTATGAGCAACGCATTTTTGTATTTACGCTTTTAATTTCATTACAGTATCAACATCCGGTGTTACATATACGGTTTGCTGATTGTCGTACGTAACAAAACCAAGTTTTGCACCACTCGGTTTTTTGACATGGCGTATTTTGGTGAAATCAACAGGTACAGAGCTAGACTCTTTTGCTTTACTATAATAGGCAGCAATTTTTGCAGCTTCTAGTAAAGTTTCTTCAGCAGGCTCTAAAGAACGAATGACAACATGAGAACCAGGTATGTCTTTCGTATGTAGCCAAATTTCATCGCGGCGGGCAAATTTCGTTGTTAAATAATCATTTTGTTTATTATTTTTACCAACGAAAATCTCTGTGCCATCACTTGCTACATATTTATCTAATACTGGTTTAGTAGGCTTTTTCTTTGCGTTTTTCGTTTTACGATTGCGCATATAACCTTCTTCAGCTAATTCCTCACGAATTTCTTCAATATCTTTTGAAGAAGCAGCTTCCATTTGTTGAAGTAGGCTATCAAAGTAAAGAATTTCTTCATTTGTTTTTTCGATTTGCTTTTCTACAACAACAACTGAATTTTTCGCTTTTTGGTACTTTTGGAAATAGCGTTGCGCATTGTCAGATGGCGTTTTTAAAGGATCTAATGTGATTTTTACAGTTCCGCCATTTTCATCGTAATAGTTAACGACTTCAATATCTTTATCACCTTTTTTCAAAGCGTACATATTGGCTGTAAGTAGTTCTCCAAATAGTTGATATTTATCTGCTTTTCCGGCATCTTGTAATGTTTTTTCTAGTTTAATGAGTTTTTTCTCATTTTTATTTTTTTCGTTTTGCATAAAGCGTTCTAAATCATGAGCTTGTTGTTTTACACGGTCGCGCTCTGCTTTTCCGAAAAAGAAACGGTCTAGCAATTCACTAACAGATGAGAACGTCTTGTTTTCACCTTGCAAGTGTGCAAGAGGGAAAAGATAAAAGAATTCTTTCCCATTTGAAGTAGTCATCGTTGGTGAATATGTATGAGTTAATAATGGTTTTTGTATGGAGAAAAATGCGTCCGCCAATGCTTTTTCATTTACCATGCCAGCTTTTTTCACGACTTCTTTTGCGAATAACGGCGATATTCCCGTAAAGGTGCCGACAAGCTGTTTATCCATGTTCCCAGATAAAAAGTCTAGCGGTCTAATAAATTCCTCATTTGTTTCAATCTGAAGTGGGTTAATTTTATGTTGTGCTGGTGGCGCAACATATTCAGCTCCAGCGTATACAGTTCGATGTCGGTTTACTGCTAAAGAAACGTGTTTTAAGCTATCTAAAATATTGTTTGTTTTTGTGTCTACTAAAATGATGTTACTATGTCGTCCCATTATTTCAATTACTAATGTTTTTAGCGATTCATCACCAATTTCATTTCTGCTGCGAACTGTGATTTGAATAATACGCTCTAAATCAATTTGTTCAATTTTTTCAATGAATCCACCTTCTAGATGTTTACGGAGAAGCATACAAAACATTGGCGGAAGTGCAGGTGAATCGTAATTTTGATTTGTTAAGTGTAAACGTGCATATGTCGGATGAGCGGAAAGAATCAGTTTTTGATTTTTTCCGTTTGCTCGAATATGTAATAAAATCTCATATTTTGAAGGTTGATATATTTTGGAAATTCTCCCCGTGTAAAGAGAATTTGCAATTTCATGTGTAATTGCTCTTGTAAATAATCCATCGAATGCCATAAAAACACTCCTTTCTAACTAAAAGTTAATTATAGCATTTTTTTGGACGAGGCTGAATAAGCTTTCAATAGAGTATGTCTGGAATCAGGAGGTCGATAGCAGGATGAACTGGTATGGAATGCGCGCACATGAAGTGGAAGAAAGAACGAATACGAATGTGAAGGTTGGACTTACAGAGAAAGAAGCAGAAGGGCGAATAAAGAAATTTGGTACAAATGAATTAGATGAAGCAAAAAGGCCTTCTGCACTAATGGTCTTTTTAGCGCAATTTAAAGATTTCATGGTACTTGTTTTGTTTGGTGCAACAATCGTTTCGGCTTTTTTAGGGGAATACATTGATTCGATTGCGATTGTTGCAATTGTTATTATCAACGGTATTCTCGGATTTTTCCAAGAAAGAAAGGCTGAAAAGTCATTGGAAGCTTTAAAAGAGCTAGCCGCCCCGCAAGTTACTGTACTGCGGAATGGAAAGTGGGTAAAGGCACCGTCTAAAGCACTCGTTTTGGGTGATGTTATTAAATTTTCTAGTGGCGATCGTATTGGAGCTGATGTACGTCTTGTTGAGGCATCGAGTTTATATATCGAAGAATCAGCTTTGACAGGGGAGTCAGTACCGGTGCAGAAAAAGGTAGAAGCATTGCAAGGGCAAGATGTTTCAATTGGTGATCAAAAAAATATGGCTTTTATGGGTACGATGATTACACGAGGAGCTGGAACAGGGGTCGTTGTAGCAACTGGTATGAATACAGCGATGGGCCAAATTGCAAATATGTTACAAAACGCAGAGCAAATGGAAACACCACTGCAACGAAGATTAGAACAACTCGGAAAAATATTAATTATTGTGGCACTTGTTTTGACAGCGCTTGTTGTATTAGCCGGTGTGTATCAAGGGAATGAAGTATATCATATGTTTTTAGCTGGCGTGTCGCTAGCTGTTGCTGCTATTCCAGAAGGATTGCCAGCAATTGTTACAGTAGCTTTATCGCTTGGTGTACAGCGTATGATAAAAAAGAGAGCGATTGTAAGGAAATTACCAGCGGTAGAAACGTTAGGTTGTGCTTCTGTTATATGCTCTGATAAAACAGGGACGATGACGCAAAACAAAATGATGGTAACACATATGTGGTCAGGTGGAGAGTTGTGGAAAGTGACAGGTCAAGGGTATGAACCTAATGGATCCTTTCTGAAAGGTGAAAAAGAAGTTGATCCAGCTAAGACGAAAGCACTATATCAACTACTCACATTTGGTTCACTATGTAACAATGCAAATATTATTCAAAAGAAAAAGGCGTATGTATTAGATGGAGATCCAACAGAGGGGGCGCTTGTAGCTGCAGCAATGAAAGCGGGGATAACGCGTGAGGCACTGAAAGGGAAATTTGAAATCATTCGTGAATTTCCGTTTGATTCAACTCGAAAAATGATGAGTGTTATTGTACGAGATAGAGAAGGGAAAAAGTTTGTCGTTACGAAGGGAGCACCAGATGTCCTTCTGCAAATGAGTCAAACGATTTTATGGGGAGATAAGCAGCAACCAATAAGTGAATTGTATAGAAAAGAAGTACAGGCGGCTATTCATAGTTTAGGTAGTCAAGCGCTGCGAACAATTGCAGTTGCATTTAAACCATTAAAAGTAACAGATTCTACCGAACATGAAAGAGACGTTGAAAAGGATTTTATGTTAGTTGGGATACAAGGTATGATTGATCCACCAAGACCAGAAGTAGAGCAGGCTGTAAAAGAGTGCAGAGAAGCTGGTATTCGAACAGTGATGATTACAGGTGATCATAAAGTGACAGCAATGGCGATTGCGGAACAATTAGGGGTTTTACCACAAGGTGGACACGTTGTTGAAGGAGTAGAACTCGCAAATATGGATGTAGAAGAACTAGAAAATGTTGTAGAAGATACGTATGTATTTGCTCGTGTATCACCAGAACATAAATTGAAAATTGTTAAGGCTTTGCAAAATAAAGGACATATAGTAGCGATGACAGGTGATGGGGTGAACGATGCTCCAGCTATAAAAACAGCGGATATTGGGATTGCGATGGGAATTACAGGGACAGACGTTGCGAAAGAAGCATCATCTCTTGTCTTGCTGGACGATAATTTTGCTACGATTAAATCAGCAATTAAAGAAGGTAGAAATATATACGAGAATATACGTAAGTTTATTCGTTATTTATTAGCATCGAACGTAGGAGAAATTTTAGTCATGTTATTTGCGATGTTACTTGCATTGCCGCTGCCGATGGTTCCAATCCAAATTTTATGGGTGAACTTAGTTACTGACGGTTTACCGGCGATGGCACTAGGTTTGGATAAGGCTGAAGGAGACGTGATGAAGAGAACGCCGCGTCATCCGAAAGAAGGGGTATTTGCTAGAGGGCTTGCATGGAAAATTTTAAGCCGTGGCTTTCTAATTGGAGCAGTGACGTTAGTGGCGTTTATTATTGCATATAATCAACATCCAAATGAACTGAAATATGCACAAACTGTAGCATTCGCAACGTTGGTACTTGCTCAGCTTATTCATGTATTTGATTGCCGAAGTGAGCATTCTGTTTTTCACCGCAATCCATTTGGAAATGTGTATTTAGTAGGGGCGGTTATCATTTCATTACTACTCATGCTCGTCGTTATATATTACCCACCGTTACAACCGATTTTTAGCACGATGCCAATACAAGCAAGAGATTGGTTGTTAATTGGAGGTTTGTCATCAATTCCGACCTTCTTATTAGTAGGTTCTTTATTAACAGGGAAAAAGGGGAAGAAAGAAAAGCCAGTATTATATAAGAAGGGATTAAACTTGAAATAGTCAATGATATGAAAATGTGATATAATTTACAGAAGGTAGTAGAGCCTTGTCTCTATTACCTTTTTCATTGAGTTATTTCATGGCTTGGATGTGATAAAAATGATTTGTAGTATGACAGGATTTGGAAGGTCGAAAGTGGAAAATGGTACTTTTCAAATTACAGTAGAAATGAAATCAGTGAACCACCGTTTTCTAGAGATGAGTATTCGACTTCCGAAGCAAATGATGGTATTTGAAGACAAAATTCGTAAAATAATTGCACAGCAAGTTCGACGTGGACGCATTGAAGTGTCTATTAGTATAACGGGTGAAGGGCTTGTTGAAAGAAAATTAAGTGTGAATTGGTCGCTTCTTGAGCAGTACCAATCGATTATGGAAGATATAAAAGGAAAATTTCAATTACAAGATTCTATTACACTCGGGCAATTAATGGCAATGCCAGAAGTAACAGCGATTGAAGAAGCTGAAAATGTAAATGAACAATTTGAGAACAGTTTATATGAGGCTGTTCGCCAAGCTGCTCATATGTTAAAAACGATGAGAGATGGCGAAGGAGAACGATTACATAAAGATATAGCGTATCGTTTACAAGAGATTCACAATTGTGTAAATGCAGTTATTCCGCATGCACCGATTGTTACACAAAAATATCGTGAACGATTAGAAAATCGCTTAAAAGAATTACATAATCAAGATCTAGATGAACAAAGATTGTTAACAGAAGTCGCAATCTTTGCAGAACGTTGTGATATTCACGAAGAGTTAGTTCGTTTGCAAAGTCATTTAGAGCAATTTCGTGAAACACTGCAGATTGAAGAACCTGTTGGAAGAAAAATGGATTTCATCGTGCAAGAGATGCATAGAGAAATTAATACGATTGGTTCTAAGGCAAATGACTTAACAATTTCAAAATATGTTGTAGAAATGAAAAATAACCTTGAAAAAATTCGTGAACAAGTACAAAATATTGAGTAGCTTTCAAAAAATATATAAAGTTATACGTGGTGGAGAAATCGGATAGACTTACTAGGAGGCGCAAACTATGGCCATGCGGTTTTTAAATATTGGATACGGAAATATTGTATCTGCTCATCGAATTATTGCTATTGTAAGTCCGGAGTCAGCTCCTATTAAACGAACAGTACAGGAAGCACGCGAACATAATGCTTTACTTGATGCTACGTATGGGAGAAAAACAAGGGCGGTTATTGTTATGGATGATGGGCATGTTGTATTAAGTCCAATTCAGCCAGAGACGATTGCACATCGTTTGAATAATAAAGAAGATTTAAGTGAGGAAGGGTAGGTTTTACATATTTATGAGAAGTAGAAGAGGATTGCTCATCGTTCTTTCAGGACCTTCTGGGGTTGGTAAAGGAACGGTTCGAAAAGAGCTGTTTAGTCATGAGGATACACGTTTTCAGTACTCCATTTCAGTAACGACACGTAAGCCACGTGAAGGTGAAGTGGATGGTGTGGATTATTTCTTTAAAGAGAGAGAAGAATTTGAGGAAATGATTCGTAATGAAAAATTACTTGAGTGGGCTGAGTTCGTAGGTAATTATTACGGAACACCGATTGACTATGTTGAAAAAACATTACAAGAAGGAAAAGATGTATTCTTAGAAATTGAAGTGCAAGGAGCAATTCAAGTTAAGAAAGCTTTCCCAGAAGGTGTATTTATTTTCTTAGCACCCCCAAGTTTATCTGAACTAAAGAACCGTATTGTCGGCCGTGGTACAGAAACTGAAGATGTTATTGAAAATCGTTTAACGGTAGCGAAAGAAGAAATCGAAATGATGGACGCTTACGACTATGTTGTAGAAAACGATCAAGTTGAATTAGCTTGTGAAAGAATTAAAGCAATTGTGGTTGGTGAACATTGCCGCCGCGAAAGAGTAGCAAAATATTATAAAGAAATGACGGAGGGTCTATAATTATGTTAAATCCATCAATTGATTCATTATTAACAAAAATCGATTCTAAATATACACTTGTAACAGTAGCTGCAAAGCGTGCACGTGAAATGCAACTTGCGGACAATTGTGTTATTGAAAAGCCTGTTTCTCATAAATGTGTGGGTAAATCATTAGAAGAAATCGATGCAGAAGTATTAAAATATGTACCAAGTGAAGGCAAAATAATTGATTAAGACCTTCTTTTCGACAAATTAAAACATAGACTTTATAATTTTCTATGTAACGGTAACAACCTATTTACAAGTAGGTTGTTATTTTTTTACGGTAGGAAAGAAATATTGGTACTGACGAGCTGAGAATTTTGTTTCAGTATTATAAGTTTGAAAAAGAAAGAGGACGAGCCATATGCTAAAAGGGAAAAAGATACTTTTATGTGTAACAGGAGGCATTGCAGTCTTTAAAGGGGCTGCATTAACGAGTAAATTGACACAAGCTGGTGCTATTGTAAAAGTAATGATGAGTGAGTCGGCAATGAAGTTTGTTACACCTCTTACATTCCAAGCGCTTTCTCGCCATGATGTATATACGGATACATTCGATGAGAAAGACTCAGCTGTTATTGCTCATATCGATTTAGCAGATTGGGCAGATGTTGTACTTGTTGCACCAGCTACAGCTAATTGTATTGGAAAGTTAGCTAACGGTATTGCAGATGATATGATTACAACTACTTTGTTAGCTACTACAGCCCCAGTGTGGATTGCACCTGCTATGAATGTGCATATGTATGAAAATAAAATTGTTCAAAAAAATATGATGACGTTAAAAACGTTAGGATATATATTTATTGAGCCTGGAGAAGGTTTTTTAGCTTGTGGTTATGTAGCGAAGGGAAGATTAGAAGAACCAGAAGCGATTATTGCACGGTTAGAAGAGGCCTTTTCAGAAAAAAAAACATTGCAAGGAAAAAAGATATTAATAACTGCTGGTCCAACTCGTGAAAAGATTGATCCAGTTCGTTTTATGACCAATTTTTCTTCTGGAAAAATGGGATATGCGCTTGCAGAAGTGGCAGCGAACTTAGGTGCTGATGTCATACTCGTTTCGGGACCGACAGCATTAAATCCACCAGTACATGTAACGACAGTGCAAGTGGAATCTGCACAAGATATGTTAGAGGCAGTACTTCAACATTATCAGAACGTAGATGTTGTCATTAAAACAGCAGCAGTTGCAGATTATCGCCCGAAATATGTTCATGATAATAAAATGAAAAAGAAAAATGGTGATGCTGTAATTGAACTAGAGAGAACAGTAGATATTTTAAAAACGTTAGGTGAAAAGAAAGACCAACAGTTACTTATTGGTTTTGCGGCTGAAACGACAAATGTAGAAGAATACGCAACGAGAAAATTGCGTGAAAAAAATGCAAATATGATTGTTGCGAATGATGTAAAAGCGCAAGGAGCTGGATTTGGTACAGATACGAATATTGTAACAATGTATAGAAAAGATGGAGAGATTATCGAGTTACCACTTTTAACGAAGAAAGAAGTTGCGCGTGAAATATTAAAGCAAATTGAAATGATGTTAGAAGATGGTCGTCTATGAAATTTGCAAGTGTAATTGTTGATGTACCTGCACGTCAGACAGATCGACCATTTGATTATATTATCCCTAAAAAATGGGAAGATATTGTCCAGACAGGCATGCGTGTAGTAGTTCCATTTGGCCCAAGGAAATTGCAAGGTTTTATTATTGGGATCAAAGATTCGGCTGAAGTAGAAAGCAAGAAGTTAAAGACAATCCATGAAATATTAGATGTAACGCCGGTTTTGAACGAGGAATTATTAAAACTTGGATATTGGCTTACAAGTGAAACGTTATGTTATATGATTTCAGCTTTTCAAGTCATGCTTCCAACAGCGATAAAAGCAACATATAAAAAGCGTCTACAACTTCGTAAACAAGAAGAAGTAGCGCCTGAACTACTGTTTTTATTTCAGAATAAAGAGGCGATAGAATGGGAAGCGATTGAGACGCAGCCGCATCTATACCGCACAATTCAACAAGAAATTAAAAATGGTACGATTGAAGTTGTTTATCAGGTAAAAGATAAAGTGCAAAAGAAGAAACAAAGAGTTGTTCAACCGGAGTTGCCAGAAGATAAATTAGAATTAGCAGCATTTGAACTGAAAAGTAAAAAACAACAAGATGTACTCTATTATTTTGTGGAAAATTATAAAAGTGTGCCGTTGAAAGTGATAACAGAAGAGTTGCAAATAACAGATGCTCCGATTAAAGCACTTGTTAAAAAGGGGCTAATCTCAGAAAAGTATGTGGAAGTATATCGGAATCCATATGACGATGATGATTTTGAACAAACGAAACCATTCCCACTTACGGAGGAACAAGAGCGAGTTATTGCACCAATTTTATCATCAATTGCAAATGAAACTTACAATCCATTTTTACTATATGGTGTTACAGGAAGTGGAAAGACAGAAGTATATTTACAATCTATAGCAGAGGTGCTCGAGAAAGGAAAAGAAGCGATTGTGCTTGTTCCTGAAATTGCACTAACACCTCAGATGGTAGATCGTTTCAAAGGTAGATTTGGCTCGCAAGTTGCGGTTCTTCATAGTGCGCTGTCTGTTGGAGAAAAATATGATGAATGGCGTAAGATTTTAAGAAAAGAAGTGAAAGTCGTAGTTGGTGCACGTTCAGCTGTATTTGCTCCTTTTGAAAATTTAGGGATTATTATTATTGATGAGGAGCATGAATCGAGCTATAAGCAGGAAGATAATCCGAGGTATCATGCAAGGGATGTAGCTGTGTGGAGGGGACAGTATCATAAATGTCCTATCGTTCTTGGTAGTGCGACACCGACACTTGAATCGTTTGCAAGAGCGAAAAAAGGTGTGTACGAATTACTAACGATGGAAAAGCGTATGAACGAACAAGCCTTACCGACAGTAGAAATTGTTGATATGCGTGAAGAACTTCGTGACGGGAATCGTTCCATGTTTTCGAAGGCACTGCATGAAAAAATAGCAGATCGATTAGAAAAGAAAGAACAAATGGTGCTCTTTTTAAATAGAAGAGGTCATTCTACATTTGTTATGTGCCGGGATTGCGGGTATGTTGTACAATGTCCGCATTGTGATATCTCGCTCACATATCATAAAATGAACCATCGTTTAAAATGTCATTATTGCAGTTACGAAGAGAATATGCCGACTGCGTGTCCTGCTTGTCAAAGTACATATATTCGTTTCTTTGGTACAGGTACACAAAAGGTAGAAGAAGAAATTACAAAACTATTTCCAGAAGCACGAGTCATTCGGATGGATGTAGATACGACAAGTCGCAAAGGAATGCATGAAAAATTATTAAAGGCGTTCGGGGAAGAAAAAGCAGATATATTACTTGGAACGCAAATGATTGCGAAAGGATTAGATTTTCCTAAAGTAACACTCGTCGGAGTTTTAACTGCAGATACGATGCTTCACTTACCAGATTTTCGGGCGAGTGAAAAGACTTATCAGTTGTTGACGCAAGTAAGTGGACGAGCAGGCAGACATGAATTACCAGGGGAAGTTATAATTCAAACGTATACGCCAGAACATTACAGTATAGAGTTAGCAAAGAACCAACAATATGATGTGTTTTTTGACCAAGAAATGCAGATGAGACGAACGAGACAATATCCACCTTATTACTATGTTGTACTTGTGACGGTATCTCACCCGGAATTATTAAAGGCAGTACAAGTGACGGAAAAAATTGTCGGTCATTTACGGTCACACTGCACAGAGCAAACAATGGTGTTAGGACCGGTTGCTTCAGCAATTCCAAGGATAAAAGATAGATATCGTTATCAATGCATGATAAAATACAAACGGGAACCAAACTTAAAGAACGTGCTCAAAATGGTAAATGAACATTATCAAGCAGAAATGCAAAAAGAGCTACAAATCTCAATTGATTTTAATCCAACAATGTTAATGTAGCGGAGGGAAATATGGCAGTTTTAGAAATAGTAAAGCATCCAAATGAAGTGTTAGAAGCACCGTGTGAAAGAGTAATTAACTTTGATAAAAAGTTAGTGAAATTGTTGAAAGATATGCATGAAACAATGTTAATTGCGGACGGAGTCGGTTTAGCTGCGCCTCAAGTAGGTGTAAGCTTGCAAGTTGCGGTAGTTGATATCGGTGATGATACTGGAAAGATTGAGTTAATCAATCCGTCGATATTAGAAAAACGTGGTGAACAAGTAGGTCCCGAAGGCTGTTTAAGCTTCCCGGGACTTTATGGTGAAGTGGAACGTGCGGATTATATTAAAGTACGTGCACAAAATCGCCGAGGTAAAGTGTTTTTACTAGAAGCAGAAGGGTTTTTAGCGCGTGCAATTCAACATGAAATCGATCATTTACACGGTGTGTTATTTACATCGAAAGTGACAAGATACTATGAGGAAAACGAATTAGAATAGGTGTTAAAAGGAGCGGTTTTTAAATGATAAAAGTAGTATTTATGGGAACACCGGACTTTTCAGTGCCGGTGCTTCGTCGTCTTATTGAAGATGGCTATGATGTAATAGGTGTTGTGACGCAACCAGATCGTCCAGTAGGGAGAAAAAAAGTATTAACACCAACACCTGTTAAAGTTGAAGCAGAAAAACACGGTATTCCAGTGTTACAACCGCTAAGAATTCGTGAAAAAGATGAATATGAAAAAGTATTGGCATTAGAGCCAGATTTAATTGTAACAGCTGCGTTCGGTCAGATTGTACCAAATGAAATTTTAGAAGCACCGAAGTACGGATGTATAAATGTCCACGCTTCTTTACTTCCAGAGCTTCGTGGTGGTGCACCAATCCATTATGCAATTATGGAAGGTAAAGAAAAAACGGGTATTACAATTATGTATATGGTAGAAAAATTGGATGCTGGTGATATCTTAACGCAAGTAGAAGTGGAAATTGAAGAGCGTGAAACGACAGGCTCGTTATTCGATAAGTTAAGTGAAGCGGGAGCACACCTTCTATCTAAAACAGTACCTTTATTAATTCAAGGTAAGTTAGAACCAATTAAACAAAATGAAGAAGAAGTAACGTTTGCGTATAATATAAAACGTGAGCAAGAGAAAATTGATTGGACAAAAACAGGTGAAGAAGTATACAATCACATTCGCGGATTGAATCCATGGCCAGTTGCTTATACAACTTTAGCAGGACAAGTTGTGAAAGTATGGTGGGGAGAAAAAGTACCTGTAACGAAAGCGGCTGAAGCTGGTACGATTGTTGCGATCGAAGAAGATGGCTTTGTTGTAGCAACTGGTAATGAAACAGGTGTTAAAATTACTGAATTGCAACCTTCTGGTAAAAAGCGTATGAGTTGTTCGCAATTTTTACGTGGCACAAAACCTGAAATTGGAACGAAGTTAGGAGAAAATGCATGAGACAAAATGTTCGTGAATTAGCTCTTGATGGTTTAATTCAAGTAGAAAAAAGTGGTGCATACAGTAACTTACTTTTAAATAATCTAATTGAAAAAAATGAAATTGATAGAAAAGATATTGGTTTATTAACTGAAATTGTATATGGAACGATTCAACGCCGTGACACATTAGATTATTATTTACAGCCCTTTTTAAAAAAGAAGGTTGAGGCGTGGGTAAGAGTATTGCTTCGCTTATCTTTATATCAAATGATTTATTTAGACAGAGTGCCCGAAAGAGCGGCTATTCATGAAGCGGTTGAGATTGCAAAGCGTCGCGGGCATAAAGGAATTGCTGGTATGGTAAATGGTGTACTACGTTCGATTCAGAGAGAAGGGGTACCTTCTGTAGATGAAATCAAGGATCCAGTAGAACGTCTGGCAATTGCAACAAGTCATCCAGTTTGGCTTGTCCAAGAGTGGACTTCAGAATTTGGTTTAGAAACTGCAGAGAAAATGTGTGAAGTGAACATGTTACCACCTGTACCAACAGCACGTGTAAATGTTGATAAAATAACAGTAGAAGAAGCAATTGAGTTGCTGGCTAGTGAAGGTATAGAAGCGAAGCGTGGCGATTTGTCAGATGATGCAATTCAAATTGAAAGAGGGAATGTAGCGCATACAGATGCGTTCAAAAAAGGTTTTCTTTCTATTCAAGATGAAAGTTCTATGCTGGTAGCACGCGCTTTAGAACCGAATGAGGGAGATGTAGTTCTTGATAGCTGTGCTGCTCCGGGCGGAAAAACAACGCACATCGCAGAGCGATTAAAAGGAACTGGTAAAGTTATGTCTCTTGATTTACATGCGCACAAAGTACGTTTAATTAAACAACAAGCAGAGCGACTTGGTCTAGAAAATGTCGAAACAAAAGCACTAGATGCTAGAAAAGTGCAAGAACACTTTGCGAATGAAACGTTTGATAAAATATTAGTAGATGCACCATGTTCTGGATTTGGTGTAATTAGACGTAAGCCTGATATTAAGTTAGGTAAAGATAAAGGCGATAGTGAAAGATTATCGACGATTCAACTTGCAATACTAGAAAAAATAGCACCGTTATTAAAACAAGGTGGTCGCCTTGTTTATAGTACGTGCACAATTGAGAAAATAGAAAATGAACAAGTAATAGAACGATTTTTACAAGAGCATCCTGAATTTGAGTGGGATACTACGATAAAAGAGCGTATGCCAGAAAAGTTAAGTCAGTATATTGATGAAGGTCAAGTACAAATTTTACCGCATTATTTTGCAACAGATGGCTTTTATATTGCTTGTTTAAGGAAGAAGGTGTAGCATCGTGGAAACGACTGTGAGAAAACAAAAGAAAAATTTAGAAACGAAAAAACCATCAATTTACTCTTTACAACTCCATGAAATGCAAGATTGGTTAAAGGAACAAGGAGAACCAAAATTCCGTGCTGGACAAATTTTTGATTGGTTATATAAAAAACGTGTAAAAAATTATGAGGATATGTCAAACCTTTCTAAAGGATTGCGTGATAAATTGTCGAATTCCTTTGATATTACTACTTTAAACACGTTAGTAAAACAAACGTCTTCGGATGGAACAATTAAATTCTTATTCCAATTATATGATGGATATTCTATTGAAACGGTATTAATGCGACATGAATATGGAAATTCCATTTGTGTAACAACGCAAGTGGGTTGTCGTATTGGTTGTACGTTCTGTGCTTCGACGCTTGGCGGTTTAAAGCGAAACCTAGAAGCTGGAGAAATTGTAGCACAAGTAGTAGAAGTGCAGCGTGCACTTGATGAATCAGAAGAACGTGTAAGTTCTCTTGTTGTTATGGGAATTGGAGAACCATTTGATAACTACGATAATTTAATGGGATTCTTACGCATCATTAACCATGAGAAAGGGCTTCATATTGGTGCAAGACATATGACAGTTTCGACGAGTGGAATTATCCCGAAAATTTATAAGTTCGCTGAAGAAGACTTACAAATTAATTTTGCGATTTCATTGCATGCTCCAAACTCAGAATTACGTTCAAAATTAATGCCGATTAACCGTGCTTATAAGCTGCCTGATTTAATGGAAGCTATTAAATACTATGTAAATAGAACAGGGCGTCGTATTACTTTTGAATATGGACTATTTGGAGGCGAAAATGACCAAGTTGAGCACGCTGAAGAGCTTGCTGTACTCTTAAAAGGTGTAAAATGTCATGTGAACTTAATTCCGGTAAACTACGTACCTGAACGTGATTATGTACGTACGCCACGTGAACAAATTTTCTTGTTTGAAAAAACGTTAAAAGATCGTGGAGTGAATGTAACAATTCGCCGTGAACAAGGTCATGATATTGATGCAGCCTGCGGTCAGTTGCGTGCGAAGGAGCGTAAAGAAGAGACGAGGTGACGAGATGAAGGCCGTGTTTCTATCAGATAAAGGAAAAGTTCGTCAACATAATGAAGATAGTGCAGGAGTTTTTCACAATTTAGATGGAAATATTTTAGCGGTAGTAGCAGATGGAATGGGAGGTCATCGAGCTGGTGATGTAGCTAGCTCGATGACCATTCAATTATTCCATGATTATTGGAAGCAAACGCATAATATGAATGAGCCAAAAAAAGTAGAAGAGTGGTTACATACTAGTGTTGGGATTATTAATGAGCGTATATATGAGTACTCCAAGCAACATGTAGAATGTAATGGCATGGGAACAACACTTATAATAGCGATTTGTACGCCGAATTTTGTGACAATAGGTCATATAGGAGATAGTCGTTGTTATATGGTATCAGAAGGGGAAATCTCGCTTGTAACGGAAGATCACTCACTTGTGAATGAACTTGTGAGACATGGTGAAATTTCAAAAGAAGACGCAGAATATCACCCAAAAAAGAATGTTTTGTTAAGAGCATTAGGAACAGAAGAAAAAGTCGGATTAGATGTTAAAACATTGGTGCTTGAGGAAGATGATCAGTTACTTCTTTGCTCTGATGGATTATCTAATAAAGTTTCTATCGCTGATATGCAACAAGTTTTACAGTTAAATGAACAGCTTGAAACTAAGGGACAACGTCTCATTCAATTGGCGAATGATCGTGGCGGGGAAGATAATATCACCCTTGTTCTTATTGATTATGCGGGTTCGACAAACGAAAGTAGGTGAAGTGCAACGTGCTGATTGGAAAACGCTTAAATGACCGTTATAAGCTGCTGAAAATGATAGGTGGCGGTGGAATGGCCAATGTGTATTTAGCTCATGATGATATACTGGGCCGGGATGTAGCGGTAAAAATATTAAGACTCGACTATTCAAATAACGAAGAGTTTATTAAACGTTTCCATCGAGAAGCGCAGTCTGTTACAACGTTGTCGCATCCAAATATTGTGAATATGTATGATGTCGGAGAAGAAGATGGTATATATTATCTTGTAATGGAGTATGTACCAGGACAAACATTGAAGCAATACATAATTGAGCGAGGGATGTTACCGATAGGAGAAGCTCTTGATATAATGGAGCAGTTAACATCCGCCATGGCACACGCCCATCATTTTGAAATTGTGCATCGTGATATTAAACCGCACAATATTTTAATTCGAGCTGATGGAGTAATAAAAGTAACAGATTTTGGAATTGCGACAGCTACAAGTGCAACAACAATTACACATACAAATTCGGTACTCGGTTCGGTGCATTACTTATCACCAGAACAAGCACGCGGCGGGATAGCAAATAAACAATCAGATATTTATTCCCTAGGGATTGTTATGTTTGAATTGTTAACAGGAAGACAACCGTTTTCTGGCGAATCTGCTGTTGCTATAGCTTTAAAACATTTACAAAGTGAAATTCCGTCACCAAAAAGATGGAATGAAAATATTCCGCAAAGTGTCGAGAATATTATATTAAAGGCAACTGCGAAAGATCCGTTTCATCGATATCAATCTGCTAATGCGATGAAACGAGATATTGAAACTGCGCTATATCCAGAGAGGATAAATGAGCAGCCATTTTACATACCGGAAGATATGGAAGCGACAAAAGCGATTCCGATTATTCAACAGGAACAATTATTCGAAAATGTAACTGATGAAACAATTGTTTTAAAAGGAAGTAAAGTGGATGAACAGAAAAGAAAAGAAGAAACTGATTTAAATAAGAAGAAAAAACGAAGTAATAAATGGCTTAAAGTTTTAATTACGACATTTTTACTTTTAGCGATTGGAATAACGTTAGCGCTTACTGTTATTCCGGGATTCTTTATTCCAAAAGATGTGAAGGTTCCTGATGTGGCTGGTATGAAATATACGACAGCAGTAAATACATTAGTTGAAAAGGGTTTTGAGGTTACGGAACCTAATATTGTATATACTGATGATGTTGAAACCGGTGATGTGATAAAAACAGACCCTGTGGCAGGAAGAGTCGTGAAAGAAAACTCTAAAATTACTATCTATCAATCAGGTGGAAAAAAGAAAAGTAAGATGAGTGATTTCACAGGAAAAGATTTTGAGAGCATAAGGTCTGAATTAGAAGAAAAATATAAACAAGTTACAATAAATTATATTGAAAATGATAGACCAAAAGGTGAAATCGTTGAGCAAATTCCGACGCCGGATCAAATGGTAGTAGAAGCGGAACAAGAACTGAAAATTTGGGTAAGTAAAGGTCCTTATCAAATTAGACCAGGTGATTTTTCAGGATGGACTGAAAATAGTGTAAATGGTTATTTGAATGAGAGAAAACTAACTCCAGATATAAAACGAGAGTATTCCGATACTGTTGATAAAGGACTTGTAATTTCGCAATCTCCAAAACCAGGAACGCCGTTAAAAGAAGGAGATAAAGTGACGATTATCATCTCAGAGGGTCCTAAGCCGAAAGTAACGAAAACTGTGAAAGTAGATAATATTTCTATTCCGTATGAGTCTTCTATAATAGGTGAGAAAAAACCGCAAACGATAGAAATTTATAAAGAAGATATGCAACAAAAAATGGATAGACCAATTGAAACTAGAACAATTTCAGAGGCGGCAACTATTTCATTAGAATTTGTAATTCAAGAAGGTACAAAAGGACACTATAAAATTGTACGAGATGGTGTAACGATTATCGACAAAGAAGTACCATACCCAACTCAATAATAATGAATTCCATTTTCTTTTTAGAGAGGATGGAATTCATTACTCTTGCCTGTTATGCTGTCTACATATAGTGGACTGTATAACAGGCAAAAATATATGATTCAAAAAGCTATAAAAGTGATACTGTTATAAATAATATTTTAAATTTGATGGTAGATTAAATATATTACCTTGTATATATGACGGGTTTTGAAATCATTATTTAAAGAATTCTAATCCATTCCATATTACATCCCATATTAATTACAGCTTCACTTTATACAAAATAAAGGAGAATTATATGCCAGAAGGAAAAATTGTAAAAGCTCTAAGCGGGTTTTATTATGTACAGCATGAAGAAGGGATTACACAATGTCGCGGGCGTGGTGTGTTTAGAAAAAATAAAATTACACCACTGGTAGGAGACCAAGTTGTCTTTCAAGCTGATAATCCAAGTGAAGGATACGTGCTTGAAGTATTCGATCGAAAAAATGAACTTGTTAGGCCTCCTATTGCTAATGTTGATCAAGCAATTCTTGTTTTCTCTGCAGTAGAACCAGATTTTAATCCGGGACTGTTAGATCGATTTTTAGTGCTGATTGAATATCATAACATTAAGCCGATTATTTGCATTAGTAAGATGGATTTAGTGGATGAAAAAATGAGAGAGACTGTTGAATCTTATGCAAATGATTATCGTGAGATGGGATATGATGTATTATTTACTTCTATAAATACATCGGAAAGTATTGATATTTTAAAACCATTCTTAGAAGGTTGTGTTTCTGTCGTTGCAGGGCAATCTGGTGTTGGAAAATCTTCTATGCTTAACGTTTTACGTCCAGAGTTAGAACTGAAAACGAATGATATTTCCTCGCATTTAGGGCGCGGGAAACATACGACAAGACACGTGGAATTAATTGCGATTGGAAGCGGACTAGTTGCAGATACACCTGGTTTTAGTTCACTTGATTTCATAGATATAGAAGTAGAAGATCTTACATATTGTTTTCCAGAGTTGAAAGAAGCGAGCCAATACTGTAAATTTAGAGGGTGTACACATCTTTCTGAACCGAAATGTGCTGTGAAGGCAGCGATTGAAGAAGGGAAGATTACAGAATATCGTTATAAGAATTACAAACAATTCGTAGAAGAAATTAGAGAGAGAAAGCCGAGGTATTAGTTATGATTAAAATTGCACCATCGATCTTATCAGCAGATTTTTCAAAATTAGGGGAAGAGATTAAAGATGTAGAGAAAGGCGGAGCAGATTACATTCACGTCGATGTAATGGATGGACATTTCGTACCGAACATTACGATTGGACCATTAATTGTAGAAGCGATCCGTCCGATTACATCGTTACCATTAGATGTGCATTTAATGATTCAAAATCCTGATAACTATATCCCGACTTTCGCAAAAGCGGGAGCGGATATTATTACTGTTCATGTAGAGGCATGCCCTCATCTGCATCGTACAATTCAGTTAATTAAATCTCATGGCATTAAAGCGGGAGTTGTATTAAATCCGCATACGCCAGTTTCAACGATTGAGCATGTATTAGAAGATATCGATATGGTATTACTTATGACAGTAAACCCTGGATTTGGTGGACAGAAATTTATCCATTCTGTATTACCGAAAATTAAACAAGTTGCAGAAATGGTTAAAGAGCGCAATCTAGAAGTAGAAATTGAAGTTGATGGTGGTGTAAACGCTGAAACAGCACGACTTTGTGTTGAAGCAGGAGCAAATGTACTTGTAGCTGGATCAGCAGTATACAATCAAAAAGATCGCGGTGAAGCGATTCGTGTCATTCGTGGATAATGAATGAACGAGTCTTTATCCCAGTGAATCTTCTAGTGTAGTAAGTTTTCACTAATTTATAAAGGATAGAGAAAAAATATGTAAAAAGGCAATCTACCGAATGGCAGATTGCCTTTTTACAATAGAAGGGGAAGGAAACATGATTATTCATATTTTAGCGGGTGGACCTGCGGAATATTGTGCAGATTTTTCTCGATATGAAAATGAGAAAGTAGTGTGGGCTGCAGTTGATAGAGGTGTATATCGTTTATTAAAAGGAGGAATTACTCCAACTGTTGCGTTTGGAGATTACGATTCGGTTACTGAAGAGGAATTAGTATGGATGGGGCAGCAAACAAATGACTTACATATTGTTCCTCGTGAAAAAGATCAAACAGATTTAGAAATTGCGATTAACTGGGCCTTAGAACAAAATCCAACATTGATTCGTATTTTTGGTGCTACTGGCGGAAGGTTGGATCACGGTTTAGCGAATATCCAGATGCTTTTAAAAGGGTTAGAAGTAGGGATAGAAATGTGTATTGTAGACAATAAAAATGAAATAAGCGTGAAAAAAGTGGGTACACATATAATTGAAGAAAATAAAGATTTCCCTTATGTATCTTTTGTACCGGTTACTGAAATAGTGGAAGGGATTACATTACTTGGTTTTAAGTATCCTCTAACTAATAAAACAATAGAATGGGGATCAACACTTTGTATTAGTAATGAACTCGTTAAGGAAAAAGGTACTTTTTCATTTACTTCTGGCATATTAATGGTGATAAGAAGCACTGATTGAAGAAACAATTTTGCTCCTTACATCATATAGTGAACAAGTGGAGTAATGGGGATTAGGAGGGAAACCATGAGATTTTATACAATTAAGTTACCTAAATTTCTTGGTGGAATTGTTCGTGCCATGTTAAATACCTTCAAAAAAGATTAAAAAAAGCACCTATTACCGGTGCTTTTTCCATTGTCATAGTAAAAAAAGAGCCTAGCGGCTCTTTTTTTTATTATTAAACACGTTCGATTTTGCCAGATTTTAATGCTCTAGCAGAAACGTAAACACGTTGAACTTTTCCGTCGATGCGTACGCGAACTTTTTGAAGGTTAGCGCCCCATTTACGTTTTGTAGCGTTCATTGCGTGAGAACGAGAGTTACCAGAACGAGCTTTTCTTCCGGTGATAGCACAAACACGAGCCATTTATATTTCCCTCCCTTGATACCTTACCATACGTAATTTTTCAATGTTAGTCTTTTTTGCGATGCTAAAAACACTACTATAATTTAACACAACTAAAAAGAGAATGCAACACCGTAGAAAAAAGAAATCAAGAAAAATTACTTGACACTATATGTTGATGATGAAAAGTTGAAATCAAGAAAAATTGCTTGACATATTATAGTGGTACATGTTGTATAATAACAATGGACTATTTTGCTCATCATAAAAAATGTGATTTAAAACATAAAATATGAGAGTGAAAAGAAAGAACGATGGAATTTTCTTTAAAAAGATTATATGATAGTAACTAAAGTAGTCTAGCTCACTTTCACCATTTATGAAGGGGGAAACGAGATGTCAATTGAAATTAAAACGAAGTATGGTCAAATTGATATTAGTACAGATGTAATTGCAACAATTGCTGGAGGTGCCGCAGTAGATTGCTACGGTATCGTAGGTATGGCATCAAAAAATCAGTTAAAAGATGGTTTAACAGACATTTTACGAAAAGAAAACTTCACTAGAGGTGTTATTGTTCGTAAAGATGAAGATGAAGTACATATTGATATGTATATTATTGTGAGCTATGGTACGAAAATTTCAGAAGTAGCACATAACGTGCAGACGAAAGTGAAATATACATTAGATCAAACTGTAGGACTAGCAGTAGATTCTGTAAACATCTACGTACAAGGAGTTAAAGTAATAAACTTGTAATGTGCATTAAGGAGGAAAATCTGTGTCAATTCAAAAAATTGATGGGAAACGTTTATCACAAATGATCATGCAAGGAGCGAATAATTTAACAAATAATGTTCAGCTTGTTGATGCATTAAACGTATTTCCAGTTCCAGATGGCGATACCGGTACAAACATGAACTTATCAATGACTTCAGGCGCACGTGAAGTGAAAGCAAATCCTTCACAGCACGCTGGTAAAGTTGGTGTAAGTTTAGCCAAAGGATTATTAATGGGAGCCCGTGGTAACTCTGGTGTTATTTTATCTCAGTTATTCCGTGGTTTCTCTAAATCCATTGAACAAAAAGAAGAATTAACAACAGTTGATTTTGCTGCAGCTTTAGATGCTGGGGTAGAAGCGGCTTACAAAGCGGTTATGAAACCGATTGAAGGAACGATTTTAACGGTTGCAAGAGAAACGGGTAAATATGCAGTGACAGTTGCGAAAAAACAGCGCGACTTTGTTTTGTTTATGGAAGACGTTGTGAAAGAAGCGAATGCATCGTTAAATCGTACGCCAGATTTATTACCTGTATTAAAACAAGTTGGCGTTGTAGATAGCGGTGGTAAAGGTCTTGTTGTTGTATATGAAGGATTTTTAGCTGACTTAAAAGGAGAAACGATTTCTTCTAATGTGTCTGCCCAACCATCTATGAATGACATGGTACGCGCAGAACATCACCGTAGTGTACAAAGCCAATTGAGTACAGAAGATATAAAGTATGGATATTGTACGGAATTCATGGTGAAATTAGAGCCTGAAAAAATGAAGGAACATAATTTCTCTGAACAAAAATTCCGTGAAGATATTAGTGTATACGGAGATTCACTACTTGTTGTATCAGATGATGAGGTTGTTAAGGTTCATATTCATGCGGAATATCCTGGAGATCCTATGAACTACGGACAACGCTATGGTAGTTTAATTAAAATTAAAGTAGAAAATATGCGTGAACAGCATACTGCTTTATTAGATGAGCCTGCTATGATGCCTGAACCAACTAGCCAGTCTAAAGAGAAACAACCGTACGGGATCGTAACTGTAGCTATGGGATCTGGTATCAAAACTTTATTTGAGAGCATTGGCGCGACGAAAGTTATCGAAGGTGGCCAAACGATGAATCCAAGTACAGAGGATATTGTGAAGGCGATTGAAGAAGCGAATGCTGAAAAAATCATTATTTTACCGAACAACGGAAATATTGTGATGGCAGCAGAACAAGCGGCATCAGTTGTGGATCAAGAAGTGATTGTAATTCGTTCAAAAACAGTTCCTCAAGGTATGGCTGCAATGTTAGCATTTAATCCAGTTGGAACGTTAGAAGAGAATGAAGAAAACATGAAAGAAGCTTTATCTCATGTGAAAACCGGTCAAATTACGTATGCTGTACGTGATACGGAAATTGATGGTGTAGCAATTCAAAAAGATGATTTCATGTGTATCGCAGATGGAAAAATCGTATCAACAAATGCTGAAAAAGTAGGAGCTGCGAAGCAATTACTAGAAGCACTTATTGATGAAGATTCTGAAATCGTAACGATTCTACAAGGTGAAGATGCAACTGACGAAGAAGTAGCTGCGCTAGTTGAATTTGTAGAAGAGAATTTTGAAGATGCAGAAGTAGAAGTACATGCTGGAAACCAACCGGTGTATTCTTTCATCTTCTCTGTAGAATAAGAAAAAATTCGTTTTGAAAATAAATGGATTACTTACTTGCTAATGGATAAGAAGTAGTAATATGAAGTTTATTACTAGTTTTTATTCAAAAGGCTAGCATATTGAAGATAAAAAAGAGCCTTGCTGCTAAAAGTGAGGCTCTTTTCTTTCGTGTTGCTTATGAGGGATTTGAGTAGTTTCTCTTAGAATGCCTATGATAGAATATATAGGGTGAAAGAGAGCGATTACAGATGTCAATCATGTTAATGGATAATGAATGGAATGAATCAAAGAAAATAATGTGACGGAGCGTGAGAATCTTGAATGAAGTTGTACAAGTTCCTGTTACGGATGTAAAGGGAATCGGAGGAGAAACATCTGAATTACTACACGAGATGGGAATTTATACAGTTTCTCATCTATTAGAACATTTTCCGTACCGTTATGAAGATTATGCGATGAAAGATCTTGCTGAAGTAAAGCATGATGAACGTGTAACAGTTGAGGGGAAAGTTCATAGTGCTCCTTTGCTGCAATATTATGGGAAGAAGAAGTCGCGTCTTACGGTTCGTGTTCTCGTCGGTCGTTATTTAATTACAGCTGTATGTTTTAATAGGCCGTACTATAAGCAGAAATTAAATTTAGATGAAACGGTAACGATTACTGGTAAATGGGATCAGCACCGTCAAACGATTGCGGTATCAGAGCTTCATTTTGGACCAGTAGTACGTCAACAAGAAGTAGAGCCTGTATACTCAGTGAAAGGGAAACTTACAGTAAAACAGATGCGCCGTTTTATTGCACAAGCGTTTAAGGAGTATGGAGACTCTATAGTTGAAGTGTTACCTGATGGATTGCTAAGTCGATATAAATTATTGCCGCGTTATGAAGCGCTTCGGGCGTTGCATTTTCCGGCAGGACAGGAAGATTTGAAACAAGCACGTCGCCGTTTTGTATATGAGGAGTTTTTCTTATTTCAGCTGAAAATGCAAACATTACGGAAAATGGAGAGGGAAAATTCGAAAGGGACGAAAAAAGAAATCCCTTTAGCAGAATTGCAAGAGTTTATCGATGCACTTCCGTTTCCATTAACTGGCGCGCAACGCCGGGTTGTAGATGAAATTATGAACGATATGACATCTCCTTATCGGATGAATCGTCTGTTGCAAGGTGATGTAGGTTCCGGGAAAACAGTTGTTGCAGCCATTGGCCTTTATGCAGCGAAATTAGCACATTATCAAGGTGCTTTAATGGTTCCTACAGAAATTTTAGCAGAACAACATTATCAATCGCTCGCAGAGACGTTCTCGCATTTTGGTATGAAGGTTGAATTGTTAACAAGTTCTGTTAAAGGCGCGAGACGTCGGGAAATTTTGGCGAAATTAGAACAAGGAGAAATAGATATCCTTGTTGGAACACATGCTTTAATTCAAGATGAAGTTATCTTTCATAGGTTAGGTCTCGTTATTACTGATGAACAACATCGATTTGGTGTAGCACAGCGACGAGTTTTAAGGGAGAAAGGTGAAAGTCCAGACGTATTATTTATGACGGCGACCCCAATTCCGCGTACGTTAGCAATTACTGCATTTGGAGAGATGGATGTTTCTATAATCGATGAGATGCCAGCTGGTAGAAAGGTAATTGAAACATACTGGGCAAAACATGATATGTTAGACCGTGTTCTCGGTTTTGTGGAGAAGGAGATAAAAAAAGGAAGACAAGCATATGTAATTTGTCCCCTTATTGAAGAATCTGAGAAACTTGATGTACAAAATGCTATCGATTTACATAGTATGCTGACTCATCATTATCAAGGGAAATGTCAAGTCGGATTAATGCATGGAAGATTATCATCTCAAGAAAAAGAAGAGATAATGGGACAATTTAGTGAAAATAAAGTGCAAATTCTTGTGTCGACAACAGTTGTTGAAGTAGGTGTGAACGTACCGAATGCGACTGTAATGGTTATTTATGACGCAGAGCGTTTCGGTTTATCGCAGCTCCATCAGCTTAGGGGGCGTGTTGGGCGTGGTAGTGAACAATCATATTGTTTATTAATCGCGGATCCAAAATCGGAAACGGGAAAAGAACGAATGCGTATTATGACCGAAACGAATGATGGATTTGTATTGTCAGAAAAAGATTTAGAGTTAAGAGGTCCTGGAGATTTCTTTGGAAGTAAGCAAAGTGGTTTACCAGAATTTAAGGTTGCTGATATGGTACATGATTATCGAGCGTTAGAAACAGCTAGACAAGATGCGGCGTTACTAGTAGATTCAGAAGCTTTTTGGCATAATGATCAATATGCTTCGCTGCGTACGTATCTTGACGGGACAGGTGTGTTCCAGGGAGAGAAGCTCGATTAAAGGGAGGCAACAAAAGTTTTTGTTGCATTCTACTTTTATTGATTATATACTACTGTTAGTACCTAGTCATAAAAATGGATGGTGCGGTATGAAAAAAAGAAGAAGTAAAAAAGAAAGACAAGAATTATTACAACAAACTATAGAAACGAATCCTTTTATTACGGATGAAGATTTAGCAGAAAAATTTCAAGTGAGTATACAAACCGTACGTCTTGATCGTATGGAATTATCTATTCCTGAATTAAGAGAAAGAATTAAACATGTAGCTACAAAGCAACATGAAGAAGATGTGAAATCTTTACCGTTAGAAGAGGTTGTCGGAGAAATTATTGATATAGAATTAGATAGACACGCGATTTCTATCTTTGAAGTGAAGATAGAACACGTATTTAAAAGAAATCAAATTGCCCGTGGGCATCACTTGTTTGCCCAAGCCAACTCACTAGCTGTTGCGGTTATTGATGAAGAATTAGCTTTAACTGCAAAGTCTACCATTCGATACATTCGTCCTGTAAAATTAGGAGAGCGTGTTGTTGCAAAAGTGCGCGTTGAAGATGTAGAGAATGATAAAGGACGGACGGTTGTCAAAGTGCGTAGCTTCGTTGGAGAAGAACTTGTTTTTACAGGCACTTTTGAAATGTATCGATCTAGTAATTACAGTGAGGAAGGTAACAACTTATGAAAATCGCAATAGATGCAATGGGCGGCGATCATGCTCCAAAGGCGGTCGTATTAGGAGCAATGAAAGCTATTAAGGAATACTCTGATTTACATATTACGTTAGTAGGGAAAGAAGAGGAAATTCGTCAATACTTAACGAGTGAAGAACGAATTACTATACTTCATACAGATGAAAAAATTGAATCGACAGATGAACCAGTAAGAGCGGTTCGTCGAAAAAAACAAGCTTCAATGGTACTAGCAGCGCAGCAAGTGAAAGACGGCGTAGCGGATGCTTGTATATCAGCTGGTAGTACAGGAGCTTTAATGGCGGCAGGATTGTTTGTTGTAGGTCGTATGGAAGGAATTGAGCGACCAGCTTTATCCCCTACAATGCCAACCGTTGATGGAGAAGGTTTTGTTATGTTAGATGTTGGAGCAAACGTTGATGCAAAACCAATTCATTTATATCAATATGCAGTAATGGGATCTGTATACGCTGAGAAAGTAAGGGGAATTAAAAATCCTCGCGTTGGCCTTTTAAACGTTGGAACAGAGGATGGAAAAGGGAACGAGCTTTCCAAACAAGTCTTTACAATGCTTAAGGATGCCCCAATTAATTTCGTTGGGAACGTTGAATCAAGAGATTTATTACAAGGTGTAGCAGATGTTGTTGTATGTGATGGTTTTACAGGGAATGTAGCGCTGAAATCATTAGAAGGAACAGCGCTCGCATTATTCTCTATGTTAAAAGAGCAGTTAATGAGTTCGTTTACGAGCAAATTAGCAGCAGCGGTATTAAAGCCGAAACTTATGGTATTAAAAGATAAAATGGATTATTCGGAGTATGGAGGAGCGGCATTATTTGGGTTGAAAGCCCCTGTCATTAAGGCTCACGGTTCTTCCAATGAACAATCGATATTTAGTGCGATTCGTCAAACGAGAGAAATGGTAGCGAAAGAAGTTATTCCTACTATTTCAAGCGTAATGGAGAAAGAGCCACTCCAATAAGAGGAGGATTTGAAATGGGAAAAATAGCATTTCTTTTTC
This sequence comes from Bacillus basilensis, assembly GCF_921008455.1. Classification (NCBI taxonomy): domain Bacteria; kingdom Bacillati; phylum Bacillota; class Bacilli; order Caryophanales; family Bacillaceae; genus Bacillus; species Bacillus basilensis. Next base: position 3,952,324 of record NZ_CAKLBZ010000001.1, on the reverse strand, counting down.
CGGGCCAAGGTTCACAGGCAGTTGGAATGGGTAAACAGTTAGCAGAGAATAATAAAGAGGTTGCAAATGTGTTTGCAAAAGCAGATGAGGTGTTGCAAGATTCACTTTCAGAAGTGATTTTTGAAGGACCACAGGAGAAGCTTACGTTAACGACGAACGCGCAGCCAGCCTTATTAACAACGAGTTTTGCTATTTTGACAGCTTTAAAAGAGTATGATATTACACCAGACTTTGTCGCAGGGCATAGTTTAGGTGAATATAGCGCTCTTGTAGCAGCGGGGGCATTAACTTTTGAAGACGCTGTATATGCTGTAAGAAAACGTGGGGAATATATGGAAGAAGCTGTTCCTGGCGGAGAAGGTGCAATGGCGGCTATTTTAGGTGCTGATCCACATATGCTGAAACAAGTTACAGAAGAAGTAACAATTGAAGGATATGCAGTACAAATCGCTAATATGAATAGCACGAAGCAAATTGTGATTTCTGGAACAAAACAAGGAGTAGAGATTGCTTCTCAAAGAGCGAAAGAAAATGGTGCAAAGAGAGCAATTCCGCTTAAGGTAAGTGGACCGTTCCACTCTTCGTTAATGAAGCCAGCGGCGGAGAAATTCCAAAGTGTCTTAAATGAAATTACAATTCAAGATACGAATATTCCGGTTATTGCAAATGTAACAGCAGACGTTATTACAAGTGGTGCACATATTCAAGAAAAGCTAATCGAACAGCTCTATTCGCCTGTCTTATGGTACCCATCCATTGAATACATGGTGAATCAAGGGGTGGACACATTTATTGAGATTGGACCTGGGAAAGTGCTTGCTGGACTTATGAAGTCGATTGATTCATCGGTGAAAGCATATGCGATATACGATGAAGAGACATTAAAAGATACCATTTCAAATTTGAGAGGAGAAAACTGATGTTAAAAGGGAAAGTAGCATTAGTAACCGGCGCTTCACGTGGAATTGGCCGTGCGATTGCGATTGATTTAGCGAAACAAGGGGCAAATGTTGTAGTAAATTATGCTGGTAATGAGCAAAAGGCAAATGAAGTAGTTGATGAAATAAAGAAATTAGGTTCGGATGCAATTGCAGTAAGAGCAGATGTTGCAAATGCTGAAGACGTTACAAATATGGTGAAACAAACTGTAGATGTATTTGGACAAGTTGATATTCTTGTAAACAATGCAGGTGTAACGAAAGATAATTTATTAATGCGTATGAAAGAAGAAGAATGGGATACAGTTATTAATACAAATCTAAAAGGTGTATTCTTATGTACGAAGGCAGTATCTCGATATATGATGCGTCAACGTCATGGACGTATTATTAATATCGCTTCTGTTGTTGGAGTAACAGGTAATCCAGGACAAGCAAACTATGTTGCTGCTAAAGCGGGTGTAATTGGATTAACAAAAACATCAGCAAAAGAGTTAGCGAGCCGTAATATTACTGTAAATGCACTTGCTCCTGGGTTTATTGCGACAGATATGACAGATGTATTGGATGAAAATATAAAAGCTGAGATGTTAAAATTAATTCCAGCAGCTCAGTTTGGTGAAGCGCAAGATATCGCAAATGCTGTAACGTTTTTTGCTTCTGATCAAAGCAAATATATTACAGGTCAAACGTTAAATGTTGATGGCGGTATGGTAATGTAATAAAAGAATCGATTTCAGCTAGTTTTTTGGGACAATATTTAATATAATATTTGAGGGGAGGTGAATGGAATGGCAGATGTTTTAGAGCGTGTAACAAAAATCATCGTTGATCGTTTAGGAGTAGAAGAGACTGAAGTAGTACCAGCTGCAAGCTTCAAGGAAGATTTAGGAGCAGACTCCCTAGATGTAGTAGAACTTGTAATGCAATTAGAAGACGAATTCGAAATGGAAATTTCTGATGAAGATGCTGAAAAGATTGCTACTGTTGGCGATGCTGTGACTTACATAGAGAGTCATCTATAATGCTTGAATGAAGTCCCGTTTTTTAGCGGGGCTTCTCGGCTTATATCTGGAGGGACCTATGCCGTACCGAAAATATAGAGAAAAAAAATACGAAACAAAATATCGTGAAGCGTTTAAAGTATTTCAAGAAAAGATAGGTATTACGTTTACAGATGAAAAATTATTGACTCAAGCATTTACGCATTCATCGTATGTGAATGAGCATCGAAAAAAACCGCATGAAGACAATGAGCGTCTCGAATTTCTTGGAGATGCAGTATTGGAACTTACTGTATCGCAGTATCTGTTTCAAAAATATCCGACAATGAGCGAAGGAGAGTTAACAAAACTACGTGCAGCTATTGTATGTGAACCATCTCTTGTTCGTTTTGCAAATGAGTTGTCATTTGGTAGCCTTGTTTTATTAGGAAAAGGTGAGGAAATGACAGGTGGACGTGAACGACCAGCTTTATTAGCGGATGTCTTTGAAGCGTTTATTGGTGCCCTTTATCTTGATCAAGGGCTAGAAACAGTATGGGGATTCTTAAAAGAAATTGTATACCCTAAAATTAATGAAGGTGCTTTTTCTCATGTGATGGATTATAAGAGTCAATTACAAGAGTTGATTCAGCGTGATGGTAGTGGCAATATTGAGTATCAAATTTTGCAAGAAAAAGGACCGGCCCACAATCGAGAATTTGTGTCACGTGTTACGTTAAATAACGTGGCTTTAGGTCTTGGTAGTGGCAAGTCGAAAAAAGAAGCAGAGCAACAAGCTGCTGCAGAAGCGTTGAAAAAGTTAAAAGAGCAACGATAAGGAATCCCCCTTTGAATGAGGGGGATTCCTTGTGTATAGAATGAAACTTTCCTTTCATTTGTAAATGAAAGGAAAGTGAATCCGTATAATAGCTTGTTTTTGTATAAACAACATTTATAGTAACGGAGAATAGGAGGAAGGCCTTTCGTGTTTTTAAAAAGATTAGAAATAGCAGGATTTAAGTCTTTTGCTGAGCGTGTATCTGTTGATTTTGTCCCAGGTGTAACGTCTGTAGTAGGACCTAATGGAAGCGGGAAAAGTAATATTACTGATGCCATTCGCTGGGTACTTGGTGAACAATCTGCAAAATCATTACGTGGTGCAAAGATGGAAGATATTATTTTTGCAGGCAGTGATACGAGAAGAGCAGTTAATGTTGCTGAAGTAACAATAACTTTAAATAATGAAGATCAACGTTTACCGATTGAATATAATGAGGTGTGTGTAACACGTCGTGTATCTCGTTCTGGTGATAGTGATTTTTATATTAATAAACAATCATGTAGATTGAAAGATATTATTGATTTATTTATGGACTCTGGTATGGGAAGAGAAGCTTTTTCGATTATTAGCCAGGGTAAAGTTGAAGAGATTTTAAGTAGTAAATCAGAAGAACGTCGTGGTGTATTTGAAGAAGCTGCGGGAGTACTGAAATACAAACTTCGTAAAAAGAAAGCTGAAGGAAAATTAGCAGACACACAAGAAAACTTAAATCGTGTACAAGATATAATTCACGAATTAAGTAGTCAAGTAGAACCTTTAGAAAGACAAGCTTCTATTGCGAAAGATTATCTCGAGAAAAAAGAAGAATTAGAGAAAGTAGAAGCGGCGCTTATTGTACATGAAATTGAAGAATTACATGAGAAATGGGAAGCGCTTCGAAATCAGTTTGGGCATAATAAAAACGAAGAAGCTAAAATGTCAACGGATTTACAAAAAGGTGAAGAAGAGCTTGAGGAATTACGAGGACAATTACAAGCGGTAGATGAGTCTGTAGATTCCTTACAAGAAGTACTTCTTCTTTCTAGTAAAGAACTAGAAAAGTTAGAGGGACAGCGTGAGCTATTAAAAGAGAGAAAGCAAAATGCAACGACGCATTGTGCGCAACTCGAACAGTTAATTGTTGAATTGACAGAGAAAGCTACAAGTTATGATGGTGAAATCGAATCAAGTACAGAAGTGTTGATGCAATTTGTAAATCAAGTGAAAGATTTGGAGACAAAATTGCATGATAATGAGCGATTACTTGCAACTTTTGCTGACAATTTAGAGGAACAAATTGAGAATTTAAAAGGTGACTATATTGAACTTTTAAATCAACAAGCTAGTCATCGTAATGAATTATCTATGATTGAAGAACAATCTAAACAACAAAACTCTAAAAATGAACGCCTTGATGAAGAAAATGCGAAATATGTAGAAATACGTATGGAAATTACAGCGAAAAAGACGAAACTTGTGGAAAGTTATGAACAAGTGAAAGAAAAGGTAGCTGGTATCCTTTCGAATATACAAAAGACAGAAGCGGCACTTGGGAAATGCAAGGCGCAGTATAGTGAAAATGAAACAAAACTGTACCAAGCGTATCAATTTGTACAACAGGCACGTTCTCGAAAAGAAATGTTAGAAGAGATGCAAGAAGACTACTCCGGTTTCTATCAAGGGGTACGTGAAGTATTAAAAGCTAGAGAAAATAAGTTGCAAGGTATCGAGGGGGCTGTTGCAGAACTGCTAACGGTACCGAAAGAATATGAAATTGCAATGGAAATTGCTCTAGGTGCAGCGATGCAGCATATTGTTGTACAAAAAGAAGAACATGCTCGTAATGCAATTGCGTTTTTAAAACAAAATAAACATGGACGAGCAACGTTTTTACCGCAAGCTGTTATTAAAAGTAGATCGTTATCATTTGAGCAATTACGTATTGTAAATCAACACCCATCGTTTGTAGGTGTGGCGGCAGAACTTGTGCAATATAACAATAAATATGAAAGTGTAGTTTCAAATTTATTAGGTACTGTTATTGTTGCAAAAGATTTACGTGGTGCAAATGAGTTGGCGAAACAACTGCAATATCGTTATCGCATTGTAACAATCGAAGGTGATGTAGTGAACCCTGGTGGTTCTATGACAGGTGGAGCGGTAAAACAGGCGAAATCTTCTTTATTAGGACGTCAACGTGAACTAGAAGAGTGGACGAAAAAGTTAACTGATATGGAAGAAAAAACAACGAAGTTAGAGAACTTTGTTAAAGCCGTAAAACAAGAGATTCAAGAAAAAGAAGTGCAAATACGCGAACTAAGGCAAAGTGTAGAAGCAGAGCGTATAGATGAGCAGAAATTAAGAGAAGAAATTAATCGTTTAGAATTAGAAGAACACCGTATTAATGATCGCTTATCTATTTACGATTTAGAGATTGAAGGCTTCTTACAAGACCAAGTGAAAATACAAGGGCGTAAAGAAGAGCTAGAAAAGATTTTAGCGACTCTTCAAGCAGAGATTACAGAATTAGATAGCAAAATCGCAGCTTTAACAAAACAAAAAAGTGAGCAGCATTCTTCGAAAGAGAAAGTTCAAAAAGAAATGACTGAATTAAAAGTGTTAGCGGCTGAAAAGCAACAACGCTTATCTAATCAGAAAGAAAAAGTTGAACGATTGACGAAGGAAAAAGAAGAAACGGATGCAACGCTTGTCAAAACGAAAGAGGATTTAGCATTCTTAAAACAAGAAATGACATCGAATTCAAGTGGTGAAGAACAAATTACGAATATGATTGAGAAGAAAGCATATGATCGTAATCAAACTTCAGAGTTAATTCGCTCTCGTCGTGAACAACGTGTATCTTTACAAGAGAGAGTAGAACATTTAGAGCGTAATCTGAAAGAAACAACAGGTAAACATAAATACATTCTTGAGATGTTGAAAGATCAAGAAGTAAAAATAAACCGACTTGATGTAGAATTAGAAAATAGATTACAACATTTACGTGAAACATATACGATTTCATTTGAAGCAGCAAAACTGAAGTATACAATGACGATGCCTGCTGAGGATGCACGTAAAAAGGTGAAACTAATTAAACTATCCATCGAAGAGCTAGGAACAGTAAACATAGGAGCAATTGAAGAGTATGAGCGTGTAGCAGAGCGTCATACATTCTTATTAGAGCAAAAAGATGACCTAGAAGAAGCGAAAGCGACATTGCACCAACTAATTACTGAAATGGATGAAGAAATGAAAAAACGCTTTTCTACTACGTTTGAAGGAATTCGAATGGAGTTTCAATCGGTATTCTCTGAATTATTTGGAGGCGGTAGAGCGGATTTAGTCATGACGAATCCAGAAGACTTATTAAATACGGGTATTGATATTGTAGCGCAACCACCAGGGAAGAAACTGCAAAACTTAGGTTTATTGTCAGGTGGAGAGCGTGCTTTAACAGCAATTGCGCTGTTATTTGGTATTTTAAAAGTGCGCCCAGTCCCATTCTGTGTACTAGATGAGGTAGAGGCGGCTCTTGATGAGGCCAATGTTGCCCGTTTTGCCCAGTATTTAAAGAAATTTAGTGATGAGACACAGTTTATTGTAATTACACATAGAAAAGGTACAATGGAAGAGTCTGACGTATTGTACGGTGTAACAATGCAAGAGTCAGGGGTATCTAAACTTGTTTCGGTTCGTTTAGATGATGGAGAAGAACTAGTTGCAAGCAAATAGGAAGGATGGGACAGTATGAGCTTTTTTAAAAAGTTAAAAGAAAAAATTTCAAAACAAACAGATACGGTAACAGAGAAGTTTAAAAACGGATTAGAAAAAACGAGAAATTCGTTTGCAGATAAAGTAAATGATTTAGTGTTTCGTTACCGTAAAGTAGATGAAGATTTTTTCGAAGAATTAGAAGAAATCTTAATCGGTGCGGATGTTGGCGTTTCGACAGTAATGGAATTGATTGATCAATTGAAAGAAGAAGTGCAACGTCGTAACATTCAAGATCCAAAAGAAGTACAAGCTGTTATTTCAGAAAAGTTAGTAGGAATTTACAAAGGTGACAGTGACTTTAGTAACGAAATTAATATGCAAGAGGATCAATTAACAGTTGTTTTATTTGTCGGTGTTAACGGTGTAGGAAAAACGACGACAATTGGTAAACTAGCACATAAATTTAAATCGGAAGGTAAATCTGTCCTATTGGCGGCAGGAGATACATTCCGTGCTGGAGCGATTGAACAATTAGAAGTATGGGGCGATCGCGTTGGTGTAGAAGTGATTAAACAAGGATCAGGGTCTGATCCAGCAGCGGTGATGTATGATGCTGTACAAGCTGCAAAAGCACGTAAAGTAGACGTATTACTATGTGATACAGCAGGACGTTTACAAAATAAAGTGAACTTAATGAAAGAGTTAGAGAAAGTAAAGCGTGTAATTGAGCGCGAAGTACCAGGAGCTCCTCATGAGGTATTACTTGTAATTGATGCTACAACAGGACAAAACGGTTTAAGTCAAGCGAAAACATTCCGTGAAGCAACGAATGTTACTGGTATTGTTTTAACGAAGTTAGATGGTACTGCTAAAGGTGGTATTGTATTAGCGATTCGAAACGAAATGGATGTACCGGTGAAATTCGTTGGATTAGGGGAGCAAATGGATGATCTGCAACAGTTTGATCCAGAACAATATGTGTATGGTTTATTTGCGAACTTAGTAGAAACAGAAGAAGTATAAGTGAAAGAAGCGGTATTTCCCGCTTCTTTTTCTATAAAAATATGTGATGTTAAGAAAAAAACTTGACACTCTTTTGTACTCCATGTAAACTAATTGATGTAAAGGGAAATCACTTAACAAAGGATGATCCAACATGCTCGAAAAAACAACGAGAATGAACTATTTATTTGATTTTTATCAATCGTTGTTAACGCAAAAACAGAGAAGTTATATGTCGCTTTATTATCTAGATGATTTATCTCTTGGTGAAATTGCGGAAGAATTTGATGTAAGTCGCCAAGCCGTGTATGATAACATTAAACGGACTGAAGCGATGCTTGAAGAATATGAAGATAAATTAGTATTACTTCAAAAGTTTCAAGAGCGACAGCGACTTGTTGCAAAGCTAAAACAGCTAATCAGCGAAGAAGAGCATGTGAATGAAGAAATGAAACAAGTTGTTGAAGCTATCGAAAAATTAGATTAGGAGGGCGGCAATATGGCATTTGAAGGATTAGCCGACCGACTTCAACAGACAATGCAAAAAATCCGCGGCAAAGGAAAAGTTTCTGAAGCCGATGTGAAAGAAATGATGAGAGAAGTTCGTCTAGCTCTTTTAGAAGCGGACGTTAACTTTAAAGTAGTAAAAGATTTTGTAAAGCGTGTGTCTGAACGTGCTGTCGGACAAGATGTAATGAAAAGTTTGACACCTGGACAACAAGTAATTAAAGTTGTACAGGAAGAACTTACAGAACTTATGGGCGGAGAGCAAAGTAAAATTGCTGTTGCTAATAAGCCACCGACTGTTATAATGATGGTTGGTCTGCAAGGTGCAGGTAAAACGACAACAACAGGTAAACTTGCGAATTTACTGCGTAAAAAGCATAATCGTAAACCAATGCTTGTTGCAGCGGATATTTACCGTCCAGCAGCGATTAAACAGCTTGAAACATTAGGGAAGCAATTGGACATGCCTGTTTTCTCTTTAGGAGATCAAGTTAGTCCAGTTGAAATTGCGAAACAAGCGATTGCAAAAGCAAAAGAAGATCATCACGATTATGTTTTAATTGATACAGCAGGTCGTCTGCATATTGATGAAGAACTAATGGATGAATTAGCGAAAGTGAAAGAAGTTGCGAAACCGGATGAAATTTTCCTAGTTGTCGATGCGATGACGGGACAAGACGCGGTAAATGTAGCACAAAGTTTCCATGAGCAGTTAGGTTTAACTGGTGTTGTATTAACGAAATTAGATGGTGATACGCGCGGTGGTGCGGCATTATCTATTAAGGCTGTAACAAACACACCTATTAAATTTGCTGGTATGGGTGAAAAACTAGATGCAATTGAAGCGTTCCATCCAGAACGTATGGCATCCCGTATTTTAGGGATGGGAGACGTCTTAACATTAATTGAAAAAGCGCAAGCTACAGTTGATGAAGAGAAAGCAAAAGAACTTGAGCAAAAAATGCGTACGCTTTCGTTTACGCTTGACGATTTCCTAGAACAACTTGGACAAGTACGTCAACTTGGACCGCTTGACGAATTGTTAGGAATGCTTCCTGGTGCAAATAAAATTAAAGGGCTGAAAAATGCACAAGTTGATGAAAAACAAATTGGGCATATTGAGGCAATTATTCGTTCTATGACTAAATTAGAGCGAGAACAACCGGAAATAATCAATGCTAGTCGCAAAAAGCGCATTGCCAAAGGTAGCGGTACAACGGTACAAGAAATCAATCGTCTAATCAAGCAATTTGATGATATGAAAAAAATGATGAAGACGATGACGGGAATGCAAAAAGGTAAGAAAAAGGGACTAGGTGGATTGAAGTTTCCATTCATGTAAGGAAAAAAGATGGCTCTGTTAAGAAAAAATACTTTACAAAGCAATAGTCTTTTTGCTAATATAATTATCTGTGTGAAATAAATTCGGAGGTGCTTTATAAATGGCAGTTAAAATTCGTTTAAAACGTATGGGAGCTAAAAAAACTCCTTTCTATCGTGTAGTTGTTGCAGATTCTCGTTCTCCTCGTGACGGACGTTTCATTGAGGAAATCGGTACTTACAATCCGGTTGCTCAACCAGCTGAAGTTAAGATCAACGAAGAAGCAGCATTAAAATGGTTAGGAAATGGTGCTAAACCATCTGATACAGTTCGTAACTTATTCTCTAACCAAGGTATCATGGAGAAATTCCACTTATCTAAACAAGGTAAGTAATTGAGGCAATGACTATGAAGAAGTTAGTCGAGACGATTGTCAAGCCTCTTGTCGATCATCCTGAAGATGTAAAAGTTACACAGGAACTTTACAACGGAGAGATAAAGTATCGATTAACTGTACATCCTGAGGATGTTGGAAAAGTCATTGGAAAGCAAGGGACAGTTGCGAAAGCAATTCGAATGCTCTTGTATTCAGTGGGACATCATAATAATGAAAAAGTAACACTGGAAATTCAATAAACGTAAAAAGGGCGAGGAGTTATATCCTCTCCCTTTTTTAACATTTAAAGAGAAATTGCATGTTCCATACGTGAAATGGAAATGCTTAATTTATATGGAAACCAGGGGTGACATACTATTTATGACAAAATGGTTTAATGTAGGAAAAATTGTAAATACTCATGGCGTAAGAGGAGAAATTCGTGTGATTTCTCGTACTGATTTTCCGGAAGAGCGATATAAAGTAGGAAACACTTTATACATATCGAATGAGAAAAGTACAGATTATCTTCCGGTGAAAGTAACTTCTCATCGTCAACATAAGACATTTGATTTATTAACATTTGAAGGATACAACAATGTAGATGAAGTAGAGAAATTTAAAGGTTCTTTAATAAAAGTACCAGAAGAGCAGTTAGGTGAACTAGCTGAAGGTGAATACTACTATCATGAAATTATTGGTTGTAACGTTGTAACAGAAGAGGGAGAGGCATTAGGAACGATCAAAGAAATCTTATCACCTGGTGCGAATGATGTTTGGGTAATTAAACGTCCAAAAGGTCAAGATCTGTTAATTCCCTATATTGATGATGTTGTACTTCAAGTTAACATTGAGAATAAATTAGTAACCATTCATGTAATGGAAGGGTTGCTATAATGAAAATTGACATTTTAACATTGTTTCCAGATATGTTTACAGGTGTGTTTGGATCTTCAATTTTAAAGAAAGCACAAGAAAAAGAAGCGGTAGAGCTTCGTGTTGTCAATTTCCGCGATTATACAACGAGTAAGCATAATAGCGTAGATGATTATCCGTATGGCGGTGGCGCTGGGATGGTATTGACCCCTCAGCCTATTTTTGATGCTGTAGAAGATTTAACAAAAGAGACAGAGCGTAAGCCGAGAGTTGTCTTAATGTGTCCGCAGGGTGAAAGATTCAATCAGAAGAAAGCGGAAGAGCTTGCAGAGGAAGAACATTTAATCTTTGTATGTGGGCATTATGAAGGATATGACGAACGAATTCGTGAACATCTCGTAACAGATGAAATTTCTATTGGTGACTATGTATTAACCGGTGGAGAGTTAGCTTCTATGGTTATTACTGATAGTGTTGTACGTCTCCTGCCAGGAGTACTAGGGAATCATGCTTCGCAAGTCGAGGATTCGTTTAGTACAGGTTTATTAGAGCATCCTCATTATACACGTCCAGCTGATTTTCGTGGTATGAAGGTGCCGGATGTATTAATGTCGGGAAATCATAAAAATATTGATGAATGGCGACATAAAGAATCACTACGTCGTACGTACACGCGTAGACCGGATTTATTGGGAGAACGAGAGTTATCTAAGCAAGAAGAGAAATGGTTAGAACAGATTAAAGAAGGCAAATAAGGACTTGATATATTTGCTATTGCAACAGTTCTAGCAATATGCTATTATAACACTTGTGCTGCTGAAATCAGTAGCCGTATTAACGATGTTCCGCTGTAATTTATTTAGACTTTATAAGAGCATCTGTTTAAAGGAGAGAATTTAATATGCAACAATTAATCGCAGAAATTACAAAAGGCCAATTAAAAACTGACCTTCCTTCATTCCGTCCTGGAGACACTTTACGTGTACACGTAAAAGTAGTTGAGGGAACTCGTGAAAGAATTCAGCTTTTCGAAGGTGTTGTAATCAAACGTCGTGGTGGCGGAATCAGTGAAACATTCACAGTTCGTAAGATTTCTTACGGTGTAGGTGTTGAGCGTACATTCCCAGTTCACACGCCAAGAATCGCGAAAATCGAAGTACTTCGCCGTGGTAAAGTACGTCGTGCTAAGTTATACTACTTACGTAACCTTCGCGGTAAAAAAGCACGTATTAAAGAAATTCGATAAGACATGTATGGGAGCTTGTAAATGCACAAGCTCCCTTTTTCCAATCTATATAAAATTTTGATATAATACGAGCAGCTTACATAATCGTGGAGGGGAAATGCATGAAAAAAGAAAAGAGTTCACTTTGGGAATGGATCAAGGCAATTTTAATTGCTGTTGTATTAGCGGGTGTTATTAGACAGTTTTTCTTTGCGCCAATTCTCGTAGATGGGGTATCGATGGCGTCTACTTTACATGATCGCGATCGAATGATTGTCAATAAAATTGGTTATCACATAGGAGATCCGAAACGATTTGATATTATTGTATTCCGAGCAACGGAAGATAAAGATTATATTAAACGCATTATCGGCCTGCCAGGCGATGAAATAGAGTATCGTAATGATAAACTATATGTTAACGGAAAGCCTTATGAGGAGCCGTATTTAGACAAGCAGAAAAAACAAATTGCTGACGGACCGCTTACATATGATTTTACTCTTGAAGAAATGACAGGGAAGAAAACTGTTCCAGAAGGTCAATTATTTGTTTTAGGCGATAATCGTCGTTTTAGTAAAGATAGTCGTTCAATTGGTACAATTTCAATGGACCAAGTAATTGGAAAAGCAAATATACTATATTGGCCGTTAAAAGATGCACGCATTGTGAAATAAAAGAAAAAGAAGGTGGCAACATGGTAATTCAATGGTTCCCGGGACATATGGCAAAGGCTAGACGCCAAGTAACAGAAAAATTAAAGTTAATTGATGTTGTAATTGAGCTTGTAGATGCTCGATTACCTTTATCTTCTCGAAATCCAATGATCGATGAGATTATTACACATAAACCGAGGCTTGTTGTTTTAAATAAAGCGGATATGGCAGATGATCATTTAACGAAGCAATGGATCGCATATTTTAAAGAAAAAGGCCATATGGCAATTTCAATTAACGCACAAGCTGGACAAGGTATGAAGGAAATTGCAGCAGCTTGTAAAGTGTTGGTGAAAGAAAAATTTGATAAAATGGTTGCAAAAGGTATTAGACCAAGAGCGATTCGTGCATTAATTGTAGGTATACCGAATGTTGGTAAATCCACGTTGATTAATAAATTGGCGAAGAAAAATATTGCTAAAACAGGAGATCGCCCTGGTGTGACAACAGCTCAGCAATGGATTAAAGTTGGGAAGGAAATGGAATTATTGGATACACCCGGTATTTTATGGCCTAAATTTGAAGATCAATTAGTGGGTCTTCGTTTAGCGACAACGGGTGCAATTAAAGATTCTATTTTAAATCTGCAAGATGTAGCTATTTATGCGTTACGTTTTATGGAGAAACATTATCCGGAACGTTTGAAAGAGCGCTATAATTTAAATGACATTCCAGAAGAGATTGTGGAGTTATTTGATGCGATTGGAAAAAACAGAGGTTGCTTAATGGGCGGCGGAATGATTGATTATGATAAAACATCTGAACTTGTACTTCGTGAGCTTCGTGGTGGCAAACTTGGAAAAATGACGTTTGAAACACCAGAAGAGTTTGCAGAGCAGACAGAAGATGCAGAAAAAGTAGAAGAAGTATAAGACGTGCGTTTGTACGTCTTTTCTTTTTTGTATATACAGGGAGTGGCATAAATGCAAAAAGTGACGATTCAAGAAGCGGAATATTTACTGCAAGAAATTATGAGTGAAGAGGACGACCGCTTTCAAGTATTAATGAAGGATGAGCGAAAAGGGGTACAAAAACTCATTTTGAGGTGGTATAAACAAAAAGAGTTAGCACAAAAGGAAAAAGAAAAATTTCTAGAAATGTCTAAGTATGAAAATGCGTTACGTGAAAAAGGCCTCACATATATTGCAGGTATAGATGAAGTAGGTCGTGGACCACTAGCTGGGCCTGTTGTGACGGCAGCTGTTGTCCTCCCGGAAGATTTTTATATTCCAGGGTTAAATGATTCGAAAAAGCTAAGTGAGGCAAAGCGAGAGCGTTTTTATGATGAAATCAAAGCACAAGCAATTGCGATTGGAGTTGGAATTGTATCACCACAAGTTATTGATGAGATAAATATTTATCAAGCGACGAAACAAGCGATGTTAGATGCTGTTGCGAATTTATCTTGTACACCAGAACATCTATTAATTGATGCGATGAAACTTCCTACACCAATTCCGCAAACATCCATCATTAAAGGTGATGCGAAAAGTATTTCTATTTCAGCTGCATCTATTATTGCGAAAGTAACGAGAGATCGTATGATGAAAGAGCTTGGAGAAAAGTATCCTGCATATGGATTTGAACAACATATGGGATATGGCACGAAACAACATTTAGAAGCGATTGAAGTGCATGGAGTATTAGAAGAACATCGGAAATCGTTTGCACCAATTAAAGATATGATTCAAAAATAAGCTGTATTTTTGCAGCTTATTTTTTATTTTGACATATAAACATTACTATTTTCGAAAAAGAATAAAGCGATTTCAGTTTTCTGACACTTTATTGTAGACAGCGTGCCAATCATCTTATACAATGGCAATGTAATGTTTTTTAAACATTAAAAAACTTTTCGAGTAAAACAGGAAAACAGGGGAGGATGGGACCATGAATATCCATGAGTACCAAGGTAAGGCAGTCCTTAGAAGCTATGGGGTTAGCGTTCCGAACGGGAAGGTTGCATTTACAGTAGAAGAAGCTGTAGAAGCAGCGAAAGAATTAGGAACGGATGTATGTGTAGTAAAAGCACAAATTCACGCTGGTGGACGCGGCAAAGCTGGCGGAGTAAAAGTTGCAAAAAATTTAGATGAAGTTCGTACATATGCAGAGAGCATTTTAGGAACTACACTTGTGACACATCAAACAGGTCCTGAAGGTAAGGAAGTAAAACGCTTACTTATCGAAGAAGGTTGCGATATTAAAAAAGAATATTATGTAGGTCTTGTGTTAGATCGCGCAACTTCTCAAGTTGTTTTAATGGCGTCTGAAGAAGGCGGAACAGAAATTGAGGAAGTAGCAGAAAAAACACCTGAAAAAATCTTTAAAGAATATATTGATCCAGCAGTAGGCTTACAAGGCTTCCAAGCGCGCCGAATCGCATTTAACATCAATATTCCAAAAGAGCTTGTAGGACAAGCTGTGAAGTTTATGATGGGCTTATACCGTGCGTTTATCGAAAAAGATTGCTCTATCGCTGAGATTAATCCACTTGTTACAACAGGTGATGGTAAAGTTATGGCATTAGATGCGAAATTAAACTTTGATTCTAATGCATTATATCGCCATAAAGACATTTTAGAACTTCGTGATCTTGAAGAAGAAGATGCAAAAGAAATTGAAGCTTCTAAATATGACTTAAACTACATTCCTTTAGATGGAAATATCGGTTGTATGGTTAATGGTGCAGGTTTAGCGATGGCTACAATGGATATCATTAAACATTACCATGGTGATCCAGCTAACTTCTTAGATGTTGGTGGCGGTGCGACAGCTGAAAAAGTTACAGAAGCATTCAAAATTATCCTTTCTGACAAAAATGTAAAAGGTATCTTCGTTAACATTTTTGGTGGCATCATGAAGTGTGATGTTATCGCAGAAGGTGTTATTGAAGCGACAAAGCAAGTTGGCCTTGAGTTGCCTTTAGTTGTACGTCTTGAAGGTACAAACGTAGAGTTAGGTAAGAAAATTTTAAATGAGTCTGGCTTAAATATTGTTGCAGCAGAATCTATGGCAGACGGTGCACAAAAAATTGTTTCACTAGTGGGCTAATAGAAAGCGGGGGAGAAAAATGAGCGTATTAGTTAATAAAGATACAAAAGTTATTGTTCAAGGTATTACAGGTTCTCAAGGGTTATTCCACACAAAGCAAATGATTGAATACGGTACGAAAATTGTCGGTGGTGTAACACCAGGTAAAGGTGGCACTGATATTGAAGGTGTACCAGTATTTGATACAGTAGAAGATGCAGTGAAGGCAACAGGCGCAAATGCTTCAGTTGTATACGTTCCACCCGCTTTTGCGGCTGATGCAATTATGGAAGCAGTTGATGCAGAAATTGATTTAGTAGTATGTATTACTGAAGGAATTCCTGTATTAGATATGGTAAACGTAAAGAGATATATGGCGGGTAAACATACACGTTTACTTGGACCAAACTGCCCGGGTGTTATTACGCCTGATGAATGTAAAATCGGTATTATGCCAGGATACATTCATAAAAAAGGCCATGTAGGTATCGTATCTCGCTCTGGTACATTAACGTATGAGGCTGTACATCAGTTAACACAAGAAGGTATTGGCCAATCTACTGCTGTAGGTATCGGCGGGGACCCTGTTAACGGTACAGACTTTATTGATGCGTTAAAAGCATTTAATGAAGATGAAGAAACACATGCTGTAATTATGATTGGTGAAATCGGTGGTACAGCGGAAGAAGAAGCAGCTGAATGGGTAAAAGCTAATATGACAAAACCTGTTGTAGGCTTCATTGGTGGTCAAACTGCGCCTGAAGGCAAACGTATGGGCCATGCTGGGGCAATCATTTCTGGTGGTAAAGGAACTGCTGCAGAAAAGATTAAAACAATGGAAGCTTGTGGTATTAAAGTAGCGGAAACTCCAGCGGTTATGGGTGAAACGCTAATCTCTGTCTTAAAAGAAAAAGGTCTATTTGAGACTTGTAAAAACTATTAATCTTTTGAAAGACACCTTCTTGCTTGAAGGTGTCTTTTTACACAATTCTTGTTTACATAATAAAAATTATGGGTAAGGAGATTTGAGATGAAAAGAGAACGATTATTACATCTTCATTACTTGTTAGCAGATCATTGGAAGGTGATGGAAAGAATATTATATGTCGATCCAGAATTGAAAGGAATATACGCTTTTAATGCAAAGCAAATTGAATATTATACTGGAATATCCTCGCAAAAATCTTCAGAATTAGTAAATTTTCTTCAAAGTTCAAGTCTCCCACAATATATATCTTATTTAAAGAAAAACCGAATCTTTTATATGACTATATGGGATGAAGATTATCCACAACTTTTACGTGAAATACAAGATCCCCCCTTTGTGTTATATGGAAAAGGAAAGAAGGATTTTCTCAATAAATCGAATAAATTAGCGGTTGTTGGAACGAGAGAACCGACTTTATATGGACAGGAGAGTTTAGAATTTATTTTACACCCATTATTAGAAAGAGGATGGCTTATTGTAAGTGGTTTTGCAAGAGGGATAGATACGATGTCTCATGAGATTACAGTAAGACTACATTGCCCAACTATTGCGATACTAGGACATGGATTATCGTATATATATCCAAAAGAGAATCGATATTTATATGAGGCGTGGAATGAATATATATTGTTATTAACAGAGTATCCTCCACACTATGCACCGAAAAAATGGTATTTTCCAAAAAGGAACCGAATTATTAGTGGTATAAGTAAAGGAGTTTTAGTTGTAGAAGCGAAATCAAGAAGTGGAACACTTATTACTGCGGATCTTGCTTTAGAGCAAAATAGAGAGGTATTTGCACTTCCTGGACCTATATTTATAGAGAGTGCATCAGGAACGAATCATCTAATTCAACAAGGAGCGAAACTAGTAAGAAATGCAGAAGATATCCTAGAAGAGATGTTAAATTAACCTTATATTTTTATGTTTTTATTAAACAATTATTGACAAATGGTAGATAGGCGCTGTATGGTATATTCATTCTTGATTGACAAAAACAAGAGAAATCAATAAGATTAATGAAGACTTGAATCCACCTCTTAAGGAGGCACTAGCATGTCAGATTACCTCGTAATCGTGGAGTCGCCTTCTAAGGCGAAGACCATTGAGAAATATTTAGGGAAAAAATACAAAGTTGTCGCGTCTATGGGACACGTTCGCGATTTACCTAAAAGCCAAATGGGGATAGAAGTAAAGAACAACTTCACCCCGAAATATATTACCATTCGTGGTAAAGGTCCCGTCTTAAAAGACTTAAAATCAGCGGCAAAAAAAGCAAAGAAAGTCTATCTCGCGGCCGATCCAGACCGCGAAGGAGAAGCAATTGCTTGGCATTTAGCAAATACGTTAAATGTGGACGTTGAATCAGATTGTCGAGTTGTGTTTAATGAGATTACAAAAGATGCAATAAAAGAATCATTTAAACATCCTCGTGCGATTAATATGGATTTAGTAGATGCACAACAAGCAAGACGTATACTAGATCGTCTTGTTGGTTACAATATTAGTCCTTTATTATGGAAGAAAGTAAAAAAAGGATTAAGTGCAGGACGCGTACAATCTGTAGCAGTTCGTTTAATTATCGAACGTGAAAGAGAAATTCAAAGCTTTGAACCTGAAGAATTCTGGACAATTAAGACAGAATTTGTAAAAGGGAAAGACACATTTGAAGCAAGCTTTTACGGTGTAGATGGAGAAAAAGTTCAATTAACGAATGAAACGCAAGTGAATGAAATAATTGAACAGTTGAAAGAAAATGCGTTTTCAGTTGAAAATGTAACGCGAAAAGAGCGAAAACGTAATCCTGCATTACCATTTACAACATCTTCCTTGCAACAAGAGGCAGCGCGTAAGTTAAACATGCGAGCAAAGAAAACAATGATGCTTGCGCAGCAACTGTATGAAGGAATTGATCTTGGAAAACAAGGAACTGTAGGTCTTATTACGTATATGAGAACCGATTCAACTCGTATCTCAGAAACGGCTCAAACAGAGGCTCGTACTTACATTACTGAGGCGTATGGTACGGAATACATAGGAACAGGAACAGAAAAGAAGAAAGAAACGAAAAAATCAAATGCACAAGATGCGCATGAGGCGATTCGTCCTACTTCGGTAATGAGAAAGCCAGAGGAACTAAAGAGTTTCTTAGGTCGTGACCAACTTAGGTTGTATAAATTGATTTGGGAGCGATTTGTTGCAAGTCAAATGGCGTCTGCTATAATGGATACTGTGACAGCGAGACTCATTAATAATAATGTTCAGTTCCGTGCAAGTGGATCAGTTGTAAAGTTCCCAGGGTTTATGAAAGTGTATGTAGAATCGAAAGATGACGGGGCTGAAGAAAAGGATAAGATGTTACCACCTTTAGAAGTAGGGGAAACAGTATTTTCTAAGGATTTAGAACCGAAACAACACTTTACACAACCTCCGCCGCGCTATACAGAGGCTCGTCTAGTAAGAACACTTGAAGAGCTTGGAATTGGGAGACCGTCGACTTACGTACCGACACTTGAAACGATTCAAAAACGTGGATACGTAGGTTTGGATAATAAACGCTTCGTTCCAACTGAACTTGGTGAAATAGTAATTGAACTTATTTTAGAGTTTTTCCCAGAAATTATTAACATTGAATTTACTGCTAACATGGAGCAAAGTCTTGATGAAGTAGAAGAAGGAAATGCGAATTGGGTAAAAATTGTTGATGATTTCTACGTAGGCTTTGAACCGCGTTTAGAAAAAGCGGAAAAAGAAATGCGTGAAGTGGAAATTAAAGATGAACCAGCTGGGGAAGACTGTGAATTATGTGATCACCCAATGGTCTTTAAAATGGGTAAATACGGGAAATTTATGGCTTGCTCGAATTTCCCAGATTGTCGTAATACAAAACCGATTGTGAAAGAAATCGGTGTTACTTGTCCGAAATGTGATAAAGGTCAAATTATTGAACGTCGTAGTAATAAAAAGAAACGTCTTTTCTATGGGTGCGGTACGTATCCAGAATGTGACTTTGTATCTTGGGATAAGCCGATTGGCCGTAAATGTCCGAAGTGCGAAGGTATGCTTGTAGAGAAGAAGTTGAAAAAAGGCGTGCAAGTACAATGTATTTCGTGTGATTATGAAGAAGAACAACAAATGTGAGCGTAACTGCTCACATTTTTTTCGGGAAGAAAAGGAAAGGTGATATATATATGACAACACAAGTAGTAAACGTCATTGGCGCAGGTCTTGCAGGAAGTGAAGCAGCTTACCAAATTGCAAAACGTGGTGTCCAAGTAAGATTATACGAAATGAGACCGGTAAGGCAAACACCAGCTCATCACACAGATAAATTTGCAGAGTTAGTATGTAGTAACTCGCTTCGAGCGAACACATTAACTAACGCTGTTGGTGTTATTAAAGAAGAAATGCGCTTAATGGATTCTGTTATTATTCGTGCAGCTGATGAGTGCTCTGTACCAGCAGGAGGGGCTTTAGCTGTAGATCGTCATGAATTTGCGGCAAAAGTAACGGAATATGTGAAAAACCATCCGAATGTAACTGTGATGAATGAAGAAATCACTGAAATTCCAGAAGGGCCTACTGTTATCGCGACAGGTCCACTTACATCTCCTGATCTTGCTGCGCAATTAAAAGAATTAACAGGTGAAGACTATTTTTATTTCTATGATGCTGCAGCACCGATTGTTGAGAAAGACAGCATTGATATGAATAAAGTGTATTTAAAATCTCGTTATGATAAAGGTGAAGCGGCATATTTAAACTGCCCGATGACAGAAGAGGAATTTGACCGTTTTTACGAGGCTTTAATCGCTGCTGAAACAGTACCTTTAAAAGAATTTGAAAAAGAAATTTTCTTTGAAGGTTGTATGCCGGTAGAAGTTATGGCAAGTAGAGGAAGACAGACACTAGTATTTGGACCGATGAAACCTGTTGGACTAGAAGATCCGAAAACAGGGAAAACGCCATATGCTGTTGTTCAGTTACGTCAAGATGATGCAGCGGGAACGCTATACAATATCGTAGGTTTCCAAACGCATTTAAAGTGGGGACCACAAAAAGAAGTGTTACAGTTGATTCCAGGGCTGGAAAACGCAGAGATTGTACGTTATGGTGTAATGCATCGCAATACGTTTATTAATTCACCTAACTTGCTTCGTCCAACATATCAATATAAACAACGTGATGATTTATTCTTCGCTGGTCAAATGACTGGAGTAGAGGGATATGTTGAATCGGCGGCGTCAGGATTACTAGCAGGTATTAATGCTGCTCGACTTGTGAAAGGTGAAGAGCCAGTTGTATTACCGCCTGTAACTGCAATGGGAAGTATGGCAAATTATATTACTGCGACAAACGCGAAAAACTTCCAACCAATGAATGCAAACTTCGGTCTGTTTGCACCGTTAGAGAAGAAAATTAAAAGGAAAGCAGAACGTAATGAAGCCTATGCAACACGCGCTTTAGAAACGATTCAAAATTTTGTAAATATTTAGTTAAATTTCTTGCAAAGGCTACTAAGTTGTGATACGATTTAGTAGCCTTTATTGAGGTGAATTGTGTGAATGTGAAGAAATTGTTACAATTATTCGTTGGATATTTACAAATTGAAAGAAATTATTCAAAATATACAATTGCAAGTTATCAAAATGATTTAGAACATTTTGTGCAATTTATGGAGCGAGAAGGCATATCCTCTTTTTTAGATATTACATACGCGGATGTTCGTTTGTACTTAACGACGTTGCACGATGAAAAGTTAGCCCGTAAATCTGTCGCAAGAAAAGTATCAAGCTTACGAAGTTTATATCGTTTTTTGATGCGTGAAGGTTATCGGAAAGATAATCCGTTTGCACTTGCGTCACTCCCCAAAAAAGAATTGTCAATCCCAAAGTTTTTATATGCTGAAGAATTAGAGGAATTATTTGAAGTTTCTGACACGGAAACGCCGCTAGGTCAAAGGAATCAAGCTTTATTAGAGTTGATGTATGCGACTGGGATCCGTGTGAGTGAATGTGTCAATTTACAACTTACCGATATTGACTTCGCGGTGGGAACAATTTTAGTAATGGGAAAAGGAAAAAAACAAAGATATATTCCGTTCGGGAGTTATGCACACGATGCTTTAATTACTTATATAGAGAACGGGAGAAAACAGTTAGCTCAAAAAACTGAAGAACACTCTCATATGGTATTTTTAAATGCGAAAGGCACGCCGCTGACAAGTCGAGGGGTACGTTATGTATTAAATGAACTCATTAAGAAGGCTTCACTGACAATGCGGATAAGTCCCCATATGTTAAGGCATACATTTGCTACACACATGTTAGATGAAGGGGCAGATTTACGTACTGTACAGGAGCTACTCGGTCATGAGAATTTGTCGACGACACAAATTTATACGCATGTCTCTAAAGAAAGATTGCGTTCTGTCTACATGAAGCATCACCCACGGGCATAAATTGCTTTTAAAGCTATAAAAACATATAAAGGAGTTTTTTCTATGGGGAATTTCCACGCTACAACGATATTTGCAGTTCATCATAATGGAGAATGTGCAATGGCTGGAGATGGCCAGGTGACAATGGGAAATGCGGTTGTAATGAAACATACAGCTCGTAAAGTCCGTAAACTTTTCCAAGGGAAAGTTTTAGCTGGTTTTGCAGGTTCCGTTGCTGACGCATTTACTCTTTTTGAAATGTTTGAAGGGAAATTAGAAGAGTACAATGGGAACTTGCAGCGTGCTGCAGTTGAGATGGCAAAACAATGGCGTGGCGACAAAATGTTACGTCAGCTAGAAGCGATGCTCATTGTAATGGATAAAACAACTATGCTTCTTGTTTCAGGTACAGGAGAAGTGATTGAACCAGATGATGGTATTTTAGCAATTGGATCTGGCGGGAATTATGCGCTTTCTGCAGGTCGTGCTTTAAAGCAATATGCAAGTGAACATTTAACAGCAAAGCAAATTGCGAAAGCGAGTTTAGATATTGCTGGCGATATTTGTGTTTATACAAACCACAATATAATTGTGGAAGAATTGTAGAATCGTAAGGGAGGCATTTTATATGCATTTACATTTTACTCCGCGTCAAATTGTGGAAAAATTAGATCAATACATTATCGGTCAAAAAGATGCGAAGAAAGCGGTTGCTGTAGCTTTAAGAAATCGTTACCGCCGAAGTAAATTAGCTGAAAATCTACGTGATGAAATTGCACCTAAAAATATTTTAATGATTGGACCGACAGGTGTTGGTAAAACGGAGGTCGCACGACGAATGGCAAAACTCGTTGGAGCACCTTTTATTAAGGTTGAAGCTACGAAGTTTACAGAAGTTGGATATGTAGGTAGAGATGTAGAATCGATGGTACGTGACCTTGTAGAAACGTCAGTTCGTATCGTGAAAGAAGAAATGGTAATTAAAGTACAAGACAAAGCAGAAGAGCAAGCGAACCAACGTCTTGTTGAAATTTTAGTGCCGAGTCCGGAGAAACAATCTGGATTTAAAAACCCATTAGAAATGCTATTTGGCGGTTCTCAAAATTCGAATCAAACATCTGACGAACAGGAAGATGTTGAAATTGAAAAGAAACGTCAAGATGTAGAAAGAAAGCTTGCTGCAGGACTTCTTGAAGATGAGATTGTATCGATTGAAGTGACTGAGCAACAGTCTTCCATGTTCGATATGTTACAAGGAACTGGCATGGAACAAATGGGAATGAATTTCCAAGATGCATTAGGAAGTTTTATGCCGAAAAAAACAAAAAAACGTAAACTTTCTGTGAAAGAAGCAAGAAAACTCTTGACAAATGAGGAAGCACAGCGCTTAATTGATATGGATGAAGTTACACAAGAGGCTGTTTATCGTGCTGAACAGCTCGGGATTATTTTTATCGATGAAATTGACAAAATTGCTGGTAAGCAGTCGAATAGCGTAGATGTATCACGTGAAGGTGTGCAACGTGACATTTTACCAATTGTAGAAGGATCGAATGTTGCGACAAAATACGGATCAGTAAAAACGGATTATATTTTATTCGTTGCAGCTGGAGCGTTTCATATGTCTAAACCGTCGGATTTAATTCCGGAACTGCAAGGGAGATTTCCGATTCGAGTAGAATTAACAAAATTATCTACAGATGATTTTGTTAAAATATTAATCGAGCCTGACAATGCGTTAATTAAACAATATATGGCTTTATTAGCGACTGAAGGTATAGAAATTGAATTTTCAGACGAAGCTATTCGTAAGATTGCTGAGATTGCTTATCAAGTTAATCAGGATACAGATAATATTGGAGCAAGAAGACTTCATACGATTATGGAGAAGCTCCTTGAAGATTTATCGTTTGAAGCATCTGAAATTACGTTAGAGAAAATAACGATAACACCTCAATACGTTGAGGAGAAATTAGCAACGATTGCTAAAAATAAAGATGTGAGCCAGTTTATTTTGTAATTGTGTCATCAGGTGACTCGCCCTAGTTTCCAAGTGATGAAAAAATATGTGAGTAACATGTAGGAGGAACTTTTGAAATGGAATTATTAGCAAAAACAAGAAAATTAAATGCGTTATTACAGAGCGCAGCAGGAAAGCCTGTAAACTTTAGAGAAATGTCTGACACAATGTGTGAAGTAATCGAAGCGAACGTATTCGTAGTAAGCCGTCGTGGTAAATTACTAGGTTATGCAATTCACCAACAAATTGAGAATGAGCGTATGAAACAAATGCTTGCAGAGCGTCAATTCCCGGAAGAATACACACAAAGCTTATTCAACATTACAGAAACATCTTCTAACTTAGATGTAAACAGTGCTTACACAGCATTCCCGGTAGAAAATAGAGAATTATTCGGTCAAGGTTTAACTACAATCGTACCAATCGTTGGTGGCGGTGAGCGTCTAGGCACATTAGTGTTAGCTCGTCTTGGTCAAGAGTTCTTAGACGATGATTTAATCCTTGCTGAATACAGTTCAACTGTAGTAGGTATGGAAATCTTACGTGAAAAAGCAGAAGAAATTGAAGAGGAAGCACGTAGTAAAGCTGTTGTTCAAATGGCGATTAGTTCATTGTCTTACAGTGAGTTAGAAGCAATCGAGCATATCTTCGAAGAATTAAATGGAACAGAAGGATTACTTGTTGCAAGTAAAATTGCTGATCGCGTAGGAATTACTCGTTCTGTAATCGTAAATGCACTACGTAAATTAGAAAGTGCTGGTGTTATTGAGTCGCGCTCTTTAGGTATGAAAGGAACATACATTAAAGTGCTAAACGACAAGTTTCTACAAGAACTTGCTAAATTAAAAACAAACTAATTTATAAAAACTCTCCTCCCTTGAGGAGAGTTTTTTTTTGTATATAAGAGGTTGATGTTGTTTGTGAACAGCGCCATAATCATGTTTTTTAGAAACTATTATTTGAATTTCACTTTTTTGCTTAAAAGAAATACAGGTTGGTAATACTAGAATTCGAGTGTGAATAAAGAAAGTTTTACATTGTTCGCATTTTCGACTTGATTGTAATATTTCAGTATGATATAGTAAGCAGTGGTGTCAGTACAAAGTACACACGTTTACTGATTTAAGTGTTGGTGCTACGTTTGTAGTTTCGCTTAGAGATGAAGTAAACGGAGGATATCAAAAACCATTTAGGAGGAACTATATTATGTCAGTAATTTCTATGAAGCAATTGCTTGAAGCTGGTGTTCATTTCGGACATCAAACTCGTCGTTGGAACCCAAAAATGAAGCGTTACATTTTCACAGAGCGTAACGGTATCTACATCATCGACTTACAAAAAACTGTGAAAAAAGTTGAGGAAGCTTACAGAACGATGCGTGACATCGCTGCTGAAGGTGGAGACATCTTATTCGTAGGTACTAAAAAACAAGCACAAGAAGCTATTAAAGAAGAAGCAACTCGTGCTGGTATGTACTTCGTTAACCAACGTTGGTTAGGTGGAACTTTAACAAACTTCCAAACAATCCAAAAGCGTATCAAGCGTCTTAAAGACATCGAAAGAATGCAAGAAGATGGTACTTTCGAAGTACTTCCTAAGAAAGAAGTTGTTCAACTAAAAAAAGAGTTAGAGCGTCTTGAGAAATTCTTAGGCGGTATTAAAGATATGAAAGGTCTTCCAAGTGCATTATTCGTAGTAGACCCTCGTAAAGAGCGTATTGCAGTTGCTGAAGCACGCAAATTACACATTCCAATCATCGGTATCGTTGATACAAACTGTGATCCAGACGAAATCGATCACGTTATCCCAGCAAACGATGATGCAATTCGTGCTGTAAAACTTCTTACATCTAAAATGGCAGACGCGATCCTTGAAGCAAAACAAGGTGAAGAAACTGTTACTGCGTAACAAATTTGGAAAGGTGATAAGGGGTTCGGCCTTTTATCACCTTTTTTAAGGTATAAACACCTTTATAAAAGGTATAAATACATATTTTAGGAGGATGAAAAATATGGCAATCACTGCACAAATGGTAAAAGAACTTCGTGAAAAAACAGGCGCAGGTATGATGGACTGCAAAAAAGCTTTAACTGAAACTAATGGCGACATGGAGAAAGCAATTGACTTCTTACGTGAAAAAGGTATTGCAAAAGCTGCTAAAAAAGCAGACCGCATCGCTGCTGAAGGTTTAACTTTCATCGAAACAAACGGTAACGAAGGTTTAATCTTAGAATTAAACTCTGAAACTGATTTCGTTGCGAAAAACGAAGGTTTCCAAGCGTTAATTAAAGAATTAGCTGCTCACTTATTAGCTAACAAACCAGCTAACATTGAAGAAGCTATGGCTCAAACAATCGAAGGCGGCAAAACAGTAGAAGAGCACATCAATGAAGCAATCGCTAAAATTGGTGAAAAACTTACACTTCGTCGTTTCGAAATCGTATCAAAAACTGATGCTGATGCATTCGGCGCTTACCTACACATGGGTGGACGTATTGGTGTATTAACAGTTCTTGAAGGTTCTACTGACGAAGCTGCTGCTAAAGATGTAGCAATGCACATCGCAGCAGTTAACCCTAAATACATCGACCGCGATGCTGTAACTGCTGAAGAAGTTGAGCATGAGCGTCAAGTATTAACACAACAAGCTTTAAACGAAGGCAAGCCTGAAAAAATCGTTGCAAAAATGGTTGAAGGCCGTCTAGGTAAATTCTTCGAAGAGATTTGCTTACTTGACCAAGCATTCGTTAAAAACCCTGATATGAAAGTTCGTCAGTTCGTTGAGTCTAAAGGCGGAACATTAAAAGGATTCGTTCGCTACGCTGTTGGTGAAGGTATTGAAAAACGCGAAGACAACTTTGCTGAAGAAGTAATGAACCAAGTAAAAGGTAGCAACTAATAAAGATTAGGGAACACATTGTGTTCCCTTTTTTAAAATAAAGATGTAAGCAATTGGAGGTTCATTATGAGTAAACCGAAATATAATCGTGTCGTATTAAAGCTAAGCGGAGAAGCGTTAGCTGGGGAACAAGGATTTGGAATTAACCCATCTGTTATAAAATCAGTTGCGGAACAAGTGAAAGAAATTGCAGAACTTGATGTAGAAGTTGCTGTTGTTGTTGGTGGCGGAAACATTTGGCGTGGAAAAATCGGAAGTGAAATGGGAATGGATCGTGCTGGAGCAGATTACATGGGTATGTTAGCAACAGTTATGAACTCATTAGCTCTTCAAGATAGCTTAGAGAACATTGGAATTCAAACTCGCGTTCAAACTTCAATCGAAATGCGTCAAGTAGCAGAGCCTTACATTCGTCGTAAAGCAGTTCGTCACTTAGAGAAGAAACGTGTTGTTATCTTTGCAGCAGGTACAGGTAACCCATATTTCTCTACAGATACAACGGCAGCACTACGTGCAGCGGAAATCGAAGCAGACGTTATCTTAATGGCGAAAAACAATGTAGATGGCGTATATAATGCAGATCCATCTCTTGACCCAACAGCTACGAAATACGAAACACTTACTTACTTAGATGTATTAAAAGAAGGTTTAGGTGTAATGGATTCAACAGCTTCTTCTTTATGTATGGACAATGATATTCCATTAATTGTATTCTCGGTTATGGAAAAAGGTAACATTAAACGTGCCGTTTTAGGCGAAAATATTGGAACAGTTGTAAGGGGGAAATAAATATGGGACAACAAGTATTGAAGTCTTCAAATGAAAAAATGGAAAAAGCAGTTGCTGCTTACTCTCGTGAATTAGCAACAGTTCGCGCAGGTCGTGCAAGCTCGTCTGTATTAGATAAGGTACAAGTTGATTACTATGGTGCACCAACACCTGTTGTGCAATTAGCGAACATTACAGTTCCAGAAGCACGTTTACTTGTAATTCAACCTTATGATAAAACTTCTATCGGTGATATTGAAAAAGCAATCTTAAAAGCAGATTTAGGCTTAAATCCTTCTAATGATGGAACTGTAATTCGTATTGCATTCCCTGCATTAACAGAAGAGCGTCGTCGTGATCTTGTAAAAGTTGTGAAAAAATATGCTGAAGAAGCAAAAGTTGCTGTTCGTAACGTACGTCGTGACGGTAATGATGATCTTAAGAAGCTTGAAAAAGCTGGCGATATTACAGAAGATGATTTAAGAGGATATACTGAAGATATCCAAAAAGAAACAGATAAATATATTGCAAAAGTTGACGAAATCGCAAAAAACAAAGAAAAAGAAATCATGGAAGTGTAATAGCGATACTTTCGCAAATATGACCCTCTTCTTAAGGGGGTCTTTTTACACTTTTAGGCATATGTCTGCTTGCTGGAGGGTATGAATGATGTTTAAAAACTTTCCTTTTTTTAAAAGTAAAAAGGTCGCATCGTTTGATCATCTCGTTGAAGAAGTGAAAAAAGGATACATCCCAGAACATATTGCCATTATTATGGATGGTAATGGAAGATGGGCAAAGAGGAGAGCGATGCCTCGTATTGCGGGACATCATGAAGGCATGCAAGTTGTAAAGAAAATCACAAAATTTGCAAGCAAACTTAATGTGAAAGTATTAACTCTTTATGCTTTTTCAACTGAGAACTGGAAAAGACCGAAAAAGGAAGTTGACTATTTAATGAGACTTCCAGAAGAATTTCTAGGTACATTTTTACCAGAATTGATTGAAGAGAACGTACAAGTCCGAGTAATAGGGCAACAAGATCGTCTTCCTACGCACACACGCAGAGCGATGGAGAAGGCCATGGAAGATACGAAAGAGAATACGGGATTAATTCTTAATTTCGCGTTAAACTATGGAAGTCGAGATGAAATCGTTTCTGCTGTGCAACATATGATGAAAGATAGTGAGGAAGGAAAGGTTCGTATTGAAGATGTAAGTGAAGAAATGCTTTCTTCCTACTTAATGACGAGCTCGTTACCTGATCCTGAGTTGTTAATCCGTACAAGTGGAGAGTTACGTATTAGTAATTTCATGTTATGGCAAATTGCATATTCGGAATTTTGGTTTACAGATGTGTATTGGCCAGACTTTACGGAAGAACATTTGCTAAATGCGATCACAGACTTTCAACATAGAGGGCGCAGATTCGGGGGCGTGTAGAAAGAGAGGGTTTGGTAGTGAAACAGAGAATTATTACTGGAGTGGTTGCTGCCGCGCTATTCATTCCCATCGTAATTTACGGTGGCGTGCCTTTTACGGTTTTAGTGTATGCACTGGCTTCTATAGGTTTATATGAATTAATTCGTATGAATAAGCTTACGCTTATTTCAGTACCAACAGTTTTAGCTGTAGTATTATTATGGGTTATTTTAATTCCAAGTAGTGCATCAGAACTGTTTACTTGGATTGGATTAGGTAAATTAGAAATCACATTTGTGATTGTTTTATTACTTTTATCATATACAGTCCTTTCTAAGAATACATTTACTTTTGACAATGCTTCATTTTTACTAATGGCAACAACATATGTTGCAATGGGATTCCTATATTTGAATGAAACGAGAATATTAGGAATTAAATATGTGTTTTGCGCATTATTTGTTATATGGGCTACTGATTCAGGCGCATATTTCATAGGAAAAGCATTAGGAAAAAGAAAATTATGGCCAGAAATTAGTCCGAATAAAACGATTGAAGGCTCATTAGGCGGCATCGTTTGTGGAATTGTTGTGGCACTTGTTTACAATATTTTCTTCCCAGTTGAGGCTAATGTAGGAATTTTAATTGTGTTGACAATTATCATTTCTATTTTTGGACAAATTGGTGATTTAGTACAATCCGCATTTAAACGTCATTATGGTGTAAAAGATTCAGGTACAATTTTACCTGGCCATGGTGGTATATTAGATCGAACAGATAGTTGGTTATTCGTTTTACCAATTCTCTACTTCTTATTACAATATAATTAATGAATGAACGAGGGGGTGGAGTAATGAAAAACATTAGTTTATTAGGTGCAAGCGGATCAATTGGTACACAAACTATAGATGTATTACGCTCGCACCCAGACCAATTCCGTCTCGTTGCTTTTTCTGTAGGGAAAAATATTGACTACGCAGTAAAGGTAATTCAAGAATTTTCTCCGCAAATCGTCTCTGTGCAAAGAGAGGAAGATGTTCTAAAACTACAAGCTGTTTCTGGTAATACAAAAATTGTATATGGTAGTGAAGGACTTTTAGAAGTAGCATTACATCCAGATGCGGAGATTGTAGTAAACGCTGTTGTAGGTAGCGTAGGGTTGTTACCAACACTACGTGCAATTGAGGCGAAAAAAACAATTGGAATTGCAAACAAAGAAACGTTAGTGACTGCAGGGCATCTTGTAATGGAAGCAGCGCGAAAACATAATGTTTCGTTACTTCCAGTAGATAGTGAACATTCAGCTATTTTTCAATGCTTGAATGGTGAAAATGAAAAAAGAATTTCTCGATTAATTATTACGGCTTCTGGTGGAAGTTTTCGTGATAAAACGAGAGATGAATTGCATCATGTGACCGTAGAAGATGCGCTTCGACATCCAAACTGGTCAATGGGTTCGAAAATTACAATTGATTCTGCTACAATGATGAATAAGGGACTAGAAGTAATTGAAGCACATTGGCTTTTTGGTATCCCTTATGAGCAAATCGATGTTGTTTTACATAAAGAAAGTATTATTCATTCTATGGTTGAATTTGAAGATCGTAGTGTGATGGCACAGCTTGGCTCACCTGATATGCGAGTACCAATTCAATACGCGCTTACATATCCTGATCGATTACCGCTTTCTGACACAAAGCAGTTAAATTTATGGGAAATCGGCACATTGCATTTTGAGAAAATGAACCAAGAACGTTTCCGCTGCCTGCGTTTTGCGTATGAAGCTGGAAAAGCAGGTGGAAGTATGCCGGCTGTAATGAATGCAGCGAATGAAGTAGCTGTTGAAGCTTTTTTACAAAAGAGAATTGGTTTCTTAACAGTGGAAGACCTCATTGAAAAAGCAATGAACCATCACAATGTCATTGCACGTCCGAGCCTAGAGGAAATTCTGGAAATTGATGCAGCCACAAGACGGTTTGTGATGGAACAAATTTAGCAAAGGTGGTTATGGAATTGAATACAGCGATTGCCTTTATATTAATTTTCGGTGCACTCGTATTTTTCCATGAGCTAGGGCATCTATATTTCGCAAAAAGAGCAGGTATTTTATGCCGCGAGTTTGCGATTGGTTTTGGTCCGAAAATATTCTCATTTGAAAAAAATGAAACGGTGTATACGATTCGATTACTGCCTCTTGGTGGCTATGTAAGAATGGCTGGCGAGGATGCAGACACAGTGGAGTTAAAGCCAGGGAAAAAGGTTGGCCTTGTATTAAATGAAAAAGACGAAGTTGCAAAATTAGTTTTTGATGGATATGAAAAGTATCCAAATGTTCGTGTCATTGAAGTCGAACAAGCTGATTTAGAACATAATCTAACAATTTCGGGCTATGAAGAGTATGAGGAAGAGTTGCAAACATTCCGAGTGAATGAAAAGGCTCGTATCATTACTGCTGGTGAAGAAATTCAAATTGCTCCGTATAATAGGCAGTTTGGCTCTAAGAAATTGGGTCAACGTGCTTTAACGATCTTTGCGGGTCCTGCAATGAACTTCATTTTAGCTTTTGTTATTTTTGTGATTCTTGGATTTGTACAAGGGGTTCCTATTGACAAGCCAATGGTCGGAAAAGTAATGGAGAATAGTGCTGCAGAGCAAGCTGGATTAAAAGAAAATGATACAATTCAAGCAATTGATGGGAAAAACACAAGCACATGGAAAGATGTTGTTACCATTGTACGTGAAAACCCGAATAAAGAGATTACATTACAAGTAAAGCGTGATAGTGAACAGT
Organism: Bacillus basilensis; assembly: GCF_921008455.1. NCBI lineage: Bacteria > Bacillati > Bacillota > Bacilli > Caryophanales > Bacillaceae > Bacillus > Bacillus basilensis. Next base: position 3,920,488 of record NZ_CAKLBZ010000001.1, on the reverse strand, counting down.
TTAATGTGAAAGTAACGCCAACGCTCGATAAAGAAGGTAAAGAAGAAGTTGGTAGAATTGGTGTTTACTCTCCAGTAGAGAAAACAGTAATGGGTTCTATTAAATCAGGTTTTGAACAAACATACCAATGGACGAAACTAATTTTTGAGTCTCTTGTGAAATTAGTAACTGGTCAATTTTCTATTAATGAGTTGTCAGGTCCAGTAGGGATTTATAATCTAACAGATCAAGTTGTAGATTATGGATTTACGCGTGTATTAAGTTTAGCAGCAGTATTAAGTATTAACCTTGGTTTATTTAATTTATTACCAGTTCCAGCTTTAGACGGTGGACGTTTGTTCTTCTTCTTAATTGAAGCATTGCGCGGGAAACCAATTGACCGTCAAAAAGAAGGAATGGTTCACTTTATTGGTTTTGCATTATTAATGTTACTTATGTTAGTTGTAACTTGGAATGACATTCGTAAGTTTTTCTTGTAAAATAAAGTGAAACTTATAATGAAATAGAGCCCGTAGAATAAAATCCCTCACCTAACTCGAGGTGAGGGGTTTTACTGCGTGTAAGAGTAAAATGAAGAGGTGCGAATAAATGAAACAAAGTATGGTATTCAGTCCTACATTACGTGAAGTTCCAGCTGATGCGGAGATTAAGAGTCATCAGTTATTACTTCGCGCAGGTTTTATGCGTCAAAATGCTTCTGGTATTTATAGTTTTCTACCATTTGGATTAAAAGTACTACACAAAGTAGAACGAATTGTTCGAGAAGAAATGGAACGCGCAGGCGCGGTAGAATTATTAATGCCAGCAATGCAAGCTGCAGAATTATGGCAAGAGTCAGGTCGTTGGTATTCTTACGGATCTGAATTAATGCGTATGAAAGATCGTAACGCTCGTGAATTCGCATTAGGAGCGACACATGAGGAAGTAATTACGGATCTTGTGCGTGATGAAGTAAAATCATATAAAAAATTGCCGTTAACATTATACCAAATTCAAACAAAATTCCGTGATGAGCAAAGACCTCGTTTCGGTTTATTACGTGGAAGAGAGTTTCTAATGAAAGATGCATACTCTTTCCATGCTACACAAGAGAGCTTAGATGAAGTATACGGTCGCTTATACAAAGCATACTCTAACATTTTTGCTCGTTGTGGTTTGAATTTCCGTGCGGTTATTGCTGATTCTGGAGCAATGGGCGGAAAAGATACACATGAATTTATGGTATTATCTGATGTTGGTGAAGATACAATTGCATACTCTGATACATCTAATTATGCAGCGAACATCGAAATGGCTCCTGTTGTAGCTACGTATACGAAGAGTGACGAAGAAGAGAAAGCACTTGAAAAAGTAGCAACACCAGACCAAAAAGCAATTGAAGAAGTATCTACATTCTTAAACATTGCAGCTGACAAGTGCATTAAGTCTATGGTATTTAAAGTAGATGAGAAATTAGTAGTTGTACTTGTTCGTGGTGATCACGAAGTAAACGATGTGAAAGTGAAAAATGTATACGGCGCTTCAGTTGTTGAGCTTGCTTCTCATGAAGAAGTAAAAGAATTATTAAATTGTGAAGTTGGTTCATTAGGACCGATTGGTGTAGCAGGTGATATCGAAATTATTGCTGATCACGCTGTAGCATCAATTGTTAACGGATGTTCAGGAGCGAACAAAGAAGGATTCCATTATGTAAATGTAAATCCAGAACGTGACTTTAAAGTAAGTCAATATACAGATTTACGCTTCATTCAAGAAGGAGACCAATCTCCAGACGGAAACGGAACAATTCTTTTCGCACGCGGAATTGAAGTTGGTCATGTATTCAAATTAGGAACTCGTTATAGTGAAGCAATGAACGCAACATTCCTAGATGAAAATGGAAAAACACAACCACTTATTATGGGTTGTTACGGCATTGGTGTATCTCGTACAGTGGCAGCAATTGCAGAGCAGTTTAATGATGAGAACGGTTTAGTTTGGCCGAAAGCTGTTGCACCGTTCCATGTGCATGTAATTCCAGTAAATATGAAATCTGATGCACAACGTGAAATGGGTGAAAACATCTATAACTCATTACAAGAGCGAGGATATGAAGTATTACTAGATGATCGTGCAGAACGTGCAGGTGTTAAATTTGCAGATGCAGATTTATTCGGCCTTCCAGTTCGCGTTACAGTTGGTAAAAAAGCAGACGAAGGTATTGTAGAAGTGAAAGTACGTGCTACAGGCGAGTCTGAAGAAGTAAAAGTAGAAGAACTTCAAACATATATTGCTAATATTTTAAAATAAGAAGAGGTACCTCGTAATGGGGTACCTTCTCTTTCTTTGTAAACGTATTTTGTAAAAGAAGAAGGAAGAAATCTTTCTTTGTAGTACGTTTCAATTTATAATAGCAAATGGAAGGAGAGTGCTTATGTCTTTAACAAATGAACAACAAGAGCGATTTCAAATTTTGCTCCAGCAGTTGCAAATACCAGACGACCTTATAAATCAATATTTACAAGGCGGTGGTATTGAAAGGCTCGTTATCGATAAAGCGAATAAAAGTTGGCATTTTGATTTACAAGTGCCACGTATTTTGCCTACAGAATTATATGAATTGCTAGAAACAAAGATTAAGCAATCATTTTCTCATATTGCAAGCACAACATTTGCATTAGAAACAGAGAATAAACAATTTACAGAAGAAGAAGTGAGGGCGTATTGGCCACTTTGTACGGAACGAATTACATTTTCACCTATGTTTGCTTACTTAAAGAAACAGCTTCCACAGGTGAATGGAGTGAAGTTGCTAATAAATGTGAATAACGATCTAGAATCTACTGCTTTAAAGAAAAACGTTGCGAAACCAGTAGGGGATCAATACGAAGCTTTTGGATTCCCGCGTTTCCAGCTAGACACACATATACAGCAAAATACAGAAGAAATGCAAAAGTTTCGTGAGCAAACGCAGCAAGAAGACCGTGAGCGTGTTATACAAGCTATGGAAGAAATGGCGAAGAAGCAAGCTGAAGAAAGCAGCGTTGTGCATGAAGGACCGATCACACTCGGGTATCTTATTAAGCCAGATGAAGAGATTACACCGATGCGAGAAATTCAAGATGAAGAAAGAAGAAAAACGGTTCAAGGATATGTCTTCTATGTGGAGACAAAAGAGCTTCGTAGTGGGCGTACGTTATTAACTTTAAAAATAACGGATTATACAGATTCTATTATGATCAAAATGTTCTCACGTGATAAAGAAGATATTCCAATGCTACAATCCTTGAAAAAAGGAATGTGGGTGAAGGCTCGTGGTTCTGTCCAAAATGATACATTCGTTCGAGATTTAGTAATGATTGCAAATGATATTAATGAAATAACAGGACCGTCTCGTAAAGATAAAGCGCCAGAAGGTGAAAAACGAGTAGAACTTCATCTTCATACTCCGATGAGCCAAATGGATGCTGTTACTCCTGTTTCTAGACTTGTTGCCCAAGCAGGTAAATGGGGGCATGAGGCTATTGCGATTACAGACCATGCTGTGGCTCAGTCGTTCCCGGAAGCATATTCTGCGGGGAAAAAGGCTGGAGTTAAAGTTATATACGGTGTAGAAGCGAATTTAGTTAATGACGGTGTACCAATAGCGTATAACGAAGCGCATCGTTTACTTGCAGAGGAAACGTATGTTGTTTTCGACGTTGAGACGACAGGTTTATCAGCTGTATACGATACAGTCATTGAGTTGGCTGCCGTAAAAGTAAAGGGTGGCGAAATCATTGATCGCTTTGAATCTTTCGCAAATCCACATCAACCATTATCAGCGACGATTATTGAATTAACGGGTATTACAGATGATATGTTAACGGATGCACCAGAAGTAGACGAAGTGTTTAAAAAGTTTGAAGAATGGATGGGCGACCATACACTTGTTGCTCATAACGCAAGTTTCGATATGGGCTTCATTAACGTAGGTTTTAAGAAGGCTGGACTAGAAAAAACGAATAACCCAGTTATTGATACGTTAGAACTTGCACGATTCTTATTCCCGGAAATGAAAAATCATCGATTAAATACGATGTGTAAAAAGCTTGATATTGAATTAACGCAGCATCACCGTGCGATTTATGATACAGAAGCAACGGGATATTTACTAGTGAAAATGTTAAAAGATGTGATTGAAAAAGGATTTGAATACCATGATCAATTAAACGATAGCATGGGACAAGGAGATGCGTATAAGCGCGGACGTCCAAGTCATATGACATTACTTGCTACATCAGATGTTGGATTGAAAAATTTATATAAACTTGTTTCATATTCTCACCTGAATTACTTTTACCGTGTACCACGTGTACCGAGATCACTATTAAAAAAATATCGTGAAGGAATTTTAGTAGGAACGGCTTGTGATAAAGGTGAAGTGTTTGAGGCGATGATGCAAAAAGCTCCTGAAGAGGTAGAAGAAATTGCACAGTTCTATGATTACATTGAAGTAATGCCTCCAGAGGTGTTGCGTCATTTAGTAGAGCGTGAACTTGTTCGAGATGAGGGGCAATTAAAAACAATTATCTCTAACTTAGTAAAACTAGGTGAGACGTTAGATAAACCAGTTGTCGCTACAGGGAACGTGCATTACTTAGATCCAGAAGATGCAATGTATCGTAAAATTTTAGTTAGTTCACAGGGCGGAGCAAACCCGTTAAACCGACATTCATTACCGCCTGTACATTTTCGTACAACGGATGAAATGCTAGAGTGTTTCTCATTTTTAGGTGAAGATACAGCGAAAGAAATTGTTGTAACGAATACGCAAAAGGTTGCATCATTAATTGGCGATGTTCATCCAGTAAAAGATGATCTATATACACCGAAAATTGAAGGTGCGGATGATGAAACACGTGATATGAGTTATAAAATGGCCCGTAGCATTTATGGTGAAGAGTTACCTGAAATTGTAGAAGCGCGTTTAGAAAAAGAATTGAAAAGTATTATTGGGCATGGATTTGCCGTAATTTATTTAATTTCACATAAACTCGTAAAAAAATCATTAGTAGACGGTTATCTAGTAGGTTCGCGTGGATCGGTAGGTTCATCATTCGTTGCAACGATGATGGAAATTACAGAAGTAAATCCATTACCACCACATTATGTATGTCCGAATTGTAAGCAATCCGAGTTCTTTAATGACGGTTCGGTAGGTTCTGGTTTCGACTTACCAGACAAAGAATGTCCGACATGTAATATTCCGTATGTGAAAGACGGACATGATATTCCGTTCGAAACGTTCCTTGGATTTAAAGGAGATAAGGTACCCGATATCGATTTGAACTTCTCCGGGGAATACCAACCACGTGCCCATAACTATACGAAAGTACTGTTCGGTGAAGATTATGTATATCGTGCTGGGACGATTGGTACAGTTGCGGAAAAAACTGCTTATGGATATGTAAAAGGTTATGCAAATGATCATAATTTAACGATTCGAAATGCAGAGATTGACCGCTTAGTAGCAGGATGTACCGGTGTAAAACGTACAACTGGACAGCATCCAGGTGGTATTATCGTTGTGCCAGATTACATGGACATCTTTGATTTTTCACCAATACAGTTTCCAGCAGATTCAATAGGAGCTGAGTGGAGAACAACACACTTTGATTTCCACTCGATTCATGATAATTTATTGAAACTTGATATACTAGGACACGATGATCCGACTGTTATTCGTATGTTACAAGATTTAAGTGGTATTGATCCGAAAACAATCCCAACGGACGATCCAGAAGTAATGAAAATTTTCTCCGGACCAGAATCGTTAGGTGTAACGGAAGAACAAATTAACTGTAAAACAGGTACACTTGGTATACCGGAGTTTGGTACGAAATTCGTAAGGCAGATGTTAGAAGAGACGAAACCTACGACATTCTCTGAGTTAGTCCAAATTTCTGGATTATCACATGGTACGGACGTATGGCTTGGTAATGCAAACGAGTTAATTTATAACGGTACATGTACGCTGAGTGAAGTTATCGGTTGTCGTGATGACATCATGGTTTATTTAATCTATCAAGGTTTAGATCCATCATTAGCCTTCAAAATCATGGAATCGGTACGTAAAGGTAAAGGTGTACCAGAAGAATGGGAAGAGGACATGAAAAGTAATAACGTCCCAGGTTGGTATATTGATTCATGTAAGAAAATCAAGTACATGTTCCCTAAAGCCCATGCGGCTGCTTACGTACTTATGGCCGTACGTATCGCATACTTTAAAGTGCATTTCGCGCTTCTGTTCTATGCGGCATACTTTACGGTTCGTGCAGATGACTTTGACGTGGAGGCAATGGCGAAAGGTTCAGCATCTATACGTGTAAGAATTGATGAAATTGCGCAAAAAGGTTTGGATGCAGCGCCGAAAGAGAAGAGTTTATTAACGGTACTAGAAATGACACTTGAAATGTGTGAGCGTGGATACTCATTCCAAAAGGTTGATTTGTATCGCTCGCATGCAACAGACTTTATTATTGATGGAGACTCATTAATACCGCCATTTAATGCCGTGCCTGGTCTTGGTACAAACGCAGCTTTAAGCATTGTAGAAGCGCGCAAAAATGGAGACTTCTTATCAAAAGAAGACTTGCAGCAGCGCAGTAAGGTTTCGAAAACAATTATTGAGTATTTAGATAGTCAAGGTTGTTTAGGAGATTTGCCGGATCAAAACCAGTTATCACTGTTCTAATAGGTAGGAAAAGTCTTTGCAAATCAATATTTGCTATGGTATACTATTAACCGAGATAACCATGTCATGTATATTGTGTGAAAAAAAGAGTGGGGAAACCCACTCTTTCGTGTTACTATCTACATTTTATTGATGTAGAGAGGTAAGAAATTTCTGTCGTATATACATATTTTGTTACAAGTTTTACTTCTTAAATTTGGTAATACTAAGACAGATATTCCCTGCTTAACCGGCAGGGGCTTTTGTTAGCTAACGAGAAAGAATAAGATAGACCGTTCTGTGGACGGGGTCTTTTCTTGTAAATGGTACATGGCGGCAGGAAGGAGGCTGTTTATGGATAAGAAAGTCACAGAAGTTGTAGAAGCATTTGCACAGCCAATCGTTGAAGAGTTAAATCTTGAACTTGTAGATGTAGAGTATGTGAAAGAAGGACAAGACTGGTTCTTACGCGTATTCATCGATTCTGAAAAGGGAGTCGACATTGAAGAATGCGGTGCGGTAAGTGAACGTTTAAGCGAAGCTTTAGATAAAGAGGATCCAATTCCTCATCTTTACTTTTTGGATGTATCATCTCCTGGAGCGGAACGCCCATTAAAGAAAGAGAAAGACTTCCAGCAAGCGGTAGGAAAACAAGTGGCAATTAAAACATATGAGCCGATTGATGGTGAAAAGATGTTTGAAGGAAAGCTACTTTCCTACGATGGTACTACAATTACACTATTATTAACAATTAAAACACGTAAAAAAGAAATCCAAATTTCAATGGACAAAGTTGCAAATGCGCGACTTGCTGTTACGTTTTAGTTAGAAGGGGGATCTTCATGAGCACTGAGTTGTTAGATGCCTTGCTCGTATTAGAGTCAGAAAAAGGAATTAGCAAAGATATTATTATTGATGCGATTGAAGCAGCGTTAATCTCTGCTTATAAACGCAATTTTAACCAAGCACAAAACGTTCGTGTGAGCTTTAACCCAGAAGTGGGAACAATCCAAGTTTTAGCACGTAAGGACGTTGTTGATAATGTGTTTGATCCACGTCTTGAAATCTCTGTAGAAGAGGCAAGACAAATTAATCCAAACTACCAAGATGGCGACGTACTAGAAATTGAAGTAACGCCAAAAGATTTTGGTCGTATTGCAGCGCAAACTGCAAAACAAGTTGTAACACAACGAGTTCGTGAAGCAGAACGTGGTGTTATTTACTCAGAATTTAGTGATCGTGAAGAAGACATTATGGTTGGTATTGTACAACGCCAAGATGCTCGTTTCATCTACGTAAGCTTAGGCAAAGTAGAAGCTTTATTACCTGTAAGTGAGCAAATGCCGAATGAGCAATATAAGCCACATGATCGTATTCGCGTATTTATTACAAAAGTAGAAAAGACAACAAAAGGACCACAAATTTACGTATCACGTACACATCCTGGTCTTTTAAAACGTTTATTCGAAATGGAAGTTCCAGAAATTTATGATGGAACTGTAGAAATCCGCTCTGTAGCGCGCGAAGCAGGAGATCGTTCTAAAATCTCTGTGCATGCAGAAAACATTGATGTTGATCCAGTGGGTTCTTGTGTAGGACCGAAAGGACAACGTGTACAACGCGTTGTAGATGAACTAAAAGGTGAAAAGATTGACATCGTTCGCTGGTCAAATGATCCAGTTGAATATGTTGCAAATGCTTTAAGCCCATCACAAGTTGTTAAAGTACTTGTAGATGAAGATGAAAAAGCAACAACTGTTGTTGTTCCAGACCACCAGCTGTCATTAGCAATTGGTAAGCGTGGACAAAATGCGCGTCTTGCAGCTAAATTAACAGGTTGGAAAATTGATATTAAAAGTGAGTCTGATGCGAAACAACTTGGAATTGTGACAGAAGAAGATAGCGTAATCGCATTCGGATTCGATTCAGTTGAAGACGAAATCGAATAGAGGTGATGAGTATGAGCAATCGAAAAGTTCCGTTACGAAAATGTATTGCGACGCAAGAGATGAAATCAAAACGAGAGCTCGTTCGCATTGTTCGTTCCAAAGAAGGCGAAGTGTCTATTGATTTATCTGGAAAAAAATCAGGACGAGGTGCATATTTGTCAAAAGATAAAGAATGCATTATGCAAGCCCAAAAGAAAAACATTTTGGAACATCATCTAAAAGCGAAAATCGACAGTTCTCTGTACGAAGAGCTTCTCGAGCTTGTTGAGAAGGAGTCGAAATAAGTGTCCGATTGGAAATCGTTTTTAGGACTAGCAAATCGCGCTCGAAAAATCATTTCGGGTGAAGAACTCGTTTTAAAAGAAGTACGAAGTGGTAAAGCAAAGCTCGTATTGCTTTCTGAAGATGCGTCAGCGAACACTACTAAACGTATCACTGATAAAACGACGTACTACAATGTACCAATGAAAAAAGTCGAAAATCGACAACAATTAGGGCATGCGATTGGGAGAGACGAGCGAGTCGTTGTAGCTGTGTTAGATGAAGGCTTTGCGAAAAAGCTACGTAGCATGCTCGATACAAATTACCGGGGGTGAAGGTATGAGTAAAATTCGAGTACATGAATATGCAAAAAAAAATAATATCTCAAGTAAAGATCTTATGACAAAACTTAAAGAGATGAATATCGAGGTTTCGAATCATATGACAATGTTAGAAGATGAAGTAGTAAACAAATTAGATAATGAATACCAAACTGAAAAACCTTCTGTTGCAGATGAGTTTGAAGTAGAAGAAAAAGTTGTTCGTAGTAAAAAGAACAGCAATAAGAAAAAGAAAAAAGGCAAAGGAAATGAAGACAAACGTCAGGATAACTTTGCTGGAAGACAACAAACGCAAATAGTAGAAACACCAGATAAAATTACTTTCTCTGGAAGCCTTACTGTAGGCGAGCTTGCTAAAAAATTAAGCAAAGAGCCATCTGAAATTATTAAGAAGCTCTTCATGCTTGGAATTATGGCAACAATTAACCAAGATTTAGATAAAGATACAATTGAGTTAATTGCTACTGATTACGGTATTGAAGTAGAAGAAGAAGTAGTTGTAAGTGAAACTGAATTTGAAACATTCATCGATGAGCAAGATGATGAAGAGAACTTAAAAGAACGTCCAGCTGTAGTTACAATCATGGGACACGTTGACCATGGTAAAACAACATTACTTGACTCTATCCGTAACTCAAAAGTAACTGCAGGCGAAGCAGGTGGAATTACTCAGCATATTGGTGCATACCAAGTTGAAGTAAATGATAAGAAGATTACATTCTTAGATACACCTGGTCACGCGGCATTTACAACGATGCGTGCTCGTGGTGCGCAAGTAACGGATATTACAATCCTTGTTGTTGCAGCTGATGACGGCGTTATGCCACAAACAGTTGAAGCGATTAGCCATGCGAAAGCAGCGGGAGTACCAATTATTGTTGCTGTGAATAAAATGGATAAACCAGCGGCAAATCCTGATCGCGTAATGCAAGAATTAACAGAATATGAATTAGTTCCAGAAGCATGGGGTGGAGATACAATCTTCGTACCAATTTCTGCAATTCAAGGTGAAGGAATTGACAACTTACTAGAAATGATTCTTCTTGTAAGTGAAGTAGAAGAATATAAAGCAAATCCAAATCGCTATGCAACTGGTACTGTAATTGAAGCACAACTTGATAAAGGTAAAGGAACTATCGCGACGTTACTTGTTCAAAACGGTACACTTCGAGTTGGAGATCCAATTGTTGTTGGAACTTCATTCGGACGTGTTCGTGCAATGGTAAGTGATATTGGTCGTCGTGTAAAAGTTGCTGGTCCATCAACTCCTGTTGAAATTACAGGTTTAAATGAAGTACCACAGGCTGGAGATCGTTTCATGGCATTCGCTGATGAGAAGAAAGCTCGTCAAATCGGTGAATCACGTGCACAAGAAGCGTTAGTTGCACAACGTGGTGAGAAATCTAAATTAAGCCTTGAAGATTTATTCCAACAAATCCAAGAGAGCGATGTAAAAGAAATCAACTTAATTGTAAAAGCAGATGTACAAGGTTCTGTTGAAGCGATGGCAGCATCACTTCGTAAAATTGATGTTGAAGGCGTAAAAGTTAAAATCATTCACACTGGTGTAGGTGCGATTACAGAATCTGATATTATTTTAGCTTCTGCATCTAATGCAATTGTAATTGGATTTAACGTACGTCCAGATGTGAACGCGAAGCGTACAGCTGAATTAGAGAACGTTGATGTTCGCTTACACCGCATTATCTATAAAGTAATCGAAGAAATTGAATTAGCAATGCAAGGTATGCTTGATCCAGAATTCGAAGAAAAAGTAATCGGTCAAGCGGAAGTTCGTCAAACATTCAAGGTAACAAAAGTGGGAACAATCGCAGGTTGTTACGTAATAGACGGTAAAATTACACGTGATAGTGGCGTTCGTATTATCCGTGATGGTATAGTAATTTTCGAAGGTCAACTTGATACGTTAAAACGTTTCAAAGACGACGTAAAAGAAGTTGCACAAAACTATGAGTGTGGTATTACAATTGAGAGATATAATGATCTTAAAGAAGGGGACATCATTGAAGCGTACATTATGGAAGAAGTGAAGCGATGATTATCGCTTCACTCTCATTCGAGTGTATGATTTACGATGTGCATTCTTTAAAAGAGAAACGAGCAATTTTGCAAAGGGTGCTAACTCGTGTGAAGCAACGTTATAACGTTGCTGTTTCAGAAGTAAGGCATCAAGATGTATGGCAACGTACAGAAATTGCAATTGTTTCCGTATCCTCAAATCGTGTTATTTGTGAAAAAGAAATGAATCGTGTACTTGAGTACATCGATTCATTTCCTGAAATTGAACGTACGATAACACAATTGGAATGGTACTGAATGAGGTGAAGAGTTATGAAATTACGTGCAAACCGTGTAGGCGAGCAAATGAAAAAAGAATTAGGCGACATTATCAGTCGTAAAATTAAAGATCCACGTGTTGGATTTGTTACAGTAACAGATGTACAAGTGAGTGGAGATTTACAAATTGCTACAGTATATATTTCTGTTTTAGGTGACGAAGAACAGAAAGAAAGTACATTAAAAGGTTTAGCGAAGGCAAAAGGCTTCATTCGTTCAGAAATTGGCCAACGTATTCGTCTTCGTAAAACACCAGAAATTTCCTTTGAATTTGATGAGTCTATTGGGTACGGTCATCGAATTGATACACTTTTACATGAAATTAATAAAGAAGGTAAACGTGAAGAATAATGGATAGACAATTGTCTATCCATTTTTTCAATGCAAAATAAGTTTTGGATATTTATTATGAAAGAATTATGATGAGGTGAACATATATGGAAGGTGTAGTATTATTACATAAACCAAAAGGCATGACATCACATGATTGTGTATTTAAACTAAGAAAGATATTGCGTGAGAAACGAATTGGTCATACAGGAACATTAGATCCAGATGTAACAGGAGTATTACCTATTTGTGTTGGACGAGCAACGAAAATTGCACAATTTTTAACAAGTGAAACGAAAACATATGAAGGCGAAGTGACATTAGGTTTTTCAACAACAACTGAAGATGCTTCTGGTGAAGTTGTGGAAACGAAACATGTAGATCGTGTTATTACTCGTAAGGAAGTGGAAGAGGTTCTTGCGGCATTAACAGGTACGATTGAGCAAATGCCTCCAATGTTTTCGGCTGTAAAAGTTAACGGAAAAAAATTATATGAATATGCAAGAGCAGGACAAGAGGTTGAACGTCCAGTTCGTACAATTACAATTCATGAATTTGTATTATTAGACGATAGAGAAGTATTTGAAGGAGAAAATATTTCATTCCGTTTCCGCGTAACGTGTAGTAAAGGAACATATGTAAGAACGCTAGCAGTAATGATTGGTGAAAAACTTGGTTTTCCATCACATATGTCTCACCTTGTAAGAACGGCTTCTGGTGAATTTATATTAGAAGATTGCATATCATTTGAAGAAATTGAAGAAAACGTGCAAAATGGAACAGTAGAGTCTATCTTCATTTCAATTGATGAAGCATTAAGTAAGTTCCCGAAAATGGTTGTAGATGAAAAGCAAGCAGAGAAAATAAAGAATGGTATGTTTTTAAAAAATGAATTGCAAATAACAGCGCCATTTATAACAGTGTTTGATAAAAATGATCGCTGTCTTGCAATTTATGAGCACCATCCAAAACACCCTGGTATGCTAAAGCCGATGAAAGTACTTGTGAATAATCAAGAACTAAAGCTATAATGAATTATTGGAAGGATTATTACAGAAAAAGGTGAATTCAAGCGTGAAACTTATTCATTTAACTCATCCACATGAACAAAATAAATTAGAATTGCCACCTACTGTAATGGCATTGGGATTTTTTGATGGCATTCATTTAGGGCATCAATGTGTGATTCGAACTGCGAAAAAAATAGCGGATGAACGAGGATATAAAAGTGCAGTTATGACATTTTACCCGCATCCATCTGTTGTTTTAGGTAAAAAAGAAGCGCATGCCGAGTATATTACACCAATGTGTGATAAAGAAAAAATAGTCGAAAACCTAGGTATCGATATATTATATGTTGTTAAATTTGAAGAATCATTTGCAGGCTTATTGCCACAACAATTTGTAGATGATTATATTATTGGTTTAAATGTAAAGCATGTAGTAGCAGGATTTGATTATTCATATGGACGTTTAGGAAAAGGAAAGATGGAGACTTTACCATTTCATGCAAGAGGGGAGTTTACACAGACTGTGATTGAAAAAGTTGAATTTCAAGAAGAGAAAGTAAGTTCTACAGCATTACGAAAATTAATTCGAAATGGCGAAATGGAACAAATTCCATCTATTTTAGGTAGAGCATATACAGTAGGGGGAACGGTTGTACACGGTGATAAACGTGGACGTCAAATTGGTTTTCCGACAGCTAATGTAGGTTTAAGTGATGAGTATCTATTACCACCTGTAGGTGTTTATGCAGTGAGATTAAAAGTTCACGATGAATGGTACGACGGTGTATGTAATATTGGATATAAACCAACGTTTAAAGAAAATGAGCGTCAATTATCTATTGAGGTGCATTTATTTGAATTTAACAACGACATATATGATCAAAATGTTACGGTAGAGTGGCATATGCGTATAAGAGAAGAGAAGAAATTCAATGGCATTGATGAGTTAGTTGAACAAATCGCAAAAGATAAGAAAACAGCACAAGAATATTTTGTGAACGAAAAGAATATACTTGCTTTTTCAAATGAAAAGTAGTATTCTATGTTATGTACTTTATGACAACCATTGCTTGGCATTGCGACTCACCGACGCTTGCTAGGTAATTGGGGGTTTAATTAATAGGAGGTGAAATAGGATGGCTTTAACACAAGAGCGTAAAAATGAAATCATTGCACAATTTAGAACTCATGAGACTGATACTGGTTCTCCAGAGGTTCAAATTGCTGTCCTAACGGAGCAAATTAACACTCTAAACGAGCACTTACGTACTCACAAGAAAGATCATCATTCACGTCGTGGTCTATTAAAGATGGTTGGTAAACGTCGTAACTTACTAACTTACCTTCGTAATAGCGATATCACACGTTACCGTGAATTAATCACAAAGCTTGGCTTACGTCGATAGTCAAAGAAGCGGGAATATTCCCGCTTTTTTGTTAGGTAAAAATATATCTTCTACTCTTTATAGCTTACTTCATTTTCGGTAATACTAGAGGTAGAATATTGTGATATACTATCCATTTACATAGAAGAATTGAATACTTTAAATTGAGAGGGGTACTTAAATGAGTCAAGAAAAGCAAGTCTTCTCGATAGATTTAGCTGGTCGTCAGCTAACAGTTGAAACAGGTCAGCTTGCGAAGCAAGCAAACGGAGCAGTATTAGTAAGATATGGCGATACAGCGGTTCTATCTACAGCAACTGCATCAAAAGAAGCAAAAAATGTAGATTTCTTCCCACTTACAGTAAACTATGAAGAGCGTTTATATGCAGTCGGAAAAATTCCTGGCGGTTTCATTAAACGTGAAGGTCGTCCAAGTGAAAAAGCAATTTTGGCAAGTCGTTTAATCGACCGTCCAATTCGTCCACTTTTCGCAGATGGTTTCCGTAACGAAGTACAAGTTGTCAGCATTGTAATGAGTGTTGATCAAGATTGTTCTTCTGAAATGGCAGCAATGCTTGGTTCTTCATTAGCGTTATCGATTTCAGATATTCCATTTGAAGGTCCAATCGCGGGTGCAACAGTTGGTCGTATTAACGGTGAATTCGTTATCAACCCAACGGTAGAACAGCAAGAACAAAGTGATATTCACCTTGTTGTAGCTGGTACGAAAGATGCAATTAACATGGTTGAAGCAGGAGCAGATCAAGTGCCTGAAGAAACAATGTTAGAAGCAATTATGTTTGGTCATGACGAAATTAAACGTCTAATTGCATTCCAAGAAGAGATTGTACAAGCTGTAGGTAAAGAGAAATCAGAAGTGAAACTTTATGAAGTTGACGCTGATCTTAACCAAGCTGTACGTGAAATGGCTGAGAAGGATATGCATTCTGCAATTCAAGTACATGAGAAACATGCACGTGAAAATGCAATTAACGAAGTGAAAAAGCGTGTAATTGAGCATTACGAAGCGCAGGAAGCTGACGCTGATACATTAGGACAAGTAAGTGAGATTTTATATAAAATTGTAAAAGAAGAAGTACGTCGTCTTATTACAGTTGAAAAAATCCGCCCAGATGGCCGTAAAGGTGACGAAATTCGTCCATTAGCATCAGAGGTTGGCATTTTATCTCGTACACACGGTTCTGGTCTATTCACTCGTGGACAAACACAAGCATTAAGTATTTGTACATTAGGTGCATTAGGCGATGTGCAAATTTTAGATGGTCTTGGTGTGGAAGAATCAAAACGCTTTATGCACCATTACAATTTCCCATCATTTAGTGTTGGTGAAACAAGACCGATGCGTGGACCAGGTCGTCGTGAAATTGGTCACGGTGCACTAGGAGAACGTGCTCTTGAGCCTGTAATTCCATCTGAAAAAGATTTCCCATATACAGTACGTCTTGTATCTGAAGTTTTAGAATCAAATGGTTCTACTTCACAAGCAAGTATTTGTGGTAGTACTTTAGCAATGATGGATGCTGGTGTTCCACTTAAAGCTCCAGTTGCAGGTATTGCAATGGGTCTAGTTAAAACTGGTGAGCATTACACAATTTTATCTGATATTCAAGGTATGGAAGATCATCTAGGTGATATGGACTTTAAAGTAGCAGGTACAGCGCAAGGTGTAACTGCACTACAAATGGACATTAAAATCGATGGTCTATCTCGTGAAATTTTAGAAGAGGCATTACAACAAGCGAAAGTTGGTCGTGTGCACATTCTAAATCATATGTTATCTGTTATTGGAGAGCCGCGTACTGAATTATCAGCGTACGCTCCAAAGATTATTACAATGACAATTAATCCAGATAAAATCCGTGACGTTATCGGACCGAGCGGTAAACAAATCAATAAAATTATTGAAGAAACTGGCGTTAAAATTGACATCGAGCAAGATGGTACAGTATTCATTTCTTCAATAAATCAAGAAATGAATGACAAAGCTAAGAAAATTATCGAAGATATCGTTCGCGAAGTACAAGTAGGTGAAATCTACGAAGGAAAAGTGAAACGTGTTGAGAAATTCGGTGCTTTCGTTGAATTATTCAGCGGTAAAGATGGATTAGTTCACATTTCTGAACTTGCACTAGAGCGTGTAGGTAAAGTAGAAGACGTTGTGAAAATCGGTGATGTGATTACAGTTAAAGTTATCGAGATTGACAAGCAAGGTCGTGTGAATCTATCTAGAAAAGTATTGCTAAAAGAAGAGCAAGAAAAAGAAGCTGCTAAAGAAGAAAACAAACAAGAGCAGCAATAAGCAAAAGCCAGTTTAACTGGCTTTTTTTGTTATGTAAAAAATATGATTTATATATATTTTTATGTCAGTATAGGTATAGTTTTCATTATAACGCTCAAATTAACAATGATAAGAAGAAAAATGTTTTTATATAGTTAATGGGAGGGTTTATATGAAAGCTCGTATATTGGCATACATATGTATATTCTTTTTATATATCAGTGTAGGCTCTTATTCCGTTTTTGCACAAGATAACTTGTATGAAGAAATTCAAAAACATGCAAAACAATATGAGATTGCACCTCAAAATGCGATGATTGATAAGATATGGAAAGCAACACCGGGATATAATGGGAGACAAGTTGATATTGAAGCATCCTATAATAATATGAAGAAACTAAAGGGATTTAATCAAAAACATCTTGAATTCAAGGAAGTATCACCGAGTGTCCACTTAGAAGATTTAGCACCAGCACCAATTTATAGGGGACATCCAAATAAAAAAATGGTAGGATTAACAATAAATGTGGCATGGGGAAACGAGTATTTGCCTCGTATATTAGAGATATTGAAAAAACATGATGTGAAGGCGACGTTCTTTTTGGAAGGACGTTGGGTGAAAGAAAATTTGCGATTTGCAAAAATGATTGTCGATGCAAAGCAAGAAGTCGGAAATCATTCTTACACACATCCGAATATGAAAACGCTATCGTCTGATGAAATACGAGATCAGTTACAAAAAACAAATCGGATGATCGAAGCAGCTACGAATCAAAAGGTGAGATGGTTTGCACCGCCGAGTGGAAGTTTTCGGGATGAAGTCGTGAAAATTGCAGATGATTACCAAATGGGAACGATTATGTGGACTGTCGATACAATCGATTGGAAGCGACCAGAGCCAGATGTACTATTGCAGAGAGTAATGAGAAAAATACATCCAGGTGCTATCGTATTAATGCATCCTACGTCATCTACATCAGAAGCATTAGATACAATGATTACAAAATTGAAGGAACAAGGATATAAAGTAGGGAATATAACAGAATTACTGGATGAAAAACGTGTGGATTAAATACATTTGCATGACATTCATCCTTAAACTTGTTATCATTAAATAATAGCATTTATTTAGAGAAACTGGCAGTAGGAGGAAAGTTTTTGATTAAAAAATATACTTGTAAAAATGGTGTAAGAATAGTTATGGAGAATATACCAACTGTAAGATCGGTTGCGATTGGTATTTGGATCCATGCGGGATCAAGAAATGAAAATGAAAAAAATAACGGGATTTCTCACTTTTTAGAGCATATGTTCTTTAAAGGGACGGACACACGTAGTGCACGCGAAATTGCAGAATCATTTGATAGCATTGGTGGGCAAGTGAATGCTTTTACTTCAAAAGAATATACTTGTTACTATGCAAAAGTGCTAGATGAGCATGCTAAATATGCTTTAGATGTATTAGCAGATATGTTCTTTAATTCAACATTTGATGAGGAAGAACTGAAAAAAGAAAAGAATGTCGTATGTGAAGAAATTAAAATGTACGAAGATGCTCCAGATGATATTGTGCATGATATGTTAACGAAAGCAACATATGAAACGCATCCGCTTGGATATCCTATTTTAGGAACAGAAGAAACGCTTAATACGTTTACAGGTGATACACTACGCCAATATATAAAGGATCATTACACACCTGAAAATGTAGTTGTTTCAGTTGCAGGAAATATTGATGAAGCCTTCTTACAAACGGTAGAGCAATATTTCGGTAGTTACGAAGGAACAACAAACCGTGAACAAGTACATAGCCCAATTTTCCATTTTAATAAGGTAGCACGTAAAAAGGAAACAGAACAAGCTCATTTATGTTTAGGATATAAAGGCTTACAAATGGGACACGAAGATATTTATAACTTAATTGTATTAAATAACGTTTTAGGCGGCAGTATGAGTAGTCGTTTATTCCAAGAAGTACGTGAGCAACGCGGGTTAGCCTACTCAGTATTTTCTTACCATTCTTCTTATGAAGATACAGGTATGTTAACACTGTATGGTGGAACAGGTAGCCAACAATTAGATACACTGTATGAAACAATGCAAGAAACACTAGAAACATTGAAAAATACAGGTATTACAGAAAAAGAGCTTGTTAATAGTAAAGAGCAATTAAAAGGAAACTTAATGTTAAGTTTAGAAAGTACAAATAGTCGCATGAGCCGTAATGGTAAAAATGAATTGCTACTTCGTAAGCATCGTTCACTTGATGAGATTATTGAAAGTGTAAACACTGTAACAAAAGAAAATGTAGATGAGTTAATTCGTAACATGTTTACAGATGAATTCTCTGCAGCATTAATTAGTCCAGATGGAAAACTTCCAAAAGGAATAAAACTATAATTGCTTTATATGATGTAAAAATAACCGTATCTCTTTTAAATGAGATACGGTTATTTTTTTTGGATATACAGAATAGGTACTAATTATGGATAACTTAAATGAATAATTTCGGTAGGGGGAGAGTATATGCGATTAAGTGAATTAAGTGGTAAAGAGATTGTAAATCTAGAAAGAGCAGAAAAAATGGGAGTTTTAGGTTATGTGGATTTAGAGATTGATGAGAAGGATGGTCAAATAGAGGCTCTTATCATACCTGCCGGGAAATGGGGAGGTTTTAAAAAGGAACCACAAGAAGTAAGAGTAGCGTGGAGCCAAATTAAGAAAGTCGGGCATGATATGATCCTTTGTGATATTACAGATCGTCTAAATTCGAAGTGAAAGATGGCCATTTTGGTCATCTTTTTTTGTTCATTCTACACTGAGTAAAAGCATGCATGAATCGATGTTTTCCTGGAAATCAAAATCCAGCATAAAGTTCTCTCATATATCGAATTTTGAGGTGGGGGCCTTCCTGCATACAAATAGCGGGATAAATGATGGGTGCTTTTTGTTTTTCAATCACCTAAAACTCGTACATTACATATGATGTGGAGGAAAAAGAAAAAGTAGGCACTTTTCTTATAAATGAAAGAAAAAGAAGGTGAATTAGGGAATGTTGACTGAGATGCATATTGCTGTCATAGGAGGAGATGCAAGACAGCTAGAAGTAATCCGTAAGCTAGTTGAATTGGATGCGAAACTTTCATTGATAGGGTTTGATCAGTTAGATCATGGCTTCACAGGGGCAGCAAAAGAAAGTATACAAAATTTAGATTTCACTTCTTTAGATGCAATTATTTTGCCAGTTGCAGGTACAAATGCCAAGGGAGAAGTAGATACTATTTTTTCAAACGAAAAAGTTTCTATAACGAAAGAACAAATTGAAAATACACCAGAACATTTTACTATATATTCAGGTATTGGTACGCCTTACTTGGAAAATCTCGTATCTACTACAAACCGCAAACTTATTAAATTATTTGATCGTGATGATGTGGCAATCTACAATTCTATTCCAACTGTAGAAGGTACATTAATGATGGTAATTCAACATACCGACTATACAATTCATGGTTCCAATGTAATGGTTTTAGGATTTGGTAGAACAGGGATGAGTGTTGCCAGAGCGTTTCAATCATTAGGAGCCCATGTCAAAGTTGGAGCAAGACGATCGGAACATATTGCACGTATTACAGAAATGATGTTTTCTCCTTTTCATATGCAGGACATTGAGAAAGAAGTAGGGACTATCGATATTGTCATTAATACAATTCCGCATCTCGTTGTGACAGCGAATGTCATTTCAAAAATGCCAGCTCATACGTTAGTAATTGATTTAGCTTCTAAACCAGGCGGTACCGACTTTAGATATGCGGAAAAAAGAGGAGTCAAAGCGCTATTAGCACCAGGATTACCCGGTATTGTTGCACCAAAAACAGCAGGACAAATTTTAGCGAACGTTCTTTCTCAGTTACTGGCAGAAGAAGTAATAGCAAGAAAGGAGAATGGGGAATGAATTTAAAAGGGAAAAGAATAGGATTTGGTTTTACGGGTTCACATTGTACGTACGAAGAAGTAATGCCTCATTTAGAAAAATTAATTGCTGAGGGAGCAGAAGTACGTCCCATTGTTTCTTACACTGTTCAATCAACAAATACGAGATTTGGTGAGGGAGCAGAGTGGATTAAAAAGATTGAAGAAGTAACAGGATTTAAAGCGATTAATTCAATCGTTGGTGCGGAACCATTAGGACCTAAAATCCCACTAGATTGTATGGTAATTGCACCATTAACAGGAAATTCTATGAGTAAATTTGCAAATGCAATGACAGACTCTCCGGTATTAATGGCAGCGAAAGCGACGCTAAGAAATGGCAAGCCTGTCGTATTGGCTGTTTCGACGAATGATGCTTTAGGACTTAATGGAGTAAATCTGATGCGCCTAATGGCGACAAAAAACATCTATTTCGTCCCATTCGGTCAAGATGCACCAGAGAAAAAACCAAACTCGATGGTAGCTCGTATGGAGTTACTGGAAGATACAGTATTAGAAGCGCTGCAAGGTAAGCAATTGCAACCGGTTGTCGTAGAAAAATTCAGATATATGAATTAAAAAACGAAAAAAAACGGACAATTTTTGATGAAACCATCATTCTTACTGTAGAATATGATAAAATTAACGTTATTAAGATTAGAAGGGGTATTCTATACTCCTTCTGATTCTAAGTTATAGAAGGATTGGTATCTAGAAAGGGGCATAGTGATGGAAAAGCAAAAAACTTTTCATGTCGCTGTAGTTGGAGCAACCGGCGCAGTTGGTGAACAAATGTTAAATACTTTAGAGAAACGAGAATTTCCAATCGGGAAGTTAACGTTACTTTCATCTAAACGATCTGCAGGTAAGAAACTTGTATTTAAAGGCGAAGAATTTACAGTTCAAGAGGCAACTCCTGAAAGTTTTGAAGGAGTAGATATCGCACTATTTAGTGCTGGTGGATCTGTATCAAAACAATTAGCGCCAGAAGCAGCAAAGCGCGGTGCGATTGTTGTTGATAATACAAGTGCATTCCGTATGACAGAAAACGTGCCACTTGTTGTACCTGAAGTAAATGAAAACGACTTAAAAGAACATAATGGTATCATTGCAAATCCAAACTGTTCTACAATTCAAATGGTAGTAGCTCTTGAGCCAGTTCGTCAGCAATATGGTTTAAAACGAGTAATCGTTTCCACATATCAAGCTGTATCAGGTGCTGGTGCGGCAGCGATTGAAGAACTTCATGAACAATCACAAGCAATCTTAAATGGCGAAGAAGTGAAGGCGAATGTTTTACCTGTATCAGGTGATAAGAAACATTTCCAAATTGCTTTCAACGCGATTCCGCAGATTGATAAGTTCCAAGATAATGGATTTACGTTTGAAGAAATGAAAATGATTAATGAAACGAAAAAAATTATGCATATGCCTGAATTAGAAGTAGCGGCAACATGTGTACGTTTACCAGTTGTATCAGGTCACTCTGAGTCTGTTTACATCGAAGTAGAAAAAGAAGGCGTAACAGTAGAAGAATTAAGGAGCTTACTTGCAAATGCGGAAGGTATCGTTCTGCAAGATAACCCAGCAGAGCAGTTATATCCAATGCCAGCTACTGCAGTAGGTAAAAACGAAGTATTCGTTGGAAGAATCCGTAAAGATTTAAATAACGATAAAGGATTCCATCTTTGGGTCGTATCTGATAACTTATTAAAAGGCGCTGCATGGAATTCTGTTCAAATTGCAGAGCGCTTAGTAAAATTACAATTAGTGTAAACGGCTAAGAGAAGGTGCAAAATATGAAAATTATTGTTCAAAAATTTGGTGGCACATCCGTACGTGATGAAAATGGACGTAAGCATGCGCTTCATCATATAAAAAAATCGCTAGATGCGGGTTATAAAGTAGTTACTGTCGTATCTGCTATGGGCCGTAAAGGTGAACCATATGCAACTGATACTTTGTTAAGTCTTGTAAATCAAGAGGAATCTCACATTTCTAATCGTGAGCAAGATTTATTATTATCATGCGGAGAATTAATCTCAGCAATCGTCTTCTCTAATATGTTAAATGAGAACGGTATAAAAGCGGCAGCGTTCAATGGTGCACAAGCTGGTTTTGTAACAAATGCTGATTTTACGAATGCTAAGATTATTGAAATGAATTGCGATCGTATACATGAAGAGTTAGAAAATGTAGATGTAATCGTCGTTACAGGATTCCAAGGGCAAACGAAAAAAGGTGATACGACAACACTTGGACGCGGAGGTAGCGATACTTCAGCTTCAGCTTTAGGTGTTGCGCTTCATGCTGAATATATCGATATCTTTACAGATGTAGAAGGTGTTATGACTGCGGATCCTCGTATCGTAAAAGATGCACGTCATCTTCAAACAGTAACGTATAACGAAATCTGTAACATGGCATATCAAGGTGCAAAAGTTGTTCATCCACGTGCAGTGGAAATTGCGATGCATGCTAAAGTACCGCTTCGTGTACGTTCTACGTATTCTGATAGTGAAGGTACGCTTATTTCAGCATCTGACGGTGCTACAAAAGGCCGTGATGTAGAAGAACGCCCGGTTACAGGTATTGCTCACGTATCAAACGTAACGCAAATTAAAGTGCTTGCAAAAGAAACAGCATTTGATTTGCAGCAGCATGTGTTTAAAGAAATGGCGAATGAAGGAATAAGTGTCGATTTAATTAACATTTCACCTACTGGGGTAGCTTATACGGTGAGTGATAATGTATCAAATCGTGCAGTTGAATTATTACAGAACCTTGGATATGAGCCAATTGTGACAGAGCATTGTGCAAAAGTATCTATTGTAGGAGCTGGAATGGCAGGATACCCAGGGGTTACTGCGAAAATCGTTACAGCTTTAGCGGAAAAAGGTGTTCAAATTCTGCAATCTGCAGATAGCCATACGACAATTTGGGTTCTTGTAAAAGAAACTGATTTAGTGGAAGCTGTAAATGCATTACATAGTGCGTTTGAGCTTTCAAAAGAAAAGCAACTGGAACAATAAGGAGTGAGACCATGATAGATTTTGGGACAATTGCAACCGCGATGGTAACACCGTTTGATATAAACGGAAATATCGATTTTGCAAAGACAACGAAATTGGTAAATTATTTAATAGATAACGGTACAACAGCAATCGTGGTAGGAGGAACGACAGGAGAATCTCCTACATTAACTTCAGAAGAAAAGGTAGCGTTATATCGCCATGTCGTATCTGTTGTCGATAAAAGGGTGCCCGTAATCGCTGGAACAGGTAGCAATAATACGCATGCTTCTATTGACTTAACTAAAAAGGCAACAGAGGTTGGTGTTGATGCAGTAATGCTAGTAGCACCGTATTATAACAAACCGAGCCAAGAAGGAATGTATCAGCACTTTAAAGCAATTGCTGAAAGCACGCCGCTTCCGGTTATGCTATATAACGTTCCAGGACGATCTATTGTACAAATCTCCGTTGATACAGTTGTTCGTTTATCAGAAATAGAAAACATTGTTGCGATTAAGGATGCAGGCGGCGATGTGTTAACAATGACAGAAATCATTGAAAAAACAGCGGACGACTTTGCAGTATACAGCGGTGATGATGGTTTAACGTTACCAGCTATAGCAGTTGGAGCGAAAGGTATCGTTTCTGTAGCATCTCATGTTATCGGAAATGAAATGCAAGAAATGATTGCGGCATTCCAAGCAGGAGAATTTAAGAAGGCGCAAAAATTACATCAATTACTTGTAAGAGTAACGGATTCATTATTTATGGCGCCAAGCCCAACTCCAGTAAAAACAGCGTTACAAATGGTTGGATTAGATGTAGGTTCTGTACGTTTACCGCTTCTTCCATTAACAGAAGAAGAAAGAGTAACGTTACAATCCGTTATGCAATCTATCCCTCGTTAATAAAAAATGACCTAGTGTAGAACTAGGTCATTTTTTATTGGTATGAAAATCTTTTCCTCTCTATTCTCATCTATATGTCTTCTTATAAAATCTATATTATGCACCTGTTTAGCCGCTTCTTCATTATATATTGCAACATGTATAAGAAAATAATCGTACCCCTTTAAAGGAAGCAAAAAATCATAGTTATTTTAGAATAAACATTTGTATAAACGTAATAAACTATCGATTTTGTTTATTGCAGAAATTGCCTCAAATGTGACGGGAATCGAACAAAAACTACATTTTGTAAGTGTTTTTGTTCGATTCTAGAAAAATAAGTCTTGAAAATCCATATTATGAAATTAATTTAGTATTTATGGATATTTCTTCAAAATAATATGAAGTATAAAATCGAAGTAAACATAAAGGAAATATGTTTGATACTTTTGTTGTAATTCCGTTCTTTTACTTTTTCTTTCGCACGATTTAACTTGTGTTCTATTTCTTGTATCAGGTATAATATGGCTAAGTAGCTTAGTACGGGTATGCTTAGCAAAATTGGTAAAAAATTATAATTTGATTACATTTTCATATCATATCGAATAAGATATTTGATTTATATAATGAAAGAGAGGTGAAACCTGGTTTAAAAAATAAACAAGGACATGATATCGCATAACGGTAAGGACATTCGTCTTGGACGGTGAATATATGGTGGTTGTAGAGTTTCCCCTGGTGTCTCTGCAATTTTAGTGAAATCAGTGTTTGAAAGATTTTTAAACCAGGCAACAACATGAAGAGAAAAGAGAATGAGTCTGTTAAAGTATTTGCTCTTGGTGGAGTAGGTGAAATCGGGAAAAACATGTACTGTGTTGAAATTGATTCTGAAATCTTTATTGTAGATGCAGGATTAATGTTCCCGGGAGATGAAATGTTTGGAATTGATATCGTTATTCCTGATATTACATATTTAGTGGAAAATCAAGAGCGAGTAAAAGGTTTATTTATTACTCACGGTCATGAAGATCATATTGGTGGTATTGTTTACGTACTTCGTAAATTATCTATTCCAGTGTATGCAACGAAATTAACAGTAGGGCTTATACAAGAAAAACTTGGCGAAGCGGGTATGTTAGGCCGCGTAGACTTAAAAACAATCGATTCAAATTCAACAGTAGAGTTTAATACTACAACGGTGTCATTCTTTGGAACGACACATAGTATTCCAGATTCTGTTGGTGTTTGTTTCCATACATCAAAAGGTGCTATCGTATATACGGGAGACTTTAAATTCGATCAAACTCCAATTGGAAATAATGGAGCGGACCTTGGAAAAATGGCGCAAATCGGAAATGAAGGCGTACTATGCTTACTATCTGATAGTACAAATGCTGAGCGTCCAGGCTATACAGGTTCTGAAAAAGAAGTTGGTGTAGAAATTTCTAAAGTGTTCTACGGAGCAGAAGGACGTATTATTGTTGCTTCATTTGCATCGAATGTACATCGTATTCAACAAGTATTTGATGCAGCTGCTGAAACAGGACGAAAAGTAGCGGTTGTAGGACGTAGTATGGTGAAAGTGGTAGATATCGCAAGACGTCTTGGTTATTTAGATGTTCCAGAGGGTATGGTTATTTCACTACAAGAAGTAGACAATTTCCCAGAGAAAAAGGTAGCTATTTTAACGACAGGTAGCCAAGGTGAACCGATGGCAGCCCTTTCTAGAATGGCAAAGCAAGCTCATAAACAAATTTCAATTCGTAAAGGTGATACGGTTATTATTGCGGCTTCTCCAATTCCGGGTAATGAAATATCTGTATCGAAAATTATTGACTTGTTATTTAGAGCTGGAGCTGAGGTTGTTTATTACGGTGAAAGAAAAGTTCACGTTTCAGGTCACGGTAGCCAAGAAGAATTAAAACTAATGTTAAATTTAATGAAACCGAAATATTTTGTACCCGTACATGGTGAGTTTCGTATGCAAAAAGCACATGCATATTTAGCTGAAGATGTAGGTATTGCAAGAGAAAATATCTTTATCGTAGAAAAAGGCGATGTAATTGCTTTTGGTGACGATGAAGCAAACTTAGTTGGCAAAGTGCAAGCTGGTAATGTTTTAATTGATGGACTAGGTGTAGGTGACGTTGGTAATATCGTTCTTCGAGATAGAAAAATGTTATCTCAAGATGGAATATTAGTAGTTGTTGTAACACTTGGTAAAGATGAAAAGAAAATTATCTCTGGTCCAGAAATCATTTCACGTGGCTTTGTATATGTTCGTGAATCAGAAGCGTTAATTGACAGATCTACAGAGATTGTACGTATGATTGTTGAGCAATCAATTAAAGAATATTCAATTGAATGGTCTATGTTAAAACAAAATATTCGTGAATTATTAGGGCAATTCTTGTACGAAGAGACGAAGAGAAAGCCTATGATTTTACCGATTATTATGGAAGTATAAAAAAGGTCACCTTTACGGGTGATCTTTTTTTCTTTTTTCACTCTATCGAATGAAATTTATAACTTAAGAAATAATAGTTATATACGAGTGAAAGGGGATGCGATATGACAGAACGTGATCGTTATACAAATGAAGAGAAAGAGGCTGAGCCGAAAGAAGGTGGGAAAGAAGCTTCATTAGTGGAAAAAATTCAACAGCTTGGACAAACGAATGTACCACAAATGAATGAATCGCGTATTCATTGTTTAACAATCATTGGACAGGTGGAAGGTCATGTTCAGTTGCCGCCGCAAAATAAAACAACAAAATATGAGCATATTATTCCGCAAATTGTTGCGATAGAACAAAATCCGAAAATTGAAGGATTGCTTTTAATATTAAACACGGTCGGAGGTGACGTTGAAGCAGGGCTAGCAATTTCTGAGATGGTCGCTTCGCTTTCAAAGCCAACGGTATCACTTGTTCTGGGTGGAGGGCATTCTATCGGGGTACCAATAGCCGTTTCTACGGACTATTCATTTATTGCAGAAACTGCGACGATGACAATTCATCCTATTCGTCTAACAGGTCTTGTTATAGGTGTACCGCAAACATTTGAGTATTTAGATAAAATGCAAGAAAGAGTCATTCGATTTGTGACGAAGCATTCGAAAGTGACGGAAGATCGTTTTAAAGAGCTTATGTTTGCGAAAGGGAATCTAACGCGAGATATTGGTACGAATGTAATTGGTGGAGATGCAGTGAAGTATGGTCTTATAGATGATGTCGGTGGTATTGGAAATGCGATTCGAAAATTAAACGAATTAATAGATGCTCGCGGGAATGATAGTGCAGAAGGGACAATGTTACAATGATTTTATATACAATTATGCCAGAGCAACTCGTGTATCCAGCCGATTATTCACAATGTGAAAGTCAAAAAATCGTAAATATAAACGGTGTTGAATTAATGGTTTCTGAAGAAGAACGTGGGAGTTATTCGATTGTGCGGGTGTTAAGTACGGACCCGCTTCACTACTTAGAGTTTGAGCCTGGCCAGCAAATAACCTTTTAGCAAAAAGAAGGATTTTGTGTAGAAGCTATGGTATAATATAAAAAACAAGACGGTTGAGCAGCCATGAGAGGGCTGCTTTCTTCTGTTTATTTAACATTTTACAAGAAGTGTAAAAATAGAAGATATAAAGACCTGAAAAAATAGAGAAAACGGACATATAGGTGGAGTTTTTTAGGGGGCTTTACTTATATGTAGAACACGAGGTGAAGAAATGGCAAAACAAAAGCAAAGAGGGACGAAGGCAAAGGCAAGACGTACGATAAAGCCAACTTTGTATTATGAAATCGTCGGTTTAACTCTTTTTGCACTTTCAATCATTACGATTTTACAGCTAGGTGTTGTAGGGAAATCGTTTGTGTTATTTTTTCGCTTCTTCTTTGGTGAGTGGTACATAATTGGTGTGTTAGGTGTAATAGCTTTATCCGTTTCGTTCGTTATAAAACGTGGATGGCCGAATCTATTAAATAAACGGTTAATCGGTTTTTATTTAATAGTATTGGCGATATTAATGTTTAGCCATATTACATTATTTAACCTTCTTACGAAAGACGGGGCAGTGCAAAATACTTCTGTTATTGTGAGTACGAAAGATAATTTCTTTCTTGAAATGAAAAAAGGACCAGATAGTGTTCATTTAGGTGGTGGCATGTTTGGTGCGCTTATGTTTGCTACATGTTACTTCTTATTTGACGAAGTAGGAGCTTATATCATTGGTATTATTTTAGTTATTCTCGGTATACTTTGTATAACAAATAAGCATATTGGAGAAGTGTTAGCTCCAGTTGGTAGAATTCTTAGAAGTCAATTTCAAGTGATGCAAGGGGATTATAAAGATTGGAGAGCCAAAAGAACGGCTGAACAAACAGAAAAGAAAAAAACAACAAGAAGCACAAGGAGCAAACGTGCTGCAGAACAAGAAGAAATTATTGAGCCGATGGAAGAAATCTCAATTGATCCTCCAATTATTTCAAATTTCACTGAGAATTATCCTGTAAATGAAGAAGAGGATAAACGAATTGAAGTAGAGCAAGAAGAGTTAATCACTTCACCGTCTATCGAAGAGGCTCCGCCAATTGAAGAGCCGAAGAAAAAGCGTGGAGAAAAAATCGTTGAATCGCTAGAGGGGGAAACACAAGCGCCTCCTATGCAATTTTCAAATGTAGAAAATAAAGATTACAAGCTTCCTGCACTTGATATATTGAAATTTCCAAAGAATAAACAAGTTACAAATGAAAATGCGGAAATTTATGAGAACGCTCGTAAATTAGAACGTACATTCCAAAGTTTTGGTGTGAAAGCGAAAGTAACAAAAGTACATAGAGGTCCTGCAGTTACGAAGTATGAGGTGTACCCTGATATGGGGGTAAAAGTAAGTAAAATTGTCAGTTTAAGTGATGATTTAGCGCTTGCTTTAGCTGCAAAGGACATTCGTATTGAAGCTCCAATTCCCGGGAAATCAGCTGTAGGGATTGAAGTTCCGAACTCAGAAGTTTCTATGGTAACACTAAGGGAAGTTCTTGATTCTAAGGCTAATAATCATCCGGAAGAGAAGTTGTTAATTGGTCTTGGACGAGATATTACAGGTGAAGCTGTATTAGCTCGATTAAATAAAATGCCCCATTTGCTTGTAGCTGGTGCGACAGGTAGTGGGAAGAGTGTATGTATTAACGGTATTATTGTTAGTATTTTAATGCGTGCAAAACCACATGAAGTAAAATTAATGATGATTGATCCGAAAATGGTAGAGTTAAATGTATATAACGGTGTACCTCATTTGTTAACGCCAGTTGTAACTGATCCGAAAAAAGCATCACAAGCATTGAAAAAAGTTGTGAGTGAGATGGAACGTCGTTATGAACTATTTGCTCATAGTGGTACACGTAATATTGAAGGGTATAATGACTATATTAAAGAACATAATAGTCAATCAGAAGCGAAACAACCGGAATTACCGTATATTGTAGTAATTGTAGATGAGTTAGCAGATTTAATGATGGTTGCTTCGTCTGATGTAGAGGATGCGATTATGCGTCTAGCGCAAATGGCTCGTGCTGCTGGTATTCATTTAATTATTGCAACGCAGCGTCCATCAGTTGATGTTATTACGGGAGTTATTAAAGCGAATATTCCATCACGTATTGCATTCGCTGTATCTTCTCAAACAGATTCTCGTACAATTCTTGACGGCGGTGGTGCAGAGAAGCTACTAGGTCGTGGAGATATGCTGTTTATACCAATTGGTGCATCGAAGCCTGTACGTGTACAAGGTGCGTTTTTATCAGATGATGAAGTTGAGAGAGTTGTAGAATATGTTATTGGCCAGCAAAAAGCGCAATATCAAGAAGATATGATTCCGCAAGATGTTCCTGATACAAAGCAGGAAGTAGAAGATGATTTATATGATGAAGCAGTTCAGCTCGTAGTGGAAATGCAAACAGCATCTGTTTCTATGTTGCAACGTAGGTTTAGAGTTGGTTATACGCGGGCTGCCCGTTTAATTGATGCAATGGAAATGAATGGTGTAGTAGGTCCGTATGAAGGTAGTAAACCACGAGAAGTGCTCATTAATGATGTACAAGAAAAAAGTTCATAAAAAAAGCCTAATTGTTTTTACAATTAGGCTTTTTTATATGCTGGTTTTGTTATATACTATATTCAGTGATAAAGAAAGGGCTTACATTTAAAGTGATTCTTTAGAATACGAATACTTTGGTGTGGTTTTTTATGAACGTTCGATATTTAATGTAGAAAAATGTTAAATTTTGTTGACACGTATGGGAGCAAGTGGTAAGATTACTTCGAAAAGAATCACTGCCTCATATAATCTTGGAGATAAGGTCCATAAGTTTCTACCTGGCAACCATGAATTGCTGGACTATGAGGGGAAAAGTGTGTAACAAAGGATGTAAGCGATCTTTGTGCCGAACTTTTTCTCGAAATGAGGAATGTTTATGGTGCAAAGTTTTTTTTATGCAGTAAAGAGTGAAAATTTCATCTTAAAAAATTATTAATATTTATTCGACAATTATGATTATTTTTAGTATTCAGTAATTTTATTATGTTGTAAGTTGAAAAAAGAGAAAAGAAGTCTTACATCAGAGGTCGAATAATTGAAATGCGGGGGAGTCTTATGTCAGTAAAATCCGATAGTCGTCACCTATATTTACGGGTGATTGATCACATCAAAGAAAAAATTAAAGATGGAGCTTACAAAGAAAGGCAGAAGCTACCATCAGAGTTTGATTTAGCGAAAGAACTTGGCGTAAGTAGAGCGACTTTAAGGGAAGCGCTGCGTATTTTAGAAGAAGAAAATGTTGTCATTCGTAGACATGGTGTAGGAACATTTGTAAATGCCAAGCCGTTATTTTCTTCTGGAATTGAACAACTTTCTAGTATTACAGATATGATTTCTAGTGTGGGGAAAACACCAGGAACTATCTTTTTATCATCATCTACAACAAGTTTAACAGAAGAAGAAAAAGAGAAGTTTAATAGTGAAGAGGGTTTTAATGCAGTGATGATTGAGCGTGTACGTACAGCAGATGGGGAACCTGTTGTATATTGTATCGATAAACTTGCAAAAGAAATATTGCCGGATTTATCGGGATACAATGAAGAATCATTACTAACGGTGATACATAATAACACGCATAAGCGCATAACATATGCGGTTGCTCATATTGAGCCAATTGGTTATCACCCGAAAATCTCACCGATTTTAGAATGTGAGCCAGAAACAGCACTGCTAGTATTAAAACAAATGCACTATGATCAAAATGATGAGCCAATCTTATATTCTATCAATTACTTTAGAGCTGACAAGTTTAGCTTCCACGTACTAAGAAAACGTATGTAGGTGAGTTCCTTTTTAGGGAGGTGACAGCAAGAAGTTAGGGACAGCAGCGTATAAAAAAATAGACAAATCATTTCAGGAGGGGTTTCTAGTATGAAGAAAAAAACAGGTCTTTTATTATCATTAACATTAGCAGCAAGCACGGTGTTAGGTGCATGTGGTAACTCGGATAAGGCGAGCAGTGACAAGAAAGAAGATAAAGAGTTTAAGGTTGGTATGGTTACAGATGTTGGGGGCGTTGATGACAAATCATTCAACCAATCTTCTTGGGAAGGATTAAAAAAGTTTGGTAAAGATAATGGATTAAAAGAAAAGACAAATTATCGTTACCTACAGTCTGAAAAAGAAGCAGATTATATTCCAAACTTAAAGAAATTTTCAAAAGATAAGTATGATTTATCTTTCGGAATTGGTTATAAATTAGAAGGTGCAATTAAAGAAGTTGCAAAAGAATCTCCAAAACAACAATTCGCAATCGTTGATACGGTTGTAGATGCACCGAACGTAACGAGTATTACATTTAAAGATCATGAAGGATCATTCCTTGTAGGTGCGGTAGCAGCTATGTCAACAAAATCAAATAAAGTAGGATTTGTTGGTGGGATGAAAAGTGATTTAATTAGTAAATTTGAAAATGGATTTAAAGCTGGTGCAAAGGCAGTAAATCCAAACATTGAAATCGTATCTGAATATGCAGAAGCATTCGATAAGCCTGAAAAAGGTACAGTTCTTGCTTCAGCAATGTATGGTCAAGGCGTAGACGTAATTTATCATGCTGCTGGTGGTACAGGTAACGGTGTGTTCACAGAAGCGAAAAACCGTAAGAAAAAAGGTGAAAATGTTTGGGTGATCGGTGTTGACCGTGACCAACATCAAGAAGGTATGCCTGAAAATGTAACATTAACTTCAATGATTAAACGTGTTGATGTAGCTGTAGAAAAAGTAGCTAAAGAAGCAAAAGATGGGAATTTAAAAGGTGGGAAAATTGAAGAGTTTGGCTTAAAAGATGACGGTATTGGTATTTCAAAAACAACTGATAACGTGAAAAAAGTTAACCCTGAAATTTTAACAAAAGTAGAAGAGCTTGAAAAGAAAATTACAGCCGGTGAAATTAAAGTACCAGCTACAGATAAAGAGTATAAAGAATACGAAGCTTCTCTAAAAAAATAAATAGAGAAATAGCAAAGGTTAGTTCATAGAACTAACCTTTGTATGTATAAAACTTCCAAATCGCTTAATAAGTTAATAGTGTAATAGGGAATGTTCCCTGTTAAAAGGAGGAACACAATGGAATACGTAATTGAGATGAATAACATTACGAAAGTATTCCCAGGCATTGTAGCGAATGATGACATTACGCTGCAAGTAAAGCAAGGAGAAATACATGCTTTACTTGGAGAAAATGGTGCAGGGAAATCCACATTGATGAATGTACTATTTGGTTTGTACCAACCAGAACAAGGTGAAATTAAAATTAAAGGAAAGCCTGTAAACATTACCAATCCGAATGTGGCAAATGACCTTGGTATTGGAATGGTTCATCAGCACTTTATGCTTGTTCATAATTTTACAGTTACAGAGAATATTATTCTCGGAAATGAGCCGAAGAAAAAAGGGAAAATTGCTGTTGACGAAGCTGCTAAAGAAATTCAGGAATTGTCTGAACAATACGGTTTAGCTGTAGATCCATATGCGAAAATACAGGATATTTCAGTTGGTATGCAACAGCGTGTTGAGATTTTGAAAACTCTTTACCGCGGTGCAGAAATTTTAATATTTGATGAACCGACAGCTGTGTTAACACCACAAGAAATTCATGAGCTAATTCAAATTATGAAAAAGCTTGTACAAGAAGGAAAATCTATTGTTCTTATTACACATAAGTTGAAAGAAATTATGGAAGTTTGCGATCGTTGTACGATTATTCGTAAAGGAAAAGGGATTGGAACGGTTGACGTTGCAAATACGAATGAAAATAAACTTGCAGAATTAATGGTCGGACGTCAAGTGAATTTTAAAACAGAAAAAATAGACGCGAAGCCAAAAGAAGAGGTACTTTCAATTGCAAACCTTGTTGTTCACGATGCACGTCAACTACCTGCTGTAAAAGGCCTTGACTTAACTGTTCGTGCGGGGGAAATTGTTGGGATTGCAGGGATTGATGGAAACGGACAAAGTGAATTAATAGAAGCGATTACTGGTTTACGAAAAGTTGAGTCAGGTTCTATTGCAATTAAAGGAAAAGAAATAACAAATTGGCCTGTTAGAAGAATAACAGAAGAAGGAATTGGTCATATTCCAGAAGATCGTCATAAACACGGTCTCGTTCTTGACTTTTCTGTTAGAGATAATATAGTGCTGCAAACGTACTATAAAAATCCGTTTTCAAAGAAAGGGATTTTAAATTTCAGTAAAATTACAGAAAAAGCAAAGGCGCTTATTGAACAGTTTGATGTACGTACACCTAGTGAGCAAACGTTAGCACGCGCTTTATCTGGGGGGAATCAACAAAAAGCAATTATTGCACGTGAAGTGGACCGTGATCCGGACTTGTTAATTGCGGCACAGCCAACACGCGGTTTAGATGTAGGAGCAATTGAATTTATTCATAAGAGATTAATAGAGCAAAGGGATAAAGGAAAAGGGGTATTACTTTTATCACTAGAGTTAGATGAAATCTTAAATGTTAGTGACCGAATTGCTGTTATTTATGAAGGGAAAATCGTAGCAATTGTTGATGCGAAAGAAACGAATGAACAACAGCTTGGGTTGTTAATGGCTGGAGGAACAAAGAAGGAGCAGGTGGGTACAAATGGCTAAAAAACTTTTAACAGAACGAACGATAAATATTTTAGTCCCAGTACTATCCGTTATTTTTGGCTTACTTGTCGGAGCAATTGTAATGCTAGTTAGTGGCTATGATCCAATTGTTGGTTATAGTGCACTTTGGACAGGAATGTTCGGCAGTTCAAGTGCAATTGGTGAAACGCTTCGTACAATGATACCGCTTATTCTTGCTGGCTTATCTGTGGCGTTTGCATTTCGTACAGGTTTATTTAATATCGGAGTAGAAGGTCAATTGTTAGTTGGTTGGCTTGCAGCGGTTTGGTTCGGTTATGCAGTTTCGCTACCAGCTGTTCTTCACATTCCATTATCTATTTTATTTGCAGCATTAGTGGGCGGAATATGGGGATTCATTCCTGGATATTTAAAAGGCAAGTTTCAAGTTAATGAGGTTATTGTAACAATTATGATGAACTATATCGCATTATATGTAACATATGACATCATTAAGCGCTTTTTACATGAGGGTAATGATAAAACATACGATATTAAAGAGAGTGCGTCATTATCTTCAGACTGGCTTGCTTCTATTACTGATGGTTCACGCCTTCACTGGGGAATTATTGTGGCTATTTTAGTAGCTATCTTAATGTGGTTCTTATTAGATCGAACAACTTTAGGTTATGAATTAAAGTCGGTAGGTTTTAATCAACATGCTTCTCAATATGCAGGTATGAAAGTTTCTCGTAATGTAGTATTCTCCATGACAATTGCTGGTGCATTTGCGGGAATTGGTGGCGCGATGGAAGGATTAGGAACATTCCAAAGTATGACAGCAATGTCTTCGTTTACAGGAGTAGGATTTGACGGGATTGCCGTAGCCTTACTTGGAGGGAACAATCCGTTTGGTATTATCCTTTCAGCTTTATTATTTGGTGGTTTAAAAAGTGCTTCCCCTCAAATGAACTTTGAGGCAGATGTACCATCAGAGCTTATTAACGTAATTATTGCATGTATCATCTTCTTTGTTGCATGTAGTTATGTGTTAAGATGGGCGCTTACACGCATGAGCAAGGAGGGGAAATAAATGAGCTTTTTAGATATATTAGCCATTCTTGTGACGGGTACGTTATATACATCAGCACCTATAATTTTTACAGCACTAGGTGGTGTATTTAGTGAACGATCGGGTGTTGTAAATATAGGATTAGAAGGACTAATGCTATTTGGTGCATTTATTGGAGTTGTTACAAACTTATTAATGGGTGATACTTGGGGAACGATGACTCCTTGGATTGCATTATTATTTGCGGCAATTGGTAGTGGATTATTTGCATTACTTCATGCGGTAGCTTCTATTACATTCCGAGCGGATCAAGTTGTAAGTGGTGTAGCGATTAACTTCTTATCTCTTGGTTTAACAGTATTTGCAATTAAGAAGATTTTTGATAAAGGGCAAACTGACTTTATTCAGTATCGTATTGAAAAGATTGACATTCCAGGCCTTTCGGATATTCCGGTTTTAGGAAAAATATTCTTCTCAAACGTACCAATAACGTCGTATATTGCCATTATTTTAGCATTCGTTGTTTGGTATGTTATTTATAAAACACCGTTCGGTCTTCGATTGCGTGCTGTTGGTGAACACCCAATGGCAGCGGACACGATGGGGATTAACGTATATAAAATGCGCTATATCGGAGTTTGTATATCGGGAGTGTTTGCTGGAATTGGTGGAGCGATTTTTGCAATGTCAATTTCTAATAACTTCTCAGGGGCAACTATTACAGGACAAGGTTTCCTAGCTTTAGCTGCTATGATCTTTGGGAAGTGGAATCCACTAGGTGCATTAGGTGCAGCGCTATTCTTTGGTTTTGCGCAATCATTAAGTGTAACAGGTGGAACAATTCCTGTATTAGATCAAATTCCGAGTGTTTTATTAACAATATTACCGTATGTATTCACAATATTAGCACTTGTTGGTTTTGTAGGTCGTTCTGAAGCTCCGAAAGCATTAGGAACTCCTTATGAAAAAGGAAAACGATAAGTATAAAAAAGCTCGCACATTAGTGCGGGCTTTTTTACATAGACTATATTTAATACGGAATTTTACTATGTTCCTTACATATTACAGTTTTTAGAAAGGGGCTAATGTAAGTATAGTGAGGAAGAAAAGTTGATTTTTCATTTCTAAAAACTGTATATTGAAGAGGAATATTCCTATATACGTAAAGGAGGGCTATAAATGAAACTGATGGAACAACAGTTACATGAGTTAGGTGGTTTACGAGTACATATTATTTCAACTGATAAATATAAAACAAATACATTTGTATTTCGTTTTAAAGCACCTTTAAATGAGGAGACGGTGACAGAGCGTGCCCTATTGCCATACGTATTGCAAAGTGCGACAGAAAAGCTTCCTTCTGTAATTCGTCTTCGTCAATATTTAGAAGAATTATACGGATCTTCTTTGGCAGTAGATGTAAGTAAAAAGGGAGAAGACCATGTCATCTCTATTTATGTAGACATTGCAAATGAAGTATATTTACATGATGCACCACCGTTATTTGAAAAAGCGCTTTCTATGTTATCGGATATCGTTTTACATCCAGCAACAGAGGGGAACAGTTTTTTATCTTCTATTGTAGAAAGTGAAAAGAGAGCGCTCTTGCAACGAATTGAAGCGACTTATGATGATAAAATGCGTTATGCAAACGAGCGTTTAATTGAAGAAATGTGCAAAGTAGAACCGTATCGTTTAAGCGCAAATGGGAAAAAAGAGAGTGTTGCATCTATTACAAATGAAAGTTTGTATCAATATTATCAAAAAGTGTTAGCGGAAGACGAAATGGATCTATACATTATTGGTGATATTTCAGAAAATGCAGTTGATCTTGTAAGTAAGTATTTTTCAATTTCAGCGCGTCCTGCGAGAGAAAGAAATGTACTTCTTCATAAGAGAAATAATGAAGAAAAAGAAGTTGTGGAAAAACAAGAATTAAAACAAAGTAAATTACACATCGGTTATCGTACATTTATTACGTATAAAGACGAAGATTATTTTGCGCTGCAATTGTTCAATGGATTGTTTGGAGGATTTTCTCATTCGAAGTTATTCGTTAATGTTCGTGAAAAAAATAGTTTAGCGTACTATGCAGCATCCCGCTTTGAAAGTCATAAAGGCTTATTATTTGTCATGTCAGGGATTGAAGCGAAAAATTATGAAAAAGCGGTTGAGATTATTAAAGAGCAAATGCTTGCAATGCAAAATGGTGATTTTTCTGAAGAAGAGATGCATCAAACGAAAAGTGTCATTCAAAATCAAATATTAGAAGCAATTGATACACCACGTGGATTTGTGGAAATGCTGTATCATGGTATTATTTCAGACCGTACGCGTCCGGTTGAAGAATGGCTTACAGGCATTGAAAGTGTGACGAAAGAAGAGATTGTGAAAGTTGCTAAAAATATTGAACTAGATACAATTTACTTTTTACACGGAACGGAGGGAGAATAAATGGAGAAAATTGTTTATGAGCAATTGAAAGAGACACTCTATTATGAAAAACTTCCTAATGGATTAGATGTATATATTTTACCGAAGCAAGGATTTAATAAAACATTTGCAACGTTTACGACAAAATATGGTTCTATGGATAATACATTCGTACCACTAGGCAAAGAAGAAATGATTCGTGTGCCTGATGGGATTGCTCATTTTCTTGAGCATAAATTATTTGAAAAAGAAGATCACGATGCTTTCCAATTGTTTAGTAAACAAGGAGCATCGGCCAATGCTTTCACATCTTTCACAAGAACAGCTTATCTTTTTTCGTGTACATCAAATGTAGAACAAAATTTAAATACATTGTTAAACTTCGTACAAGAGCCTTACTTCTCTGAAAAAACAGTTGAAAAGGAGAAGGGGATTATCGGGCAAGAAATTCAAATGTATCAGGATAATCCAGATTGGCGCTTATACTTTGGATTAATTGATAGCTTGTTTGTAAAGCACCCAATTAAAATTGATATTGCAGGGACAATCGAGTCTATTAGTAAAATTACGAAAGACCTACTATATGAATGTTATGAAACGTTTTATCATCCAAGTAATATGTTGATGTTTGTTGTAGGTGCAATTGATCCAGAGAAAACGATGGATTTGATACGTGAAAATCAAGCGAAAAAAGATTATAAAAACCAGCCAGAAATTGTACGTTCATTTGAAGAAGAACCAGATGAGGTAAATGAAAAGAAGAAAATTATTTCAATGCCTGTACAAACACCGAAATGTTTAGTCGGTATTAAAGCGACAAACTTAAAAGAAAAAGGGGAAGCCCTTTTAAAACAAGAAATTGCGCTTACGTTACTTTTAGATTATTTATTTGGGAAAAGCTCCGTTCATTACGAATCTTTATATAATGAAGGACTCATTGATGATTCGTTCTCGTATGATTATACGGAAGAGAATAACTTCGGTTTTGCAATGGTAGGCGGCGATACGAAGCAACCTGATGAGCTGGAAGAGCGTTTGAAAGGAATATTATTAAACACAAATTATGATCAATTAGATGAGGCGGCATTAGAACGGGTCAAGAAAAAGAAAATAGGTGGCTTTTTACGCTCCTTGAATTCACCTGAATATATTGCGAATCAATTTACAAGATATGCGTTTAATGAATCGAGTCTGTTTGAAGCATTGACTGTATTAGAAAGTCTAACGGTTCAAGATTTACAAGAAGTAGCCAAATTATTGTTGTCAGAAGAGAAAATGAGCGTTTGTCAAGTTTTACCGAAAAAATAAAAGGTTTCATAATAATACCCTCATCTTATCATTGATAAATTGTAAGATGAGGGTATTATTTATTTATAAGAAAAAGATTTTGTCGAGATAAGAGAGGGAATTTATGAAAAAGTATGCATTAGTAACTGGAGGAAGCGGAGGGATTGGCTCTGCTATTTCAAAACAATTAATTCAAGATGGATATACAGTATATGTTCATTATAATAACAGTGAAGAGAAAGTGAATGAGTTGCAGAAAGAATGGGCTGAAGTGATTCCTGTTCAAGCGAATTTAGCTTCTAGTGACGGGGCAGAGCGATTGTGGGCACAAATTGAACATCCTCTTGATGTTATCGTATATGCAGCTGGGAAGAGTATCTTTGGACTCGTAACAGATGTAACGAACGATGAATTGAATTATATGGTAGAACTTCAAGTGAAGAGCATCTATAAACTATTATCAATGGCACTGCCATCTATGATTCAGCGGAGAAGTGGTAATATTGTAATTGTTTCGTCTATATGGGGACAAATTGGCGCATCATGTGAAGTGCTTTACTCGATGGTAAAAGGTGCGCAAAATTCATATGTGAAAGCTTTAGCAAAAGAAGTTTCATTAAGTGGATTAAGAGTTAACGCGGTGGCGCCAGGTGCAATTGAAACAGAAATGTTAAGTGTATTTTCAGAAGAGGATAAGAATGAAATTGCTGAAGAGATTCCGTTAGGTAGGTTGGGATTACCAGAAGAAGTAGCAAAAACAGTGTCATTTCTCGTATCGCCAGGTGCATCTTACATAACTGGACAAATTATCGGAGTAAATGGCGGTTGGCATTGTTAAAAATTTCTTACATAAAAAATGAAAAACTGTACAAATTAAGCATGATTCTATTACTAAGTAGTGAGGTGCTTACACATGTCAGTTTTAGATAATTTTGATCAATGGAAGAGCTTTTTAGGAGAACGTTTAGAACAAGCAGAAGGAAAAGGGCTTAACAGTGGTGCTGTATCAGATATGGCATTTCGTGTTGGTGATTATTTAGCAAATGAAGTAGAAGCGCGCAACGATCAAGAGAAATTATTGTCTGAGCTTTGGAAAGTTGCTGATGAACAAGAGCAACATACAATCGCAAACTTAATGGTAAAGTTTGTACAACATAAGTAAAAAATAGAGAGGAGATTCTCCTCTCTATTTTTTTTGTATAACAATAACGCGGGATAGATTATACATTTAGCTTCCCTATTAAGGTGAAATCATATAATATAGTACGTAGGTGTAAAGTAAGCAAGGGGAGTGATCTTGGATGATTGAATGGTATTTTGAATATGAAATACATAAAAACCGACCTGGCTTGCTTGGTGACGTTTCTTCGTTAATCGGTATGCTCGGCATTAATATTGTCACAATTAATGGTGTAGATAATGCACGACGTGGATTACTCCTTATGTGTGATAATCAAGAGCAAATCTCTAGACTTGAATCAATTTTAAATACGATGGATAACATAACGGTAACGAAATATCGTCCGCCAAAGCTAAGAGATAAGCTAGCGGTTAGACATGGTAGGTACATACAACGGGATGCAGATGATAAGAAGACATTTCGTTTTGTGCGTGATGAATTAGGATTACTTGTAGACTTTATGGCTGAAATAATGAAAAAAGAAGGTCATAAACTAATCGGGATACGAGGAATGCCTCGTGTCGGAAAAACAGAATCCATTGTTGCCGCAAGTGTTTGTGCAAATAAAAGATGGTTATTTGTATCATCTACTCTTATTAAGCAAACTGTTCGTAGTCAATTGATTGAAGATGAGTATAGCGACGACAATATTTTTATCTTAGATGGAATCGTGTCAACAAAGCGTGCTAACGAAAGGCATTGGCAGCTTGTTCGTGAAATTATGAGATTGCCTGCAACAAAAGTTGTGGAACATCCTGACGTATTTGTGAGTCAATCAGAATACACGTTGGATGATTTTGATTATATTATCGAGTTGCGTAACGATTATGATGAAGAAATTCAATATAATTTAGTAGATGAAATTGAGCAAGGTACGCAAAATAATTTCTCTATGTTTGACTTTTAAAGAAATATTGAGGTGTTAGTAGTGACAGAATTAGGACAAAAGCTGAAAGAAGCAAGAGGAACGAAAGGCTTGTCTATTGATCAGCTGCATGAGATTACAAAAATTCAAAAGCGCCATTTAGTAGCGATTGAGGAAGGCAATTATGATGTATTGCCAGGAGCTTTTTATGCGCGTGCATTCATTAAACAATACGCAGATGCGGTTGGATTAAGTGGAGAGGAACTGCTTGTAGAGTATCAGAGTACGATACCACAATCTGAAAAACGCGACGTTCCACAAGTATCAACTGGACAAAAAACACAAGAAACAATGCAAAAATCTTCATCTTGGCCAATTGCAGATCATATGCCGAAAATCTTAGTTGCGCTGTTAGTAATCGCAGTTGGAGTGGTAATTTGGTTTGTGTTTCAAGCGTTAACTGGAAAAGATGATGAGAAAGTTCCGAATGCTCAAAGTGAGAAAATTGAAGTTAAAAAAGCGGAAAACTCTCCGTTAGACACGAAGAAAGAAGAAGTGAAAGCGGAAGAGCCGAAAAAAGAGGAACCAAAAAAGGAAGAGCCTAAGAAAGAAGAACCAAAGAAAGAGGAACAGCCAACTGGACAAGAAGAAGTGAAAGTAGTTGGAACAGCTGGTAAGGAATCCACTTTGGAAATTCATAACAATAAAACGTTAGAACTAGAAATTACAACAAAAGGCGCAAGTTATGTAGGTATTAAAAATGAGGCAGGAAATGATATCTTTAGTGGTACAATAGAGGAAGGTCAAACTCAAAAATATGATTTATCAACAGCGAAAGTGGTAAACCTTAATATAGGAAGTGCACCGAATGTTGAATTTAAATTAAATGGCCAAGTCGTTACATTCCCGTTGAATCCAGAAGAGAATTATCATCAAAAATTCTTGATTAAAAATCTAGGGATAGAGCAACCTGCACAATAACAGTCATCGCTTCGATGACTTTTTTCAATGAACAAATGTTTTTGATATGATGGAGGAATAGCTGTGAATTTACCAAATAAAATTACAATATCTAGAATCTGCTTAATTCCAATTTTTATGGTAATTATGTTAGCACCCTTTGATTGGGGTTCATACACAATTGGTGATGTTGATTTACCAATTCAACATTTAGTAGGAGCACTTATCTTTATTATTGCTTCGGCTACAGATTGGATTGATGGACATTACGCAAGAAAGTATAATCTTGTAACGAATTTAGGGAAGTTTCTTGACCCGTTAGCTGATAAATTACTTGTTTCAGCAGCACTTATCACGTTAGTTGAGATGCAATACGTACCTGCTTGGATCGTTATTGTAATTATAAGCCGTGAGTTTGCGGTAACTGGTTTACGCCTTGTACTTGCTGGGACAGGAGAAGTAGTTGCGGCAAATCAGCTAGGGAAAATTAAGACATGGACACAAATTATTGCGATCGCAGCATACTTATTACACGATGTACCTTTAAATTTAATCCATATTCCGGTAGCTGATATCTTTATATGGATTGCATTAATTTTTACTGTTATTTCAGGATGGGATTATTTCTGGAAAAATAGAGAAGCTTTTGTAAACTCAAAATAGAAGTTTATGGGGGAATTGGGATGAATGCTGAAATTATTGCGGTTGGAACTGAATTATTACTTGGACAAATTGCAAATACAAATGCCCAGTTTTTATCTGAAAAGTTAGCTTCAATTGGAATTAATGTGTACTACCATACTGTAGTTGGAGATAATAACAAACGATTACAGCAGGCGATTGAAGTTGCGGAAGAACGTGCTGACATGCTTATTTTCACAGGTGGATTAGGTCCGACAAAAGATGATTTGACGAAAGAAACGATATCTTCTTGTTTGGGTGGAGAGCTTGTGTATGATGAAAAAGCATTAGCCTCAATAAGCGATTACTTTAAGCGTACAGGCCGCGAATTCACGGAGAATAATAAAAAGCAGGCGCTCGTTTTAGATGGAGCAACTGTATTTGCGAATGATCACGGTATGGCACCTGGTATGGGGTTAAATAAGAACGGAAAAGTTTATATTTTATTACCAGGACCACCAAAAGAGATGAAGCCGATGTATGTAAGTTATGTAGAGCCTTTTTTACGTAACTTTACAACAGGAGAAAACATTTATTCTCGTGTGCTTCGTTTTTTCGGAATTGGGGAATCTCAATTAGAAGTGAAAGTTCAAGATTTAATTGATAGACAAACGAACCCGACAATCGCCCCCCTTGCGAATGATGGAGAAGTGACACTACGTTTAACTGCCAAACATCAAAATGCTGATGAAGCAACGAAACTCATCCAGCATATGGAAGATTTGATTTTAGAAAGAGTAGGAGAATTTTTCTATGGATATGACCAAGAGTTTCTGCACTATAAAGCGATAGAGTTATTGAAGAAAAAAGGATTAACTTTAGCCTGTGCAGAAAGTTTAACAGGTGGTCTCTTCGGCAATCAAGTGACAGAAAGTGCTGGTGTGTCTTCAGTATTTAAAGGCGGTGTCATTTGTTATCATAATGATGTGAAACAACATGTTTTACATGTACCTGGGGGAGTGTTGTCTACTGATGGTGCAGTTAGTAAAGAATGTGCTCGTTATCTCGCTGAAAATGTTAAAGGTTTATTAAAAGCGGATATCGGAATTAGTTTCACTGGGGTAGCAGGACCGGATGCTTCAGAACAGAAAGAGCCGGGAACGGTATTCATTGGATTGGCGATTAAGGATGAACCAACTATAGTCTTTCCTCTCCATTTAAGTGGAAGTCGTCAACAAATTAGGGAACGTTCGGCGAAATATGGATTTTATCATTTGTATAAAAAGCTAGAAGAGATGTGAGTCTCTTCTAGCTTTTTTTAATGCTAAAATGGAGTTTTATTAAATGGAAAATAAAAAAATCGAATAAATGTTCGATTTTTGTTGGCAAATTGAATTGAAAATAGGTATAATAAGATTAGCAATTCAGTTAAGGAGGAA
This sequence comes from Bacillus basilensis, assembly GCF_921008455.1. Taxonomy (NCBI): domain Bacteria; kingdom Bacillati; phylum Bacillota; class Bacilli; order Caryophanales; family Bacillaceae; genus Bacillus; species Bacillus basilensis. The sequence continues at coordinate 3,875,979 of NZ_CAKLBZ010000001.1, read as the reverse complement.
TTTTGAATGAGTGATCGTCAAGCGGCATTAGATATGGCGTTAAAACAAATAGAGAAGCAATTCGGTAAAGGTTCAATTATGAAATTAGGAGAACAAGCGGAGCGTAGAATTTCTACAATTTCAAGTGGTTCTTTAGCACTTGATGTGGCACTAGGGGTAGGCGGATACCCGCGTGGCCGTATTATTGAAATTTACGGACCTGAAAGTTCGGGTAAAACAACAGTTTCATTACACGCAATCGCTGAAGTACAGCGTCAAGGTGGACAAGCAGCGTTTATTGATGCGGAGCACGCGATGGATCCTGTATATGCACAAAAATTAGGCGTTAACATAGATGAATTACTATTATCACAACCTGATACAGGGGAGCAAGGACTAGAAATCGCAGAAGCACTTGTACGAAGTGGCGCGGTTGACATTATTGTAATTGACTCTGTAGCAGCTCTTGTACCGAAAGCTGAGATTGAAGGGGACATGGGTGACTCTCACGTAGGTTTACAAGCTCGTTTAATGTCACAGGCACTTCGTAAACTTTCAGGTGCAATCAATAAATCAAAAACAATCGCAATCTTTATTAACCAAATTCGTGAAAAAGTTGGGGTTATGTTCGGGAACCCAGAAACAACTCCAGGTGGTCGTGCGTTGAAATTCTATTCAACAGTTCGTCTTGAAGTACGTCGTGCGGAGCAATTAAAGCAAGGTAACGACATCGTTGGTAATAAAACGAAAGTAAAAGTAGTTAAGAATAAAGTAGCACCACCATTCCGTGTTGCTGAAGTTGATATTATGTACGGAGAAGGTATTTCAAGAGAAGGTGAAATCTTAGATATGGCTTCTGAACTTGATATCGTTCAAAAGAGTGGTGCTTGGTATTCTTATAATGAAGAGCGTTTAGGACAAGGTCGTGAGAATTCGAAGCAATTCTTAAAAGAGAATACGGATTTAAGAGAGGAAATTGCCTTCTTTGTTCGTGATCATCACGGAATTGGTGAAGATTCTGGTGTGGAAGACACGGAAGATTCAACTCTTCAAGATTAAAAAATAAAAGACACGGGACCGTGTCTTTTATTTTTTTTATCTTCTATTAAAGTGGAATATATCGCAGTGATAAAAATATTTTTTTGACTCAAATGGGATGTGTAAAGAGGAATATTTATATGTTTTAGGTAAATGAAATGGTATTTACTAAGGTTTTCCAGGATAATATGCTATCTATTTTTCAAATTCAGACAACATTCAGGGCTGAAGGTAAAGAAAGTAAAAGTAGACAACGCTTGACAATGAAAATTGCGATAGATACAATGAGAATGTATATTTTTTCTTATATACGAAATACTCTTCTCAAGAAGAGAAGTAATATTCGGAGTAAGACTTAAATCTTGCCGAAATAATAATATGACATTTTAATTGTGAAATGAAGAAAGTCCCTTAAAAAAGCGGGACGACGGTCTTTGCTGTATGTTGGTATTTAATGTACATGCCGACAGTCTTTTTTCATTCATAGCAAGGGGAGGTGAAATCATGAGTAGTACAGTTTGGATACTCATCTCCATTTTGCTTGCAACAGTCGGTGCAGTTGTTGGCTTTTTTGTTCGAAAGTCTATTGCTGAAGCGAAGATTAATGGTGCATCTAATGAAGCGAAACGTATTCTAGACGAAGCGAATCGTGAGGCTGAAGCACTTAAGAAAGAAGCGCTTTTAGAAGCAAAGGATGAAATTCATACACTTCGTACAGAAGCTGAATTAGAAATTCGTGACCGTAGAAGCGAATTACAAAAACAAGAAAATCGTTTAATGCAAAAAGAAGAGAACCTTGATCGTAAAGACGAAACGCTCGATAAACGCGAGCAACAGTTAGAAAAGAAAGAGGATTCTCTTGTAGCGAGACAACAACAGATTGAAGAGTTGGAAAGCAAAGTGGGAGAGTTAGTTCAAAAGCAACAAACAGAATTAGAGCGCATTTCCAATCTGACACGCGAACAAGCGAAAGCAATTATTCTTGGTAAAGTAGAAAGTGAAGTTTCTCATGAAATTGCCGTAATGGTAAAAGAAAGTGAAGTTCGTGCGAAAGAAGAAGCGGATAAGAAAGCAAAAGAGATTTTATCTCTTGCAATGCAAAGATGTGCAGCTGATCATGTTGCTGAAACAACCGTTTCGGTTGTAAATCTTCCAAATGACGAAATGAAGGGACGTATTATCGGACGTGAAGGTCGAAATATTCGTACGTTAGAAACGTTAACAGGTATTGACCTAATTATCGATGATACACCAGAAGCGGTTATCCTTTCTGGATTCGACCCAATTCGTCGTGAAACAGCTCGTATCGCTCTTGATAAACTAGTACAGGACGGACGTATTCACCCAGCGCGTATTGAAGAGATGGTCGAAAAATCAAGACGTGAAGTGGACGAGTATATTCGTGAAGTCGGAGAGCAAACAACGTTTGAAGTGGGTGTTCACGGATTACATCCAGATTTAATTAAGATTTTAGGTCGTTTAAAATACCGTACAAGTTACGGACAAAACGTCTTAAAACACTCTATGGAAGTTGCATATTTAACTGGACTTATGGCAGCAGAGCTTGGTGAGGATGAAAAACTAGCAAGACGTGCTGGTCTATTACATGATATCGGTAAAGCGATTGACCATGAAGTAGAAGGTAGCCACGTTGAAATTGGTGTTGAACTCGCAACGAAATATAAAGAGCATCCTGTAGTTATAAACAGTATTGCATCTCACCATGGGGACACAGAACCAACTTCTATCATTGCAGTTTTAGTTGCAGCAGCAGATGCATTATCAGCTGCAAGACCTGGAGCACGTAGTGAAACACTTGAGAACTATATTCGTCGTCTTGAAAAGCTAGAAGAGATTTCAGAGTCTTATGAAGGCGTAGAAAAATCTTTCGCAATTCAAGCAGGACGAGAAGTTCGTATTCTGGTAAAACCAGATACAATTGATGATTTAGAAGCTCATCGTTTAGCTCGTGATATTCGAAAACGTATTGAAAATGAACTGGATTACCCAGGACATATTAAAGTAACTGTTATTCGTGAAACACGTGCAGTGGAATACGCAAAATAAAGTGGTGAAACACCACTTTATTTTTTTGTGTTGGAATTGGTTAAAATAAAGGAAATTAGTTATATATAGCATACAAATGAAACAAACTTATAATAAATATATTGTAAGGAAATCACTTGAAGCTATAGTAATAAAAAATGTAGTACATAGGAAGGGTAAGACATATGAGAATATTATTTGTTGGGGATGTAGTAGGATCTCCTGGTAGAGGTATGATTCAACAATACGTACCGGCATTAAAGAAGAAATATACACCTACAGTAACCATTATTAATGGAGAAAATGCAGCAGGTGGACGTGGAATTACAGAAAAAATATATCGAAACTTTTTAGAATGCGGGGCACAAGCGGTTACACTTGGAAACCATGCTTGGGATAACCGTGAAGTATTTGAATTTATTGATGATGCAAAATATCTTGCAAGACCAGCTAACTTTCCAGAAGGAACTCCAGGAAAAGGGCTTATCTTTGTAAACTGTAATGGAACAGAAGTTGCAGTTATTAATTTACAAGGACGTACTTTCCTTCCTCCAATTGATTGTCCATTCCGTAAAGTGGATGAATTAATTAATATTGCAAAAAAACGTACGAATATTATCTTTATTGATTTTCATGCAGAAACTACAAGTGAAAAACAAGCGTTAGGTTGGTATGTAGATGGTCGTGCTACAGCGGTAGTAGGTACACATACGCATGTTCCTACAGCAGATAATCGTATTTTACCAAGCGGAACGGCATATATCACAGATGTTGGTATGACAGGACCGTACGATGGAATTTTAGGTATGGACCGCGAAGCGGTATTGAAGAAGTTTTTAACAAACTTACCAGTACGATTTGAAGTAACAAATGGTAGAACGCAATTAAGTGCAGTGCTAATTGATGTGGATCCTAATACAGGAAAAGCTAAGAAAATTGAGCGTATCTTAATTAATGATGATCAACCATTTTTTGAGTAATTCTTGGCTAAAATTTAGATAAGTTATTATTTTTTAATTTTTTAGAAAAATTACAGAAATTTAGCAGGAATACGCGTCATTCCTCGTGAATATAAGTTAAAGTGAAATAATTGCTAATACTTTTTATAGAAACGAGGAGGAAACGCGGAATGGAAATATTAAAAGTTAAAGCAACGTCGGTCCCTAATTCTGTAGCTGGTGCACTTGCAGGTGTTATTCGCGAACGCGGAACAGCAGAAATTCAAGCTATTGGTGCAGGTGCATTGAACCAAGCGGTAAAGGCAGTAGCAATTGCAAGAGGATTTGTAGCGCCTAGTGGTTTGGACCTGATTTGTATCCCAGCGTTTACGGATATTATGATTGATGGGGAAGAACGTACAGCAATAAAATTAATTGTAGAACCTCGTTAAGCTTAAACAACCTGTTTGCAGTATGCAAACAGGTTGTTTTTATAATGGAGGAATGAAAATGAAAATTTTTGATGCTCATTGTGATGTGCTTCTTCAGTTATGGAGTGCACAAGGGAAAAAGAATTTTAAACATGATCCGCAATTACATATTACATTTGAACAATTAAAGAGAAGAAAAGGAAGTATACAATGTTTTGCTATATATGTGCCAGAAACAGTGGCATATGAAAACCGATTTGAAGTAGCATTACAAATGGTAGATATTTTTTATAATGAAATTTTATCCCTACCAGGTGTGAAGTTTATGCAGACAAAAGATGATATTAACATGTTAAAACAGGACGAGATTGGAGCGATATTAACACTAGAAGGATGCGAAGCAATTGGAAGAGATGCAATGAAATTACGGTTGTTGTATCGCCTAGGAGTACGTTCTTTTGGACTAACATGGAATTATGCCAATCTGTTAGCTGATGGTGCGCTAGAGACACGTGGGGCAGGTTTAACGACTTTCGGTAAAGAAGTTGTACAAGAACTTAATACGTTACATGCATGGACTGATGTGTCTCATCTGAATGAAAGAAGTTTTTGGGATGTTGTAGAAAGTGCAAAAAATCCTATTGCTTCCCACTCAAACTGTATGAAACTTTGTCAGCATCCACGTAATTTAAACGATGAACAACTTAAAGCTCTTATAAAGCGAAATGGTATGATAGGTGTCACTTTTGTACCGCAGTTTCTAACAAATGAAAAACAAGCGAATATAGCAGATATAGTAAGACATATCGAATATATTTGTTCATTAGGTGGAGAGAACAATATAGGATTTGGTTCAGATTTTGATGGGATTTTAGAAACGGTTGTAAATGTATCAGCGTATCGAGATTATGAAAATGTAATGAATGAGCTTTGTAAACACTATGCTGCATCTACTGTAGAGCGATTTTTATATGATAATTTTGTTGAACATATAAGTTTTTGAGATTTTTGTTTTAAAAATCCAGAAAAATTAGAATTAATTCATTTGATATTATTGCTTTTTTTAAGACCTAATACTAGAATGAAAAACAAAATAGCTTTATACTAAAGATTCAGGGAAATCAGAAGAGGCATAATTTGCGTCCGTTGTAGTTTATTTGTATAAAAAATGCTAAACTATTACTGTAAAAAAATACACTACAATGAATGCAGCCAAAAGGGGTGTAGGAGATGATTAGTCAACTTTCATGGAAAGTTGGAGGCCAACAAGGTGAAGGAATTGAAAGTACAGGAGAAATCTTCTGTATTGCATTAAACCGATTAGGATATTACCTATACGGTTACCGCCACTTCTCATCACGTATTAAAGGCGGCCATACAAATAATAAAATTCGTGTAAGTACAACAGAAGTACGCGCGATCTCAGATGACTTAGATATTTTAATTGCTTTTGATCAAGAAACAATTGATTTTAACTTCCACGAACTACGTCCGGGCGGGATTGTAGTTGCAGATGCGAAATTTAATCCGACAATACCTGACAATACAGATGTAAATCTATATGTGATACCGTTTACAGATATTGCTTCAGAATTAGGCACATCATTAATGAAAAACATGGTTGCTGTTGGGGCATCAAGTGCGGTATTAGGATTAGATGAGACAGCTTATTTAGATGTTGTTGAAGAGATCTTTGGTCGTAAAGGAGAGCAAGTTGTTCAAAAGAATATGGACGCAATTAAGCGCGGCTCTCAATATATGAAAGAGTTACTAGGTGAGAAAGTAAACATGATGCAGCTTGAAAAAGCTGATGGTAAGAAACGCATGTTTATGATTGGAAACGATGCAATCGCATTTGGTGCGGTAGCTGGTGGTGCTCGCTTTATGTCTGCATATCCAATTACACCTGCATCTGAAATTATGGAATACTTAATTAAAAAATTGCCAAAGGTTGGCGGGACAGTAATCCAAACTGAGGATGAAATCGCAGCTTGTACAATGGCAATCGGTGCAAACTATGCTGGTGTTCGTACATTAACTGCATCTGCTGGTCCAGGTCTATCTTTAATGATGGAAGCGATTGGTTTAGCGGGTATTACAGAAACGCCATTAGTGATTGTTGATACACAACGTGGTGGTCCAAGTACAGGATTACCAACGAAACAAGAGCAGTCTGATTTAATGGCTATGATTTACGGTACGCACGGTGAGATTCCAAAAATCGTAATGGCGCCAAGTACAGTTGAAGAAGCTTTCTATGATATTGTAGAAGCATTTAACCTAGCTGAAGAATATCAAGTTCCTGTTATTTTCTTAACAGATTTACAGCTTTCTTTAGGGAAACAAACGGTAGAACCACTTAAGTTAGATAAAGTGGAAATTCGTCGTGGTAAGCTTGATTTAGAAGCGGAATTGCCAGAACGTGAAAATAAAGCATACTTCAAGCGTTATGAAGTAACAGAAGATGGCGTTTCACCACGTGTTTTACCTGGTATGAAAAATGGTGTTCACCATGTTACAGGTGTAGAACATGATGAAACTGGTAAACCATCTGAATCAGCAATAAACCGTAAAGATCAAATGGACAAACGTTTCCGTAAAATGGAGAACTTGAAGTTCAATACCCCTGTCTATAAAAATGTTAAGCATGAAGAAGCAGACGTATTGCTTGTTGGATTTAACTCAACTCGTGGTGCAATCGAAGAAGCAATGGAGCGCTTAGAACAAGAGGGCATGAAAGTAAACCATGCTCATGTGCGTTTAATTCACCCGTTCCCAACAGCTGAAATCGATCCACTTGTGAAAAATGCGAAGCGTGTTGTAGTGGTAGAAAACAATGCAACAGGTCAGCTTGCTAACATTATGAAAATGAATCTTGGTAACGGTGAGAAAATTTCTAGTCTTTTAAAATATGATGGGAACCCATTCTTGCCAAAAGAGATTTACAACGAATGCAAAAAAGGGGTTGTATTAAATGGCAACATTTAAGGACTTTCGTAACAGTGTAAAACCAAACTGGTGCCCAGGTTGCGGAGACTTCTCAGTGCAAGCTGCAATTCAACGTGCGGCAGCTAACGTTGGTTTAAATCCAGATGAACTAGCTGTTATTTCTGGTATCGGCTGTTCAGGTCGTATTTCAGGTTATATTAATTCATATGGTGTGCATAGTATTCATGGTCGTGCCCTTCCAATTGCACAAGGTGTGAAAATGGCAAACCGTGATTTAACAGTTATTGCATCAGGTGGTGACGGTGATGGATTTGCGATTGGTATGGGACATACAATCCACTCTATTCGTCGTAACATCGACATTACATACATCGTAATGGATAACCAAATTTACGGATTAACAAAAGGGCAAACTTCACCACGTAGTGAAGCTGGATTTAAAACGAAAAGTACACCACAAGGTTCAATTGAACCGTCACTAAATGTTATGGAAATGGCTTTAACAGCTGGTGCGACATTTGTGGCGCAAAGCTTTTCAAGTGATTTAAAAGAATTAACACAAATTATTGAAGCTGGTATTAATCATAAAGGATTTTCATTAATTAACGTGTTCAGCCCATGTGTTACTTACAATAAAGTAAATACTTACGATTGGTTTAAAGAAAATTTAACAAAACTAAGTACAGTAGAGGGATATGATCCGTCTAATCGCATGATGGCTATGCAAACGTTAATGGAAAATAACGGATTAGTAACAGGTTTAATTTATCAAAATACAGCACAACCTTCATACCAAGAACTTGTAAAAGGCTATAGCGAGAAGCCTTTAGTGCAATCTGATTTAAATATGGATCAGAAAATGTTTGATGAGCTTGTTGCTGAATTTATGTAATGTAAGAAGAGCAGGTTGCCATTTGGCAACCTTTTTTAATGAGGAAAAATATAAGGTAGTTATATTTACTTAGAAAATTCAGAATGGTAAAATAATATATAAATCGTTGTATGAAAATTGCATGTTCATTAACTAGGAAATGTAATAATAGGATAAGCCTTCTTCTTTGTAAAAATTGGCGAAACGCTTCATACTATGGTAATGTTTATAGGGATAAAGCAATATGCTTTTGGGTAGGACAAAAGAAATACAAAAAGGGAATGTCTATTTGTGTGGGGAAGACTTCATTCTTACGGATGATTAGATTGATTACTCAAGTTTCAAAGGACAAGTTATCTCTCAAGCTATCTAACCATTTTTGAGGTGGGTCTAGGCGCATTAAAATGGACTATAGAGTGTGTATAGTTAAGGGTGAAAGGAGATTACCGATGAACGAGCAACAACGATTAGTAAGTCAACAAGCAAATTCCTCTACGAAAAAAGAAGAGAAAGATTATAGCAAATACTTTGAAAATGTATACCAACCACCATCCTTAAAAGATGCGAAAAAGCGAGGGAAAGAAGAAGTTAAAATTGAACGGGATTTTGGCTTACCTGAAGAGTTTCGCAATTTTGGTATAGGGAGAAAGTTCTATATTCGTACATATGGTTGTCAAATGAATGAGCATGATACTGAAGTAATGGCTGGTATTTTCACTGCACTTGGATATGAGCCAACCTTTTCAACTGAAGATGCAGATGTAGTATTATTAAATACTTGTGCCATTCGTGAAAATGCTGAAAATAAAGTATTCGGTGAACTAGGTCATTTAAAGTCACTAAAACGAAGAAATCCGGACCTTTTAATTGGTGTATGTGGTTGTATGTCTCAAGAGGAATCTGTTGTAAATAAAATTATGCAAAAAAATCAGCATGTAGATATGGTGTTTGGAACGCATAATATTCATAGATTACCGTACATTCTAAAAGATGCAATGTTCTCGAAGGAAACGGTAGTTGAGGTTTGGTCAAAAGAAGGGGACGTAATTGAAAACCTTCCGAAAGTACGCCGTGGCGATATTAAAGCTTGGGTAAATATTATGTATGGCTGTGATAAGTTCTGTACATATTGTATCGTACCGTATACACGCGGAAAAGAGCGAAGCAGACGTCCAGAAGACATTATCCAAGAAATTCGTCATTTAGCTGCGAATGGTTATAAAGAAATTACGTTACTTGGACAAAACGTAAATGCATATGGTAAAGACTTTGAAGATATAGAATATGGTCTAGGCGATTTAATGGATGAACTCCGTAAAGTTGATATAGCCCGTATTCGTTTTACAACGAGCCACCCACGCGATTTCGATGGTCACTTAATTGAAGTGCTTGGAAAAGGTGGAAACTTAGTAGAACATATTCACTTACCAGTTCAATCTGGAAGTACAGATATGTTAAAAATTATGGCGCGTAAATATTCACGTGAGCATTATTTAGAACTTGTAAGAAAAATTAAAGAAACAATTCCAAATGCAGTATTCACAACTGATATTATCGTCGGTTTCCCAAATGAAACAGATGAGCAATTTGAAGAAACGATGTCGTTATATCGTGAAGTAGGATTTGATACTGCCTTTACCTTTATTTATTCACCGCGCGAAGGTACACCAGCTGCAAAAATGAAAGATAATGTACCGATGGAAGTGAAAAAAGAACGTCTTCAACGCTTAAATACACTAGTAAATACGTTGGCAATTGAAAAGAATAATCGTTACAAAGGTCAAATTGTAGAAGTGTTAGTTGATGGGGAAAGTAAAAATAATCCAGAAGTACTTGCAGGTTATACTCGTACGAATAAACTTGTAAACTTCGTCGCTTCAAAATCTTTAATTGGTCAGCTTGTGAAAGTAAAAGTAACGGAAGCAAAAACTTGGTCTCTTAACGGGGAATTAGTTGAAGAGCCGATTGAGGTGGAATAATAGATGAAAGCATATTCAAAAGATGAAATTGTTGAACAAGCGAAAGAATTAGCAAAAATGATTTCTGAAACAGAAGAAGTTGATTTCTTTAAGAAAGCAGAGGCGCAAATTCATAAAAATGAAAATGTAAAGCGCGCAATTGATGAAATTAAAGCACTGCAAAAGCAAGCAGTAAACTTGCAGCATTACGGGAAATGGGAAGCTTTGAAAAAAGTAGAAGCTGAAATTGATGCCCTGCAAGATAAGTTAGACAGTATTCCAGTCGTACAAGAATTTAAATCTTCACAAACATACGTAAATGACTTACTACAGCTAGTTGCAAGTACGATTTCTAACAACGTAACAGATGAAATATTAATTTCAACTAATGGCGATGTATTGAAGGGTGAAACGGGTGCAGCGGTAGAAAGTAAAAAAGGAAATTGTGGTTGTTAAAGAGATGTCGAATTGACATCTCTTTTTTTAGTGGATTAAACGTAGTTCTTCTCGAAAAAAGAATGACACATTCCGCTATTGTCACGCATATGATTAAGTGAATAGTGATTGAGGAGGGTTACGAATGTCCGAATTTAGAGAGATTATTACAAAAGCAGTGGTTGGAAAAGGACGTAAGTATACAAAGTCAACGCATACATGTGAATCGAATAATGAGCCAACAAGTATTTTAGGGTGCTGGGTAATTAACCACTCGTACGAAGCAAGAAAGAACGGAAAGCATGTGGAAATTGAAGGTTTCTATGATGTGAACACTTGGTATTCATTTGATGGCAATACAAAGACAGAAGTTGTAACAGAACGTGTGAACTACACGGATGAAGTAAGTATTGGGTATCGTGATAAAAACTTTTCTGGTGATGATTTAGAAATTATTGCTCGTGTCATTCAGCCACCAAATTGTTTAGAAGCTCTTGTGTCACCAAATGGTAATAAAATTGTTGTAACTGTAGAACGTGAATTTGTAACAGAAGTAGTTGGCGAAACGAAAATTTGTGTAAGTGTAAATCCTGAAGGTTGTGTAGAATCAGACGAAGATTTCCAAATCGATGATGATGAGTTTGAAGAGTTAGATCCGAACTTTATCGTTGATGCAGAAGAAGAGTAATAGAAAGCTAGGGAGAAGTTCTTCCTAGCTTTTTACTTTACATAAGTAGTGCTTGAATGAACATGGTTCCTTATGAAATGTGCTATAATGAAGAAAGACTCCTGAAATAGGAGATATGGATGTCCGTGAAGTGTGACATATATGAAAATTGATTACTATGTAAGAATTATGGAGGAAAAGTATGACGCAATATACCCCTATGATACAGCAATATTTAAAGGTTAAGGCAGACTATCAAGATGCCTTTTTATTTTTCCGATTAGGTGATTTTTATGAAATGTTCTTTGAAGATGCGATTAAAGCAGCTCATGAGCTTGAAATTACATTAACGAGCCGAGATGGTGGTAGTAGTGATCGTATACCGATGTGCGGTGTACCGCATCATGCAGCTAAAAATTATATTGAGCAACTTGTTGAAAAAGGATATAAAGTAGCTGTTTGTGAGCAAGTGGAAGATCCCAAAACAGCTAAAGGTGTAGTGCGCCGTGAAGTAGTACAACTAATTACGCCAGGAACGATGATGGAAGGGCGTACGATTGATGAGAAAGAAAATAACTTCTTAGCAGCATTAACACATTTTGAAGATGGATCGTATGCTTTAGCTTGTAATGATTTAACGACTGGACAAAATACAGTAACGTTGTTAACAGGTTCAGTAGAAGATATTTTATTAGAAGTGTATGCAACTGGTTCAAAGGAAATTGTTGTAGATTCTTCATTTTCTAAAGATGAATTAAATAAATTAACTGAAACATTAAAAATGACAATTTCATATGAAGATGCAACGGCAATTCCTGAAGGATTAGAACATCTTGTGAAAAATGTTTCGCAAGCAAAGTTAATTAAAGCAATTGGACGCTTATTTAACTATGTGATAAGAACGCAAAAACGTTCATTAGATCATTTACAACCAGTAGAAATTTATTATACGAATCAATTTATGAAAATTGATGTGCATTCAAAGCGAAATTTAGAGCTGACAGAAACACTTCGAACGAAAGAAAAAACAGGATCATTATTATGGCTATTAGATAAAACAAAAACAGCTATGGGTGGTCGTATGTTAAAACAGTGGATGGAACGTCCACTTATTCAGAAAGAAAAAGTTGAAGAGCGTTTAGAAATGGTTGAAACATTTGTAAATGATTACTTCTTACGTGAAGATTTAAAAGAAAAACTAAAAGAAGTATATGATTTAGAACGTTTAGCAGGGAAAGTTGCATTTGGTAATGTGAATGCACGGGACTTATTACAGTTAAGACGATCTTTACTTCAAGTACCAGCTATTTTAGAAGCGATTAGTTTGTTAGATAATGCTTATGCAGCAAGGTTAATTCAAGGGGCGGATCCATGTGAGAGCTTAACTGAATTACTAGGAAGAAGTATTCAAGAAAACCCACCGCTTTCTATTAAAGATGGAGATATTATTAAAGACGGTTATAATGACAAGCTTGATCAATATCGTTACGTTAGTAAAAACGGAAAAACGTGGATCGCTGAGCTTGAAAAACGAGAGCGTGATATTACAGGAGTTAAATCGTTAAAAATCGGGTACAACCGTATTTTCGGCTACTACATTGAAGTGACGAAGGCGAATCTTGCAGCACTTCCAGAAGGGCGCTATGAGCGTAAACAAACACTTGCTAATGCGGAACGTTTCATTACAGATGAACTGAAAGAAAAAGAAACATTAATCTTAGAAGCAGAAGAAAAAATTGTACAACTAGAATACGATTTATTTACAGCGCTTCGTGAAGAAGTAAAAGTATTTATTCCGAAATTACAACATTTAGCGAAAGTAATTAGTGAATTAGACGTACTGCAAAGTTTCGCGACAGTTAGTGAAGAAGAACAGTTTGTAAAACCTGTACTAACAACGAAGCGCGAAATCTTTATTAAAGATGGTCGTCATCCTGTCGTTGAAAAAGTATTGAACGGGAAATTGTATGTACCGAATGATTGTATTATGCCAGAGAAGATGGATGTCTTTTTAATTACAGGACCGAACATGTCTGGTAAAAGTACGTATATGAGACAATTAGCACTTGTAACTGTTATGTCGCAAATCGGTTGTTTCGTACCAGCAACAGAAGCAGTATTACCTGTATTTGATCAAATCTTTACGAGAATTGGTGCAGCGGATGATTTAATATCAGGCCAAAGTACATTTATGGTCGAAATGTTAGAAGCGAAAAATGCAATTGCAAACGCATCAGAAAGAAGTTTAATTTTATTTGATGAAATTGGACGCGGTACATCTACGTATGATGGGATGGCGCTTGCACAAGCAATCATTGAACATATTCATGACCAAATTGGTGCAAAAACGTTATTCTCTACGCATTATCATGAATTGACAGTGTTAGAAGAGAGTTTAGATCAACTGAAGAATGTACACGTTTCAGCTATTGAAGAGAACGGAAAAGTAGTATTCCTTCATAAAATTCAAGATGGAGCAGCTGATAAAAGTTACGGAATTCACGTTGCGCAACTTGCGGAGCTTCCAGATAGTTTAATCGCTCGTGCGAAAGAAGTGTTAACACAACTAGAAGGACAAGAAGAAATTATTATTCCAAAGCGTGTAGAAGTGAAAGTGCAAGAGCAAGAAGTTATTCCAGAACCTGTAGTTGTAAAAGAAGCGCCAGTAGAAATACAAGAGACGAAAGTAGAGACTGAAGAAGAATCGCAACTATCATTCTTTGGTGGAGAACAGTCTTCGAAAAAACAAGACAAGCCAGTTCTAGATGCAAAAGAAACGGCAGTACTTGCGCAAATTAAAAAAATTGATTTACTTGATATGACACCTTTAGAAGCGATGAATGAACTGTATCGCTTACAGAAAAAGTTAAAGAAAGGATGAGTAAGTAGATGGGGAAAATTCGCAAACTCGATGACCAACTCTCTAACTTAATTGCGGCAGGGGAAGTAGTAGAGCGACCTGCCTCAGTCGTAAAAGAACTTGTGGAAAATTCTATCGATGCGAATAGTACATCTATTGAAATCCACTTAGAAGAAGCTGGTTTATCGAAAATTCGCATCATTGATAATGGAGATGGTATTGCAGAAGAAGATTGTATCGTCGCCTTTGAACGACATGCGACGAGCAAAATTAAAGATGAAAACGATCTGTTTCGCATAAGAACACTCGGTTTCCGTGGCGAGGCATTGCCGAGTATTGCCTCTGTTAGTGAATTAGAATTAATCACTAGCACAGGTGATGCGCCTGGTACACACCTTATTATTAGAGGTGGAGACATTATAAAGCAGGAAAAAACAGCGAGCCGAAAAGGAACAGATATTACAGTACAAAACTTATTCTTTAATACACCAGCGCGTCTAAAATATATGAAAACCATTCATACAGAGCTTGGGAATATTACAGATATTGTGTATCGTATTGCAATGTCACATCCAGAAGTATCATTAAAGCTGTTTCATAATGAAAAGAAATTGCTTCATACATCAGGAAATGGTGATGTAAGACAAGTACTTGCATCGATTTATAGCATTCAAGTTGCGAAGAAGCTTATTCCGATTGAAGCACAATCTTTAGATTTCACAATTAAAGGTTATGTAACATTACCAGAAGTAACGAGAGCATCTCGAAATTATATGTCAACAATCGTAAATGGCCGTTACGTTCGAAATTTCGTATTAATGAAAGCCATTCAGCAAGGATATCATACATTACTGCCAGTCGGACGATATCCAATCGGCTTCTTATCAATTGAAATGGATCCAATGCTTGTTGACGTTAACGTACATCCAGCGAAATTAGAAGTTCGTTTTAGTAAAGAACAAGAACTGCTAAAGCTTATCGAAGAAACATTGCAAGCGGCATTCAAAAAAATACAGCTCATTCCAGATGCAGGTGTAACAACGAAGAAAAAAGAAAAAGATGAAAGTGTGCAAGAACAATTCCAGTTTGAGCATGCGAAGCCGAAAGAACCATCCATGCCGGACATCGTTTTACCGACTGGTATGGATGAAAAACAAGAAGAACCAATAACTGTGAAACAACCAGCACAACTGTGGCAACCGCCGAAGCAAGAATGGCAACCACCACAGTCGCTAGTAAGAGAAGAGCAAAGTTGGCAGCCATCTACTAAACCGATAATGGAAGAACCGATTCGAGAAGAAAAATCGTGGGACAGTAACGAAGAGGATTTTGAACTAGAGGAATTAGAAGTAGAAGTTCGGGAAATAAAAGAGATTGAAATGAACGGTAATGATTTACCACCGCTTTATCCAATTGGACAAATGCATGGAACATATATTTTCGCCCAAAATGATAAAGGCTTATATATGATTGACCAGCATGCCGCGCAGGAACGTATTAATTATGAATACTTCCGTGATAAAGTAGGACGAGTAGCGCAAGAAGTACAAGAACTACTCGTACCATACCGTATTGACTTATCTCTTACTGAATTTTTACGTGTCGAAGAGCAGCTAGAAGAACTAAAGAAAGTCGGTCTATTCTTGGAGCAATTCGGCCATCAATCCTTTATCGTCCGCTCACATCCAACGTGGTTCCCGAAAGGACAAGAAACAGAAATTATCGATGAAATGATGGAGCAAGTCGTTAAACTAAAAAAAGTTGATATTAAAAAATTGCGTGAAGAAGCAGCCATCATGATGAGCTGTAAAGCATCGATTAAAGCAAATCAATATTTAACGAACGATCAAATATTTGCTTTACTGGAAGAACTTCGTACAACAACAAACCCATACACATGCCCGCACGGAAGACCGATTCTTGTGCATCATTCTACTTATGAGTTGGAGAAGATGTTTAAGAGGGTTATGTAGGGATAATATATTGAGGTCAAAGTTAATCTTACTGAGTTAAAAATAAATTATAAAAAAGATGTTTTCGGTATAATGCCGAAAACATCTTTTTGTTTGTTTCAATTGGATCATTTTTTATAAAAAGTTGGATTATTTCCTGCCGATATTGCTCAACAATCCCGCCTGGTAGCTTAATAAGAAAAGCTTTTATTCAAATACAACCATTTCCCCGACATCTATAAATTCAAATCGCTTATAAATATTTTTCCCATCATCTGAAGCTTGTAATACAACTGGCTTTTGTTTGATTTAGAAGAAATTGAAACATGTCACTGCCAATTCCTTTACCTCTAAATGTTTCTTTTGTCATGACATCATAAATACCATAACTATCTGGCGGAGTGATTTTGTAGTTTATTTAAATTTGAGCGTATCAATCTTAAGGTTGTAAGTAGTTCTAGACTAAGATAACTTTGATTTATCTATGTATAAAAAAGCGCCGTATATCAGCACTTTTTAAAGGTACGTAAATTGTATAATAAAGATTTCTACATTACTAAACACATAACTATGAATGGCCAAATATTGATTCTTATTTGGCTAATTGTCATAAGGATCAATATCATTATTTATTTTTATTATTATTAATTTTTTCCGTATATAACACCTGTTCTTTATAGTGCTTCTTAATTGGGAAAGTGTGTGTACCAGAGCCGTTTTTAAAATTTTTATTGATAGGATTCTTTAGAGGGATTGTTGTAGTTTCTGTAAATTCATATGGGTAGTTGATTTTAGATTTATCTTCAAACATGAAAATGCCTCCTTTTAGGATTTCCTGAATTCTTTACTATAACATGATATGCATATAGATTTTTTTTGGACTAGTTATTTATAGAGGTTAATGGAATTTAATTACGTAACTACTGAAGTATTTTAAAGGAAAACAATTCGAGAAAGATATTGTATGAATAGCCGCTCGCTATTATTGTTGTTTAAGTTATCATGGTATATTTGAAATTCACGTAGCATATCAGTCTATCTAACAAGCACTACGTGACGAGTTCTTTTATATAGGTGAAGTTAATTGTGCATATATATTCGTTATAAATTGTTTTTATAATGTAATCCATATAGGTTTTTCCTGATAATATAATGTGGGATATTATAGTCTTATTAGGTTATTAGGAACATTTAATGCTGTTTCACAACTGAAAGGGAATTGAAAAAAAACTGAAACTTTTCTCATAAAAATTCAATCTAACTTGAAAAATGAAAGGAAAATGAAATTTTTCACAAGATATTCTTTGTTAAGATAAAAAGCATACATAAATAAAGTGTTGACATATCTTAAAAATGTATTTTCAAGATATAGTGGGGGAAAAGATGAGATTAGAAAAACAATTAATAAAAAAGATGTATTATGAAACATTCCTAATGGAGAATGAAACAAAACCAACTCTTGACGTACTTGGACAAGCTTATGTAAACGAAGAAAAAAATGAGATTTCTGATGGATCTTATATTCGTTTTGCGCAAGGTGAATTTTATTATCGCCATCAAGATTTTGAAGCAGCTATTTTTAAATGGGAGAAGGTTAGTAATGAATTAGCACCATGGGCACAAAAAAATATTGCGGATGCTTATTTCGAACTTAATCAATTAGCAGTTGCTGAAAATGTTTATACTTCCATTACTACTGATAATAAAATATTGATGACCGAGATTGGACTACAATTACTTTCTCTTTACATAGAGCAAAATAATTTTGACTCAGCTTTCTCTGTTATTAAAGAAGCAGTTTCCTTAAATCCTGATTATCCAAATGTCACAAAAATTGCCCGTTCTTTTTATGAGGAACAGCAAGATTTTGATAGTGCAGTAGAGCTTGCTGTGAATGAGTTAATTCGAACAGAATCTTATCCATGGTTTGAGGTGTTAAAAGGATATATTGATAAAGGATTTACTAAACATATTTCACCAGATTATTTTTATGATGCATTAATTACATTAAATAATGTAGATCAAGTACAATTTACACAAATGGTTTCATCACTTTGGAACAGTTATAGAAATGAACAAAATTACTTATTATGGCTTAATACAATAAATGAGTTTTTCTTACATATTGAAATACATTCGTCCGATATATGGGACAAAATTTCTTCTCTTTACGAAGAAACGTACTTTGCATTAATTCAAGGGCAATATATGCTTAGACAATTACACGATATCATTCCAAATCTTTTAACAAATTGGTTAAAAGTAGTCAATCCATCTTATGCTGTATTTCCATCAGCAGCTGTATTGGCATGGGAGGAGATTTTCCCTTCCAAAATAGATTCAGCAAATATAAAACATGCGGAAAACCTAATGTCATATTCTATTAATCATGTGAATGGTTTAGAGTACAGTTTACATCTTTTTGATTCTATTACACAGTGGGCACAAAAGCACAATATAGAAATAGGTCACCGATTTAGATGGTTAGTTGACGAACTCGCAGATTTAAGAACAACTCGTATTTTAGTAACGGGAACTTCAGGGAACGGAAAAACTACATTTATCAACTCTATATTAGGAGAAAATATATTAGAAAAATCAATTTCAAATGTAGTAGTTTTAAAAAATGATGCTCATACAGAAATTAACGCCATAACAGACGCTGCAATTACAACAACGGAAGATGTCTCTGATTACCATAATATGATGTCTCAGCACCATCAAACATATAGAGATAGAGCATGTGTTGAATTTAAATTACCATGCAGATTTTTAAGTGAAAATAAACTTACATTTGTAGTTACACCTGGCTTTAATAGGAATAACGACACTAGGGATGAGGTATTTGAATATCTAAATTCTGTGGATGAATTATTGTTTGTATTGAATGCGGATTCACCTTTTACTGATAAAGAGCGTGATATTCTATTAAGCATTCAAGAACATACACCAAATTTACAAGTGCATTTCTTATTAAATAAAATCGATAACATCTATAGTGAAGCAGAAGTGAAAAGAGTATTACATGATACGGCAGCGAGAGTAAACACATATTTCCCGCATGCGAGAATTTTCCCTTACTCTTCGTTATATACAAGTAGTCAGCAATTGAATGAATTAACAGAGTTTATTCATTTTAACTTTAATCATAAAAATATCGATGCAGAACGTACTGAAAAGCTATTGTTTTTCATTCGAAAAACAATTACATATCTTTTAGATAAACGAGTTGAGAAAGAAAATAATCTAGTGGATGCTATGAATTGGAATGAGGATATGCTAGTGAAACTAAACGGTAGCATTAATAACCTTACTGCATTTGAGAGGGAAAAAATTCATTTCATTACACAATCATATCGTTCAATGAAGACTGAAATTACAAATGATCTTACCGAAAATATTCCGAAGATATTAAAGAGCTGTTCTAATTTAATTAGTGAAGAAAGCGATTTCGGGCGCATGGATACGGAACTAAATAAAGCAATGAATGAAAGAGTGCATAAATATTTAGAACAAACTGTATTACCTAATCTTGCTCTTTCTATGCAAAATTGGATTGCAACTTCTAATAATGAGCTTCTTCAAAGTCAAACGTATTTAGAAGAACTTAGTGAAGGGCTTAATTCACTATTTGGAGAAAATAGAATACAGTTAGAATGTGACTTTAAAGTGCTTGATGACTGGCGTAGAGATACTGACAGGATGACGACTAGAATACAAATGGATGAAGTAAATATTTTACGTCGATTTACGCCAGCACAATTTTTACTGAAAAGTGCCGGTAAATTATTTGGAGTTCTTCCTAAAAATAAATCTATGCTGTATAACAAATACAAACAGTATGTAGAAAATGAAGATTATACCGAGGTAACGGATTCTATTATGAAGAAGTTTTTCTTGCAATTTGAGCTGTTTGAAAACACACAAGAGCGAGATATTAATATATTCTTTAGGAATCCATTTAACTCCTTGAAACAAGCTGTAGAAAATATGCAATTAGAAATACAAGAAAAACAAGAGATGTTACATAAAATGAAATCAAATCCTGAAGTTTATCATGATTCTATCGTGCTCTTTGAATTGAGATTACGTCAATGTGAAGTGATTTTACATATAGGTGATGATCATACCTATACAGATGTAACTTTAGAAACAAGCGTAGAATAAAAGTTAAAAATTTCAGGTTTTTTATATGAAATTGCATCATGTGTTATAAGAGAATAAAAGGGAGCAACTGTAATGAGTTGCTCCCTTTTTATATTTAGATTATTTTTCTATTTATTTAATTTTAGTTTGTACTTCGCCAGTTTTAATTTTATTACTTTCTGAGAAACGTAATAAATCGCCTTCAATAATTTTGTCAGACATTCGTAATTCATTTTGTGCACGGTTAATGAGTGCTTGCGCTTCTTTCTTTGGTAAATTTACAATTTCACCTGTTATGCGGTCATAGAAAATATTGTTTTTGTAAGCATACTTGTCTGTAACGAAGCTACCATCACGTAAAACAACAAAGCCAGTATATTCATCTGAAAACATATCATGACCAAAACGGATATCGTTCGTAGTATCAATTCCTAATAAATTTAGAATAGTAGGTTTCATATCAATTTGCCCCGTAGGCTTTGAAATAGTTTGACCTTCTGTCTGTCCAGGGATATGAATATATAAAGGTGTGCGTTGTAAATTTAAAGTGTCAAATTCTGTTATTTGATCTTTTTCTAAAAACTGTGCCATTGCGCGATTATGTTTTTCAGAAATGCCATAATGATCACCATATAAAACAATAATAGAATCATCATACATTCCCTCGGCTTTCAAACGCTCAATAAATTTTTTAATTGATTCGTCTAAGTAACGTGCTGTTACGATATAACGATCAAATACGCCATTACCAGAGTTGTATGGTTCAATGAATTTTGTATCTTCATCATACGTAAATGGATAATGGTTTGTTAGAGTAAGGAAACGAGCGTAAAATGGTTGATTAACAGTTTTTAATATATCTACTGATTGATCAAAGTATTCGATATCTTTTAAGCCCCAATTTAAATTTGTTTCAGGCGTAATTTTGTAATCAAGTTCATTATAGTAACGATCATAACCGAGAGCAGAGTACATGATATTACGATTCCAAAATGTTGCGTTATTCGCATGGAATACAGAAGTGAAATAACCTTGCTGACGTAAAATTTCTGGAGTCGCAGTATAATCGTTGTTACCGTGTGTGAAGAATACAGCTCCTCGATTTAATGGATACAACGACGTATCGATGAGAAATTCAGAATCGGATGTTTTTCCTTGTCCAGTTTGATGGAAAAAATTATCAAAGTAATAGCTTTCATTTATGAATTCATTCAAGAATGGCGTAACTTCTTGGCCATTGACCGATGCACCTATTAAAAAGGTTTGCAAGGATTCAAGAGTAACGACAATTACGTTTTTTCCTTTCGCTGAACCAAACATATTAGGGTTTGGTTCACTTTGGTTTGCCTTTACATAGTTTTCTGTTTCTTGTAATTTGCTACTATCAGCAAGTGCTTTTTGTGATCCTGCTTTTACTTGCAGTGTTAAGTCATATACTTGATGAGTGTATAGTCCTAAATTTTTAACAAGCATGACTCGGTCGAATGATCTCGTTAATAGTTCAGGTCGTTCTTTTTCTGCAAGATGTAGATTTGCAGAAAATACACCAATCGTTAAGAGAAAATATAACAAGCGTGCCGAATGAGTTACACGTCCTGTTTGGAAGACTAGTGACTTCTTCTTTAATAAAATAAAGAAGAAAATAATGTCTACGAATGCGAGAATAATTTTGTAGTTCAATATTTCTATAATACTGCCGCCTAATTGGCCGAAGTTTGATGTTTGTCCAAGTACTGGTAACGTAACGAAATCACTATAAAAATCATAGAACATTACATTCCCAACGAGAACAATTGTTAATAAGAAATTGATACATAGCGCGATATAATTTCGTTTTTCACCGGTTGCAAATAATGCTAGTCCGACAAAAGCTAATGATGCAGCGAGAGGGCTAATAAACAAAATAAGCTCTTGTATAGAAGACTCAATTTTTAAATCAAAACTGAATCTTGTAATAAGATATGTTTTTAACCATACTGCTAAAGCAATTATTAAAACAAAGCTTATATTTTGCATTTGTAAATTGATTTTATTTTTCATTTTTACACCTTCTTTATACATTTTATTTAACTTGTGTTATATATTATGTTTTTATAACTATTAGAGTATAATGAACCATTTAACTTATGTTTTCCAAAGGTAATAATATGAAGTATTCACATACGTACAATGGGGAATTTTAAAGCACAAATCTATTTTTTAGAAGCAGAACAGAAAAAGTCATAGTTGTAGTAAAAAATACTTATAGACATCCTAACATATTAAACACTATGATGATGTTACAAAATATCGAACAAATGAAAGTGGAAACGAATAGAGACTTGTAAAACTGTTGACATTCAATTTGTTAGAATGGAATGTCAATAGTTTTACATACATAGTTATGTTACATATGTATCTCATAAAATCCCGATTCTTTGCGGGATAATCGTTAGCGGGGGAGGGATAAGGTACATAAATAAAGCGTTGTGAAACTGAAAATATTTAATTGGTATCTTAATTAAAGAATTTAAACCGTAGATAAACATTTTCCAACATACAACCCACTTGCAGCAGCTTGAGATAATGAATGAGTGACGCCTGAACAATCTCCAACTAAAAATAGTCCATGCACACTTGTTTCAAAATGGTTATTGAGTTTTATCGTAGGAGCATAGAACTTTCCATCAATTCCATATAATAAAGTATCTGTATCGATCGGTTCTTGGATGAATTGTTCTAAGCGTAATAAAAATTCTTTAAGTCCTTCAATATATAATGGAGGAATTTCTGTATTCAAGTCTCCATAACCTCCTTGTAGTGTAGGCTGTATATGGTTATGTTTCATGTCGTTCGCTGTTGTAGGCTGTTTATTTAGTAAATCCTCTAAGCGCTGTATAACAATCCGATCTCGTCCTTGGTTAATGCCTTTAATAATTGAACTTGCGTATACATTTGCTTCTTTGAGAGTTGGAAAATAGCGAGGAATAAATAAAGTGAAATTTAAATTAGAGGTGCCAGTTCCTTGCTCTCGAAAATTTTGACCGTCAGGCATAACTAAACCTTCTTCGTACTTTCGAATGATGCGTCCTTGTGGATTCATACAGTAAGTAGTTGCTGTGAAATACTCACCTTGATAAGAAAGTTTTGTTTCAAAAGTATCTTTTAATATAGAACGTAATTGATGTTCTTTCATTTCTACTCTAATTCCTAAATCTACACGTGTTTGCTCCTGAGAAATATTTAGAGAACTGCACATTTCTTTTAACCAATCGGCCCCAGAGCGCCCAGTTGCAAATACTAGTTGCTTAGATTGAACTGTTCCTTCATTTGTCTCTATTGTAAAATGATCTTCCTGTTTCAGAATATGTTGTACATCTATATGAAATTGGATCTTTATTTTCGTCAGTAAAAATTCATAGAGCTGCTGAAAAATATTACTGGAAAGTGTAGTACCAAGATGTCTTACTTCTGTTGTGAGCATTTGTAAACCACACGCTTCAGCTCTCTTAGTGAGATTTGAATTTTCAGTAGAATATTTTGAGACAGAACTTCCACCAAACTGGCATAGAATTTCATCTACTTCAGCCATGAGTTGTATAAAGACCTCTTTACCGACTTTTTGCTCAAGTTCTCCGCCAAATCCGTTTGTATAATTAAATTTCCCTTCAGATTTTCCTAAACCACCAAACCCGAAATATTTATCACATGTAGTACAATTGCATGTTTTCCCTTCGTCTAAAGGACAATGTCGATCTTCAAGCGCTTTACCTTTATCAAGAATTAAAACCTTTTTGTTACTTTTAGCTAGTGAATAAGCCATAAAAATGCTACTTACTCCAGCACCGATAATTGTAACATCATACATATTCTTTCACCTGCTAACGAATAGTTTGTTTTTTATTTTTCTAGTGTATAACAATTTTATGAAGTTAAGAAATAGCTTTTATTAATAAAGAGGGAGTTTTTGAACTTGATGCTTTTTTAATTTCTCCGACTGGTGGAGTAAATACAAATGTTTTTATTTGAAAGAAGAGATAGTTTTAAAAGATCACTATGTCATATGATTAATAAAATCTTACATATAAAAAAACAGACCTTTTAAGTGAAGAGGTCTGTTAATGATTTTAAATCTTATTTAGCGAAGACGTGGTTACCAATTACTGCTACTGTTTGACGTGTCGTAATCCATTTGTCTGTTGATGTTTTCGGATTATAGAAATAAAGCCAATCAGAATGTATTCCATTTGTGGAGATAGCCTCTTCTACTGCCATTTTTGCTTCTGGGCTTGCAGGGTGATTAATTCTTCCATCTGTAACAGGAGTAAATGCATATCCATATTTAATAGGTTCGTAAATAACGCCTGTTATTGTATTTGGAAAACCTTTTGCGTTTACACGATTTAGGATAACTTTTGCTACGGCTACTTTTCCTTTATACGATTCGCCACCTGCTTCAGCAGTAACTAAGCGTGCCATTAAGTCTTTTTCTTTTTCTGAAATGTTTGAGTTGATTTTTAAATGTTGTCCTGTATAAAGTTTGTTTCCGGCTGTATTGTTAATTTGTTTTATAGATTGAACGGTAACATTGTAACGCTTTGCTATCGTTTCTAATGAATCTCCCGGTTGTACTTGATAAATAATTTGTCCAGAAATGTTCACAGGTTTTGCGTTTTGAGGAACAGTGTTTTCATTTGAGTTCACGGACCCTGGAATATGTAACTGTTCGCCAATAAAAGTTTGATCGGTTCTTTTATTATTAGCCTGTTTAATGGATTGTATTGAAACGCCGTATTGTTTACTAATGCCCCAAAGTGTATCGTTCTTTTTTACTGTATGAATGGTAGAGGCTTCAGCTGTACTTTGACTACATACGAATGTAATTGCAGCCGCAGATAAAGGGATTATATGTTTTATTTTTAGTAATTTCATTGTAAATCCTCCTAAGAAAAAATTAAGGTGAAACTGTTAAGTAATGTAGTTCGAAATTTTTATATACGTTATATATTAATGTAAGTATATTAGCACATATAAAATAAATAATCATCAAAATTTTCTTATTCATGTAGTGTAGAGTCCGAATATGAAATATTGCATATGAAAATACATTGAAGTTCATATTTCTGATTACTATAATCTATTTAGTAGAAAGGGAATACGTAATAGAAATAAAATCATTATAGATTAATATGATGATTAATAATTGTTAATAGGAGGATTGATGTAATGAAAATATTTCAAAAAATGTGTGCGTCAACTGTAATCATTACAACACTTTTAGGAATAGGAGGCACTGTCAATAGTGTACATGCTGATTCTATAGAACAGCAGAGTAAATTAGGAATAGAACAAGAAACAGATAAGCAAATCATTGTAAAATTTAAAGCGGATTTGAAATTTCCATATGAAGATGGTATTGAAAAACAAATACGATCTCAAACGAACGATAAAGTAATAAAAGATCTTTTGACAGAATATCCAGATGTAACATTTACTCGTTTATTCACATCTGTAAGCCCGGAACAAATACAAAACCTTGAGGTGAAAGCACCCAATAATGTATCTACAAGTTTATTAAACTACTATATTCTTCAAACTCAAAATAGTGGGCATGAAGAAGAACTAGTAGATAAGTTAAAGACATCTTCTTTAATAAAAGATGTGTATATGAAGAAACAAGAAAAAATAACACCACCGGAGGTACAACCATTAAGTATATCTTTTAATCCGAATAATAATCCTAGATATGAAAAACAAGGTTATCTTGAAGCAGCACCATACGGTATTAATGCGCCTTTCGCCTGGGGAGTTCAAGGCGGTAAGGGAAGCGATGTCACCTTTGTTGATATGGAATATGGATGGTTATTAAATCATGAGGATTTAGTACATCAAAATATTGAATTAATGTCTGGAATAAATATAGATCAACATGTCGGTCATGGGACGTCTGTACTAGGAATTGTATCCTCTGAGGACAATAAAATTGGGAATATTGGGATTGCGCCAAAAGCGAAAGCAAAGGTGATTTCTCAAATAAGAGATAACGGACAGTATAATACAGCTGATGCAATATTAAGTGCTGTGAATCAGTTAGAAGCTGGAGATGTTTTATTATTAGAGGCACAGGCTTCCTTTGATGGATATGGTGATAAATATTTACCTGTTGAGGTACAACCAGATATCTTTGATGCAATTCGTGCTGGTACAGATAAAGGTGTTGTCATTATAGAAGCTGGAGCAAATGGTTGGAATGATTTAGATCAATTTAAAGATAGAAATGGTAAACAAATTTTAAATCGTAATAGTAAAGATTTTAAAGATTCAGGTGCAATTATGGTAGGAGCGGGCTCCTCATCTTTCCCTCATGAGCGTATGTGGTTTTCGAATTATGGAAGCCGTATTGATGTGTATGGCTGGGGAGAAAACGTAGATACAACTACAGCTGAGCAAAGTCGAAGTGCTGTAAATCTTTATACATCTAGCTTTAGTGGCACGTCGAGTGCTTCGCCTATTATTGCCGGAGCAGCGACTTTAGTACAAAGCATTGCTAAAGAAAATTTAGGACAACCATATAGACCGAGTAAACTAAGAGCAATATTAAGCAACCACAACACAGGAACAAAATCTAAAGATCCATATTCAGATAAAATTGGTGTTTTACCAGATTTGAAGTCTATACTAGTAAACTTAGGGTATGGACAAAGAAAACCAAACGGTGGGAATGAGTTACAAGTAACAGAAAATGAACCAAATAATGAGCCTAGACAGGCAAATAAAGTTAACATTCATACACCGGTGAAAGGAACGCTACATAATAGTGATAATGTAGATGTATTTACTTTCCAAATTGACTCACCAGAAAATATTAATATTTCTCTACTAAATGAACAAAATATCGGAATGACATGGGTACTTCATCATGAATCAGATTTAAATAACTATGTAGCATATGGTGAAAATGAAGGAAATGTAGTTAAAGGTACTTATAATGCAAGGCCAGGTAAATATTATTTATACGTCTATAAGTATGAGAATAAAGATGGTTCATATGTATTGAATATAAAGTAAACGAAAGGAACTTCAGATGAAGTTCCTTTAAATTTTTCTGATTCAGGATATGTGAATGATTTTTTAACTTTACTTCTATGCAATATTTCATACTTATGAAATGTTATTTATTTTTTACTCACCAGATTATATTATATTCAATAAGTTTGATATAAAACAGAAAAAGGAGGAATAATAATGAGCAGTAAGAAATTTATTTTGAAATTATTCATATGTAGTACGATATTTATCACATTTGTATTTGCTTTACATGATAAGCAAGTAGTTGTAGCAAGCTCTGTTAATGAGCTTGAAAATTGGTCAAAGTGGATGCAACCTATACCTGATAATATCCCATTAGCACGAATTTCAATTCCAGGAACACATGATAGCGGGACGTTCAAGTTGCAAAATCCGATTAAGCAAGTATGGGGAATGACGCAAGAATATGATTTTCGTTACCAAATGAATCATGGAGCTAGAATTTTTGATATAAGAGGACGTTTAACAGATGATAATACGATAGTTCTTCATCATGGGCCATTATATCTTTATGTAACACTGCATGAATTCATAAACGAAGCGAAACAATTTCTAAAAGATAACCCAAGTGAAACGATTATTATGTCTTTAAAAAAAGAGTATGAGGATATGAAAGGGGCAGAAGGTTCATTTAGTAGTACGTTTGAAAAAAGTTATTTTGTTGATCCTATCTTTTTAAAAACAGAAGGAAATATAAAATTGGGAGATGCTCGTGGGAAAATTGTACTACTAAAAAGATATAGTGGTAGTAATGAATCTGGAGGATATAATAATTTTTATTGGCCAGATAATGAGACGTTTACCACAACTGTAAATCAAAATGTAAATGTAACCGTACAAGATAAATATAAAGTGAGTTATGATGAGAAAGTAAAATCTATTAAAGATACGATAAATGAAACGATGAACAATAGTGAGGATTTAAATCATCTGTATATTAATTTTACAAGCTTGTCTTCTGGTGGTACAGCATGGAATAGTCCATATTACTATGCCACCTATATAAATCCTGAAATTGCAAACCATATAAAACCAAAGGACCCTACAAGAGTAGGCTGGATAATTCAAGACTACATAAATGAAAAATGGTCACCATTGCTGTATCAAGAGGTTATAAGAGCGAATAAGTCACTTATAAAAGAATCAAAATGATGAGAGTAAGAAGCGATAAAATACGTCGCTTCTTTTTTGTTTTGCAAAAACTAACAGTAGATATCGTACTTTCATGATAGAAAAAAATAAAAACATACGATATAATCGTACATATAAAATTTATACCTATAAATTTTATATGTACGAATAAATTTAATTTATTGTAATGAAATGGAGGTATATACTATGAAGTTTCCACATGATTTTTTATTCGGGGCTGCTTCAGCTTCTTATCAAGTAGAAGGTGCATGGAATGAAGATGGAAAAGGTGTTACGAATTGGGATGAATTTTCAAAAATTCCTGGTAAAACATACAATGGAACAAATGGTGATGTAGCTGTTGATCATTATCATCGATATAAGGAAGATATTCGCTTAATGGCTGAGATGGGGTTAGAATCGTATCGTTTTTCTATTTCTTGGGCGAGAATATTGCCGGCTGGAGATGGAGAGGTAAATGAAAAAGGAATCGAATTTTATAACAACTTAATTGATGAGTGTTTAAAATACGGGATTGTACCATTTGTCACTTTATATCATTGGGATTTACCATTGCCTTTAGAGAAAGATGGCGGATGGACAAATAAACGAACAGCAGAGGCTTTCGTAAAATACGCAGAAATTTGTTTTAAGGCATTTGGTGATAGAGTTAAACATTGGATTACTTTTAATGAGACAGTAATGTTTTGTGGATTAGGTTATTTAAAAGGTGCACATCCACCAGGAATACAAAATGATGTTCCAAAGTATTTTCAAGCGACTCATTATGTATTTTATGCGCATGCGAAAACAGTTGCGGTGTACAAGCAGCTGAAACAATATGGTGAGATTGGGATTACACATGTTTTCTTACCTGCTTATAGTGTGGATGATCAAAAAGAAAATATACTAGCAGCAAATCATGCGAATGAATATGAAACGTATTGGTATTATGATCCCGTTTTAAAAGGTGAGTACCCGTCTTATGTTGTACGACAATTAAAGGAAAAAGGGTGGACGCCTAATTGGACGGTTGAAGAATTAGAAATCATTAAACAAAATGCCGAAAAGAATGATTTTATTGGCTTGAATTATTATCAACCAATACGAGTAGAAAGATACGATATGGATATAAAGAGCGAGGAGCATTCTAGAGAAAATTCAACACTTGCTCCAGGTAGTCCTTCTTTTGATGGTTTTTATCGAACAGTTAAAATGGATGATAAAACATATACAAAATGGGGATGGGAAATATCTCCCGAAGGTTTCTTAGATGGATTACACATGTTGAAAGAGCGTTACGGTGACATAAAGATGTATGTAACGGAAAATGGACTTGGTGATGAAGATCCAATCATTGACGGAGAAATTGTAGATGTTCCGAGAATTAAATTTATTGAAGAGCATTTAAAAGTAATAAAGCGTGCAATTGAAGAGGGAATCAATTTAAAAGGTTATTATGCATGGTCAGTGATTGATTTGTTAAGTTGGTTAAATGGATATAAAAAGCAATATGGCTTTATTTTTGTCGATCATAATGATAACTTAAAACGTAAGAAGAAACTTTCGTTTCATTGGTATAAACATGTGATTGAAACGAGAGGAGAAGAGTTATAACAGATAAAAGAGTATTTTAGGAGAAAGTGTATGAGTGCAAAGTATAAACAAATTGCAGATGTGTTAGAGCAAAACATTCGAGATGGGATTTTTAATGAAACGAAAAAATTACCTACAGAAGAAGCGTTGATGAATCGATTTGAAGTAAGCCGTAATACGATACGTAAAGTAATTAGTCAGCTTGTGAATAGAGGTTATATTTTTCAAGTGCAAGGTAGTGGCATGTTTTTACGTGAAACTTCTGTAACAGATTACATTAATTTAGGAAGTTTACGTGGATTAACGAAAAATCTCGTTTCGCAAAATATTGAAACGAAAGTGTTAGAGCTTGAAGTAATAGATGCGGACGAAGAGATAGCAAAGCGGATGCAATGTGAAGCTGGAACTAGGATATATTTTTTGAAGCGCTTAAGAATTGTAGATGGAAAACCATTCTCTATTGAAGTAAGTTATTTCAAAAAGGATATTATTCCATATTTGAATGAAGAAATAGCATTAAGTTCTGTATACAGTTATTTCATTGAAGATTTACGATTAAATATTGGTTTTGCCGATAAAGTTATTAGTTGTGAAAAAGTAAATAAAGAAAATGCCCAGCTTTTAGAATTGAATGAAGGTGATCCGGCGCTTCTTATTGAAAATACTGTGTATCTTGTAAATGGAACAATTTTTGAATTATCTCAATCGATGTTTCATTATGAAAAGACTAAACTTTTAAATCGAATTAATTTTAAATGAAAATTAGCATAAATAATCCTGCGAAAAAGCAACTGATCATAAGTGTTCAGTTGCTTTTTATTTTTAAAGTGGATGAGCAAAAAAACGTAAAAGTGGTTGGTCCGTTTTTTGCAAACATCTATTATGATAAGAGAAGAAAGGTAGTATGTTATCAACGTTTTAAAGAGGAAGTTCTTAATAAAAATAGACTAGCCTTAGAGAGGTGAAAATACAATGAGCTTTGCGATTTCACTAGTCGTTATTATTGTAATTGTATCACTGTTTGGGACCGTACTAGTTGCACGAAATGTGGAGGAGAATTACGGAAAGTCCACAAAGAAAAATGTAAAAAACTTATCAACTATTTATATTATCCTTCTTTTCGTACTACTTGTTGGAGTAACGTGGTATGCGGTAGTGATTTAATAGTTTTTAAAGAAAAAGGTTAATATGGTGTACGATGGAGGAGTATGATTTTGATAAAAAATGAACGCCACGTTTTAATTGTTTTTCCGCATCCAGATGATGATTCATATTGCGTGGCAGGTACAATTTTGGCTTACGCTCAGCGGAATGTTCCTTTAACTTACGTTTGTTTAACGCTAGGTGAAATGGGGAGAGCGATGGGAAATCCGCCTTTTGCAACACGTGAATCGTTATATGCTATAAGAGAGAAAGAACTAAAGAGCGCTACAAATATTTTAGGGATTAAAGATTTACGTATGATGGGATATCGTGATAAAACTCTTGAATTTGAAACTCCTGGAGAGTTAAGACGTGTAATACAAAAATGTGTAGAAGAATTGAATCCTTCATTGGTCATTTCTTTTTATCCGGGATATGCAGTTCATCCAGATCATGATGCAACAGGAGAAGCGGTGGTTGAAGCGTTATCTAATATTCCTGAAAATAAAAGGCCAACATTTTATGCGGTAGCTTTTTCAAATAGTCATGAAGTGGAAATAGGTCCGCCACATTTTAAAAATGAAGTAAAAGAATATGTTCCAAAAAAGCTAGAAGCATTGCAAGCACATGCATCACAATTTGCGACTAAAGTAACGGAACTGAAAAGAGAGTATGACGATGGTGTACCAGAAACAGTCGAGTGGTTAGAAAGAGAACCGTTTTGGATATATCCATTCAAAGATAAAAATAAGTGATGCTACAGCAGAAGGTGATGAATATGTATTTTGAATATAAGAATCGAAAGGTTTTTTACAATATAGAAGGGTCGGGTCCTGTCATATTGTTTTTACACGGCCTTGGAGGAAACGCAAATAATTGGTTATATCAAAGGCAATATTTCAAGGGGAAATGGACAGTAATCTCTCTTGATTTACCAGGTCATGGAAAATCTGAAGGGCTAGAAATTAACTTTAAAGAATATGTAAATGTTTTGTATGAGTTATGCAATTATTTAAAGTTACAAAAAATAGTCATTTGTGGACTTTCAAAAGGAGCTAGGGTAGGTATTGATTTTGCTATTCAATATCCAGACTTTGTTTCTAGTTTAATTATTGTAAATGCATTTCCCTATTTGGAGCCTGAAGATCGAAAGAAACGGCTTGAAGTATATGATTTACTTAGCTTACATGATAACGGGAAAACATGGGCGGATACATTGTTGAAGGCGATGGGAGTAGCAAATAATGAAGTAATTGTCAGGGGGTTTTATCAATCTTTACAGTTTATTAATCCGGTGCATATTCAAAGATTATTTGCTGAATTAGTAGATTATGATCAAAGACCATTTCTTTTGAATATTTCATGTTCCGCTTTAATTATAAGAGGGGAACATGATGATTTTGTCCCCGAGAAATATGTAAGAGAGTTTGAAAGACGTTTGAAAAATACAACTTTTATTGAGTTTAAAAATAGTGGACACTTACCTTATTTAGAACAACCGAGCAGCTTTAATATGACGGTAGAAAGATTTTTAAATCATGTAATTAATTAATACTATTATTACAGTCAATACTGTTATTAGTGAGTAAAATATAGTTAGTTTTGAGAGGAGGCAACTATATGGAATGGAAACCAAATCGTGCAGATAAAACGCCTGTATATAAACAAATAGCGGATTATATTGAAAGGGGTATTTCTTCAGGTGAGTTTCCTTCTGATAGCAAGTTACCTTCTGAGCGTATGTTAGCAAAAGAGTTACAGGTGAACCGGAGTACAATAGTAGCTGCATATGAAGAATTAAAATCACTTGGAGTAGTAGAACGGCAAAAAGGAAGCGGAACAAGGGTGAATACAGACATATGGGGTGTTTCACATAAACGAATACCGAACTGGGGTAGGTACGTTGAGGATGGATCGTTCTTACCTAATGTACCACTCGTTCAACAAATTAGGACGGAAACACAAAAAGATGACTTAATTAATTTAGCGAGTGGTGAATTGTCACCAGAATTAATTCCGAGTGATAGATTCCGAACGATTTTGTCGGAGAAAACATTTATGGAAAACCTCGGTTATGACCATCCACTTGGAAATGAAATGTTGCGAAAAACAATTGCAGCACATGTTCAGCAATATAAACAAATTGAAGCAGATTCAAATTCTATCCTTATTACATCTGGAGCACAACAGGCACTTAATCTTATCGTTCAATGCTTATTAAAACCTGGCGATGCGATTGCAATTGAGGACCCTTCGTATTGTTTCTCATTGCCGATGTTTAAATCTGCTGGCTTAAAAATATTCCATTTACCTGTAGATCAGCATGGAATGAATCCAGATGACTTAATTGATTTGCATAAAAAGTATCGTATTCGTATGGTGTTTTTAAATCCAGATTATCAAAATCCAACGGGTACTGTGCTTTCATTAGCGAGACGTAAAAAGATTTTAGAGTTGTCTTCTGAATTTGGTATACCGATTGTAGAAGATGATCCGTATAGTTTAACTTCTTTTAATGGAGAAGTGAATCCAACATTAAAATCAATGGATCAAAACGGAAATGTTCTTTATGTAAGTTCATTATCAAAAATTGTTGCATCAGGATTACGTATTGGTTGGGTAATTGGCCCTACGCGTGTAATAGAACGCTTAGCGGATGCGAAGCAGCAAGTTGATTTTGGACATAGCGTATTTACGCAGTGGGTGGCAAATCAATTTTTAGAATCAGAAGATTTTCATGCTCATATTACAATGCTTCGTGGACAATTAAAGGAAAGAAGAGATGCGTTAATTAGAAAGCTTGAAGAAATATTAGGGGACCAGGTTGAATTTTTTGTTCCAGAGGGTGGAATACATTTATGGTGCAAAGTGCAAGGAACGTTTGATGAATATCATTTATTAGGTGAATCTATACGAAATGGTGTAGCGTTTGTCCCAGGAAGTGTTTTAGGTACTAAGAGTGAATATATTCGATTTACTTTTGGGAGAGTAGATGTCGAACAAATTCAACTGGGAATTACGAGGTTTGCGGAAACGTTAAATGAAATTTCATAATAGTGATGCGTAATATTGAAATGAGGAAAAGAAATGAAGTACGTGACGCTTTTACTTCAAGTAGGCGTGTTATATGTATTTGGCTTAGTTGGTACGTGGATTCAGGGAGTGTTCCATCTATCAATGCCAGGAAGTTTAATAGGGATGTTAATGCTGTTTCTACTCCTTTCTACTCGTATTGTACCATTAAAGTGGTTTGAGGAAGGTGCGGAAAAATTAATAGTATTTTTACCGTTATTTCTAATTCCTTCGACAACAGGGCTGATGGAATACGGGTCTTTTCTTTTCAGTAAGGGGAGTAGTATATTCCTTTTAGTAGTAGTAAGTACAGTAGTGACTTTGATTGTTTCAGGGTATATAAGTCAATTATTAGTAACATCAAAAAAATAAAATCGACAAGGTGCACGATGCAAACGGTCTTCATTATTATTACTGTAGTAATGTATGTATTGGCGACAAAGTTATATAAAAAATTTCCGTTTCCATTTACATTACCAGTGTTAACAGTTACGGCAATTATGATTTGTTTATTTCTGACTTTTGATATTTCTCATCATGAGTATAGGGAAAATGGGGGAGACATTCTTTCCGGTTTATTGAG
The DNA here is from genome assembly GCF_921008455.1 of Bacillus basilensis. Lineage (NCBI taxonomy): Bacteria > Bacillati > Bacillota > Bacilli > Caryophanales > Bacillaceae > Bacillus > Bacillus basilensis. The sequence goes on along the minus strand of NZ_CAKLBZ010000001.1, from coordinate 3,841,116 downwards.
TCCTGCAATTGTAGCGTTAGCGATACCTTTATTTAAAGAGCGAAAAATACTTATGAAAAACTTTTTTTCGATACTTATCGGTGTAGCGGTAGGTATAGTGGCTTTAACGAGTATGAATGTAGTGATTGGTGAGATGTTGAATATAGATAAGGAACTCATATTAACAACACTCCCGCAATTAGCGACGATGCCTATTGCTATTTCATTAGCGGATCAAATTGGTGGTATTCCATCTATGACTTCTAGTTTTGTAGTTGTTGCAGGAATCACAGGTGCTATTATCGGACCAACGGTACTTAAGTTTTTCCGTATAACGAGCACGATTGGAAAAGGAGTGGGAATGGGTTGCGCCTCACATATTATCGGTGTGAGCCGTCTCGTGAAGGAAGGCGAGAAAGAAGCGACGATTGGTTCGGTGACGATGATTGTAACCGGAATACTTATTAGTATAGTCATACCGTATGGAACGAAATTTATATTTTAAAATGTAATGGAGATGATGAAAATGACAACATGGTTTATAGTTACATTATTTATTTTTGGAGCTATTAAAGTATTAGTTTCTAGTATGCCCACTTCTGTTGTAGAATCAATTATTAGTAGATTTGAATTGCATCAAAAGCTTGAGGCGGAGAATACCTCTATATCGATAGATGGAAAAAATATAGAGGGAGAAATGAAATTACAAGTTATTCATGAATTTAATGAGGCTTTATTTTTAGATAAACATTATTTTCCACCGTACGGGGAAGGCATACCAATTGTTATTAATACGAAGAAAGGGAATAAAGAGATTAGGTTTTCTCTGTATAGCTATGAGGAACACGTTGATGTAATAAAGCAATATAAGAAGAAAATCGTTGCCTATCGTTTACGTTCAAAAAGTCTTCAAAACCCTACATCATTAATGGTAACCAAAGATTATGCTTAAGAAGAGATCTATAAGGATCTCTCAGACTGCAGACAAACTATTTTTTGAGAGTTCAGATGCTAAAAAATAGTTTGTCTCTTGCTCTATGGGAAATTTATCCAACAATATTTATACGTAGTGCTTTCTATGCTACAATTTACTACAAGTGAGGAAGGAAGGTGTCTTATGGAAATATCCGTCTATGTTGCAAGTGCATTCAGCAAGGATCATAAAGGTGGAAATAAAGCAGGAGTGGTATTTATTGAGAATACATTGACCACTACTCAAAAAATGGCAATAGCCAAACAACTGGGCTATGCGGAAACCGCATTTATATCAGAATCTGAAATTGCTGATTATAAATTTGAGTATTTTACACCAAAAGAAGAAGTTGATTTATGTGGTCATGCCACAATTGGCTCTTTCGCGATACTGATGCATTTAAATAAACTTTTCAGGAATCGCTATACGATTGAAACGAACAGCGGTGTTCTTACTATTACCATAAAAGATGACATCATATTCATGGAACAAAACAAACCGATATTCTATGATGTTGTATCTCCAAACGAGTTCATCGACTGTTTTGACATTAAAGCTATAGACAATACATACCCAATTCAAATTGTCTCCACGGGTTTAAAAGATATTTTAATTCCTATAAAAAGCGAAACACAATTACATACACTGCAACCTAATTTTGAAAAAATTAAAGAAATCAGCAAGTATTATAATGTTGTCGGGATGCATCTATATACTTTTAATGACAATCGTATTATATGCAGAAATTTTGCTCCACTATACGATATCAATGAAGAAGCAGCGACTGGAACTTCAAACGGTGCATTAGCTTGCTACCTTTATGAACAGCACAACTTGCAAAAAGAAGTCTATGTATTTGAACAAGGTTATTCTGTACACTCGCCTTCTGAAATATTAGTTACATTAGCAACCAATAGCAACAATAAAGTAGAAAAAGTTTATGTTGGCGGCAAAGGCTATTACTGTGAAACTAAGTATTTAAATGTAGAAAATATTGAGTGAAAATAAAGAGATTTATAAGGGTCTCTTTATTTTTGTATGAAATAATATATTTTCCAAATAAAAGAAAAGAAAATCATATAACCAAATAAAGAGTATGTATGATTCCAATCTACGCTATGAATAAAGAAACCTAATCTTTCAGCAATCTGTTCAAAAATGCTGGCACAAATACCTATTGCAACAATAAATAGAGTCCTAGAAAATACAGATAATGTTTTTGAAATTTGTATAAAAGTCGTTGTTAAAATTGGTAGTACAAACAAAGTAAAGCCGATGTTAACTGAAAATATGGAGGGAAAGGGTCTAACCGGAAAGGAATATATTTGTTTCGCAATAAAGAAAGCATCTAAGTAAGTCCCGATAATAGAAGAGAGTAAGATTGTAATAACTAGTGCGAAAAGGTTATTCGTCTTCTCGAAGGAGAACATTTTTCTTTGCAAGAATGGCAAGTTCAATTTTTTCGAGCGTTTTACAGTAGTCTTCTGTAATTTGTCCATTTATATTTTCCTCCTTATCCACTAAGTAATTTACAACTTGCCAGTCCGTAAACCAATCTTCACTGTCAACTTCTTCATGCTCAATATCTCGCCATGCGTAGCTGAGTGCAGGGCTGTATATACGATAAGCGCCATTACGCAACTGGCATTTCTTTATTCGGCGCTTATAAAATTCACGGGAAAAAGTTTCATTTACACTTGAAAATAAATGGGGCCAGTAATCTTTCCTTGATCCTGTATGCGGATGATGTTGAGCCCAGCTTATTATTTGGGATAAAACATGTGTATCCCGAAATAATAATGAATACAACCTTTTTCCGATTAAGATTCGTTCATGTAAGGAAGTAAAATGCTTCATTGTATCACCAAATAGTAATACTTTTTGTTTCTTATCATTTTCGTAGAATGGGAAAAGGATATGATTAAACTGAAAAAAATCAAAGAGTTTAAATCCAATACTATTTAGTACCGTCTTTTTAAAGTGTACATTTTGAATCACTCTTTTTTCTAAATAGTTTTGTTCATTAATAATAGTTGCAATCGCTAATGTTTTTTTATTACCTGTTTTCCAAAAATCGTTCCACATCGTTTCCATAAATGTAGAAACATTTAGGTGAGGGAGAAGGTGAAATAGCTTTTGTGATTTTTTTAAACTTTGTTCGTACAGCAAAAATTGAGGATAAACATCTTGGAAAATAAGCCAATTCCCTCTTTCTAAAAAAGAAAAAAATGTAATTTGATCTTTCTCTGATAAAATTCTCGTATATAAATCGCCCTTTAAATCAGTCATATTCCAACCGCCGTTACGTGATACCATATGTCCAAGTAGTGCCCAATGTATTTCTGGATGTTGAATGTAAAATTGGTAGTATGCGCGTGTTCTTGTAACATTATTTTTATTTAGCTGTTCTGTTTGTATTTTTATGTTGTTAATAATGAGTTGCTCTTCTTTCGTTAATTTATACATCGTGCCAGAATGAATGAGTTTGCTTTTTTGTTTCAATTCATTTTTTACATCAAATAGGGAGAGAGGCAGTGCTTTGGAAGGTCCGTTATATGTATAATTTGAATTGCTTCGGTACATTTCGTTACCTCCCTTTTTCATAAATTTAAACATGACTATTGGCTATGAATCATTCTATTTATTTTATTACGAGTATAAGAAATAAATGAGCGGTGTTTTTTACAGGGAATTTAGTTATCATGCAAACAGTATAAAAAATCTTACTGTTGTAAGGTGAAATGAAAAAACGAAACTATATTTAATAGTTTCGTTTTTTTTATTTTGTCAATTAAATGTAACAAACGACGATTATGATTTGAATCAATTGAAAATAATTCAATAAATTTTAATTGAAATGCTTGGTAGGAGGAAAAGAAATGCTAGATAAAATAATTTTAATCACTGGTGGCACAGGTTCGTGGGGACATGAACTTATAAAACAACTATTAGAAAAATCACCGAAAGAAATTAGGGTTTTTTCAAGAAATGAAACGGTTCAGTTTGAAATGCAGCAACAGTTTATAAATGATGATAGATTAAAATTTATTATTGGAGATATTCGTGACAAGCATCAATTAATCTATGCATGCCAAGGTGTACATTATGTATTCCATCTTGCAGCTTTAAAACACGTTCCAGTATGTGAGTATTATCCTTATGAAGCTATAAAAACTAATATACATGGTACGCAAAATGTAATTGAAGCATCTATACAGATGCAAGTTGAGAAAGTTATATATGTTTCAACGGATAAAGCAGCCGATCCATCAAATACGTATGGGATGACAAAAGCAATTGGTGAGAAGTTAATGGTTCATGCGAATGTACAAACGAAGAAAACAAAATTCATTTGTGTTCGTGGTGGAAATGTTTTAGGGACGAGTGGAAGTGTGGTACCGCTTTTTAAAAAACAAATTAAAAAATCTTCACAAGTAGGGATTACCGATGCAAATATGACTAGATTTTTCTTAACAATTGAAGATGCTGTTGGATTGTTATTTAAAGCCGTATATCAAGGTAGAGGCGGGGAAATCTTTGTTATGAAAATGCCGGCATGTAAAATAACAGATTTAGCAGAAGTGTTAATTGAAGATTCAAAAAAAGAAAATGTGAAGTTAACAGAGATAGGGATAAGGCCGGGTGAAAAATTAAGTGAAATGCTTTTATCTGAGGTAGAGAGTAAAACGAGTATAAGTTTTGATCAAAATTATTTTGTGGTACTACCGACTATGCCTATAGAAGGGCTTCAAGAATATTATGCTAGTTATCCGCTTGTGGATGTGAAGAGTTTTAGCTCACAACAAGACTTACTTGCAAAACATGAGGTGAAACAAATGTTATTAAAGGGAGGTTTTTTACAATGAAAAAAAATGCGAGCCTTTTAATAACAGGTGCAAATGGTTTTACAGGACGCCATGCTTGCCAATATTTTTTAGAGCAGGGCTTTCATGTAATTCCTATGTTTCAAAATTGTACACATAGAGAAAAAAATGAAAATGGTATTACTTGTAATTTAACAAATAAGAGCGAAGTAATGAAGGTGATTAAACAAATAAAGCCAGATTATGTATTGCATTTAGCAGGAAGGAATTCGGTCATAGAGTCTTGGACAGCTGCACTTGAATATGTAGAGATTAATGTAATTGGGACGTTATATTTATTAGAAGCAATTAAGCAAGAAGCACCACATTGTAGAACGTTAGTTATAGGATCTGCTTTGCAAGCAGATAGTATAAACGAAATGAAAATTTCAAATCCATATAGTTTAAGTAAAACGATGCAAGTCATTATTGCAGAGGCTTGGGGCGGATTAATGGATTCAAATATTATTATTGCAAAGCCCTCAAACTTAATTGGTCCAGGAGTATCAAATGGCATTTGTTCGATTCTCGCAAAAAAAATGATAGATATAGAATCAGGTAGAAGTAAAGCCATTATTGAAGTAAACAGTTTGAAAGATAGCAGGGATTTTTTAGATGTACGTGATGCGGTTAAAGCGTATCATGTGTTATTACGAGATGGAATAAATGGAAAACAATATAATGTCGGGTCAGGAGTGAAACGATCTTTATTAAATGTACTAGAACAATATAAAGAATTAACAAAGCTAAATTTTTTCATAGAAGAAACAGTGAAAAGTGGGAGCGACTCAAATGAGAGTCTAGAAATAGAGGAAATAAAAAGATTAGGTTGGATCCCAGAAATTCAATTTCATCAATCATTAAAAGATGTACTTGAGTATGCAAAGTGTAATGACATCTGCATTCAATGAAAAATAAAAAGGGTGTAAGAAATATATGAATGGTTATGAAGTAATAGATAATCAAAATATGCTATTTCTTTCAATTGTTGATACGCTGGACTGGAGGGATGAAGAAGCACATGTTTTGCATCTTTCAGAGGCAATAAATAAATATCGAGCGTATGTAGAAGAAGAAAGAGTTAATCGACTAAAGTCAGCATTAGAGGCGGAAACTAGGTATGTGATTCAAGTCTTTGCTCAATATGAGTGTAGTGAGTATGGAAATGATTTTTATGAACTCATTAAAGATCTTTTAAAAGATATAGAGGTGGAGTTAAATATTTATATAAATGATAAAGTTATTTACATTTAAAAGGCTAATATAAAGCTAGATTTTTAATAATAAAGGTGGATATAAATTATGAATAAAAAGATTCTCTTTACTGGGGGCGGTACAGCCGGACACGTTATGATTAATATTGTATTAATTCCTAAATTTATAGAGCAAGGATGGAGAGTTGAGTATATTGGATCCAAAAATGGTATTGAAAAATCATTAGTGCAAAATGTTAAATACAATAGTGTCTCAACGGGGAAGCTTAGGAGATATTGGGATTTGGAGAACTTTAAAGATCCTTTCAAAATTATACACGGTTGTTTACAAAGCTATAAGTTGATTAAGAAAATAAAGCCTGATGTTATCTTTTCAGCAGGAGGATTTGTTTCAGTTCCTGTTGCTATAGGGGCATGGTTAAATCGTGTGCCTATAATTATACGTGAACCAGATAGCACATTAGGACTTGCCAATAAAATAGCATTACCTTTTGCTACAAAGCTATGCACAACATTTCCTCAGACAGGAGAAAATGTAAGTAATGAGAAGAAGGTTTATGTAGGACCAATTGTAAGGGGAGAACTTGAGAAGGGTAACGTATTACGAGGGAGAAGTTATTGTAAATTTCAGCAAGATAAACCAGTATTGTTAATTATGGGTGGGAGTCAAGGTGCTCAATGGATAAATAATATGGTAAGAAAAAGTTTGGAAACATTGTTATTAAATTTTAATATTGTTCATATGTGCGGTAAAGGGAAGGTAGATTCATCTATTGGCATGGAAGGTTATATGCAATTCGAATATATAGGGGAAGAGTTGCCGCATATACTAAATATGGCGAGTGTTGTAATTTCCAGAGCGGGTTCTACTGCTATTTCTGAATTGCTATTCTTGAAGAAACCGATGTTGCTTATCCCGTTAACTAACAGTTCCAGTAGAGGAGATCAAGTTTTAAATGCTGAATATTTTTCTCGGCAAGGATATGCGGAAGTTATACTCCAAGACAGAGTAAGTACGAATACATTTATACATGCAGTAAATAAGTTGTATACAAATAAGGAGAGATATATTCAAAACATGAATGGATATAAGAAAACCAATAATGAGGGGATTCATCAATTAATAGATATAATCAATGAAGTCGTGAAGTAATAGAGATGTAAATAAAAAACAAAAGGAAAGAAGATATCTTCTTTCCTTTTTACTATAGTTGTTCAAATTCATTAGTACTTATCCAGATTGGCTATGTACTATGGGTGAATCCCGATTTCTAATAGCTCAGTAAATGCATTAGTATGGATAGGTTTACTATAATAGTAACCTTGAATAAACTGACATTTATTTTTTTGAAGGAAATTCACGTGTTCTTTCGTTTCTACACCTTCAGCAATAACAGACATTCCTAATGTATTTGCTAATGTGATGATCGTTTTAATAATTTCCATTCCATCGTCACATGTTTCAGACATTGTAATAAATTCTCTTGGAATTTTTAATGTATCGATTGGATATAAAGGTAAGTAAGCTAGCGAAGAATAGCCTGTACCAAAGTCGTCGATTGAAATGTGAATCCCTAAACTTTTTAGTGTACGCAATTTTATCAATGTTTCTCGCTCATCCATCATTGCAATTCGCTCTGTTAACTCAAGATCGAGAGAACTTGCTGGTAAACCTGTATTTGCTAAAGTAGAAGAAATAGACTTTACAAAATCCTCTTGTTCAAATTCTTTAGCAGATAAATTTACACCTATTTTTAAATGTGAATATCCGAGTGCGTGCCAACGTTTCATTTGCTCACAAGCCTGCTCTAATGTCCATTTTCCTATTGGAATAATTTGTAGTGTTTCTTCTGCAATTGGAATAAACTCGTATGGAGAAATAACGCCTAATTCAGGATGATTCCACCTAATTAGAGCTTCTGCACCGATAATTTTATTAGATTCACTATCAACTTGAGGTTGATACAAAAGGAACAATTCTTCATTTTGTATTGCATTTGGTAAATCTTTTTCTAATCGTAATCGTCTTTCAATTTTTTTAGCGATTACATCGTCATAAATAGAGACAGCGTTAAGCTCTCTTGTCTTTGCATCATACATTGCAACATTAGCGTTTTTCAAAAGTGTAGCAGTATCGATTCCAGAATGTGGATAAATAGCGATACCGATACTCAGTGATAAAGTTAATGTATGCTCATATATGACAAACGGCTTTTCTATGCTTTTAAATAATTGATTACATAACTCGAATAAGGCATCTTCGTCAGTATAATTTTCAATTAAGATTGTAAACTCATCACCACCGATTCTTGACAGATGCGTATGTGATGGAAGACATGATTGGAATCGCTTCGCTACTTCTTCTAATATGTGATCTCCTGCCGAATGTCCAAGTGTATCGTTAATTGCTTTAAAGCGATCTAAGTCTAAATATAATAGTGCAAACTCGCTTTCTGTCGTTTTAGCATGTTTTATAACTCTTTTTAATTTCTTATGGAAAAAGGCACGGTTCCCAATTTTCGTTACAGTATCATGGAATGCTAAATATTTTATTTCTTCTTGCTGCTTTTTTAGTGCAGTAATATCTTTCACCATAATATAACTTCCTGAAATTTGCCCGTCTATCATAATAGGGACGATGGTAACGTATAAAAAATAAGTAAAGCCATCTTTATATTGAGAACGTAGTTGCAAGGATGCCGATTCTTGTTGTTTCACTTTTTCTAATGCTGATGCTAGTTTATATTTGTCTTCATCTAAAATAATCGAAAAACAAGTTTCACCGAGTAACTCATCTGTTGGTGCTCCAAGTAGTATATTTCCAGCTGTATTTACATTTAAGAATACTCCATTTAAATCAATTGTAAAAATAGGATCAGGGTGATATTCATATAATGATTTGAATTTTTGTTGTTTTTGAGATAGAGCCTCTGATTTATAAACTAAATCAGAAGTTCGTAAAGTAACTTTTTCTTCTAGTTGAGCATTAAATGCCTGTAAACGTTTGGTTAGGGAATTGTTTTGCATACGTACAATAGAATGACGAATGAGTACGAAAATGAAAGTAATACAATTTCCTATAATGAGAGTTGAAGATGCTGTTTGTTCTTTTAATGTAAACCCGATTAGTATTGCAACAGCAAGATAGGGAAATACAACTAGAGCTTTTTTTCCTATTATAGGGTTTACAATGAAATAATTTTTATGACTATTACGATCTTCTGAAATAGATCCAGCTATTGCAATAAGTAATATAGGTATTCTATATAAAAGACGTAATAATGTTATCGTTTCAGTTGATAAATGGTTATTTAGGTAAAAATAAATATAGTTAAAAGTTGCAGAACTTATTAATACAAAAATAAAGATGTAAATTTTCCGTTTCGAATTAAAAATGGTTGGACGGAAAAAGAGACTAACACCTAGTAAAAGAAATAATAAATCTGCAATTGGATATAGAAATGAAAGAAAAACATCTCCTAGTGAAAGAGAGAATATATTTAAATTTGGTTGATTAAATAAATACCACTCTAATGTGAATATGGAAGTAAGTACTATACATATATCACAAATAAAGAACGCTTTTTCCCATTTATCGCATTCTTTTAAGATTTTATAACTGAAAGCGATAAGACAAAAGAGTAGAAAAAACATGTAAAATACATCAGAAATAGTAAAACGATGTATTGGAATTTCGAAGAAGCTATCTTGATATGTATATACTATTTTTCCTAATAAAAAACTACCAATTGCTATTGTGATACATATCCAAAACGGATTTGAACTGACTTTTTTAGAATATATAGAGTAAATGAGTGACACAAATGTAATAGCTTCAACAATAAGTGAAGCGAAGCGTACATCTGAATTTGAAAAATGAGTGGGGAACAGATAAAAAAACATAAAATAGATTGAATAACATATTAATGTTCCAATTAATATACATAGTTGTAAATTTTTATTTAATTTCAATAAAATCACCTTCTTTAATTATGCACTATATTCGTAATATCTATACATAATAATATTATTTAAGAATTGTATCAGATTTCCTTATAAAAATCATGTTTATAAGGAAAGTGTTGAAAAGTGTAATACTTCTTAAAATTAAAAAAATATTGTTTTTAATAATATGTGCTTTATCAAGATTTTAAATGGGAATTGTATATTTAATCATCCTTTGAATTGTAAAGGTTTTTTAGTGATTTGTAAGTGGAGATGCACAATTGCATATAAAATGATGAGAATCTTTTTTCTAGCTGATTTTTGATTGTTATAGGCTATTTTAAGTAAGGTTTTTATTAGTAGGGGAGTCCTATGGCGGATATTTAGCTAGAGGTATACTCACAAAGCTGTTCGAAAGAGTTAATGGATTACTATTAGTATGCCCTGTTGTTGTAGCGGAGCAAGAAAAAAGGACTCGTCCGAATAAACAGGTAATTGTAGAGGATAAGGAGTTTTTAAATACACTAACTTCCACTGATAGAGAAGAGTTTTGCGAGTTAGCGGTGGTCGCGAATGAATATACATATAAGCGATTTAAAGAAGAAATTAAGCCAGGGTTAGATGTTGCTAATTATGAATTTATTGAAAGGTTGCAAAAAAATTACTCTCTTACTATGGATTTTCACCGTAAGGAATATGAGAAACCCGTTCTTTTATTAGCCGGAAGACAAGATATATCGGTCGGTTATCAAGATATTATAGGAATTATTGATGATTATCCAAGAGCGACATTAGCAGTGTTAGATATGGCAGGGCATAATTTGCAAATTGAACAGCCTGAATTATTCGAGAGTTTAGTAGGAGAATGGATTAGACGAACAGATCAGCAAAGTTTATAAAAAACGAATGAACATTTTCAAGGAGGAAGTATGAATACATATATTTATATGGTTAGGCATGGTGAATCACCAAGATTAGAAGGGAGTGAAAGAACACGGGGATTAACTGAAAAAGGAAAAATGGATACTCATAGAGTGACTGACGTATTAAAAATGGAGGGAATTGATACTTTTATTTCAAGTCCTTATAATCGGGCTATGTTAACGATTGAAGCGGCAGCTAATTTCTATGAAAAAGAAATAATAGTATATGAAAATCTCAAAGAATGTAGGTTTGTAAGTGAGGATCAGATTATACCAGATAAAGAGGTGTATCCACTTGTAAAGAAGATGTTCTCTAATCCTGACTTTGCACATATGGAAGGAGAGTCATATAAGGATTGTCAGAGACGGGTAGTGAAAGTGTTAAAGGAAATATTAATGGATTTTCAAGGGCAAAAAATTGTAATTGGCACACATGGACTTGTAATGACTTTAATGATGAATTGCTTTGATAATCAATACGGATTTGAATTTCTTATAAATACATCAAAGCCCGACATATATAAGCTGGAATTTAATGATGAACAATTATTGAATGTAGAAAAATTATGGATAGGAGAATGAAACTGAATATATGGAGTGTGTTTTAATTCGTACTTATAAAACACACTCTTTTTTAATAGAATGCATTTTTATCAACTATTTTTAGAATGTTAAATCAATAAGTAATTATTCAAATTCTGAATAATACAAATGGAAGTTGTCTTAAGGAAACAATTTTAAATGTGACAAAACTCCAAACGTTGGATTTCTATTCAATTGGAAAAAAAGATGTAGAATTTTGTCTTACGGTCCCCGTTTACTTTTCATTTCATTACATATAGGCTTTGTGGTGTAAAGGGGAATATCGCCTTTACACAAAATTTATAAGGAGGGCATTGTGATGAAAAAGATTAAAAAGTTTGCGGGAGTAGCTTTAGCGGGTACGATTGGATTAAGTGGGCTACTGTTTTTAGAACCAAGTGTAAGCGCTGCGGAAACACAGCAGGTGAAAGAAGGAAATTTCAATACAATTGATGTAACAATGAATCAAAGTGAATTTTATGTATTGAGTGGTAGAAGTATTGATATTCTTTCTGGAGATAAAGAAGCAATTCAGCTAAATAAATACACAATTCGTTTTAGTAAACCCGGGAAGTATGTTATTAGAGTAAACGGTTGTATTTATGATGATGTATATACTTTTATTGTGAATAAATAGTATATATTCTTAAACTGTGAGATAAAAAAAGAAACACCCTATTTGCGGTGAGAATCGTAGATAGGGTGAATTTATTTGTATGAAGTTGTGTTTTATAAATTTTCATTAATTTGCTCTTTGTTTTTGTTTTGTAAAGTATGTAGGAGTGTTTGAAACATTTTAAATGATTGCTGAAAGATTGGACTTTGAATAAAAGTGTATAGAAAAGTTACGATAAAAACAGGACCACCGAGCATAAATCCAATAACTAGTACAACGCATTCTACAATGATTCGAGCACGGCTAATAGATAGACCTGTTTTATCGGAAATAGTAAGCATGAATCCATCACGAGGTCCAGCGCCAATTCCAGCTGCAACATACATACCTCCACCGATACCTGTAATGGCAATACCAGAAAATAAAATGAGTAAGTTTATCCATAAATAATCACTAGCATTTGGAAGAATATTTGATTGTAAGAAAAAGTCCATAATAGGACCGATAAGTAGTGCATTTAAAAATGTTCCCACATTTATATATTTTCGATCTACTAGTAAAGAAATGAGAACGAGACATAACCCACATATGACACTCCACGTACCAATCGTCCATCCAAACCTTTGGTAGAGAGCCATGTTTAAAACTTCCCAAGGATGTAAACCGAGAAATTTAACTTTGACTGCAAGAGCATTTCCAAGGCCAAAGAAAATTAATCCTAAGAAAAAAAGAAAATAGCGAAAGAGGGTTAGCCTCATCTTTCATACCTCCTATATTTTATAATTATGAATGTTACATGTTAAAGTTTAAATGTACAAATGTTATGACTTCTGTTGATTTATTTAAATCTTTAAAAATGTAAATGGAATATATACTTTCAGAGTCAAAAAAGTTAAAAAATTTCGTCTTAAGGATTATAATGAAGAAAGAAATATAAAAGGGAGTGAACAAATTTGAAACAAGAGCTTATTGAAAGATTTACGAGATATGTCAAAATTGATACGCAATCAAATGAGGAAAGCCATACAGTTCCAACAACAACTGGGCAAATTGAGTTTGGTAAATTATTAGTGGAAGAGCTACAAGAAATTGGGTTAACAGAGATAACGATGGATGATAATGGTTATGTAATGGCAACACTTCCGGCTAATACGGACAAGGATGTTCCCGTAATTGGCTTTTTAGCACATTTAGATACAGCAACAGACTTTACGGGGAAAAACGTAAAGCCACAAATTCATGAAAACTTTGATGGTAATGCGATTACGTTAAATGAAGAGCTAAATGTTGTGTTAACGCCGGAACAGTTCCCAGAATTACCATCTTATAAAGGGCATACGATTATTACAACTGATGGTACAACACTGCTAGGAGCAGATGATAAAGCTGGTCTTACAGAAATTATGGTTGCAATGAATTATTTAATACATAATCCGCAAATTAAGCATGGGAAAATTAGAGTGGCATTTACGCCAGATGAAGAAATCGGCCGTGGACCAGCTCATTTTGATGTAGAAGCGTTTGGTGCATCATTTGCTTATACGATGGATGGAGGTCCATTAGGTGGCTTAGAATATGAAAGCTTTAATGCTGCAGGTGCTAAGTTAACGTTTAACGGAACAAATACACATCCTGGGACAGCGAAAAATAAAATGCGTAATGCAACTAAACTTGCTATGGAGTTTAATAGGCATTTACCAGTAGAAGAGGCACCAGAGTATACTGAAGGATACGAAGGATTCTACCATTTACTCTCTTTAAATGGTGATGTTGAGCAAAGTAAAGCATATTATATTATTCGAGATTTTGATCGTGAAAATTTTGAGACACGTAAAAATACCATTGAAAATATTGTGAAACAAATGCAAGAGAAGTATGGGAAAGATGCAGTCGTTTTAGAAATGAATGATCAATACTATAACATGCTTGAAAAAATCGAACCGGTGAGAGAAATTGTTGATATTGCTTATGAAGCAATGAAAAGTTTAGACATTGAACCAAATATTCATCCAATTCGTGGAGGAACAGATGGATCACAATTATCATATATGGGATTACCAACGCCGAATATTTTCACTGGTGGTGAAAACTATCACGGTAAATTTGAGTATGTTTCGGTAGATACGATGGAAAAAGCAGTTCAAGTTATTGTAGAAATTGCAAGACGATTCGAAGAACAGGCTTAAAAAAGAACCAAGTAGTACAGATGTGCTACTTGGTTCTTTAGTATAAAACTCGCCACAAATAAAAAGTTGCGTAAGACTCCCAGTTGATCCAATTTGCCGCAAAATCTTTTATTTCATGTTTAGTCGGTTTACTTTCGGAACCTGTTATGCATTTAATTGCATTGTGCAAGCCGACATCGTCAATTGGAAAAGCGGAAGGAAATCGTAAACAGCGCATTAAAACATAGTTGGCAGTCCATGGTCCTATACCATGTATAGCAGTTAATTGTTTTTCAGCGATTTTTATATTTTGTATTTGTAGTAAAGATTCTTTTGATAGTTTTCCTTCTGTAATAAGCTTTGCAACCCCGATTAAATATTCACATTTTCTAGTTGTCATTTTTAACTTTTTGAGATCTTCTACATGTAGCTTTCCAATCGTTTCAGGAGAAGGGAATATCCAATGTTTTCTATCGTCCCATTCTACATAACTTCCAAATGTCTCGACTAATCTTCTTTTTAGCGTATAAGCATATGTAAGATTAATTTGCTGACCAATAATTCCCCAGGAAAGTGCCTCGAATAAATCAGGAATACCTAAAGTTCGAAGTCCATAAAACTTTTGAATAGGACCTCGAAGGAGTGGATCAAGTTTAGCTAATTGATAGAAGGGAGCCAAATCAGTATTTAAATCAAACCATTCAGTTACATAGTTAGCTACAGCGTTGCATATCCACTTTTCAGAGATATAGGATTCTCCTAAAAAACGTATTTGAATAGTATCATCCGTATTCATACTAATCTCAACTAAAGGATTTACATCGTGAACAGGGATAACTTTATAAATTTTGTTATCTTCAATGTGAAACATACATTCATTGTTAGAGCGGGATAGATAGCGCAAATTTTCTTGGAAACTAAATTCTGTTGGAACTGCTAAAGTTAATGCGTTATTATATTTTGCTGTCATATGAATTCCACCTGTAACTTTTCTAATGCAAGCAATTCTTTCTTCATTTCTAATCCCCCTCTAAAACCAGTTAGTTTACCATTCTTCCCGATAACACGATGACAAGGAATTGTAATGAGAAGAGGGTTGGCAGCAATAGCAGAAGCAACGGCACGTACAGCTTTAGGTTTTTGAATTCTTTCGGCAATTTCTGTATAAGAATATGTGTTTCCATAAGGAATTTCACGTACCGTATTCCAAACAGATAATTGAAAGTCAGTTCCGTAAGCATCGATAGGGAATGTAAAAGTTTCTCGCTTGTTTTCTAAATACTCGATAATTTCTTTCGTATATATTTGCAAGTAATCTGGACTATGGATCAATATATGATGGGGTAGTTTTTTGCTAGCCCATATATTTAATTCTTCAAAGTTTTCATTTTGTGATCCAATGAAACATAGTCCATTTTCAGTCGCAGCAATATGAAAATGCCAATTTTTATGTGTAAGTAGTGTCCAATATATATAATTATTTTTGTAGGAATTCATTATTGTATCCCTCTTTCATTTCGTTCTTTTTTCGATATTCAGTAGGAGTAAATCCGGTTTTCTTTTTAAATAAAGTTGCGAAATACTCCGGGTTTTCTATCCCGACAGCAGTACTAATTTCTTTAATAGATTGATTTGTATTTGATAGATATTCTTCTGCTTTAACAATCCTGAATTGTTGTATATATTCTATTGGACTTATTCCTGTCATTTTTTTGAAAGTACGTTGTAAATGAAAGGGGCTACCATGGCACATTTCCGCAAGTATGTCGAGAGTTAGTAATTCTTCAAAGTGCTTTTCAATATAATTTTTAATTTGTTCTACCCACTCTTCATTAGGTAAAGTGAGCCCATTTGGTTTACAACGTTTGCACGGGCGAAAGTTTTCACTTAATGCTTGATTTGCATGAAGAAAAATTCGTACATTGTTTTTATTCGGTATTCTTGATTTGCATGACGGCCTGCAAAAGATTCCGGTTGATTTCACGGCATAAAAGAATTTGTTATCATAGGAAGAATCATTATGAATAATTGCTTGCCAATGCTCACTTGTTAACGTAAACCCTTCATTGTGCAAAGAACATCACCTCTGAAATTAGTATAACCTGAATAATGTACGTATGTATGTATTCACAAATGTAAGAGCAAGATTACAAAGGTGAAAATATGATTGTTTTTCTATTTTGTGATAGCATGAAATTTGGAAATAAACATCAAGAGGAGGGCTATAAATGAAGTTCATTTCATGGAATGTAAATGGTTTACGTGCAGTTATCGCAAAAGGTGGATTTTTAGAATATCTCGAGGAATCTAATGCAGATATATTTTGTTTACAAGAGATTAAATTACAAGATGGGCAAATCGATTTAAATCCAGAGGGATATTATACATATTGGAATTATGCTGTGAAAAAAGGCTATTCAGGAACGGCTATTTTCACGAAAAAAGAACCGCTTTCTGTTACTTATGGTTTGGGCATTGAAGAGCATGATCAAGAAGGACGAGTTATTACTTTAGAGTTCGAAGGTTTTTACATAATTACGTTATATACACCAAATTCAAAACGAGGATTAGAACGATTAGATTACAGAATGAAATGGGAAGATGATTTCCGGGCGTATATTAAACGATTAGATGAGAAAAAACCAGTTATTTTTTGCGGAGACTTAAACGTTGCTCATAAAGAAATAGATTTGAAAAATCCAAAAAGTAATCGTAAAAATCCTGGGTTTTCTGATGAAGAAAGAGAGAAGTTTACATGTATTTTAGAAGAAGGATTTATTGATACGTATCGTTATCTATATCCTGATCAGGAAGGCGCATATTCGTGGTGGTCGTATCGAATGGGAGCGAGAGCAAAAAATATTGGATGGCGTTTAGATTATTTTGTTGTTTCCGAAAGAATGAAAGACCAAATAACAGAGGCGAAAATTAATAGTGAAGTAATGGGATCAGACCATTGCCCAGTTGAATTACATATAAATTTCTAAAAAAAGAAGTGTCCCCCTAACATTAGGCGGATACTTCTTTTTTAATTCAGTTTGTTAAAATTTTTCAAATCTTTCTTGAAATAATTGCATATTAAATATATACTTAGTAACGATAATCATTATCAATGAAAAGGGTTATCAATGAATGAGGTGTAAAAGAATTATATCCTAGGGGAAGTGAACGAGAATGAGTTCTGGATAGAATTATTAATCTAATGAAATATATATGTAAGACAAGTTTCATATAGTTAAATTTTATTGAGAATATAGTTTTGAAAACTCGAGAGGAGATATATAAAGATGAATAAGAAGTTATTTACATTAGGGATGGTTACAGTTTTAAGTGTAGGACTAGCAGCATGTAATAGTGCGGATAAGACTTCAGGAGAAAAAACACAACAGACAAAGGCTAGTGAGACGAAAAAAGACGAAAAACGAAAAATTACATACTTAGGTAAAGAATATACAGTACCAGCAAAAGTAGATAAAATTGCGACAGCTAGTTTAGAGTCAATGGAAGATGCAGCGGTACTTGGAATTAAACCAGTAGGTGCGATTACTGTAGGTGGAAAATTACCAAAGTATCTTGAGAAAGATTTAGAAGGTGCGAAATCTGTTGGTGAGAAAATGCAACCAAATTTCGAAACATTACTTCAATTAAAACCAGATGTTATTACATCAAGTACGAAATTCCCAGCAGAAACAGCTGAAAAGTTTACGAAAGTAGCTCCGACATTCCCGGTATCACACGTTTCAACAGATTGGGAAGATAACTTAAAGTTAATGGGAGAATTAACTGGTAAAAAAGATAAAGCAGAAAAAATTATTAAAGATTACAATGCGGATGCTGAAAAAGCAAAAGCAAAACTAGGAGATAAGTTAAAAGACAAAAAAGTACTTGTCATTAGACTAAGAGCAAATGAATTATTCCTATATCCAGAAGGAGTGTACTTCAACCCTGTAATTTATAAAGATCTTGGATTAACTGCTCCAGAACAATTGAAAACAGTAAAAGCACAAGAGAAAATCTCATTTGAAAAACTTGCTGAACTTAACCCAGATTATATTTTCTTACAATATGAGACAACTGAAAATAAAAACCCGAAAGTGCTAGAAGAAATTGAAAGCAATCCAATTTGGCAAAGTATGAATGCTGCGAAAGAAAAGAAAGTATTTGTAAACGTTGTGGACCCAATGGCACAAGGTGGTACAGCTTGGAGTAAAACAGCATTCTTAAAAGAAGCAGTGAAAAATTTATCTAAATAATATAATAAGTAAGGTGCGTTGAATGATATGCAGAAAACGAATGCGGTACCAGTAACCATTTTATGTATAGCGCCCGTATTGATTTTATTTACAGTTATACTTTCTGTATTATATGGTGCGAAAAACATCGATGCTCAAACAGTGTGGAATGCATTATTTCATTTTGATTCAAGCGATGTAAATCATAATATTATTATTACTTCACGTTTGCCAAGGGTAGTTGCAGCTCTTTTAGTCGGAGCATTTCTAGCCATATCAGGAGCACTTATGCAGGGGATGACAAGAAACTATCTTGCATCCCCTTCTATTATGGGTGTGACGGATGGGGCAGCCTTTGTTATTACACTTTGTATGATTTTTCTTCCAGGAATGTCCTCAATTGGCATGGTTTTATGTTCAATGATTGGTTCTGCACTCGGAGCCGGTATTGTGTTTGGTTTTGGTTCGCTTCTTCAAAATGGCTTATCACCGGTTCGGTTAGCAATTATAGGGACAGTTATTGGAACATTTTTAAGCAGTGTATCTGCTGCAATGGCTTCATATTTCCAAATTTCTCAAAATGTTAGTTTTTGGTTTAATGCAAAATTAGATCAAGTCGATCCTAATATAATTAAAGTCACGATACCTTTTGGGATAATTGGAATAGTTTTAGCTCTGTTAATCTCAAAATCTATTACTATTCTTTCTTTAGGAGAAGAAGTTTCTATTAATCTAGGACAGCGTACAAAATTAGTTAAAGCGATGGCTATTTTATCAGTTATCTTTTTAACAGGAACTGCAGTTGCTTTAGTGGGGAAAGTTGGTTTTGTAGGTTTAATTATTCCGCACATTACTCGCTTTATAATTGGGGTAGATTATAAATGGATTTTACCATGTGCAGGCGTTATTGGCGGCGTTTTTTTAGCATTATGTGACGTTTTAAGTAGATTTGTAAATTATCCATTTGAAACGCCACTCGGAGTCGTAACATCTTTAATTGGAATTCCTTTCTTCCTTTATTTAATCCGTACAAGAGGAGGAGAGAGACATGTTTAAAAGCTCAAGTCAACGTTTTGGAATGACGATGGGGATTATTATATTTTTAATACTATGTGCTATTTACATAAGTTTAACGAATGGTACGTTTGATATTACAATTACAGATGTATTTAAAACACTCCTTAGAATAGATCCAGTGCCAGACCATGATTTAGTTATTTTTGAGTTTCGTCTTCCGCGCATTGTAATTGCTGGATTAGTAGGATTAGGTCTCGGCGTTGCCGGTGCTGTAATTCAAGGGATTACGAGAAATGGATTAGCGGACCCAGGTATTTTAGGCGTAAATGCCGGAGCAGGAACAGCCATCGTTATTTTTATGTTTTTCTTTCAAGGACAATTAAAAAGTACAGACTGGGTTTCTATTATGATGATGCCAATGTTTGGTTTAGTGGGCGGATTAGGTGCAGCTATCATTATTTATCTGTTTTCTTGGAAAAACGGTAAGTTAGATTCGCAGCGTCTTTTATTAACAGGGATTGCGATTGGATCAGGATTTGGAGCCTTTTCTATGTACTTATCACTCAAAATGAAGTCAACTGATTTTGAAATGGCTGCAGTATGGGTATCTGGAAGTATTTATAATGCAAACTGGAAATATATTATTGCTATGTTGCCATGGCTTATTATATTAATTCCTCTCATACAAAAGAAAGCTTATTTATTAGATTTATTTCAATTGGAAGAAACGAGTATTACAAGTTTAGGTGTTTCAGTAGAAAGAGAGAAATCAATTTTACTACTAAGTAGTATTGGACTTGTGAGCGCATGTGTTGCTGTTTCAGGAAGTATTGGTTTCATTGGACTAATGGCACCGCATATAGCGAAACGACTTGTCGGTATTCAGCATAAGCATATCATTCCTACGTGCGGAGTAATCGGAATGTTCCTTGTAATTGCTTCAGACTTTATTGCAAAAACAGTTTTCACACCTGTAGAGTTACCGGTTGGAATCGTTATTTCTATTGTCGGTGTACCTTATTTCTTATATTTACTTTATAAGGCGAAAGCGTAAGGGGAGGAATAAAAGTGAGTATTTTAAGTGCAAAAAATTTAGAAACAAGTTATGAAAAGCTTACAGTGTTTCGCGATTTAAATGTGGAAATACAAGAAGGAAAAGTAACGACAATTATAGGACCAAACGGGTGCGGTAAATCGACACTGTTAAAAACAATGGGAAGAATTTTAAAGCAAAAGAGCGGTAAAGTATATTTGCAAGGACAGGATTTAAATACAATTCCAACGAAAGAAATTGCGAAGCAGTTAGCTTTACTCCCGCAAACTCCAATTGCGCCAGGAGAGCTGAAAGTAGAAGAATTAATTTCTTATGGACGTTATCCACATCGAAATAATGTAAATAAGCTAACTTCAAAAGATAAAGAGATGATTGACTGGGCATTAGATATAACGAAAACTTCTGAATTTCGAACGAGACAAATTGCAAATTTATCAGGCGGTCAACGACAAAAGGTATGGCTAGCGATGGCGTTAGCACAAGAGACAGAAGTGTTACTACTAGATGAACCAACTACATATCTTGATATGTCTCATCAATTAGATGTATTACAAATTGTAGAAAAATTAAACAAAGAGCATAATTGTACGGTCGTAATGGTACTACATGATATTAACCATGCAGCGAGGTTTTCAGATGAAATTATTGCAATGAAGGAAGGGGAAATCGTTACAACTGGTAGCCCAGAAGAAATCATTACAAATGAAGTGTTAAAAGAAGTATTTCATATTGATGCACGTGTCATGATTGATCCGTATAATGGGTCTCCTGTTTGTTTTGGGTACGATAGCGTTGTACCTCAAGATGAAAAAGTGGGAATATATGTAACGAGTTAAGGGGGGGGATATAAGATGAATACTACTATTGAAAAACAGCAGATTATAACATCTAATACAGAGCAGTGGAACATGTATTCAAAATTAGAAGGTAAGGAATATCAAATTCATATTTCAAAGCCGAGACAGCCAGCACCAGAGTCAGGATATCCTGTTATATATGTATTAGATGGCAATGCCTTTTTTCAAACATTCCATGAAGCAGTTAAAATACAATCAGTTAGAGCAGAAAAAACAGGTGTTTCACCAGCCGTTATAGTAGGGATTGGTTATCGTATTGAAGGGGCATTTTCAGGTGAAGAAAGGTGCTATGATTTTACGCCTAGCGTAATTTCAAAAGATGCGCCTTTAAAACCAGACGGTAAACCGTGGCCTAAAACAGGAGGTGCGCATAACTTCTTTACTTTTATAGAAGAAGAACTGAAACCTCAAATTGAAAAACATTATAAAATTAATGAAAGAAAACAAACATTATTTGGGCATTCGCTAGGTGGCCTATTTGCTTTACATATATTATTTACAAACGTAAATGCCTTTCAAAATTACTTTATTAGTAGTCCATCTATTTGGTGGAATAACCAATCTGTGCTTGAAAAAGAAGAGAATCTTATAAATGAATTAAACAATGCAAAAGTTAAAACAGGAGTATTTCTTACAGTTGGTTCACTAGAACGAGAGCATATGGTTGTAGGTGCAAACGAATTATCAGAGCGCCTTCTTCAGGTAAAAAACGACCAGTTTCGATTTGCGTTTTATGAGGCTGAAGGGGAGAATCATGCATCTGTTGTGCCGACTTCTTTAAGTAAAGGATTAAGATTTATTAGTTACCTATAAATTGAAATGAATATCTAATAAAATGCAAACAAAAGGCTATGGGAAATTCTCCATAGCCTTTTGTTTGTGCAAGTAGAATTGTCATTTTTGAAAGTTTTGTTTCAACTTTTCGTCTAAAGAGACAAAAAGTTGTCACAATTCGGTCACAATTAGCATAAACATAAAATAGACGAAATGAACTTATTTCCAAAAGGCTTGGTTTATTACAATCAGGATTCGTAGAGCTGAAAAAGCATGGATGAAAAGTTCACTATATTCCCAAGGAGGTAGATCGTATGAAAACTATTCTTGCTATCGCTGGACTTATTTGGGTTTTATCGCATGGTATCCCAATTTATGAAGGAGAACAAATTCGCAGTGCTCTGAATAAAAATTTTAATGAATATCATATCATTGATCGGCAAGATAATGTTGTGACAGTTCGAGTGAATGATTGTTTTCATACGGTAACCGTTGAAGGAACTTCAGTAGTGAATGATACAAAAGTATGTGATCAGCAATAATTATATAGGGAGAAAAAAATCTCAATTCAAATATGTGAAGATTGAGGCTTTTATATTTGTAGACGAATAATAAGCGGGGATGGATAATCCTCGCTTATTATTGTTTTAATTTATTGGATTTTGATCGGACATATAATGATTTTTTGACAAAAAGGAAAGGGTATCATGAAAATTGAGACTGAGAAGCTAATAATGTGTTAAGAATAATCATAAAGTGGAAATATACTCATATGGGGTATCATACATAGATATTTAATGCTATAATTGGTATACTCATAAAATCAATTGTTTTATTGGATGAAGAGAACTTTTAAGAAGGTGATAATATGGATCATAAAGAGCATGAATCAGTAACACATAGATCAGAAAAAGAAAAAGAGCAAATTATAAATAGATTGAAGAGAATCGAAGGACAAGTTCGTGGTATTCAAAATATGATTGAAAATGATCGTTATTGCGTGGATATTTTAGTGCAAATTTCAGCGATTAATGCAGCAATGAAAAAAGTAGGGATGGGTGTTCTCAAAAACCATACGAATCATTGTGTTTCGGGTGCTATTAAAAACGGTAATGGTGACGAAGCAATTGAAGAATTAATGACAGTATTTGAACGTTTTTCAAAAGCGTAAGAACAAGCTAGTATGTAACTGGCTTGTTTTTTTTATTTACCTCTATATAGGATTTCGAGGTATTGGTGTGAAAAAGTGTGTGTAAAATAAAATTTTAGAAAATAATTGAAAAATCATGACACAAAACCATTGATTACCTTAGGGGGGTATGGTAAGATGAGGTTGTGATTAACAAACAATGAATAAACAAGAGGAGGATTTTAAATGGAACAGTTAACATTAAAAGTTGAAGGTATGTCTTGTGGACATTGTGTAAATGCTATCGAAAGCAGTGTGAAAGAGTTAAACGGTGTTGAACAAGTGAAGGTTCAATTGGCAGAAGGAACTGTTGAAGTTACTATCGATTCGTCTGCTATAACATTAAAAGATATCGTTGCTGTAATCGAAGATCAAGGATACGATGTTCAATAATTATTTTTTAGATATGGAAATAAATCGTACTTTATAGGAAGTACGATTTATTTTGCTAATAATTATACCTCATAAGGGTATGTAGAGGTGAGAGACATGAATGAACAAAAAGAGGCCAATCTTCAAATATCAGGAATGACATGTGCGGCGTGTGCAAATAGAATTGAAAAAGGTCTAAAAAAAGTAGAAGGTGTTCATGATGCAAATGTAAATTTTGCACTTGAAAAAACAAAAATAATGTATGATCCCCAAAAAACAAATCCACAACAATTTAAGGAAAAAGTTGAATCGTTAGGATATGGAATTGTAAGTGATAAAGCTGAATTTACTGTTTCAGGAATGACATGCGCAGCATGTGCCAATAGAGTAGAAAAGCGTTTAAATAAATTAGAAGGTGTGAACGAAGCGACAGTAAATTTCGCTTTGGAAACGGCTACAGTAGATTTTAATCCTGATGAAGTTAATGTAAATGAAATGAAGAGTGCAATTACAAAATTAGGATATAAATTGGAAGTGAAATCAGATGAGCAAGATGGGTCAACTGATCATCGCTTACAAGAAATTGAGCGACAAAAGAAGAAGTTTATCATTTCGTTTATTTTATCATTCCCGTTACTGTGGGCAATGGTAAGTCACTTCTCATTTACATCGTTTATTTATTTACCTGATATGCTTATGAATCCTTGGGTGCAGCTAGCTCTTGCAACACCAGTTCAATTTATCATTGGTGGACAGTTTTATGTTGGGGCTTATAAAGCGTTACGTAATAAAAGTGCTAACATGGATGTTCTTGTGGCGCTTGGAACATCGGCTGCTTATTTCTATAGTGTATATTTAAGCATTCAATCTATCGGTTCTTCGGAACATATGACAGATTTATATTTTGAAACAAGCGCGGTACTTATTACACTAATTATTTTAGGTAAATTATTTGAAGCAAAAGCAAAGGGACGTTCATCAGAAGCAATTAAAAAGTTGATGGGTTTACAAGCAAAGACAGCTACAGTTGTGCGAGATGGAACAGAAATGAAAATTTTAATCGAAGAAGTAGTAGCTGGTGATATCGTTTATGTAAAGCCTGGTGAAAAAATTCCGGTAGATGGTGAGATTGTAGAAGGGAAATCAGCAATTGATGAATCGATGTTAACGGGTGAAAGTATTCCAGTTGATAAAACAATTGGGGATTTAGTAATCGGTTCTACAATGAATAAAAATGGATTTTTAAAAGTGAAAGCAACTAAGGTAGGAAGAGATACTGCATTAGCTCAAATTATTAAAGTAGTAGAAGAGGCTCAAGGTTCAAAAGCTCCTATTCAAAGGGTAGCAGATCAAATTTCAGGTATTTTCGTACCGGTTGTAGTTGTAATTGCTATTATTACATTTGCAGTGTGGATGATATTTGTTACACCAGGTGATTTTGGTGGGGCACTTGAGAAAATGATAGCAGTACTTGTCATCGCATGTCCATGTGCATTAGGTCTTGCGACACCTACATCTATTATGGCTGGATCAGGAAGATCAGCTGAGTATGGCATTTTATTTAAAGGAGGGGAGCATTTAGAAGCAACGCATCGATTAGATACAGTTATTCTAGATAAAACAGGTACTGTGACAAATGGGAAACCGGTGTTAACAGATGTAATTGTAGCAGATGGATTCCACGAAGAAGAGATACTACGTTTAGTAGGTGCGGCAGAAAAAAATTCTGAACACCCACTCGCAGAAGCGATTGTAGAAGGAATTAAAGAAAAGAAAATTGATATCCCAAGTTCAGAAACGTTTGAAGCGATTCCGGGATTCGGTATCGAATCAGTTGTAGAAGGGAAACAACTATTAATTGGTACACGTCGATTAATGAAGAAATTCGATATTGATATTGAAGAAATTTCTAAATCGATGGAAGAGCTAGAACGAGAAGGAAAAACAGCAATGCTTATTGCGATCAATAAAGAATATGCTGGTATAGTGGCTGTTGCAGATACTGTAAAAGATACTTCAAAAGCAGCAATCGCTAGACTGAAGAAAATGGGTCTAGACGTTGTTATGATTACAGGAGATAATACACAAACTGCTCAAGCAATCGCTAAGCAAGTTGGTATTGATCACGTAATTGCAGAAGTATTACCAGAAGGAAAAGCAGAAGAAGTGAAAAAACTTCAAGCGCAAGGTAAGAAAGTAGCAATGGTTGGAGATGGAATAAATGATGCACCTGCTCTTGCTACGGCGGATATCGGTATGGCAATTGGAACAGGAACGGATGTAGCGATGGAAGCAGCAGATATTACGTTAATTCGTGGTGATTTAAATAGTATTGCTGATGCAATCTTTATGAGTAAGATGACGATAAGAAATATTAAGCAAAATTTATTCTGGGCACTAGCTTATAACGGCTTAGGAATCCCGATTGCAGCGTTCGGCTTCTTAGCACCTTGGGTTGCAGGAGCGGCTATGGCATTTAGTTCTGTATCGGTCGTATTAAATGCATTACGATTGCAAAGAGTGAAATTAAAATAATAAAAATGTAAATCTATAGAGTAATTGAATATGCTTTTAAACAAAAAACAATACTTTGAAATAAGTATTGTTTTTTGTTTATATAGGAAGAAAAAATTTATAATAAAGCAGAAATATTGAATCGTAAATGGTAGAAAAGTTAAATGATAGTTTAGTAAGGAGGCTCAAATATGTTAAAAGATACGATCATTAGGACATTCCATAAAGACGATTTAGACCAAGTATTACAGTTGTTCTATGAAACAGTTCATACAATTAATGCAAAAGATTATAACGTGTTACAGTTACAGGCATGGGCATCAGATCAACTAGATAGGGAAAGCTGGTTAAAGTCTTTAGAGAAGAATATTAGTTATGTAGCGGATTATAACGGTGTGATAGTCGGATTTGGAGATTATAATGAGGATCATTACGTAGATCGCTTATTTACACATAAAGATTATCAAGGGAAAAGGATAGCTTCATCCATATTACAGAAGTTAGAAAAAGAAGCAGTGAACTTGGGACATAGGGAGATATATACAGAGGCGAGTATTACAGCAAAACCTTTCTTTGAAAGTAAAGGTTTTATTTGCATAAAGGAACAAAAGAAACAGCATAATGGTCAGATTTTTATTAATTATGTAATGAAAAAAATAGCCTTCTCATAAACGAGAAGGCTATTTTTCATTATTTTACAGCTTCTTTTAGTTCTTTACCAGCTTTGAAAGCAGGTACTTTAGAAGCTGCGATTTGCATTTCTTCACCAGTTTGTGGGTTACGGCCTGTACGAGCAGCTCTTTCGCGAACTTCGAATGTACCGAATCCGATAAGTTGTACTTTTTCACCAGCAGCTAAAGTGTTAGTGATTGATTCTACTACAGTTTGTACAACTACAGTAGCTTCTTTTTGAGAGATCTCAGCATTTTGTGCTACGTTTTTAATTAATTCTGTTTTGTTCATGTTTTTCACCTCATATGTAAATAATGCTATTTAAGTTGTTATTATAACGTATAAAACATTCGAGAACAAGTGTACGTACATATATTCGCAAAAAAAATGAAATTTGTAATATTTTTAGAGTCACTTTATAGACCTCTAATTTAAGCCGATACAGATTTGTTCTTTATTTCATTCTTCTCTTTATTTAGAGATAGTTTCTTATTATAAGATATGAAATAAGGTAATGCTACAAAGAACATACCGCCTACTAAGTTTCCGAAGAAAACAAAAATGAAGTTTGGAAAATATCCAGCCCAAGTTAAATGACCGGAAAAAATTGCAGCTGTGATGACAAACATATTGGCTACAACGTGTTGAAATCCAATCGCAACAAAAGTCATAACTGGGAACCAAATGCCAATAATCTTTCCGATAAATTCTTTACTTCCCATACTGAGCCAAATAGCTAAACAAACGAGCCAATTACATCCGATTGCAGAAATGAAAGCTTGTAGTGGTGTATCTTGTAGTTTAGCTTGCGCAATAGAAACTGTTTTCGCTAAAAAAGCCCCCTCTGTTAATCCGACGATATGACCGAAAAAATAAGCAACGAATACAGCACCTATGAAGTTGCTAAACGTAACAATAACTAAATTTCGAATGAAATGAAATAAGTCGATTTTTTTGTGGAGCCAAGCCATAGAAACTGTCATCATATTGCCAGTTACTAACTCACCACCTGCAAGAATAACGAGTATAAGACCGATAGGGAATACAGCGGCACCTAGAAAACTAGTAAATGATCCCCAAGATTTTGGCTTTGTTCCAATAACATGAATATCGAGTAAATACCCTAATGCTATGAAAGCGCCACCAAAAAAGCCGAGAATTAGCATAGGGAGTAATGATAAATGAGCTTTTTTTCTTCCAGAATTAGCAGCAAGTTCCGTAATTTCTTCTGGTGTAAATACAGACATGAATAATCTCTCCTTAATAAAATGATAAAAATAAATGGAACATTTTTAAGAATCTATGTATTATAAAAATATGTTATGACTTTTGTATAAATTTGTCAAAGTAAGCAGGAGTGGAATTGGATATAACTAACGTTGTTCGTGTTGTCACATTAATGTAACAATAAGGCTTTAAAGTACGTCTAGAGGTGAGAACATGAATACGTATCATGTAAAAGAAGAACAAAAAAAATCAATCGTCAAGATATCTATAATTAGTTTCATAAGTATAGTAATGATTTCTATAAGTTTGTATTTCTATGCGACAGAAATAGAACGAAAACTAGTAACAGTTACGTGGAATGAAATAGAAGCTTCTACAATTCCTAAAGAGTTTAATAATAAAAAAATATTGCAGTTCTCAGATGTACATTTAGGGCCAGAATTCACATTGAAACAACTAGAAAATTTGGTGGAGAAGATGAATGCATTAAGTCCAGATGTAGTAGTTTTCACAGGGGATTTAATAGATAAGTTTGGATCGTATAAAGCAGAAAGAGAAGAAGCGAAAAGTATTTTACAGAAAATACATGCGCCCTTAGGGAAATATGCTGTGTTTGGGAATCATGACAGGGGCGGTGGAGGTAGTTTATTTTATAAAAAGTATATGGAGGAAGCTGGTTTCTCTGTGTTAGTAAATGAAGTGCAGAAAATTAAAGCGGAAAACGGTAAATATATTACAATATCAGGTTTGGATGATTTCTTATTAGGTAAGCCGCAAATAGACTCGACTTTAAAACATGTAAGGCAACAAGATTTCAATATGCTATTAGTACATGAGCCGGATGTTGTAGATAAAGTAGCTCGTTATCCGGTTGATTTTCAAATGTCAGGACATAGTCACGGAGGACAAGTTCAAATTCCTTTTATAGGTCCATTAATTACTACAAAACTAGCTGAAAGTCATGTTGAAGGTATGTATGAATTAGAAGGGAAGAATAAGCAGTTACATTTATACGTAAATCGTGGTATTGGGACAACTCGAATGCCTGTTAGATTTTGGAGTGTGCCTGAACTTTCAGTATTTGTGTTGAAGCAAAATAGTAACTAGCCTATTCAATAGTAGCAGGACTTTCAGAGAAAGTTGTCTTTTTTATTAATTAAAAACAGAATATTATGTAATTTTTATTTAAAGTGTTAAAAAAGAAAGGGGAATTTCTATGATAGAAACATGGCATAAAGAATTGGAAAGTTTATATAACCAAATGGTTTTGTGGCGAAGAGATTTTCATCAATACCCAGAGCTATCGTTTCAAGAAATAGAAACGCCGAAAAAAATAGCTAAAATCTTAAAAAGTTTTCATATTGATGTGACAACAGATGTTGGGGGAAGAGGGGTAATCGGTGTAATTGAAGGTGAAAGACCTGGAGAGACGATGGCGTTACGTGCGGATTTTGATGAACGCGCGATGTTAATTGGTGGTAAATTACTTTTAAGCCTTGTAAATAGTTATGTAAGAGATCGAAAAAAATCTCTTCATCATGTAGAAGTGAAAAAGTAATTTACATAAATAAAAAACAACAATAGGTCCTATAACCTATTGTTGTTTTTTATTATTTTTGAAAGGGAATAGCATCAAAATATGTTCTATAGTTACTAGAGAATTCAAAGTTATTTTTTGCATCCCAATTAATAGACCAAGACATTAGACCGCGGAAGGCAGGATAGCCACTTTGATTTGAAAGTTTATACTTTCCGCCGAAAGGAATGCCTTTAATGATATAATCTAAAGCTTTTTTCATTTCAGTTGGAGAAATATATCCGCCACTTGGAGCTGCCGCTGGTGCTGCAGGGAGTCCAATCATTACTTGATCCGAACGAAGAGCTGGGAAAATGTTATTTGCATTACCCCCTACTGGAAAACCATGTAAGAGCATATCTGCCATAGCGACTTCGTAGTCTGCAGTACCTTGATTGTAGTTATTACCGTCCATTCCAATGCCACTGCCAGCATTGTAGTGTTGAACGTGAATGTATGTTAGTTTATCTTTCACTCCGTAAATAATTGGTAAATATGCACCCCAGATGCTTCCATATGCGCTATAACCACCTTGAACATAAGCTGTTTCAGGAGCCATGCTTAATAGAAAATCTGGACCATAATGATCTGAGATTGTTCGAATAGCTGAAATAAGATTTACGATTTGAGGAGTAGTTGGGTTTTTGAAATTAGTGTCATTTCCGTTTAAGTAAATACCTGATTCAAGGTCAATATCTATTCCATCAAAACCGTATTTATCGATCAGAGATTGTATGGAATTAATAAAACGTTGCTTAGCAGCATTGTCAGGAAGTAAAACGACCCCATTTTGTCCGCCTATTGAAAGAACTACTTTCTTTCCTTTACTTTTTAAATAAGAAATATCTGATTTGAACTCTGCATCTGTACCATATACAGGAGAAAATTCAACAGTGGAACGGTCACCACCAGTTTCACCGAAAGATACGTTAATTACATCCCATTTTGATGAAACGTCTTTTAATTTAATAATGCCAGTACCGTTATCGAAGTTATGCCAGTATCCAACGAGTAATTTTGATCCTAAATTGTTTGCTGCTTGTGCTTGAAAGGAAACCAGCGGTAGCAGTAAGAAGATTACTAAAGTACAACAAATGAATTTGAACTTGTTTAACATATTAACACTCCTATACAAAAAGTTGTCTAGATGTATAATCTTGTTAATTTAATAATATCTGAAAATTCTTCCTTTTGTAAGGTGGCTATAATTTTCTCAACAATTGTGTATGGAAAAATATTAAACCTAATGTAATAATTTCTATAGGAGATTGCATTACAATTGTTAATTTCAGAATATTTTGATATATTTTAAAGTATGGGACAAGGTTTTTCGCATAATACTCTTACATAAATTTCAAAATTAAGTTTGGAAGGGGATGTACAAGAGTTGGATAAAAATCTTAAGAAAGACCTCAAAATACGCCACATTACAATGATCTCAATTGGCGGCGTAATAGGAGCTGGTTTGTTTGTTGGGAGCGGTGCAGTTGTGCATTCAGCAGGACCGGGCTCTATCGTTTCATATGCTTTAGCAGGCCTACTAGTTATTTTCGTTATGAGAATGCTAGGAGAAATGGCGGCTATTAACCCGACAAGTGGTTCATTTGCAACATATGCACGAGAAGCAATTGGGCCGTGGGCAGGTTATACAATTGGATGGCTATATTGGTTTTTCTGGGTAATTGTTATTGCGATTGAAGCCACAGCAGGTGCTGGTATTATTCAATACTGGATTCCAGAAATCCCACTCTGGTTATTAAGCCTAATATTAACGATTTTATTAACATTGACGAATGTTTTTTCGGTGAAATCATTTGGAGAGTTTGAATATTGGTTTTCTTTTATTAAAGTAATTAGTATTGTTTTGTTCCTTTGTCTTGGACTAGCTGTTATTTTAGGATTTGTACCAGGAACGGAAGCACCTGGTACTTCGAATTTAGTAGGACAAGGAGGATTTATGCCAAACGGTATAAGTTCGGTGCTACTTGGAATTACTGTCGTTATATTTTCATTTATGGGATCTGAGATTGTTGCAGTAGCAGCTGGTGAATCTGCTGAACCTGTAAAAGCAGTCAAAACAGCAACAAATAGCGTGATTTGGCGTATTCTCGTATTTTTCATTGGATCTATCGCTGTAGTTGTTACACTTCTTCCATGGAATTCAGCGAACATACTAAAAAGTCCGTTTGTAGCGGTACTGGAACATATAGGAATACCAGCGGCAGCACAAATTATGAATTTTATCGTTTTAACAGCTGTACTTTCATGTTTAAATTCGGGTTTATATACAAACTCAAGAATGCTTTTTTCGATGGCAGAAAGAGGAGATGCTCCAAAGGCGTTTTTGAAATTAAACAGTAGTGGTGTTCCAGTCCGGGCAGTTTTATTCGGAACGTTCTTCGCTTATATTGGAGTTGTTTTTAGCTACATATCTCCAGATAAAGTCTTTTTATTTTTAGTGAATGCATCTGGCGGGATTGCGTTACTCGTTTATCTCGTTATTGCTGTTTCGCATTTAAAGATTCGTAAAAAAATGGGAAGATTAGAACAAAAAAATTTGAAAGTGAAAATGTGGTTCTTCCCGTATGTGACGTATGTTACAATTGCAGCTATTATAGTAGTTTTAGTTGCGATGCTTGCAATTGAATCTTTACGTTCACAAGCACTTTTGACGATGCTTGTTACAGTTCTTATAATCATTTCTTATTTTCTTTTTAATAGAAATAAAAATAGTACAGTGTTGAATACTAAAAGTAAGAATGAGGAATCTGTTCGATTCTAATTTCTTGTTTTGTAAGAAATGCTACATCCAATCATTAGTAGAAAAGATTCATATATAAGTAAAGAAAAGAGTAATTACTATTGTCATAGTGAATATAAACTTTTTTCTTGACTTTTTATACGAAGGCGAGCAAAATGGTAAAAAAGGAAGGGAGGATGAAGATGGAAGAGTACGTATTAGAGCTGTATAACCTGTTATATACGACAGAATGGCAAGATATTGTTTCGTTTCTAGGAATCGTATTTTGTATGAAGATTGTAATTGTATATATGGAAGAGCAAGGTATGTTCTATTCTTTCTCATCCCCGTTCGATGTGCAACGCGAGCCGTTGCTGAACTATGCCAAGGTAAATTACGAACAATTTCCTTTTGTAGCTTTCTTTATGATTCGATTTATTACAGCAATTGTAAAGAAAAAGGAAAGTGACGATGAAGAGTGCCATTCAACTTGTAATATAGCGAATGTTTTTTAAGCTAAATACAAGGAGGAGATTTATATGTGGTTTCGATTTCTTATGATTGGTTTCTTTTCATTAACAGCAATTTCATTAATGGGATATCAAGTGTCTGAAATTTTTCAAGCATATAGCGATACATTTTTTAACAAAAACTAATCGCGTTGCTATTTGAATAATAAAGCGATAAAATCCTTCTTAAGAAGTTTTATTAAGAAGGATTTTTTCTTTGTTTTGTCTTGCTGTGTCAAACTATTGTCACATTTACACTGTGAATAGTATGTTAAAATAGTGAGGTTACGTATACATATTTGAAGGAAGAAGGAGTGACCATTTTGGTAGATCAATCAACAAATCAGAAAAGCTATGCTCCTATTGTGATAACGCTTTCTGTAATTGTAAATGCGATTATTTTATTTTTGTTCTTTGGACCTGTTGGCTATGAAGGAGAAGTACATTTTGATGTAACGATTTTACCAATGTTAAACGCAATTTTTAATAGTTTTACGTTCGTATTCTTATTAGCTGCTTTATATTCTATTATTAAGAAGAATGTGAAAATGCACCGTGGTTTCATCCTAGCAGCATTTACAACAACGTTGCTATTTTGTGTTTCGTATTTATCGTATCATTACTTAGCGCCAGCAACACATTTTGGTGGAGAAGGATTTATTAAATATGTGTATTTCATTATTTTAATTACACATATTATCCTAGCAGCAATTATTGTACCACTTGCATTGTTTGCACTTGTATTTGGTTTTACAAATCAATTAACACGTCACCGTAAAATTGTACGTTGGACGATGCCGATTTGGTTATATGTAAGTTTATCTGGTGTTATTGTTTACTTAATGATCTCACCTTATTACCAATAAAAAAATCTCAGCCTATAGGCTGGGATTTTTTTATTAAGCAAATATTTTTGTGAAATGAAAAAAATATGGTATACAAAAGTATAGTTGCTTTTCATATAGAAGGGATGGTAAAGGAATATGCAAAATTTTGTATTTCGTAATCCAACGAAACTTATTTTCGGTAAAGGTCAATTAGAACAGTTAAAAACTGAAATTCCACAGTTTGGTAAAAAAGTTCTTCTCGTATACGGGGGGGGCAGTATTAAAAGAAACGGTATTTATGATAATGTAATTTCTATTTTAAAGGATATAAATGCAGAAGTATTTGAATTGACAGGTGTTGAACCGAATCCACGTGTATCAACTGTAAAGAAAGGAATTCAAATTTGTAAAGATAATGGTGTTGAATTTATTTTAGCAGTTGGTGGAGGAAGTGTAATCGACTGTACGAAGGCAATTGCAGCTGGTAGTAAGTACGATGGAGATGTATGGGATATTGTAACGAAAAAAACATTTGCTAGTGAGGCATTACCATTTGGTACTGTGCTTACTCTTGCAGCAACAGGATCTGAAATGAATGCTGGCTCTGTCATTACAAACTGGGAAACGAATGAAAAATATGGTTGGGGTAGCTCAGTTACCTTCCCGCAGTTTTCGATTTTAGATCCAGTTCATACTGCTTCTGTACCGAAAGATCAAACAATTTATGGTATGGTGGATATTATGTCGCACGTATTAGAACAATATTTCCACCATGGAACAAATACAGAACTACAAGATCGTTATTGTGAATCTGTTTTAAAAACAGTAATTGAGACAGCTCCTAAGCTTTTAAATGATCTAGAAAATTATGAGCATAGAGAAACTATTTTATATTGCGGTACTATGGCGTTAAACGGCATTTTAGCGATGGGAGTAAAAGGAGACTGGGCAACTCATAATATTGAGCATGCAGTTTCAGCTGTTCATGATATACCACACGGGGGTGGCCTTGCAATTCTATTCCCGAACTGGATGAAGCATGTTGTAGATGAAAATGTAAGTCGTTTTAAACAGTTTGCTATTCGTGTATTCGATGTAGAAACAGATGGAAAGACTGATCGAGAAATTGCGTTAGAAGGAATTGGGGCGTTACGTCAATTTTGGACTTCGATTGAGGCACCAGTAACATTATCTGATTACGCTATTGGTGAAAATGAAATTGATTTAATGGCGGATAAAGCGATGGCTTATGGCGAATTTGGTAACTTTAAAAAATTAAATAAAGATGATGTTTTAAGTATATATAAAGCTTCTATATAAGTGAATCGAGAAAAGAAACCCATTTGATTGTTATATCAAATGGGTTTCTTTTTTGTTTTCTATAACCGTTTGTGACTGATTTTGATTATTTGTGAATGTTTGTGGTTGATTTTTGTGATCGTTTTCATTATACTGTAATCAAAGAAGAGGTGAATAAAATGTTAACTCCTGAACGTCACCAAATGATATTGCAACATGTAAAAGAGCAGAAGATTGTTAAATTACAACAATTAGTGGAAAGAACAGAAAGCTCTGAATCAACAATTCGTCGTGATTTAGCACAATTGGAAAAGCAAAGGTTATTAAAAAGAGTTCATGGTGGTGCTGCTGTTTTAACAGGAAAAGGACAGGAGCCAACGATGGTTGAAAAATCATCCAAAAACATTCAAATAAAACAACAAATTGCGAAGTATGCGGCTAACATAGTTGAACAAGGTGATTGTATTTATTTAGATGCAGGAAGTACAACATTTGAAATGATTCCATTTTTAATAAATAAAGATGTTACAGTCGTTACGAATGGACTTATGCATATTGAAGCTTTAGTTGAAAATAATATTCGTGCATATTTACTAGGCGGGATGATGAAGAGTAGGACGAAAGCTTTAATCGGTGCAATGGCGCAGGAAAGTATACAGAAATATCGCTTTGATAAATGTTTTTTAGGGGCGAATGGTGTACATGAACAGCTTGGTTTTACAACTCCAGATCCAGAAGAGGCACTTTTAAAGCAAATGGCATTAACATTAGCAAACGAAGGATATTTCTTAATTGATGAAAGTAAGTTTTCAGAAGTTGCGTTTGCGAAAATTGCCAATGTTGAAGATGCAAATATTATTACAAACCATTTAGAAATCGATTTAGAAAAATATAAAAGACAAACCAATGTAATTGAGGCTGATAAACAATGATCTATACAGTTACTTTAAACCCATCTATTGATTATGTAGTGCAAGTTAATACCTTCGATTTAGGAGAAGTAAATCGAGCGGAGAAAGATATGAAGTTTCCTGGAGGAAAAGGCATTAATGTTTCTCGCGTTCTTCATCGTTTAGGTGTTGAAAATGTAGCGCTTGGATTTACTGGTGGATTTACCGGTCAATTTATTAAAGATGTATTACATGATGAAGGGGTAATAACAAACTTCATCCAAGTAAATGAAGATACTCGAATTAATGTGAAAATAAAAGGGCAAGAAGAGACAGAATTAAATGGGCAAGGACCTAGTGTGACAAATGAGCAATTTGAACAATTAATGGAACAAATTGAAAGTATGCAAAAGGGAGATTGTGTTGTACTAGCTGGAAGTGTACCCGCGTCTATCCCAACTACTTTTTATGAATCAATCGCAGCGTTCGGAGCTGGAAAAGGCATTCGTGTAGTGGTAGATG
Organism: Bacillus basilensis; assembly: GCF_921008455.1. Lineage (NCBI taxonomy): Bacteria > Bacillati > Bacillota > Bacilli > Caryophanales > Bacillaceae > Bacillus > Bacillus basilensis. The sequence goes on along the minus strand of NZ_CAKLBZ010000001.1, from coordinate 3,804,585 downwards.
CAAGTGGTAATGCGCTGCAGCATGTAATTAAAAACAAACCATTTTTAATAAAGCCAAATCATCATGAACTTGGTGAGTTATTTGGAGTAGAGATTTCAACAGTAGAAGATATTTTACCGTATGGAAGAAAATTAATTGAACAAGGTGTAGAGCACGTTATCGTATCAATGGCCGGAGATGGAGCTTTATTGTTTACGGCAGAAGATATATATGAAGCAACTGTTCCAAAAGGTGTTGTAATTAATTCGGTTGGGGCTGGAGATTCTCTTGTTGCGGGATTTGTAGGTAAATATGAACAGACAAAAGATATTGAAAAGGCATTTCAATATGGCGTTGCTACAGGGAGTGCAACAGCATTTTCAGCTGATTTATGTGAAAAGGAAAAAGTAGAAGAATTATTGTCGCAAGTAATTGTAACTAAGCGATAGGGGGAAGCAACATATGAAAATTACAGAACTATTAAAAAGGGATACAGTTATTATGAATTTGACAGCTTCAAATAAAGAAGCTGTCATAGATGAATTAGTTGAGAAATTAAACGGGGCAAATCGTTTAAATAGTAAAGCCGAATTTAAAGAAGCTATTTTAAAGCGGGAGTCACAAAGTACAACCGGCATTGGTGAAGGGATTGCTATACCTCATGCGAAAACAAAAGCTGTTAAGCAACCAGCGATTTGTTTTGGTAGAAGTGTAAGCGGTATCAACTATGAATCGCTTGACGGGCAGTCTGCGCATTTATTCTTTATGATTGCTGCGAGTGAAGGGGCGAATAATACTCATTTAGAAACGTTATCACGCCTATCTACACTATTAATGGATGAAGGGTTTCGTAAGCAATTGTTAGAAGTAAAGGATGAAGAGGAACTTCTTCGTTTATTTGATGAAAAAGAAAATGAAAAAGAAGAAGCTGATATTGAAGTTGCAAAACCAGAAGGAAATGAACCGTACGTATTAGCAGTTACGGCTTGCCCAACTGGAATCGCTCACACATACATGGCTGCGGATAGCTTGAAAGCAAAAGCAGCAGAGTTAGGAATAGCAATTAAAGTTGAAACAAACGGATCAACAGGTATAAAAAACGGTTTAACGAAAGAGGATATTGAACGTGCAACGGCTATTATCGTCGCGGCAGATAAACAAGTAGAAATGAACCGTTTTGCTGGGAAGCATGTCATTCAAGTGCCAGTCGCTGACGGGATTAGAAAAACTGAAAATCTTCTTAATCGTGCTGTAAAACAAGATGCACCAATCTTTAAAGGTGTAAAAGAGGATGGAAAGGCAGAAAATACGGAGAAAGAAAAAGGATTAGGAATTTATAAGCATTTAATGAACGGTGTAAGTAATATGCTTCCATTCGTTGTTGGTGGCGGGATTTTAATTGCGCTAGCATTTTCGTTTGGTGGTATAAAGGCGGAAGGTCCTTTAGCTGAATTGTTCATGTCTATTGGAGGAGGGGGAACAGGGGCATTTTTATTCCTTGTACCAATTTTAGCTGGATTTATTGCGAGTTCTATTGCTGATCGTCCTGGTTTTATGCCTGGTGTTGTCGGAGGATTTTTAGCGGCACATGCGAATGCGGGATTTTTAGGTGGATTAATTGCTGGTTTCTTAGCCGGATATGTTGTTTTAGGATTAAAAAAATTATTTTCAGGGTTACCAGTACAGTTAGAAGGAATTAAACCTGTTTTGTTATATCCAGTCTTTGGATTATTGATTACAGGAGTTGTTATGCAAAAAGTAGTAATTCCGCCTGTAGTAGCATTGAATGAAATGTTAACAGGATGGTTAAATGGTTTGAACGGTACAAATGCTATATTACTAGGTCTTATTTTAGGTGCGATGATGGCAATTGATATGGGTGGTCCAATTAATAAAGCAGCATTTACATTTGGTATTGCTGCAATAGAAGCACAGAACTTTGGGGTGCACTCAGCAGTTATGGCTGGTGGTATGGTACCGCCGCTAGCAATTGCATTAGCAACTACATTCTTTAAATCGAAGTTTACAGAAGCGGAACGTAAGTCTGGTTTAACAAATTATATTATGGGAGCATCGTTTATTACAGAAGGTGCGATTCCATTTGCAGCTGCAGATCCGGTTCGAGTAATAGTAAGTTGTGTTGTTGGTTCAAGTATTGCAGGTGCATTATCTATGTTATTCCAAATTACATTACCGGCACCGCATGGTGGATTGTTTGTTATCGCATTAGTAAATAAACCAGTGTTATATATTTTCTCGATATTGATAGGGGCAGTTGTTTCTGCTCTTATGATGGGAATTTGGAAAAAGAAAGTTAAATAATACGTGTAAAGGGAGTAGCTTTTATTAGCTGCTCCCTTTTATTACAAAAAAGGAGGTTAATAATTGAAGAAAGATGAATTTTGGTAAAAGATGTAATGAAATATGGTTTTTTGTAACAAAAAAGTAATACTGTAATTTTTTCTGGAAAAAAATCCTGGTGCTTGTATGTGGAAAATATATGAAAACTATTGGGAATTCTATTGGAAATGTAATTCATTAATATGGAAATTTATGTTACAACTCATTAATCGTATATTACGAATGGTTTGTAATTGTGTGTTTTCTAAAAATTTTAAAAATCCGTTGCTATAATGAAAATACGAAAACAAAGCAAATGGAGGCTATTCATGAAAAAATTATTAGGTATAGCAACGGCGGCAGTTTTTGGTCTTGGGATTTTTGCAGGTTCTGCGAAAGCAGAAACGATTGTAACAACAGACGTATTAAATGTTAGAGAAAACCCAACTGTAGAGTCAAAGCTTGTAGGTAAAATGTTGAGTGGAAATAAATTAGACGTTATAAATACAGAAAATGGATGGACAAAAATTAAAGTAAATGGTAAAGAAGCATTTGTAAGTGCTGAATTTACAAAAAGTACATATTATGTAACGGCAGGCGTGTTAAATGTTCGTGCTGGAGCGAATACTGACTCTGAAATTCTTGGTAAACTGAATAAAGATGATGTAATTGAAACGACAAATCAGGTTCAAAATGAATGGTTACAATTCGACTACAATGGAAAAGTTGGATATGTTCACGTGCCATTTTTAACAGGAACGGCACCAGTGATTGAAAAGAAAGAAGTTGTAACGCAAGAAGAAGCGCCGGTAAGAGTAAATACGCCGGTTAAAAATAATAAAGTAGTTAAGAGTAAAGAATCTGTTAAGAATGTAGATTCAAGTAAACCTATGGCAAAACAGCAGTCAACTACGAAACAAGTTGCGAAATCTACTGAAACAAGTGCACCTGCTGGTGGACGTGAAATAACAGTAGAAGCGACAGCGTATACAGCGCATCCAAGTGAGAATGGTACGTATGGTGGTCGTGTATTAACTGCAATGGGGCATGATTTAACAGCGAATCCAAACATGAAAGTAATTGCTGTTGATCCTAAAGTAATTCCACTAGGATCAAAAGTGTGGGTAGAAGGATATGGAGAAGCGATTGCTGGAGATACTGGTGGTGCGATTAAAGGAAATCGTATTGATGTATTAGTAGGCTCAGATGGTACTGCTAATAGCTGGGGGCGCAAATCTGTAAAAGTGAAAGTTATCCAGTAGTGTATATGTATTAATATAAAAGGCGGTTGCTTGAAAGTATGTAAGCAACCGCCTTTTATGGATTATTGAAAAGGATAAATAGTTTTACCTGTAATAATTTTATATGCACTGCAAAATTGATTTTGTATATACTCTGTATCTTTATTTTCTGGATGTAATGTTGTTTCTTGGAGAGCAGAATGAAAAGAGCGTAGCAAACAATTTAAGGCGAAGTATAATTCTTCTTGTGAACAATTTTGTTCTTTTGTAGCAGTAGCTAAAATGAGGTCTTTTGTTAAAGATGAAAAATTAATGGTGGATTGTTTCATAGTCAACTCATCCTCTCGAAGGTACTTTTAATCATGTATATGTGGAATTGGACAAACTATGTTCTTTTTTTATTTATAATTTCATGTACCGAAATGAAAGAACTTGCAATCATGCCGTTAAAATTGGTAAGATTGGATATAATCAATAGATGGAGTACATTACATAAAGAGAGTTGAATGATATGGGAGAAGTGCAACGTGAAAAAGTTGCTGTCATCATTGGACCAACTGCTGTTGGGAAGACGAAGTTAAGTATTGATCTTGCCAAAGCGTTGAATGGTGAAATTATAAGTGGAGATTCCATGCAGATTTATCGTACGATGGATATTGGAACTGCAAAGGTGACGAAAGAAGAGATGGACGGAATTCCACATTATATGGTCGATATAAAAAATCCGGAAGAACCATTTTCAGTTGCCGAATTTCAAGAACGTGTTCGTAAGCATATTCGAGAGATTACAGAGCGTGGTAAATTGCCAATTATCGTTGGTGGAACTGGTCTGTATATACAATCTGTTTTATTCGATTATCAGTTTACGGATGATGCTGGTGATACTATATATCGAGAGCAAATGGAAAAATTAGCATTAGAACGTGGTGTGGAATATGTACATAAGAAATTACAAGAAGTAGACCCAGAAAGCGCTGAGCGTATTCATGCAAATAATGTACGCCGTGTCATTAGAGCGTTAGAAATTTTCCACACGACGGGTGAAAAAATGAGTGATCAACTTGAAAAACAAGAAAACGAGTTGTTATACGATGTTTCCTTGATTGGCTTGACAATGGATCGAGAAATGCTATACGATCGCATTAACTTACGAGTTGATATAATGATGGACCAAGGTTTATTAGAAGAAGTAGAAGGATTGTATAATAGAGGGATAAGTGATTGTCAATCTATTCAAGCAATTGGGTATAAAGAGATATATGATTATTTTGAGGATCGTGTCTCTTTAGAAGAAGCGGTATCACAATTAAAGACGAATTCACGTCGTTATGCAAAGCGTCAATTAACGTGGTTCCGTAATAAGATGGATGTCACATGGTTTGATGTTACAGACGGTGAAAAAACGTCAGAAATTTTACGATACATAGAAGGAAAGTTACAACTAAAGTCGAATAATAGTAAGTAGAGAAAAAGAGGAGGATTCGACATGAAGCAATCAATCAATATTCAAGATCAGTTTTTAAATCAACTCCGTAAAGAGAATACGTTTGTTACGCTGTACTTATTAAATGGTTTCCAGCTTCGTGGATTAATTAAAGGATTTGATAATTTTACAGTCCTACTGGAAACAGAAGGTAAGCAACAGCTTATTTATAAACATGCAATTTCTACATTTGTTCCACAAAAAAATGTTTCAATTGAATTAGAGTAGTAATGAATTATTGTACATAACAAAAAAAGAGCGAGTTTGAAGTGACCCCTAAAAGTTAGACACGGTTATTTCATTAGGCAGCTTGATAAAAGTGAGTCCGGTATTGTACCGGGCTCATTTTTAATTTTGCCTTAATCCGTTTCGTATTATAATAATCTATATATTTTTCTAATTCTCTTTTAAAATGCTCTACACTTTCAAACTCTTTTATGTAGAGGAACTCCGACTTCATAATCCCAAAGAAATTCTCTATTACTGCGTTGTCGTAACAGTTGCCTTTTCGAGACATACTCTGGACGATAGCTCTTGATTCAAGTGTACAGACGTACTGTCTCATTTGATAATGCCATCCTTGATCTGAATGCATCAGTAGCTGGTGGGTTTCAGGTAAACGTTCCAATGCTTTCTCTAACATCTCTGAAACAAGTGAATACGTCGGTCTAGAACCAATTGTATAGGTAATAATTTCACCATTATACAAATCTAATACAGGTGATACATACAGTTTTCTCCAAATAATTTAAACTCTGTGATGTCTGTTACCCATTTTTGATTCGGTGCATCTGTATGAAAATTACGCTCTAAAAAATTAGGTGCAATTCTACCAACTTTTCCTTTATAAGACTTATATTTTTTCATACGCACAACACACTTTAATCCAAGCTCTTTCATAATGCGCTGAACCTTCTTGTGATTCACTTTCTGACCACGATTCGTTAATTCATCACGAATGCGACGGTAACCATAACGACCTTCATTTTCCTCATAAATCGCTTTAATCTCCGCTTTCAAATCGGCATCTACATCTGGACGATTCATTTTCTTTACTAAATCATAATACGTGCTTCGAGGAATAGTAGCTAGCTCCACGAGTGCCTTCACCGAATATTTATGCCTTAATTCATAGACTACTTGCGCTTTGTCTTGTTTCGTGATTTTTCCTTGTTTTGAACTAAGGCATTCAACTTTTTTAAGTACTCATTTTCCATCTCAAGCTGTTGAATACGTGCTTCAAGTGCTTCGACTGACCCTTCAGCTAAAGCTTGTTTTAATTGTTTATTTGAATCTTTTTTCATGGATAGACGCCCCTTTTTCTTAGATTGAAGGGCATCAATTCCTTGTGTTTCGAACTGTTTTTTCCAAACAGAAATCGTTGAAGGGGCAGGAATGTTAAAGATAGCTGCCGTCTCAAATAAGGACATACCGTTTTCAATCATAAAGTTTAGTACGTCTAGTTTAAATTGTTGTGTGTAATTTGTACATCGTTTTAGAAAAGCTTCCACACCATTCTGTTTATATTGGTTTACCCAATTCAAAATGATTGTGTCACTTATACCGATCGATCTACCCATTTCTCGATAACTTTCATTTCCGTTCAAATAACGTAGAACGATTTGTATTTTTTCATCAGCAGTAAATTTAGCCATAGAAAAACTGCACCTCCAATTGTTAGACTGTGTCTAACAATTGGGGTGCAGTTCAGTTTCTCGCTCTTTTTTTATTTGCCATAAACAATAAATAGTGAAATTTAAGCGATTCTAAATACAGTTAGACGAATGTTAGTGTTTCCTGTTGCGGGGATCGTAATCTCGTTAAGAGTAGATTGGACAGAAATGTTTGCGCCGGCAGTTAATGTTTCGATTGTAGTAAATGAAAGTGAGTCGCCTATTAGATTTGAAGAGAAGTTGTCAGTTGCGACTGCTCCATTTATTGAAATTCCTACTCCGAGTGGAGCGCATCCTGGTGCAGTTGTAGAGATGGATACGCTAATTACATAAATACCACCGTTGATAACAGTAACTGTATCTGTGCCGTTGAAGATAATATTGTTTACATTAATTGCAGTATTAAAAATGAAGTTGTTAAATTGGAGTACTGTTTGTTGAATGTTGTTTGTTACAACAATTGTTGCTACAGGGAAGCTAGGTCCAGTAGGCCCAGTAGGTCCGGTAACCCCTATACCAGTAGCGCCCGTTGGCCCTTGAACACCTTGAGGTCCAGTAGCGCCGGTAGCACCCGTGTTACCTTGAGGTCCCTGAGGTCCAGTAGGTCCCTGAGGCCCACCAGAAGGTCCAGTAGGTCCGGTAACTCCTATACCAGTAACGCCCGTTGGCCCTTGAACACCCTGAGGTCCGGTAGCACCCGTGTTACCTTGAACACCCTGAGGTCCGGTAGCACCCGTGTTACCTTGAACACCCTGAGGTCCGGTAGCACCCGTGTTACCTTGAACGCCCTGAGGTCCGGTAGCACCCGTGTTACCTTGAACACCCTGAGGCCCAGTAGCACCCGTGGTACCTTGAACACCTTGAGGTCCAGTAGCGCCGGTAGCACCAGCTGGTCCTTGAACGCCCTGAGGTCCAGTAGCGCCGGTAGCACCCGTGTTACCTTGAACACCTTGAGGTCCAGTAGCACCCGTGTTACCTTGAACACCCTGAGCGCCAGTAGCACCCGTGTTACCTTGAGCGCCTTGAGGTCCCGTGGCACCAGTAGCACCCGTGTTACCTTGAGGTCCAGTAGCGCCAGTAGCACCCGTGTTACCTTGAGCACCTTGAGGTCCCGTGGCACCGGTAGCACCTGTGTTACCTTGAACGCCTTGAGGTCCCGTGGCACCGGTAGCACCTGTGTTACCTTGAGCGCCTTGAGGTCCGGTAGCGCCAGTGGCACCCGTAGCGCCTGTGTTACCTTGAGCGCCTTGAGGTCCAGTGGCACCCGTAGCGCCTGTGTTACCTTGAGCGCCTTGAGGTCCGGTAGCGCCAGTGGCACCCGTAGCGCCTGTGTTACCTTGAGCGCCTTGAGGTCCGGTAGCGCCAGTGGCACCCGTAGCGCCTGTGTTACCTTGAGCGCCTTGAGGTCCAGTGGCACCCGTAGCGCCTGTGTTACCTTGAGCGCCTTGAGGTCCAGTAGCGCCAGTGGCACCCGTAGCGCCTGTGTTACCTTGAATACCTTGAGGTCCAGTAGCGCCAGTAGCACCCGTATTACCTTGAATACCTTGAGGTCCCGTGGCACCCGTAGCACCCGTGTTGCCTTGAGCGCCTTGAGGTCCGGTAGCGCCAGTGGCACCCGTAGCGCCTGTGTTACCTTGAGCGCCTTGAGGTCCGGTAGCGCCAGTGGCACCCGTAGCGCCTGTGTTACCTTGAGCGCCTTGAGGTCCGGTAGCGCCAGTGGCACCCGTAGCGCCTGTGTTACCTTGAGCGCCTTGAGGTCCGGTAGCGCCAGTGGCACCCGTAGCGCCTGTGTTACCTTGAGCGCCTTGAGGTCCAGTAGCGCCAGTGGCACCCGTAGCGCCTGTGTTACCTTGAATACCTTGAGGTCCAGTAGCGCCAGTAGCACCCGTATTACCTTGAATACCTTGAGGTCCCGTGGCACCCGTAGCACCCGTGTTGCCTTGAGGTCCAGTAGCACCCGTGTTACCTTGAGGTCCAGTAGGCCCAGTAGCACCAGTAGCGCCCGTGTTACCTCGAGGTCCAGTAGGTCCAGTCGCACCGGTAGCGCCCGTGTTACCTCGAGGTCCAGTAGGTCCAGTCGCACCGGTAGCGCCCGTGTTACCTCGAGGTCCAGTAGGTCCAGTCGCACCGGTAGCGCCCGTGTTACCTCGAGGTCCAGTAGGTCCAGTCGCACCGGTAGCGCCCGTGTTACCTCGAGGTCCAGTAGGTCCAGTCGCACCGGTAGCGCCTGTGTTACCTCGAGGTCCAGTAGGTCCAGTCGCGCCGGTAGCGCCCGTGTTACCTCGAGGTCCAGTAGGCCCAGTCGCACCGGTAGCGCCTGTGTTACCTCGAGGTCCAGTAGGCCCAGTAGCACCGGTAGCGCCCGTGTTACCTCGAGGTCCAGTAGGTCCAGTCGCACCGGTAGCGCCCGTGTTACCTCGAGGTCCAGTAGGTCCAGTCGCACCGGTAGCGCCTGTGTTACCTCGAGGTCCAGTAGGTCCAGTCGCGCCGGTAGCGCCCGTGTTACCTCGAGGTCCAGTAGGCCCAGTCGCACCGGTAGCGCCTGTGTTACCTCGAGGTCCAGTAGGCCCAGTAGCACCGGTAGCGCCCGTGTTACCTCGAGGTCCAGTAGGTCCAGTCGCGCCGGTAGTGCCCGTGTTACCTCGAGGTCCAGTAGGTCCAGTCGCACCGGTAGCGCCCGTGTTACCTCGAGGTCCGGTAGGACCAGTAGGTCCAGTAGGCCCTCTGCCGAACGAAGCCGAATTAACTAGAGTAGTTTGTAACTCTGCAATTAATTTAAGGAGTTCTTGGAGTGTACAATGATCGATTCGGAATAACTTTGTGATGTAAAGTAAATAATTAATTAAAATTTGGAGTTCAACAAATACAGCACTTGCTATGAAGGTTGGGTTTCTTAATATAGTTATTAAGTTTTTTATAATAGCTAATCCTTGCGCTTTCAGGGAGGAAGTAGCGTCTAGCGAACAAATAAATTTACTTAGTAGGTTCAATGTATCAATTAAATCTTCAATGTTTTGGGGAGATGGATTTGCGAAAAGTTTTGGGATTATTTTTGTTAAGTCGATAATGATTGCGCGAAACGTTCTAAGTTGTGCCTTAGTAACTGGGATTGATGGGGTATTTGGGATTCGTCCGGCGCTACTTGGAAAGCATGGTTTGGAGAATTTGTTTTGACTGTCGTCATAACGAGACATTAAATCTCTCCTTTCTAATGAGAATGTAAATGAAACTCATCATAGTAGATGCAAAAATTAGTTAAATGGTCATAGTAAAATCGTTTGTTTGAAGAAAAAATAGAAAAAACGCCTCATGATAAGGCGTTTTTTCTATTTTCTGCGTATTGATAATATCGTTTTAGTGAAATTTTTGATTTGAACCCAACTAGTTTTATAATTTCTGACTCCGGAGTTTCTTTTTTTATTAAGTTTAAAATATAGGTGTTACGAAAGTGTTGTCCTGATATTCCTTTGCGTAAATTAGCTCTAGATACCTCAAGGCGAATCATTTTTTGGATAGCGATTTCTGTTAATCCCTTTGGTGCATCATTTTCGTATACCCATCTGTATGTTCCGCGATTAAAATCAAATGCGATAAATAATGGATCATTACTATGGTATTTTGGACGAACGGGTTCAGGGATACTTTTGTAATAAGTATATAGTTGTTTTTTGTCTTCGCTGGTTAATGTAATTGTTCTTTCTACCCCTGCGGTTGCTGGGATAGATAATGTGTTAGTTTCAAAGTGGACGTGATTCATAGTTAATGCTGTAAGTTCCTGTAAGGATAATCCATAGTCAATTAATAAGTTTAAAATAGCGATATTACGATCCATCAATAAAGGGCGCACAGGACGTTGTTTTTCTGAAAGTCCTTCTAATGAAGTGACTATATGTTTTAATCTTTTTTCTTCATCAGATGAAATGAAATCTTCATTGCGAAGTGTGCGATCTGGTTGAATAGAAATTTCCATGTTCTTTAATGGGTTAGGGATGTTTAGAAAGTGATGCATTCTATTCAATACAATAAATACACGGTGCATCGTTTTCTCTGAGTAATGTCGATTCTTTTTTAAGTCGGAAAAGTAATCTTCGTAGTCTTTTGTACAAAGTGTAGCCCATATATTACTGGAAGGGAGCTTTTTGTTTTTTTCTAACCAATGTCCGAAATCTTCAATGTCATAAACGTAACGTTTAATGGTTGAAGGTTTTCGGCCTTTATTCAATAAAAAAATAGAAAAGGCTTGTATTGTATCATGGAATTCCGTTGTCTCCATAGTCCCACCACCTTCATTATTTCTTATATTATAGCAAACTTTTCTGAAAATAGTCATTTGCAAGGGAGGCAGGAATAATAATATTTGGTGAGTGGATAAAATGAGGTGATTGTATGGAACAATCGATGCGAAAGAAAAATAATAATCAAATTAACATTGTGTTAAATCATCGAAAGAAAATTTCTTTACCGCCCGCAGAAAATAAAACAGTAATTTCAAATGAAACTACTACGAAACATGAGATGCTGCAAAGAATTGAAGAAGAGATGGGGAAGCTCGTTGGGATGGATGATATAAAAAAGATAATAAAAGAAATATATGCTTGGATTTATGTCAATAAAAAAAGACAAGAAATAGGGTTGAAGTCTGAGAAGCAAGTACTCCATATGTTGTTTAAAGGGAATCCAGGTACAGGGAAGACAACTGTTGCTAGAATGATAGGGAAATTATTGTTTGAGATGAATATTCTATCAAAAGGGCACTTAGTTGAAGCTGAACGTGCGGATCTTGTAGGAGAGTACATCGGTCATACAGCTCAAAAAACAAGGGATTTAATAAAAAAAGCAATGGGAGGTATTTTGTTTATTGATGAGGCGTATTCATTAGCCCGAGGGGGAGAAAAAGATTTTGGGAAAGAGGCAATTGATACGCTCGTAAAACATATGGAAGATAAACAACACGGTTTTGTATTGATTTTAGCTGGATATTCAAGAGAGATGAATCACTTTCTTTCATTAAATCCAGGACTACAATCCCGTTTTCCGTTTATAATTGAATTTGCGGATTACTCAGTAAATCAGCTGTTAGAAATTGGGAAGAGGATGTATGAAGAGCGTGAATACCAGTTATCGAAAGAGGCTGAATGGAAATTTAGAGATCATTTACATGCTGTAAAGTACTCGTCGCAAATTACATCGTTTAGTAATGGACGATATGTACGGAATATAGTTGAAAAATCGATTCGTACACAGGCTATGCGGCTGTTACAAGAGGATACGTATGATAAATATGATTTAATAGGGATATCAAGTAGCGATTTGATGCTTGAAGAGGAGACGCACAGTACGTAAACTGTGCGTCTGTTTTTTCTGTATAAGTGCTTTTACTATTTTTTTGCTTTTTCTTGATAAGATTTATGGAATCGTTCCATTTTAGCGCTTTTTTCGTGTGCAGAATTAGGATCGTGTCCAATTTGACCTACTGAGCTTTTTTGAGCACCTTTATTCACATGGTTTGTCATTTGTATTCACCTCGCTTTGAGAATTAGTATAAACATTATGTAGGGAAAAACTCATTAGAAAAGAAAAACCCCTTTACCATATGTAAAGAGGTTGGATTGCTATTTGTGCATTGAACGTTCGTTTGTGTCGATGCGCCTATGCGGTAAGTGCCATTTGTAATGAATAGAAACCATGCGGAAGCAAACAATTAAAATGAATAAGGTGTATAGAGCCCAATCGCTAACAATAATTTGAGCGCCAATTAAGAAACCTGCTAAAATCGTCCAAAAAGCATATACATCAGCTCGAAGAACGAGAGGTTTTCTGCGGGCTAAAAGATCGCGGATGATACCACCGCCAATGCCAGTTAAAACAGCTGCTACGATTGTGGCGCTAATTGGTAAATTTAATTTCTGAGCATATAGTGCTCCTTGTACGGCAAATGCTGATAAGCCGATAGCATCAGTGATATTTTCCCACTTTTTCCAGTGTCTAATTAATTTATTTGGAAAAAGAAAAATAATTGTCATTGATAAAAGTGCGATTTGGAATAACATGTCTTGTTGCCAAAACGCGACAATCGGATAACCGATTAATAAATTACGAAGGGCACCTCCCCCAAATGCGGTTGCCATTCCTAAAATATACACCCCGAAAATATCATAATCCTCTTCCATTGCAACAATGGCTCCGCTTAGCGCGAAAGCAATTGTGCCTATGATGCTAAAAATCTCCCATGCCATGAATTCTCTCCCCCGCTAACTAGATGAAATGTGCTTCCTCTGCTATTATATTAGAAGGTTTAAATTTCGAAAAGGATGAGTGAACATATTTGATGGAAGAAAAAGAAAAAGTCATATTAGTGGGCTGTCAATTGCCGCAAGATGATGATGAAAAATTTATGCATTCCATGAAAGAACTTGCATCACTAGCGAAGACTGCACGAGCAGAATTGTTAGTGTCTACAACACAAAAACGACCGAAGTTTCATCCGGCGACTTATATAGGTAAAGGTAAATTAGAAGAGCTTACAATGTTAACTGAAGAATTAGCACCGGATGTTATCGTATTTAATAACGAATTAACGCCGAGTCAAATTCGGAATTTATCCTCAGTATTAGATGCGAGGGTAATTGATCGAACGCAACTTATATTAGATATTTTTGCGCAACGTGCGAAGTCGAGGGAAGGTAAGCTTCAAGTAGAATTAGCTCAGTTGCAATATACAATGCCACGTCTTATGGGACAAGGATTGTCTTTATCACGTCTTGGTGGTGGTATTGGAACGAGAGGGCCGGGTGAGACGAAACTTGAGACGGATCGTCGTCATATTCGATCGCGCATTGATGAAATAAAGAAGCAACTTGCAGTTGTTGTGGAACATCGAAAAAGATATCGTGAAAGAAGAAAAGATAATAAAGTATTTCAAGTTTCATTAATAGGGTATACGAATGCGGGGAAATCTACACTGTTTAATAGATTAACGGAAGCTGATACGTTTGAAGAAAACTTGTTGTTTGCAACGTTAGACCCGACGACAAGGAAGATGCCGTTACCTTCTGGATATACAGTATTACTAACTGATACAGTTGGTTTTATACAAGATTTACCTACGTCATTAATTGCTGCTTTTCGTTCGACATTAGAAGAAGCTGGTGAAGCAGACGTTATTTTACATGTAGTTGATTCTGCAGATCCGAATTATGTAGGGCATGAGAAAACAGTAAAACAATTATTGTCAGAACTTGAAATTAATCATATTCCTATTATTACGTTATATAATAAAAAAGATGAATTACATCAAAACTTTATTCCGTTTCCGAAAAGTGATTTCTTAATGACTAGTGCTTTTGAAGAAAAAGATCTATTACATATAAAAGAAGCAATAGAAACGAAAATGAAGGAAGAAATGAATCGTTATCAAGTGGAAATTCCTCCGAGTGAAGGTAAGTTGTTAACGCTATTAAAGACGGAGACACTATTAACAAAGATGGAGTTTTTGGAAGATAAATTTGTATATGATTGCGCAGGGTATATTTTTGCTCATTCATCGCTTAATGTGCAATTAAAGAGATTTTTAGTGGAAGAAGGAGAAAATAAAAATGTTTGATCGTTTGAAAAATGGAGAAAAAATTGCTCCAATCGTAAAAGAAGTAGAAAGCCAAATTACAGAAGTACATAAACGTGCGGATGAAGTGATTGAAAGTAATCAGTTTCGTGTATTAGAAAGTTTTCGTAAACATAAAATTAGTGATTCGCACTTTATTCCAACGACAGGTTACGGTTATGATGATATTGGTCGTGATACGTTAGAAAAAGTGTATGCGGATGTATTTGGAGCGGAAGCAGGTCTTGTTCGTCCTCAAATTATTTCAGGTACGCACGCTATTTCTACAGCGTTATTCGGTATTTTACGTCCAGGAGATGAGTTATTGTACATCACTGGCAAGCCGTATGATACGTTAGAAGAAATCGTTGGTGTACGCGGAAAAGGTGTAGGTTCATTTAAAGAATATAATATTGGTTATAATGCAGTTCCGCTTACCGAAGAGGGGCTTGTTGATTTTGGAGCTGTTGCGGCTGCAATTCAAAGTAATACGAAAATGATCGGTATTCAGCGCTCAAAAGGTTATGCTACTCGTCCGTCGTTTACTATTTCTCAAATTAAAGAGATGATAGCGTTTGTTAAAGAAATTAAACCGGATGTTGTTGTGTTTGTAGATAACTGTTATGGCGAGTTTATTGAAGAGCAAGAGCCGTGTCATGTTGGTGCAGATTTAATGGCAGGTTCGCTTATTAAAAACCCAGGTGGTGGAATTGTTAAAACTGGTGGCTATATTGTTGGTAAAGAACAGTATGTTGAAGCGTGTGCATATCGTTTGACATCTCCAGGAATCGGTGCGGAAGCAGGTGCATCTTTATACAGTCTGCAAGAAATGTATCAAGGTTTCTTCTTAGCGCCGCATGTAGCGGGACAAGCACTAAAAGGTGCGATTTTTACAGCTGCATTTTTAGAAAAATTAGGAATGAATACATCACCAGCATGGAATGCACCAAGAACAGATTTAATTCAGTCTGTTCAATTTGATGATAAAGATCGTATGATTGCGTTTTGCCAAGCAATTCAATATGCATCTCCAATTAATTCTCACTTCACTCCATATGCCAACTATATGCCGGGTTATGAAGATGATGTCATTATGGCTGCGGGAACGTTTATTCAAGGTGCGAGTATTGAATTGTCGGCCGATGGTCCAATTCGTCCGCCTTATGTTGCTTACGTGCAAGGTGGGTTAACTTATTCACATGTGAAGATTGCGATTTGTTCTGCAATTGATGCATTAATTGAAAAGGAATTATTAACAATTTCTTAAAGGGAAGCTGTCGATTTCGACAGCTTTTTTCGCGTGAAAGTAATGATTTGTTTCATTAGAAAAAAAGAATGAAAAAATTTATAAAAAAATCATGTAAGAAAAGCTAACATCTATTGACACTAAACATAACATGGTATAGAATGAGAAGCAGTTAAGGCGAAGGAGGAACTGAAACAATGAAAGAAGATAGACGTTCTGCTCCGCTGTTTCCTATTGGTATTGTTATGGATTTAACACAATTATCTGCACGTCAAATTCGCTACTATGAAGAGCATAATCTTGTTTCTCCAACCCGTACAAAGGGGAATCGTAGATTATTTTCATTTAACGATGTAGATAAGTTGTTAGAGATTAAAGATTTATTAGATCAAGGCTTGAATATGGCTGGTATTAAACAAGTGTTACTAATGAAAGAAAATCAAACAGAAGCAGTGAAAGTAAAAGAAGAAACGAAAGAAATTTCAAAAACTGAGCTTCGCAAAATACTTCGAGACGAACTACAACATACAGGTAGATTTAATCGAACTTCATTGCGACAAGGTGATATTTCAAGGTTTTTTCACTAAAGAGAACTGATTCTGAAGGTGTTTAGAGGGACTAAGGAGGAATTTATAATGGCTAGGTACACAAAAGAAGATATTTTCCGTTTGGCGGAAGAAGAGAATGTAAAGTATGTCCGTTTACAATTTACAGACCTTTTAGGAGTAATTAAAAACGTAGAGATTCCAGTGAGACAATTAACGAAAGCTCTTGACAACAAAATGATGTTTGATGGATCTTCGATTGAAGGTTTCGTACGTATTGAAGAATCTGATATGTATTTATATCCTGATTTAGACACTTGGGTAATTTTCCCATGGACTGCCGAAAAAGGTAAAGTTGCTCGTCTAATTTGTGACATTTACAATGCGGATGGCACTCCATTTGATGGAGACCCACGTAACAATTTAAAACGTGTGTTAAAAGAAATGGAAGCTTTAGGATTCTCAGATTTCAATCTTGGACCAGAGCCGGAATTCTTCCTATTTAAAGTAGATGAAAAAGGAAATCCAACATTAGAATTAAACGATAACGGTGGATACTTCGACCTTGCGCCGATGGATCTAGGGGAAAACTGTCGTCGTGATATCGTTCTTGAACTAGAAGAGATGGGCTTTGAAATTGAAGCGTCTCACCATGAAGTTGCACCAGGTCAACACGAAATTGACTTTAAATATGCAAGTGCAATTCGCTCATGTGATGACATTCAAACATTCAAACTTGTTGTAAAAACAATTGCTCGTAAACACGGTTTACACGCAACATTTATGCCGAAACCATTATACGGTGTGAACGGTTCAGGTATGCACTGTAACTTATCACTATTTAAAAATGGTGAGAACGTATTCTTCGATCAAAATGGTGACTTACAATTAAGTGATGATGCTCGTCACTTCATCGCAGGTATTTTAAAACACGCACCAGCATTTACAGCGGTAGCAAATCCAACTGTAAACTCTTACAAGCGTTTAGTACCTGGATACGAAGCTCCTTGTTACGTAGCATGGTCTGCACAAAACCGTAGCCCATTAGTACGTATCCCTGCATCTCGTGGTATTAGTACACGCGTAGAAGTACGTAGTGTTGACCCAGCTGCAAACCCATATTTAGTAATGGCTACATTATTAGCAGCAGGTCTTGACGGAATTAAAAACAAATTAACTCCACCAGCTGCAGTAGACCGTAACATCTATGTAATGACAAAAGAAGAGCGTGAAGAAGCAGGTATCGTTGACTTACCAGCAACATTAGCGCAAGCATTAGTTACATTACAATCTAACGAAGTAGTATGTGGTGCACTAGGTGAGCATTTACTTGAGCACTTCATCGAAGCGAAAGAGATTGAGTGGGATATCTTTAGAACGCAAGTTCACCAATGGGAACGCGATCAATATATGTCTCTATACTAAGAGGCTTAAACCCTTGACACATGATGTGTTGAGGGTTTTTTAATGTGGGCAAAATAATTATAATTTGAGCACTTAAAATTGCTGCCCACAAAATGCCCACAAATATCTTGAAAATTACTCTAAGATATTTCGCATATGTTCCTCAAATTTGGCCATTGCTTCTTGATCTAGCTTCTTACTAATGTGGGAATATACATCGGCAGTAATTTGCATACTGCCATGTCCAAGACGTTCTTGTAAATACTTCATGCTTGCCCCAGCTTCAAGCTGTAATACAGCATGTGTATGACGTAATGAATGAATAGGTAATGATGGCAAATCTGCTTTCTTTAAAATCCTAGAGAAAGAATTAAAAAGACTGGACTTAGGTAAATAATTTCCATCGTTTCTACAGAAAACTAAATTAAATTCAAAGTAGTAGCAATCATTTAATGCGATTTTATTTTGGTTTTGATATTTCTGGTGGAAGCGTAAATCGCTAGCGAGTCCTTCGCTAATAGTGATTGTTCGCTTTGAATTATAGTTTTTTGTATCTCCAAACATCATTTCAGGATTTTTAGAAGCTAACCTGAAATCCAATGACTTATTTATGATAATGGTCTTTTCCTTTAAGTCAATGTCAGTCCATTGAAGTGCGGCAGCTTCTCCTTTTCGCATCCCCGTTTCAATAAGAGCTTTATAAAAAATCCAATAAATATAATCATATTTATAAGCTTCCCTTAAAAAGTCAGCAAGTCGATCCGATTCAATAAATTTCACTTCAGACTCTTTTGCTTTAACTTTTATTTCTACTCCTATACAAGGGTTTTTAGTTATCTTCTCTAGAATTATAGCTTTCTCCATAGCGTTATTCATAGTTCCGTGGACAATTTCGATGGTACGTCTACTGTAGCCGTTATCGACTAAAGAATTAATAAACTTTTGGTATAGTACTGGTTTGAAATCTTTTAAAAGAATGTTTTTAAAATAAGGGATAATGTGTTTTTCTATGTTGTTCTGATGAGAGAGAAGCGTATTTATTGCCACTGTCCCTTTTTTATATTCGTTTAACCATGTAATGAGGTACTCTTTCATGGATTCGCCAGTTGGATTAGTGCCTTCACGTAACTGTCGTTCCATTTCTTCAGCCGCTAATTTTGCTTCCGCTTTGCTTGAAAATCCTTTTTTGGATTTCTCTTTGAATTTTTGAGTAATTAAATCTTTATATCGTATTCGATATTCCCAAGAATCTTTATTCGATCCTTTTTTTCGATATTTATGGAAACTAGCCATTTAAGAACTCCTTTCCGTTTGTTTAAAAAGAGTAGACCGTCGCCTACTCTTTGTTGTTAAATTACTAGCGCTAGAAATTTAAAGATCTCTTGTAAAACGTATTGCTTTTCCAATTATTCGTGCGGGAGTAGTAGCTGTAATGATTAAAGGTTCATATGAAGAGTTGTCAGGCATTAATATGATGACATCACCTTGCTTCTTTACCCTTTTTAAAGTTGCTTCGGTATCTCCATTAACTTGAACTGCGGCTATTTCTCCATTTTCTACATCATCTTGTTTTCTAATTAAAACAAAAGATCCATTAGGTATAGTAGGTTCCATTGAATTACCTTTAGCTTCTAGGTAATATACTTCACCTCGTGGTAAAATATCAGGCATTTCATAACGATATCCTTCATAGTTCTCTTCAGCGCATATAGGTAATCCACAAGCTATTTTTCCTAAAATAGGTACTTTTACTGGATGAATAGGAGCTTCATATATATTTGAAGGTTTATCTTCAGTTAAGTCAGATCGATTGATTTTAAAATAATCAGCTAACAGTTGTATTTTATCTGGTCTTGGATATGTTTTTGCTTTGAACCAGTTAGAAACGGTTGTTTCTGGTAAATCTAAGTCTTTGGCTAAATCTGATTGGAAAACACCTTTTTTATTAGCATGTTCCTTTAAGTTATTTGCCATAATATCTTTCATTCGTTGTTGAGTGTTCATTGGTATCACCTCGCTTTCTAATTATATATTACCGTTTTTCGGTATCTGTGTAAAGAGGATAAATACTTTTAAAAGGTATTTTTTATACTTGTTGGTATTGACTATACCGTTTAAAGGTAGTATATTGAGTGTAGAAATTAACGAAAGGAGGTAATGATATGATTCAGATAACATTAAAAGCCGCTAGAGTTAATGCTGAATTAAGACAAGAAGAAGCAGCGAAATTACTTGAGGTAACTGGGAAAACCCTACGTAATTACGAGCAAGGAATTACAGCGATTCCGGGTCATATTTTACAGAAAGCATCTATAGTATATAAAATTCCCTCTGATAATATTCGATTACCTATTATTAATGATGGAAAGTATGATGATGAATTTTTTTTAAACTAAACTACCGTTTAAAGGTAGTGATGACGAGGAGGAATCCTCAATTTTTTTGAAAAGAAAATGTCGAATTTTCTTAGCGCGAAAGAAGGTGAAAACGTGCTTAACGTTCAATTAGATAATCAAATTATTGAACAACGTTTTTTAGAGGAGTTAAAAAAGCGGCTCGATCAAATTGAGCGAAGAAAAACTTTGTGGGATATGAAAGAGCTTTGTAAACAAACTAGCATGAGTGAAAACACCATAAAAGAAAAGTTTTTCTATGATGAACGTTTTCAAAAATACAAAATAGGTGGGAAATGGTACTTCCCAGCAGTAGATGCCGAATGTTTTTTATTAATGTGGATAAAAGAACAGCCGATACATTGATAAATAAGGGTTTTATTTTTTGTTTGTAAAATGTCGAAAAATGAAGTCGTTATTTATCAAAAAATATCAAGGAGAGTGAAACAAAGTGAACGGAGTATTATCAGCAAGTAAATTAATGAAAGTATCTCAAGTACGTCAGCAATGTGCAGAGATGCAAAAGAGTCCAGCGTTATTGCTTATCACTGAATTAGAAGCAAAGCGCAAAATATATGAAATGAACCGTGAGGTTTTAGAGCGAAGGGAGGTGAGTTAATTGAAGGAAGTAACGTTGGTTTTTAAATCAGGTGCAAAGGTTAGTTTTACGGCAGCACAATTTAATACATTTAAAAATAGCTTTGGTTTTTTATCAACAATTGAATGGGAAGGTGCTACTGGAAAGGTTCCATTACATATTGGGGTTAGTAGTATCGATGCAATATTTGTGGAAGACATTGCTGAAGATGAATCTATTAAGGAACTTGATCATCCAATTGAAGATTTCTATGGTTGTGAAATCAAGCAAGATGATAAGTATTTTATGTTTGGACAGGATGCCGTACTAGAAGGGAATCTAACGAATTACTTAATTGCGGAACAAAATGTTGAATGCTTTCGAGCTGTATAAAAAGAAAAAACACCTGCGCCAACAGGTGATTTAGAAAAACAAAATTCACAGTCATTATAGCATGAAATGCATTTGAGTAAAGGAGCGTTTTAAATGAATAAACAATTAGAAGTGAAAACTTCATATCTGGTTATGTTAGGGAATGTATTTCTCCAAGATGAAGACGATCTAGTAATGACTAAAGAAGTTAGAAATGCGGTGGAGTATGAAAATACTCACAATGCTAAAAGAAAAGCTAATGAAATTGGCGGTGTATTGGTTAGGAAAACCATTGATTATGAAGAGGTACAAAATGATTAAAGCAGTTGAGGAATGTGTACAAGCTGTTCGTTTAGCCGAAGGAAAAGGGATTCTGGGTGTTTATTTAGAGAATAAGGTTCATGTGAGACATCAATTGTTAGAAGAACTTTTAAATGAAGAAGGAAAATTAGAAGTGGTAAAACGTGATGATTCGGATTTTCCTCTACAAGTTGAATTTACGAAAAATAGTCTTACATACTTTTCTCTTTATACCGCACAGGAATTCAAAAATAAATTTGGAGGTAATATCAATGAACTCATTACAAGCAATTGAATTAGCGGAAGTTGATGAATTACAGGATGCAGAGAAGCGATTTGAAATTAGTGATTTGGAAGGCCTTAATTGGGCATTCCGTAAATTGACTGCACTTAAAGCGGAAGAAAAGAAAATTACAACGTTGGCAAATGTTGAACGTGACCGTATTGCACAATGGGAGCAAAAAGAATTAAAGCCTATCCACGATAGCATTAGTTTCTTTGAAAGTCATATCCATCGTTACCATGCGGAACAACTTGCAGCGGATCCAAAACAGAAAACTATTAGTACGCCTTACGGTAAATCCAAAACTCGTAAGAGTAGTGAAGCGCCAGAGCAAAAAGATAAAGACCAGGTACTTCAATACGCTATTGAAAACCATCTTGATGACTGCCTAAAAACAGAAGTTAAATGGGGTGATTTGAAGAAGAAATTTAAGATTGAAGAAATTAGCGGTGAAAAAGTAGTTGTAGATGAGGATGGACAAATTGTTCCAGGGATGACGGTTAAGCCTGAATCTATTTCTTATAGTGTGGAGGTATAAACATGTTCCAAGTAACAGAAGCGAAACGCGAAAAGATGAAAGCTGTAATTGGTTTTATCGGTTGTAGTGGTTCAGGTAAAACAGGTAGTTCATTACTTACAGCCTTTGGGATGATGCAAGAAGCATATCCTAACTTATCAGAAGAAGAATTGTGGAAGCAGATTGGTGTTATCGATACAGAGCATGAACGTTCAAAACTTCATGTAGGTCTTGTGTATGGGGAAACAAAGATAGGGAACTTCCTTCATATTAATTTCACTCCACCGTACTCAACTGAAAGATATAACGAAGCGGTTCGAGTTATGAAGAATGCTGGTGCTGAAGTACTTATCATCGATTCCTTGTCACATAACTGGCAAGGCGAAGGCGGCATTATAGAAACTCATGGTGAAATGTCTGGTAACTCATTTCAAAACTGGGGCAAGCTTTCATCTGAAACTACTAAATTAATAAAAACGTTAACTCAGAACAATGTTCATATATTAGCAACTTTACGAACTAAAACTGAGTATGTAGTAGAGCCTGATGCAAAAGGAAAAATGGCCCCACGTAAAGTTGGTACTAAGCCAGTGCAAAAGGATGAAATGGAATATGAATTCATGCTTAATTTTGTAATCGATATTGACCATATAGCGGATACTTCAAAGGATAATACGCAAATGTTCGAAGGACATCCACAGAAGATTACTGCTGAAGTAGGTCGGAAATTATACAAATGGCTTGAGTTGGGTGTTGATGTGAAAACCGAGGAAGAAAATGAAAGAAACAATCTTATTGCACAAATTAAAGAAATTGCTAGTACGAATGATGAAGCAACGAAAATGCTTTCTGAAATTGAATTTAAAACTAATCAAAAACTTGAAGATTTCAATATGAAATTCTTAAGAGTTGCTTTAGAGAGGTTGCAACCCTTTAGTGAATCTGGAGAAAAAGAATGACACAAGAGCAACTTATTGAAATTCAAAAAAAGTTAGCAGGTCAATTTATGCAAAAAGTTGATGTTTATCAATATGAAAAATACAGAGGGATTTTAGTTGTAGGGCATGGAGAAGCGCTCCATCCGCACAACATCCTTGCTGTAATACCATATTAAAAAAATTGGAGGAATAAATAATGTTTAAAGTAGATCACAGTCAAGCAGCAGAATTTGAGGTAATTAAACCGGGTGAATATGAAGTAACGGTTGTTAATTATGAATTAAAACAAGCAGAGTCAGGTAATAACCGAGTAATCATTGATTACGAGATTCGTAGCGATGTGGACCAACCATTCCAAGGTCAAAAGATTCTATTTGATAATTTCACGGTTACTGAAAAAGCAATGTGGAGATTCCAAGCAGCATCAAAGGCGGCGCAATTCCCGGATGGAATGCAATTTAGTAGCTACAAAGAATGGGCTGATACATTCTTAAATAAACCATTACGATTAGTAGTAGGTGAGCGTGAATATAACGGTAAAAAATATCCGGAGGTAAAAGGATTTAAAGTTTCTGAAGTAGCAGCTCCAAGTACTGGATTCACTGTTTCAGATGAGGATATTCCATTCTAAAAATTAATTAACAAGATTCAAATAGGAGGGAGCTACTAACGGCTCCCTTTTCAAAAGGGAGAAAATCAAATGAGATATAAATTTAATCAAATACCGGCAGAGCTTAAAAACACTCCTCATTGGATCTTATGGCGGTCAGAAGTAAGAAACGGTAAGAAAACAAAAGTTCCTTATCAAATCAATGGGGAAATGGCTCAATCAAATAATAAACGGAGCTGGTCAACGTTTCCGACAATCATAAAGTTTTATGAACAAGGTGGATATGACGGAATCGGATTTATGTTTTCTAAAGATGATCCATTTGTAGGAATAGACATTGACCATTGTATTCAAGAAGGTGCGCTTACAAGTTTAGCTGAGGAAGTTATTGAAACGGTTAATAGTTACACGGAATATTCACCAAGTGGTGATGGAATCCACATCATTGCAAAAGGTAAGTTGCCACTAAAAGGACCAGGCACAGGACGGAAAAACGTTGATATTGGATTGGAAGTATATAGACATGGACGGTATTTCACATTCACTGGTGATTGCTTAGATCAAGTTCCTGTGGAAGATAGAACGGATGAATTAAAAGTTTTATTTGATAAGTATTTGAAAGAAAAGCCAAATCCTGAAAAGAAACAAAGTACTACTTCATTTGAACGAGAAGATATTACGGGTCTATCGAATGCAGAATTATGGGAGCGAATGTTTGACAGTAAAAGCGGTGCATCCATTAAAGATTTATTCCAGGGCATGTTGATTAACGGTGATCATTCTTCAACTGATATGGCCTTATGTAATCACTTAGCATTTTGGACGGATAAAGATGCTGCAAAGATGGATTCAATGTTTAGAGAATCTTCCTTACTTCGTGAGAAGTGGGATAAGCCACATTCAAGTGATGGCCGTACATATGGACAAATGACAATTGATACAGCAATTCTTTCAACTCCTTCCACAATAGCTGATTATGAACCGCCGGAAGAGAAAAAGTATGAAGTTTATATATCCGATAACTCAATTGAAGATACTGAGGAAATTATCGATGAAGCCCCAAAGTTTCATTTAACTGAGTTAGGAAATGCAGAACGTATTGCATATTATCATGGCGAGAATGTTCGTTATTGTAATGAGTTGGAATGGCTTATATGGAACGGTAAGCATTGGCATGAGGATAGCAAGAGACAGATTGAAGCTATCACGGCCAAAACGCTGAGAGCCATATACGGAGAAGCAAAAGCTACAGAAGATAAATATCAATCAAAGATGCTGCATGATTGGGCAAAGAAATGTGAAAGACGGTCAATTAGGATAAATAGCATATTGGATGTAAGACCAATGGTATCCGTTAAAAAGAAAGAATTGGATTCTCATAACTTTCTATTTAACTGTGATAACGGAGTTATCGATTTAAAGACCGGTGAATTATTACCGCATGACCGTGACCTGTTATTAACAAAGCTTTCTCCAATCAAGTATGACAGAAATGCTGAGTGTCCAAACTGGAAAGCTTTCTTGGAAAGTATTTTTAAAACACATACCGGTGAAGCGGATCATGAACTCATTAGTTATTTACAAAAAGCAATCGGTTATTCATTAACCGGTGTAACTAAAGAGCAAGTAATGTTTTTCTTATTTGGTAATGGCCGTAATGGTAAATCTACTTTTATCAATATCATTCAGGACCTACTTGGTGATTATGGAAGACAGACAAACAGTGACACGTTCTTGAAAAAGAGAAATGATTCAGGAATCAATAATGATGTGGCCCGACTTGATGGAGCACGTTTTGTATCAGCTGTTGAGAGTGAAGAAGGGCAACAATTATCTGAAGCCCTGGTTAAACAAATCACAGGTGGTGAGAAAATGTCAGCTCGTTTCTTACGCCAGGAATACTTTGAGTTTACACCTGAATTTAAAGTATTCTTCACTACCAACCATAAGCCGATTGTAAAAGGTTCGGATGAAGGTATTTGGAGAAGGATTATGCTTATTCCGTTTACCGTAACAATCCCAAAAGACAAGATTGATTATGATCTACCAGATAAATTAGCAAAAGAAATGCCTGGGGTTTTGCGGTGGGCTGTTGAGGGGTGCATGAAGTGGCAGACCGAAGGGTTGCGTGCTCCTGAAGCCGTGACGGCAGCGACGGCTGAATATCGTGAGGATATGGACATATTGGCACCTTTCATTGATGAAAATTGTACGGTACATCCTACAGAGAGAATTGAAGCGAAGCTGCTATATGAAAATTATACAAAGTGGTGTTATCAAAATAACGAATTAGATTTAAAGAATCGTGCCTTTTATCGTCAATTAGAAATTCGTGGGTTCAAAAAAGAAAAAGGATCAAAAAATAAAACTTTCATTATGGGCATGACATTAAATAATCATGCTAGCGCGAGTTTGTTTTCAACAGACGATAAAAAAGAAGAAAGTAACATAACTCCTATAAATAGGAAAAAGATTTGATGTTGGGTTACTGAAGGGTTACTAAACTATTTTTTCAGTAACCCGTATAAACGTTGTTATATCAATGGTTTATAGCTTATGGGTTATTAAGGTTACTGAGTTTCCTATAACAGCCTATAAGAAAATAAATAAATAAAAAAATAATATATATATAGGACTTTAATAGAAAATCGGGTAACTTTAGTAACCCTGATAACCCAAATTGACCTTGAACCCTTGATACGACTGGTTTTGTAGTGGGTTACTGAATGGAAAACTTAGTAACCCTCGATAACCCTTTTAGAAAAAAGAGGTGTAATATGCATCCAAAACAAATATGTGCTGATGTTCAATCAATGGGAGCGAAGCTCGTTCTTGATGGCGATGACTTATACATTGAGAATCATGAGAAGATTGCTCCTGAAATTGAATCAGTTATTAAAGAATATAAGTTACGTATTATTAAATATTTGCAAGGTAATTATTCAGACCAAGATCATGCGGTGAAACAAACGATAGATAAAATTATTAATTTTTTTATCGGTGTTGAGCAAGACATGAATCCAAAAATAAATGATTGGTTCAATCATGATGAAGCTGCAGCAAGATTGGTTATGGAATTAACATTAAATTTCTCGCTTAATGGTTGGTTATATGTAAAAGAATCTGTGGCCAACTATGAAAATAAATTAACAGACGAACTTTCACAAGAAATATTCAATCGTGCAATGTCGCACTTTAGGAAGGTGAAATAAATGACAGAAATTCATTATCGATATTCAGATGCTGAATTGAAAGAGATATTGGATACATTAGAAATCATGGTGGATACAAGGGAACAAAAAAACCAACATGTACTTGATTATTTTCGCAAAAAGAATGTTCCATTCAGACTTAGAAAAATTGATACGGCCGATTATTCAGCTGTAATTCCTAAGAATCCTGAAATGGGCATTACGCGAGATATTTATTTAAGTGCTGGGGTGGAAAGAAAAAATAGTGTAGATGAATTGGTCCAATCAATTAAAGACCGTACAAGATTTGAAAATGAATTGATTCGTGCTGCTCAACATCCATTTGTTCTACTTGTGGAAGATCTACAGGGTTATCACAAAATATTAAAAGGTGAATACCGAAGCCAATACAAACCAGAAGCGTTACTTGGTAGTTTAAAAACATTTGAAGTGCGATATGGATTTTCAACGGTATTTATTGAGCCAGCTACCACGGGTAATTACATATATCATCATTTCTTATATATGGCTCGTGAGTATCTGAAAAAGGGTGTCATATGATGATAACTAAAGATTGAATATAATCGACAAGTTACGACATTAAAATGGCTGTCATAATCACAGTAATTTGAAGTTGTTTTTCTTTCTTAATATAAATAGGCGTACAAGTGTTAAAACGTCTTAGAAAGAAAAATAAACGTGTTTTATAAGATTTGAAGTTTTGATTATAAAATTTAATGAAGGAAACGATATGAACCGTTTCCTCATAATAAAAAGGTTGTGATTATTTAAGTAATAGCCCCATGATTGGCCCAACTAAATCTTTAACTGCAACACCTGTTGATAGAACGGTATTCATTTTATCAATGATATTGAAGACACCTTTAACATTTTCATCTTGAGCTACAGGTGTAATAACTTCGTTATTCATAAATAGTGAGCCAATGGTTTGTTCTAATGCAGTTTTCATTCCCTCAATACCAGAAACTTTATAAGAAATTAATGAAGTTCTTATGTTGTTGAGATTTGTAAATAATATGGTCTTTACTTCTTCTGGTAAGTTAGCGGTTGTAATATTGTCTATTAGCTCGTTGACTTCGTTAACTAGACTATTTATCTCCTCGCTATCGATTGTAGTTTCATTAAGGTCATAAATAAAGTTCATATTCTCGCCCATATAGTATAAAGCTGTTAGTGTTTCTTTATCTAAATGTTGAGTAAAAGATGACATGTTGCCGTCAAAATTAATTGAATAAAGTGCTTTTTCTATTGAACGTAAGAAATTTAAATTTTTTGTAGTGTTTAATCTCTCGTTATTTTTTATATATTCTTTTGTGGTTTGAAAAAGGTTAAGCATTGAACTGAATGAAGCTATTAATTCTGATGTTTCGTTTGGATTGACTTCAAGTACTGTACCCCAAGTTTTCTTAAAGCTTGGGGAGCTTACGCTGAGTTTACACTCTGAGTAGGCTTGATCTAATAGGGAATATAGCTTATGTGCTGGATTTTCCATTAATAAAACTCCTTTTCATTTTATCATCTTATTTTACAATATATAGATAAAAAAATGAACATACGAATGAAAGTAGGTGAATCATCATTTGTTTGACTGGCTGAAAGACTATCAGAAATTAGAAGAACGAATCGCATACTTAGATTACAACTTAGATAAAACAAAAGCTGAATTAAAACGCTGGATCAGTGGTGATTTGCAAGATGTACGTTTAACTGCTGAATCAGAAGGTGCAAAGGTAGAAGAACGTATTGAAGCGATTGAATATGAGTTAGCACATAAGATGAATGCAATGCATGACTTATTGGAGCTAATTAGTAAGTTCAAAGGATTAGAAAACAAAGTGTTAAAAATGAAGTATGTGGATGGCATGACATTAGAAGAGATAGCTGAGGATATGAATTACAGTTCTAGTTATATCTATAAGAAACATGCTGAAATAATAAAAAGAATAAAGTTCGCTGAAGAACTTGCACTTTACTGACACCAAGTTTTATGAATGTTAACTCTTGAAAATATCGATTATAGTAATAACATAAGAATTTGACGAAAGGGCAACTGGTGCACGGTTGCTCTTTTATGATTTATTCCCGTATAGAAATGATATAATATTTATATTGGAAGTAATTTCTAATAAGGGAGTGGATAAGATGAATATTAAGGGTAACTTAGATTTAATAAACATACCTGAAGATGTATCTGAAACAGTTGGAGGCTTTTTAAAGAATGGTCATGAATTAGTTGATACGCTTTCTGAATGTAGTCCGTATCTTAGTTTCGCAAATATGTTGATGAATAAAAGAAGAGAGTACAAGTGTAAAGCATTCCTTCAAGGGTTGGGGATGAAGGTACTTTCAAGAGAAGAGCTTACTTCTGATGATTTGCAAAAATTAGGTGAGCTATTGAAGAAAAATGTAAATAGGCTTTTAGTTTTAGATATTCTAGAAGAATCGACAAAAACTGTATCGGATGTTTCATCAAAACTTCTAGGAATTATAGCTGGGAAAGTAATGAAAGAAAACAAGAAATTTGATTATAAGGATTGGATACTTGTTAATGCTTTGAAAAACATGAATGATTGGGATATAGAAAACTTTAAAAAAGTGTGTTTATATTTTGATGAACATTCAGAGGTGAAAAATCCGAATTCTGCATGTGTGTATTTGAATGTACCCATGAAAGATTATATGAGGAATTCACCTATGAAAACGAATAGTGATTTACATGAAGATTTTCCGAGAAATGTATTAGAGGATGAAGAGTTTAAACTTTTTAAGTCATCTTTAACAAAAATGAATAATTTGCAAATTTTAAGTACAGGATCAATGTTAGCCGATGATGATAATACAACTTTTGTTAGAAGTCTAATCTCTGATGAATTATACGAGCTAGTAAGTTTCCTCAATCAAGAATAGTCTCACATACCATATTTTGATGGCATTCCTTATGGGGTGCTTTTTATTATGCAAAAATTACATAGGCGGTAGATAAAAAGAAATACCCAAAAGGTATTATAAGGAATAAATTACTTTTGAGTATTTTTGAATAAGATGATTATTAATCTTCTGATATCGCTTTTAGGGCAAAGAATACCATAAGACCACCAATAATTAAGAGACCGAAAAAGCTGATTGCTCGGCAAATAAACATGAATCCTGTAATTGTTAAAGCAACTCCAATAGCCACCAGAAAGATTCTAACCAATTTAGCAAGTTTATCTGTACTATCATAAGCAATCGCAAGTGGTAAAAACGAAAGTATTATCCATACCAATCCAATACTAGATGAAAGTAGGATTGAGGTGATAATATATTCAGGATTAGTAAATAGGTAGCCAATTGCTCCTTTACTAGTAGGGATATCATGCGTAAAATCCATGAGCATAACGCTGAATGTTGCATTAAGAGCTAGGGCAATTAAGTATAAGATAAAATGTTCATAAAAGAAGTGAACTGAACGCATGAATAAATTGTTAATAGCATGCACGATGTCACCTCCTTTCTATCTTTTATTATTGCACTATGAGTATATAAAATCTTTATGGATTTAATTAATTTTCAAAAATAGGGTTATTTTGTAAGATATGAAAAGGCTATTTAAAATAAACAAGGAGAGTGAATGTAAATGATTACTGAAATTAGAAAAACAATATCAGGTACAGAGTATTGGGATAACGAAGAAAAGCGAAGTCTATTTGTTCCTACAGGTCAAGAACCAGGATTTGAAGTAACTGTTAATCCTAAGAGTATGATCCTGGGCATGGACTTAGCAAGTGAACCTGATAGGACAGTAGTTAGTGAAGTACCAGTACTAAGTAACATGACTGTGAAAGAGTTACGTGAGTATGCTGCTGAATTAAACATTGAGATTCCTTCTGATATGAAAAAGAAAGAAGACATCATTGAATTGCTATCATGAAGTACTGTGACTTCAATGGCTGCCGTAACAAGATAAGCAAAGGACGTTACTGTGAAGAACATAAACGTAACAAACCAAGAAAGAAGAAAGATAAGAAGAACATCTATCATCATGAGAACAAACCATTCTATCGTACTGATGCATGGAAGTATGTCAGGTCAAAGGTATACGAAAGAGAGAATGGCTGCTGTCAACGATGTGGAAGGTTTGTCTTTGGTCGAAGTGCTCATGTTCATCATGTAATACCAATTAAAGAAGACGAAACACTTAAATTAGAAGAGAACAACTTACGATTACTTTGTCCAGTTTGTCATACAATCGAAGAAAATGAAGACAAACCCAAAAAAGTTTTTCCAAGTTATTTTGGAAGCCCCCCTATCAAAAATTAAAATTTGTCCTCTGGGGAGGATAGGTAGCGTAGGGGGCATCTCTATCGTTAGACAACGTTTTAAAAAAATAAAGGGGGGTGTGAAATGTCTACGAAAAAAGAGCGTCAAAAAATTGTTGCTGATAAAACAGAATCTGAGAAAAATCGGATATTAAAAATCATGCGTGATGCAGATATTTACACCCTTACTTTAGATCCATTAATTGAATCCTATTTAGATATTTTCGAAGTTTATATGACGATGTTTATTGAGTGGAAAGAAAAAGGTTTCCCACCTACTCAACGTCACACTAATAAAGCAGGAGCCACAAATAATTCAAAGCATCCATTGGCGCAGCAGGTAGAAACTTGGGCTGATAAAAAAACAAAGGCATTGGATTTATTAGGGCTTACTAATAAGGCTAAACCAGGTAAATATGTCACTGGTGGTTCTACCGTCGGGAAAAATGAAGAGGTGGAAAAACCTAAAGCGAAGGTTAGTGAATTAGATAAACATCGTGCAAAATGGCGTAATAAGGCATAACTTTTATATATTAATAACCTTATGTGGTAATATGTATTTACAACATAAGGAGGCAGAAAATGGACTGGATTAAATTTCTTACGCTAGTTATATCTTTTTTTACTTTATTATTGTCAATTTATAGCGCTAGAACCTTAAATCAAAACAAAGAGAAAGACCGTAAGGTGACTGTATCATTGCCTGAGAAAAGAAGGATGCAAAAGGATTTGATGGATCATATTACAAAAGTTCTTGATTTAGGTAGAAGGTGTTTTGAAGAAACAGATGAAGATGAGAGGAAAAAGATTAAATTTGAATTGTTAAATCATAAAGTGTACATATGGATTAACTTAAATGAAGAAAATAGTTTTGCAAAAGAATTAAGGAACCATAGTACTGAATATATTTTTTGGTGTGCTTCTTTCTTAGATTCATCTAATGAAGAAGAAAAATGCAACTTCCGGACTGATTCTTACAAAAATCAGCGTTCTATAATGGGAGTAATTGAAAAGTATTATAAAGAAGAGAATAGGTTAATAGATGATGAATTAGTGTAGTCACATTCAAAGGAGTGTGGCTTTTTATTATACTTTGGAGGTGGTGTTTATGTGATTGAACGTGGCGTTAATTATGCAGATATTTATGCAAAACAAGTAAGAAAGAATCCTAAAAAATATCCTGATACTATCAAGGCAATGGTAGATCGTTATTATAAATGGAAAAAGCGTAAAGATATTTGGTTCGATGTGGACCGTGCTAATGAAATGATGGATTGGGTTGAAACGTTTGTCCGTCATACTAAAGGTGATTTAGCTGGACAACCTTTTATCCTGGAAGATTGGGAGAAGTTTGCTTATTCTTGGATATATGGATGGGTTCATGAAAATGAAAAAGGACAAGTTGTCCGAGTTACTCGGGAAGCCTATATTCAGGTTCCTAAGAAAAATGGTAAAACTTTAATCGGTGTTGGTGCTCTTGGTTATGCGATGTACGGCGAAGGAGTACTTAGTGCCGATTGTTATTGTTGTGCGAGTGATTTTAATCAGGCTCAATATGCAGCAAAGCCATTTGCAGCAACAATTATGAACCATGATGTATTAATGGAATGCTCACACATTTATAAAGGACCAAAAGGTACCATTTCGAGTGTAACTTATGACTATATTCGTGATGATTTAGCTTATCAGAATCAATTCATTGTAATGAGTAAGAACATTCAATCCATAGAGGGTTCCAATCCACACTTTATTTTAAATGATGAGCTTCATGCTCAAGAAAATATGGATCAGTATGATAACTTTAAATCAGCACAGGTTTCTCGTGCTGAGCCAATTATGTTTAATATCAGTACAGCTGGTAAAGGTTCTTCATCGGTTGGTATGCGAGTATATCGTGAAGCAAAAGAAGTATTGAAACGTGATGATAATGACTCAAGTTTCGTTATGATATACGAACCGAACAAGAATTATGATTGGACAGACAGAAATGTTTGGGCAATGGTTAATCCGAACATTGGTGTATCTGTAACGATGAGTGCACTTGAAACAGAATTCATCTCAGCATCACGTTCAGCGCATAAAAAAGCCGAGTTTCTTTCTAAACATTTGAATGTATTCGTAAATGGAGCTGAAAACTTCTTTGAGCAAGGTCAAGTTGAACATGTTCTTGTGGAAGACTTGGGAGATTTAACAGGTGAAACTTGTTATATCGGCTTAGATTTATCGAAAACTACGGATTTAACTTGTGTAAGCCTGAATTTCCCTAACTCTAGTTATACCGAAGATGGAAAGTCGATTTTAAAGGTTAAACAAATGTATTTCGTACCAACTGAAGATATTGAACATCGTGAAAAAGAAGATAACGTTCCGTATACTGATATGGCTGAGCGTGGTTTTGTTACTTTTTGTGATGGAAAGATGATAAATCAGGACCAGGTTATGGATTATATTGTGGAGTGTTTAAACCTGTATGATGTACAACAAATAAACTATGATCCAGCGATGTCTCAAAAGTTAATTGAAAAACTTGAGAATCTCGGTCTTGAATGCATTTCTGTAAGTCAGTTCCCTAATGTTATGAATGCGATGATGGATGATTCAGAAATACTCATTTATGAAAAACGTATAATGACCGATAATCCTTTGTTTGTTTATTGCGCTCTTAACGTTGTAGTTGTAACAAATATCAATGGAATGAAAGCCCCAAGTAAGCGACAGTCCAAAAAGAAGATTGATGGATTTGTTGCTTTTTTATGTGCTCATAAAGAAACAATGATGGTTATGGATAGCATAACTGAAGAAGGTATGGATGAATTGATTGGTGATATTTATCGATAAGGAGTGAATGAGAAATGGATTATGGAGAGCGGGTAGGAAATATAAGAAATCAATTAATTGAATTAGGAAGAGAGGTCGCCGTTCAGCACACGACGACTCAATTTCCTAATTGGTGTTTACTTAAAATAGGACTTCATAAAGTTCAAGGTTTGCCATATGAACATGCATATTATGAAGGGCTACTTGAGCTTAAATCAAGTGACGAACAGAGTAATTAAAATGATCTATTATCATGTCTTAACCAAGTTACCATACCGTCAGCGAGATTAAGGCCAGCCCAGTGTTTTTTTACTTCAATAACAAAAATTTTATCGTTTTTGTCAACGACCTTTTGTAAATCATCTCTAATTTCTGAGGCTGATTGAGAAGCATCGATTAGCCAAAATGATTCAAATCGTTTGGAATAATTTTGATAAGATTTTAGTTGATCATGAAGTTTTTCGTAATCTTGACCTGGTTTATGTAAATCATAAGTTACCGCATAAACAGCCATAGTATCACCTCCTTTCTAGGAGGATTTTACCATATTATTAATTTAAAAGAAAAATATAAGTACATATAAGTAGAAAGGCGGTGAGAAATTGGGTTTAAGAGATAGGTTTTCAAATTATTTATTTAAACAGGCTGAAAAGCGTGGCTACCTTGATGATGTTTTAGGAAAGAGCATTCGTTATGGTGGCGTATATGTTACGGATTCAAACATCTTACAATCTAGTGATGTTTACGAGTTGTTGCAGGACATCAGTAATCAAATGGTACTGGCTGATATTGTTGTGGAAGATGAATTTGGAAATGAAATCAAAGATGATATTGCACTTCAAATATTAAGGAATCCGAACAACTATCTTACACAATCGGAATTCATTAAATTAATGACGAATACTTATTTACTCGAAGGCGAAACATTCCCAATATTAAATGGTGCTCAAATTCATTTAGCTTCAAATGTTTTCACAGAGTTAGATGATAATTTGGTAGAGCACTTTAATATTGGCGGTCACGAAATTCCTCCATTTATGATTCGTCATGTGAAAAATATTGGCGCAGATCATTTAAGAGGAAAAGGTCTTCTTGATTTGGGAAGAGATACACTCGAGGGCGTTATGTCAGCTGAGAAAACTTTAACTGACAAATATAAAAAGGGTGGACTATTAGCATTCCTGTTAAATTTGGATGCTCATATCAATCCGCAGAATGGTGCACAGTCAAAGTTAATCAATGCAATTTTAGATCAATTAGAATCAATTGATGAATCTAGGTCTGTAAAAATGATTCCTCTTGGAAAAGGGTACTCAATTGATACGCTTAAAAGCCCGCTAGACGACGAAAAGACCCTAGCATATCTAAATGTATATAAAAAAGATTTAGGTAAGTATTTAGGCATAAATGTGGACACATACACGGAGCTAATCAAAGAAGATATTGAGAAAGCAATGATGTATATCCACAACAAAGCAGTTAGGCCAATAATGAAAAATTTCGAAGACCATTTGAGTCTTCTTTTTTATGGCCAAAATTCGGGGAAACGAATTAAGTTCAAGATTAATATTCTTGATTTTGTTACTTATAGCAACAAGACAAATATCGGTTACAACTTGGTACGTACCGCTATTACTTCACCTGATAATGTCGCTGATATGCTTGGATTCCCTAAACAAAATACAAAGGAATCACAATCTATTTATATTTCAAATGATTTAACTGAAATCGGTAAGAAAGAATCGAGTGATGGTTCATTGGGAGGAGGTGAAAAGAATGAAAATTGAGGTCCGAGGGAATCAAGTTATACTTGATGGCTATGTAAATGTTGTGGACAGAGAAAGTCGAATGTTGCCTTCTCCGAGGGGATATTTCAAAGAGAGAATTGTCCCTAAGACGTTTGAAAAAGCGTTAAAGAAAGCAAAGAATGTGGACTTACTTTTTAACCACGATAAGAATAGAAATCTTGGTTCTATTGAAAATGGCAACCTGGAATTGTATGAAGACAATATTGGTTTAAGAGCCATTGCTACAGTTACAGATGAACAAGTGATTGAGAAGGCAAGAAATAAAGAATTGCGTGGCTGGTCATTTGGTTTTGTTTCTGAAAAAGATTCCTGGGAAGAAGGTGAATCTGGTGTTCAAAAACGATCTATTGAAGAACTGGAACTTTTAGAAGTTTCTATTTTGGATATGACACCAGCTTATGTTGCTACTTCTATTGAAACCAGAGGCGAAAATGCAACCATGATTGAAATGAGAAGTACAGAAGCAGCTGTAAAAACAGTTGTGGAAGATGATACAGAAGAAAGAAACAACATTATTAAACAAATAAAAAAAGTCCTGGAGGAAAATTAACATGAACTTAAAAGAAATCTTAAAAGCATCTCAAGCACGAAATAAAGCTCGCTTAGCAGAATTACAAGGGAAAGTAGAGAAGGGGGAAGTTCGCTCAGAAGAATTAGCAGCAGTTAAGGCTGAAGTAGAAGCATTAACAGAAGAAGCGAAAACTCTTGCTGATGAAATTGCGAAATTAGAAGAGGAAGAAAAAGAAGAAGATCCAGACAAAAAGAAAGATGATGATCCAGAGAAAAAAGAAGATCCAGCAGCAAAAGAAAATCCGGATACTAAAACGGAACTTTCAGAAGAACAACGTTCAGCTATTTCAGCATCTATCGCAACCGCCCTTTCTACTAAAGGTCATAAATCTACTAAAAACAAAGAAAAGGAAACTCGTTCAGCTTTTGCGAACTACATTGTAGGTAACATTGATGAAACGGAAGCACGTGCATTAGGTTTAGTTACGGGTAATGGTTCTGTTACGATTCCAGATTTCTTAAGTAAAGAAATTATTACGTATGCTCAGGAAGAAAACTTCTTACGCCGATTAGGGACAGGGGTAAAAACAAAAGAAAATATTAAGTATCCTGTATTAGTTAAAAAAGCAGAAGCTCAAGGTCATAAAACTGAGCGAACAAATAATGAAATTCCAGAAACAGATATTGAATTCGATGAAATCGAATTATCACCAACTGAATTTGATGCGCTTGCTACTGTAACTAAAAAGTTATTAGCACGTACAGGTTTACCAATTGAACAAATCGTTATGGACGAGTTGAAAAAAGCTTATGTTCGTAAAGAAACTCAATATATGGTTAATGGTGATGAAGCTAATAATATAAATGATGGTGCGTTAGCAAAGAAAGCTGTTGAATTTAAAACGGAAGAAAAGGATCTATACAATTCATTAGTAATAATGAAAAATACGCCTGTTAAAGAAGTGCGTAAAAAAGCACGATGGGTGTTAAATACAGCAGCACTAACAAAAATTGAAACAATGAAAACAGATGATGGTTTCCCATTACTTCGTCCATTTAATCAAGCAGAAGGTGGAATTGGTTATACATTATTAGGATTCCCTGTTGAGGAAGAAGATGCGATTGACATTGCAGGCGAACCAGATACGCCAGTCTTCTACTTTGGTGACTTCTCTAAATTCTATATTCAAGATGTCATTGGATCGTTAGAAGTACAAAAATTAGTTGAGTTATTCTCACGTACAAACCGTGTAGGTTTCCGTATCTGGAACTTATTAGATGCACAATTAATTCATTCACCATTTGAAGTGCCAGTTTATAAGTATGTTTTAAAAGAAACAACTGGAGCTTAATATGGATGAATTAATTGAGAAATTAAAATCTCATATTCATTGGGAAGAGGGTATGGATGAAACCATGCTCTCTTTTTATATTAAGCAAGGTCAACGATATGTAAAAAAAGCATGTGGAAGAGAAGTAGAATACCTGGTTATTATGTGTGCAGGTATTTGTTATGAATATCGTGTAGCTGAAAAAGAATTAGAACAAGCTTTGGATGCTTTGACACCATTCTTTGTCCAGGAGGTTTATGATGCCGAAGAGGAAGACGAATAAACTCAAATGGATGGGTGATCTACTCAAATTAGGAGAGACGATTGATCCAGAAACAGACCGTGTTGTGATGGGATATCCATTAGAACGGAAAATTCGATATAACAACATTGGAGTTACGGCAACTGATAAATTCACAACAAAAGATACGAATGAAATTGTAAAGAAAATTGAAGTTCGTATTGATCGTGAAATTGAAAAGAATCAAAAGGATTACCGTGTAAAAGTTGGCGGCCGTATTTATGACATTGAGCGTATTTACGTAAAAGAAGAAGACCGACTAATGGAGGTGTCGCTGTCTTATGCAAATTAGTTTTCAAGAGTTACGAGACATCATGAAGAAGTCAGGTATTCCAGTTTATCGTGATAGTGCATCCATAGCAGCAAACTATCCTTACATCGTGTATGAATTTGTGAATGAGCAGCATAAGCGTGCATCTTCTAAAGTTCTTAAATCTATGCCACTTTATCAGATTGCAGTTATCACGAATGGTACTGAAAAAGATTACGAGCCATTAAAGACTGTTTTTAACGATGCAGGGGTTTCTTATTCTCAATTTGATGGAATGGGTTACGACGAGAATGATGATACCATAACACAGTTTATAACGTATGTGAGGTGTGCTCAGTAATGGCATCAAATAATAATGGTTTTGCTGATGCTTTGGAAGACATTAATACATTACTTAGGGTTAACCAAAAAGTAGAAAAACAGTTTTTAGAAGAGGCAGCTAATTATTTTATCAGCAAGTTAAAACCCAAAATTAAATTGTCCAATAAGAATAAGAAAACACATTTGCAGGAAAGTTTGAAAGTTGTTGTGAAAAATGATCTTGTATCTGTGGAATTCGAAGATGAAGCTTGGTATTGGTATCTTTACGAAAACGGCCATAAAAAAGTAAATGGTAAGGGCCGTGTGAAAGGTAAACACTTTGTACAAAACACTTTCGATGCAGAGGGTGACAAGATAGCAGAAATCTTAGCTCAAAAAATAGTAGATAAAATGGGAGGATGATAGAAATGGCAGCAACAAAAGAAAAAGAACTATTGTATCCAGTAGGTATTGAGTCATTGTACATTGCAATGATGGAAGGCGGTAAAGATACGAAAGCTCAGATTCCTACTTATGATAAAGAAATCTATCAAATGGATAACATCGTTGAGATTGGCATTGCAGGTAATAGTACAGTAACTCAGAAGTGGGCATCTAATAAATTATTTGTTAATGCAAGTAAAAATTCAAAGTATACATTGTCTTTAAGTCATGTAGCTTTACCGCAAATCGTTAAAGATGCAATCTATGGTTATCTAGCTGAAAAAGGTGTTGTATTCAATAAAGCAACGTTAAAAGAGTTTCCAATGTTTGCAGTTGGCTTTGTAGCCCCTTTAAGTGACGGTTCGCGTATCGGACGTTGGTATCCTCGTGTACAAGTTACGCCAGGTGAAGAGAAATTTACTACCACAACGGAAGAAGCAGAAATTCAAGATCAAGCGTTAGCTATGGAAGCTACTCCTTTGTTATTCAATGATGTAACAGAAGTAGACTTTTCGGAAGCTCGTTCTTCAGCAACAGGTATTACTGTTGAGGAATTTATGAAACAGGTTATTTGTGATAAATCTCAATTATCGTTGCTAGGAACAGGCACAGGAGAATAGGAGTGATAAAATGGCACGTTTAAGTGATTTAGTTAACGTTGATATAAATTTAAATAAAATCAAAATACAGGGAATTGAGATTCCTGTTATTTTTACATTTGAATCATTCCCTTATGTGGAAGAATCTTATGGGAAACCATATCATGAATTTGAAAAAGAAATGAATGATATGTTGGCAAAAGGAGAATTCAGTTTAGGAGAACAAGAAGCAAAACTGATGCGCTCGTTGATTTATGCAATGATGCGAAGTGGTGGAACAGAATGTACACCAAATGAAATTAAAAATGCTATTCCACTTTATGATGTACCTGGTATTTTCCAAGTAGTATTCGAAATCTTTAACGGTCAAAACTTCCAAATTGAAGATATGGAGAAGTTGAAGAAAGAAAAAAAGTAAAGAACATACTGAATGAAAATGAAGAATCTCAGTCCGAGTTGGACTGGGATTTTTATTTTTATGTCGGTAATACGTTGCTGGGTTTAAGCATGAATGATTTTTGGAGAATCACTCCTAATCATTTTTTAAAGCAATACATTATGCATCTTAGATACAACAATCCCGATGCACTTGAAGAGAAAGCAGTAAAACCACAAAGAGTTTATTTAGATCAGACTCCATTCTATTAAGAAATGAGGTGAAAATATGCCAGGGAATAAAGAAAGAAACGTTGTTCTTAATTTCAAGATGGATGGTCAAGTTCAGTATGCTCAGACATTGAAGCAAATTAACATGGTTATGAATAATGCAGCAAAAGAATACAAGAATCATATTGCAGCAATGGGTCAAGATGCGACAGCGACAGATAAATTAGCAGCCGAAAAGAAAAAGTTAGAAATTCAAATGGAAGCGGCTAAGAAACGTACATCGATGTTGCGGACGGAATTTGAAGCAATGTCTAAGAACACTAATACAACCGCTGAACAACTTAATAAAATGTACGGTAAATTGCTAGATGCAGAACGTGCTGAAACTTCTCTTAATAATGCAATGAAAAGAGTAAATGAAGGTCTTTCAGAACAAGCGATTGAAGCACGAGAAGCACGTGGAGATATGGTAAAACTTGAAGCCAATACTAAACAACTAGAAGCTGAACAAAAACGTTTAACAAGCTCATTTAAACTTCAAAATGCTGAATTAGGTGCAAATGCTAGTGAAGCTGATAAGTTGGAACTAGCACAAAAACAACTACGTCAGCAAATGGAAATGACAGATAGAGTCGTCCACAACTTAGAGCAACAATTAAGTGCAGCAAAGCGTGTGTATGGAGAGAATTCTACGGAAGTGCAGCAACTTGAAACGAAATTAAACCAGGCTAAAACTACATTAAAGCAATTTGAGAATTCCTTACAGAGTGTTGGTAGAAGTGGAGATCAAGCTGCAGACGGTATGGAGCAACTTGGTAAGAAGTTAGATTTGCACAATATGATGGAAGCTACTCAAATACTTCAAGGAATGTCTCAACAGTTAATTGAACTTAGTAAAGCCACTGTGGGTATAGCGGTAGATTTCGATAGGTCTCAAAGGAAAATACAATCTTCATTAGGATTAACTCAAAAAGGCGCAGAAAATCTTGGTAAGATTTCAAAGGATGCTTGGAAAAAGGGATTTGGCGAAAGTCTTGAAGAAGTTGATACAGCACTTATAAAGGTCTATCAAAATATGCGTGACGTTCCACATGAAGAGCTACAGGGTGCGTCTGAAAATATTTTAACCTTAGCAAAGGTTTATGATGTGGACTTAAACGAAGCAACTCGTGGTGCAGGACAATTAATGTCTCAATTTGGTCTATCTTCACAAGAAGCTTTTAACTATCTTGCAGCAGGTGCACAAGAGGGATTGAACTATTCAGATGAATTATTCGATAACTTGAGTGAATATGCTCCTTTATTTAAACAAGCTGGTTTCAGCGTGGACGAGATGTTCACCATTCTTGCGAACGGAACTAAAAATGGTTCGTACAACTTAGATTATATAAATGACCTTGTAAAAGAATTCGGTATTCGTGTACAAGATGGATCTAAGGGTGTATCTGATGGGTTTGGTGATTTATCAGAAGACACTCAAAAAGTGTGGGAGTCATTTAATCAAGGTAAAGGCACAGCAGCCGATGTATTTAATGCTGTGTTAGGTGACCTTCAAAAGATGGATGACAAAGTAAAGGCAAACCAAATTGGTGTTGCTCTTTTTGGCGTGAAATGGGAAGACATGGGCGCAGAAGCTGTATTAAGTCTAAATAATGTTCATGGTGGTCTTGGTGATGTAAATGGTCGTATGGAGGAAATGAAAAAGCTTCAAGAAGAATCACTTGGCCAACAGCTTCAAAAGGCTTTAAGAGAAACACAAGCAGCTTTTGAACCCATTGGAAAGAAGCTTGCCGAATTAGCTAAAGATGTTTTACCGCCAGTAGTAGAAGGAATTAAAACTTTAGTTGATGGGTTTACTAAACTACCAGAGCCGATTCAAAATTTTGTTTATGTTTTTGCTGGA
The DNA here is from genome assembly GCF_921008455.1 of Bacillus basilensis. Classification (NCBI taxonomy): domain Bacteria; kingdom Bacillati; phylum Bacillota; class Bacilli; order Caryophanales; family Bacillaceae; genus Bacillus; species Bacillus basilensis. The sequence goes on along the minus strand of NZ_CAKLBZ010000001.1, from coordinate 3,762,684 downwards.
CTAATAGCTGTAGTAGGTATTTTGGCTCCCATCATTGCAGCAGTTGTAGTATCGGTTAGTGTATTAGGCACAACGCTTGGAGTTGTCATGCTTGTTATCGCTGGAGTAGCGGCTGTAATAGCGGGCGTTATTTGGGCTATAAAAAACTGGGGTGCCATAACCGATTGGCTTTCTGAGAGGTGGTCACAATTTAAAGAGTGGTTTGGTGAATTGTGGGATAGCATAGTTCAAACTTGTGAAGATGCTTGGTCTTCCACAGTTGAGTATTTCTTGGATGCCTGGTCTTCATTTACAGAAATGATGCATGAATTTTTTGACCCAATAGGCCAGTTTTTTAGTGATTTATGGTCAGGAATTGTCGAAACAGCATCTGAATTGTGGGGAACATTGGTACAAGCATGGCAAGATATGTGGAATACAATACTTACCGTTTTAGACCCAATCATTTCGGCGGTTTCTGTCGTTTTAGAAGCAGGGTGGTTGTTAATAAAAGCGGGTACGCAAATTGCCTGGGCCGCAATAAGTAAGTACATTATTGATCCAATGATTGAAGCCTATAACTGGTGTAAAAATCAACTTGGTGAGCTAGTTTCCTGGTTAAATTCACAGTGGGAAACAGTGAAATCATATACACTCGCAGCGTGGAATTTGGTAAAACAGTACGTTATTCAACCCGTTCAAGAATTGTGGAATTGGACGAAGCAAAAACTTGGGGATTTAGCTAATTGGATATTAGCAAACTGGGAAACTATAAAAACTTATACCCTTACGGCTTGGAATTTGGTGAAGAAATATGTGATTGATCCAGTAACAGAAGCTTACAATTCAGCTAAGCAAAAATTTACTGATTTATATAATTCAGCTAAAGAAAAATTTGATTCTGTGAAGAATGCGGCGAAAGAAAAGTTTGATGCTGCAAAACGATTTATTATGGATCCAATAAAGGAAGCGGTTGATGGTGTGAAGGGATTTATCGATAAAATTAAAGGATTCTTTGATAATCTGAAGCTTAAAATCCCTAAACCTGAAATGCCAAAGCTTCCACATTTCAGTCTGCAGACTAGTTCTAAAACAATTGCAGGTAAAGAAATTTCTTATCCATCTGGTATTGGTGTGGAATGGCGTGCTAAAGGTGGTATTTTCACTCGTCCTACTATTTTCGGAATGAATGCTGGAAACTTACAAGGAGCCGGAGAAGCTGGACCAGAGGGTGTTTTACCTTTAAATGAGAAAACACTCGGTGCAATTGGTAAAGGTATCGCTGATACCATGCCACAAACCAATGGGGATATTGTGGTTCATGTTTATGTGGACTCTGAGGAATTAAATACAAGACTTGCTCCTGGTATGAGTAAGCAGCTAAATCAAAACAATAGAATTAGCGCTCGTGGTCAAGGGGTGATTATATGATTACATTAGATGACAAATATAGGTTGGAAGACTTCGGTTTTATTTGTGAACCGGGTTATGATGATCCATTAACACCTTCTTTTTCAAGGAAAACGTATAGTATCCCTGGGAGAGAGGGTGTTATTCCGTTCGGAACTGAAATAAAGGAAAGACACTTTTCCTATCCTTTAAGGATTATGGAAAGATTTCATTATGATATGCAGCAGAAATTTGAAGGATTTTTTTCTTTTTTCTTTGATAAATATGGTAAGCCGAGAAGACTTAAAATGGTACGAGACTATGACCCAACTAAATTTTATTATGTTGAATTGGCACAGCAAATCCTTCCTGATAGATTAGCTGAAGATGGGAAATTTGTATTACCTTTAGTCGCTTATGATCCATATGCTTATACCCTATTAAAAAGTAACGAAAACATCACATGGGGAACCTGTATTCCTTTTGCAACTAAAATAACATTTGGATATAAGCCTTCTCAGTTCACTGTGAACGGTCCACAAAAATTAGAATTGAATAATATGGGAAATCTAGTAGTTCGATCGATTATTGAAATTGTAGGAACTGTTGGTGGGTTAACTCTTACTTTGAATGGTAAGAGTTTTTCTTTTGGTGATTTGAATAACGAAACATTATTCATCGATGCAGCAACATACACAGTGAAAAAGAATAATCAAAACTATTTATTTAAAATGACAGGTGACCTTGAAAAATTAGAATTGTCACCCGGAAATAATGTTGTGCAGATTGGCGGAAATAACTTGAATGTAAAAGTAACGTTTAACTTCAGAGGAAAATATAAATAGGGGGTGAAAATTTTGGCAGATGCACAATTAGTTTTATTAACTGATGAGCTACCACAAGGGGTAGATAAGATTAACCGAGGTCTAAAAAATGCAAACGAAGCATTAAAGAAATCTGGAATGAACTTCGCTCATCTATATTCGAATGGTGAGAAAGTAAAAATTTCTTATGACTGGGCAAATAAAACAATAACTTTCAATGTGAGAACTGATGTAAGTGTTTTAGTTATAAGCGATAGATTCGCAACGAATTTACCACAAGGGATTAAAACCATAACAACAACACAAAATAGCGTTGCTGTATTATACAATCGTGTTTCAAAGGAATATTTCACATTGCCGTTAGCAGAAATTTATACCTACAAACAGGATGTTAATGACTGCTGTTTAGGTTACATCAACTTCGCATCGAAATATTCAACGATTTTAGTTGATGGTAATATGACTACGTTTCTACCTGGTGTGATTCAAGCCATTCTATTCTCATCGACTGAAAAAGTAAATATTGATTATGATTGGAAAGCTAAAACAATAACTTTTGATGTCAAACAGCAGTATGGCGTGTTAGTACAGGCTAAAAATTGGAGTGCAAACCTTCCAGTTGGAAAGAAAGTATTAACTTCAACTGAAACGAATACAACTGTATGGTGGAACCGTGTTTCTAAAGAGTATTTCATAATGAGTTTAGCTGATGCCTATACGTATCAACAAAGTGATGATGATTGTTATCTCGGATATGTACATTTTGGTAACACTTATTCGACAATTAATACTGATAACTCGATCAATACAAACATGGCAGAAATACATCCAACTGGTCATTATGGTGGTCTATCATTACCAACGGTTGATTTTAGTAGAAATATTGTAATGATTCCACGTAACTTGTACATCATAAAAAGCGATAAGAACATTAAGTATTTAGATGTAACAGAGGAAATTCTATTACCTTTTATTAAAAATGGAGAAACAATTCCAAACTGGATGTTCCTTTGGTATAACAGTTATCTGGACAAATTTTTCTTAAGTGAACAACCATATTACCTAAATATGAGAAATGAGCCGAACGTATTCTATTTAGGATATCTTCACTTTTCAGCAAAAGTATTTATTGTGAATGGGAGATATCAAACTCGTAAAACGAATACAGCTTCTATCATAGGCACAAGTATAAGTACCTATGAAGGTTATATTCCAGTAGGTAATGTCCCAAATGGTAATTATACCGAAGCAAGAAGACCACCTTATCGTATGTGGTGGTATGGTCTTACTCACAATCTATTTAACTTACTTGTTAATGAAAGTTGGGGTGGCCGTCGTGTAACAAAAACAAGACCAGATGATAACGCGAGTTGGGCAATGAATGCTATACCTGGTTTGGCTAAAGACGGTATTAGCCCTGATGTTGTTTTTATTGAACTTGGAATGAACGATTTGTTAAATAATGTTGCTATTGGAGACTATAGCGGAACGATAGATCCTAATGATGATTTAACTTTCGCTAACTGTTACGCTAGGGTTTTAGATGGAGTAACAACAACTTATCCAAAGGCACGTATTTACTGTTTAACAATCCCATTTGCAAAGCAGAAAACCTACAAAGATCATAAAAGATACAATGATGCAATTAGAATGGTAGCAGAACAATATTATGCCACAGTGATTGATGTAACAAATATCGGTGTGAACCATTCTAATCAAGCGATGTATACATTTGATGGTATTCATCCGAATGAAGCGGGCATGAACCTTATCGCAGGTAGAGTGTACAACACCGTTCGTGAAAATACTTTAGAATAGGAATGAGGTGATACATTGAGTCTTATAAAACTTTATAATAAGCAACTACAGTTAAAAGCGTATTTAGAAAATGCATTTAAAATATCGTATGAGCAGCAGTTCAATTCAATATGGACGGCTGCTTTTTCATTACCTTTAAATGATTTGAAAGATGAGGAAATAAGTGCATTTGATTTCCTTGAGTTATTTGATAATGGTAAGCGGATTGGAATGTTCCACATTCTCCCAAAAGAGACTGTGAAAAATGAAAATACAAAAACGATAACGTACAAATGTGAGCACGTTCTAGCTACTTTGCTAAGTGACGTGCTTTTTCGTTATCATCAATTATCAAACTATACAACAAAAGATGTACTTGAATATCTATTGAGTCAACAAGAAACAAAACATTGGAAGTTAGGTAAATGTGACTTCACAAGATATTTTCATTACAGTTGGGAACATGAAAATACAATATTAGGACCTTTATTCAGTGTTCCAAAACCATTTGATGAACCGTATGAGTGGACATGGGATGATTCGATTGGCAATTATCCTTGGACATTAAATCTTGTGAAAGTAAGTAATGAAATAACTGGTCAAATTAGATATAGAAAGAACCTTAAAGGTATTCGTAAGGAAGAGGATCCTACAGATATTATCACTCGTTTATATTGCTTAGGATATGGTGAAGGAGTTAACCAATTGGATATCTCAAAAGTGAATCCTACAGGCAAACCGTATATTGAAGCGCCGAAACATATTATTAATAAGTACGGTATCCACAAGTATATATGGGCGGATAAACGATTCGAAAATGTAGACACGTTATTTAGTTCAGGACAAGCAATGTTAAATAAAAAATGCATTCCAAAAGTTTCTTATTCTGTAGAATCTATCGATTATGAGTTGATTGACCCTTATAAATTGGAAAAATACGAAGTTGGAAAGTTGATTCGGATTAATGATGAAGAATTAGGGATTGAAGTAGATGTACGTTTAATGAAGAAAAGTAAATCTGATGTTACAGGTAATCCGTTAAATATGAGTTTGGTGATTGGAGATCCAATTGAAGATTTAGGTACAACACAAGCTGATTTGGAGCGTAGGCAAAAAATAAATGAGACATATTCACAAGGTGCTACAAATATTGATTCACACGATTATAACGATAATTGTGACCCTGAGAACCCAGCTGTAATTAAGTTCTTTCTGCCTGAGGATTTAGTGAATATAAATTCTCTTATACTGACTTATGAAATAGAAGAGTTTCGTGCTTATAGTAAGGCAACTAAAGGTGGTGGGGCTACGGTACAATCCACAAGTTCTGGTGGTGGAGTGGTTAATTCTACATCATCTGGTGGGGGGAGTACACAAACCTCTAGTAGTGGTGGAGGGGTTGCAAAATCAACAGCAAGTGGAGGTAATTCTACGCAAACGAGTAGTTCCGGTGGAGCGACTACCCAAAGTACAACCCAATCAGCCTTTGCTGAATTACATCTAATGTCTGGAGTTCCCGAAAATAGTATAGGTTCAGAGAATTGGGGGAATCACCTACATGAAACAGTTATTCCGGGTAATTATTTTACACATAGTCATAAAGTAACTATACCATCGCACATTCATAGTGTGACTATACCATCGCATACTCATAATTTTGATGTTCCTAATCATGCTCATACGGTAAATATCCCTGATCATACGCATCAAATTAATATTCCTAATCATACGCATCAAATTACGTTGCCTGATCATATGCATGATATTCAGCATGGGATATACAAGCTATCAGAGAAACCAAGTAGAGTAACAGTAAAGGTAGATGGAAATATAGTCCCTGTGGACTCTACATCGGCACAGAATGTTAATCTTATCCCTTATCTATCGAAAGATGGCGGAGGGAAGATTGAGCGTAATAAATGGCATGAGATAACTATTACACCGGATAAATTAGGGCGAGTAAATGCTAATATTATTTCACGTTTATTTATACAATCACGTATAGGGGGAACTTTCTAATGAAAACAATTGAAATCCATACACAAGGTGGACTAAAACATAAAATACAAACTGAAATGTACGATGCACAAGTACTCAATGATCAGTTAAATAGTAATGATTTAATCACGGTATTGATTGGTGATTTCATTATTCAACGTATCGATGTGAAACGTATTCTTCCATTAAGTATTTCTCATATGGAGGGCACTAAAAAAGTAGAGGTTCATACAAATGGTGGTAAAGTAATTGAGATTACAACAAACGATTATGATCCAATTTTTTTAAATGAACAATTAAACAATAGTAATACTATTACAGTTGTAATTGGTGACTATATTTTCTCAAGAATCGATGTAAAACAAATTGTTCCTGTGAAAGAAGAACCTATTGCGGAAGAACCAACAGAGCCTGTTACACCACCAACAACTGAGGAAGAAAATGAAACAACAGAACAAACAAATGAGTCTGTAGAGCAGTTATAAACTGGTCTTTTTTATTTTTAAAAAAATATAGCTTACATTTTAAAATTACCATTTTAGGAGATATAATGAAAAAAGAACCCACATTGAGGGCTGTCACCCTGTGGGTTCTTGATATATTAGGTATTTGCTTACTCCTATTATATCAAAAGTCATTAAATATAGTAGGGGGATCTTAAAATGGGTCATTATATTATTCCGATTGATTTTATTCAATGCGAAGATGAGGATTTTTCTTATGAAGTTAAACGTCAGGGTAATAGTTTAATGGATTTTTATAACAAGAACATACTTCCTGGTAAGATTATAAATGATGAGTTCCAATATAGATTTGGTGCATTTCACACTAATAGAATTAAAGAAGGTAGCTATTTTTTAATTTTTGATCCTCCAATATTAGAATCTAAATCGTTTGGAACCGAAGAAGAATATATAAAGTTCATGAACGATAAAAATGGCTTTACTCATTATTATTATGGTGCAGCTCAAATATTTTCTTTATGTTTATGGCTGATTAAAGACAATAGCATTAATATCCGATTTGGAATATACCATAGTGGTTATTATCAAGGTGGTGGACTTCAAGTAATAAAAAACGGTATAGTTTCTAATTCGAAGGGTGAACATGAAAGTGAAATTTTTCAAAAGAAAGATTTCGAAAAAGCAAATGAGTGGTTTGAATTTTTATCAGAATACTACTTTACAGAGGTAGATGAGACGGAAGCAAGAAAATATAATACTTATAACAATTTGAGTTCTGACGTCAGCCATAATACAAATAGTTTTAAAAGGGCCTTAAGTTATTTGGAACAAGCCAGAAGCACATCGTTCCTTCCAGCTAAAATTGCTTCTTATATAAGTGTATTAGAGAATTTATTTGTTGTTAGTGATTCTAATACATATAAGACGCCTGAACGAACTGCAGTATTTCTTGGTGGGACAAAAGAAGAAAGAAGTAGTAACTTTAAAATTGTGAAAGACTCCTATAGTGTTAGATCTAGTTATGTACACGGCTCAAACATATCTAAGAGGCATAATAACAATCTCCCTGTTATTAGTGATGATTTAGATAAAGTAGTTCGGAAAGTATTAATTAAATTTTTTACTGAGTTTAAACATTTAAATCATAGTGGTAATGAACATGAAAAGGTAAATGAATATTTTGTTGACTTAGTTTTAGGAGGTGTTTAGATGATTGAATGTATTACTGGTACGATTGAGGCGATTAATGTTACAGACTATTATGGTAACGATAGACCTTATATCGATTTATATGATGAATCGACTAATCAAGTTTTATATGATTTAACTTCAAAATTCCATGGTAAGAAAGTAAAGATAACTATTCAAGAAAATGAAGATTAGATCTATATAATTTTAGATTTTTGAACAAAATACGGCTTTTAAAACAAACCAAAGCGTGCTTATAGCATGCTTTTTATTTACGAAAAGGAGTGATTATGTATTGATGAGTAATCCACCAAAAGTTACTTGGAAATGCAAGAAATGTGGAGAGGATAGCACAGAAACTTATAAAGCTATTGATAATAGATTAATTATAAGAGATAGAATTAGAATATAAATCTTGGCAAATTCTGTGAAAGAAAGCATACTTATATTGTGAAAAAAATTACAGGAGGAAGTATGAATGACTCATAATTTAAGTGTATCAGAACAACTTATGTATTCTACAGTGAGAATTGAATGTTTAAGTAGTAATGGTCAAGGAAGTACTGGGACAGGTTTTTTCTTTAATTTTTTAGAAAATGGGGATAGATATGTACCTGCTATAGTAACAAATAAGCATGTAGTAAAAGGTGCTATGCAAGGGCTATTTTTAATGACAATTGCTGATGAAAACGGCGAACCAGTTAATACTGAGCATATACCTATTGAATTTGATAATTTTGAACAAAGGTGGCTTTTCCACCCTGATCCTAATGTTGATCTTTGCGTCATGCCTATAGCACCTGTTTTAAATCGTCTAAATAGCATTGGGAAAAGTGCTTTTTATATAGCCTTAACTAAGGGTCTTATCCCTAACTTTGAGCAGCAATCAAACTTAAAGGCTATAGAAGATATAACTATGATAGGATATCCTAATGGCCTTTGGGATCGAATTAATAATTTACCGATTATAAGAAAAGGAATTACTGCAACACATCCCAACATTAATTATAATGGAAAAGAAGAGATACTCATCGATGCAGCTTGTTTTCCTGGATCTAGTGGTTCACCTGTATTATTATTCAATGAAAATGGTTATACAACAAAGGATGGAACTACACGTTTAGGAACTACCAGAGTTCTATTGCTTGGTGTATTATATGCTGGACCTCAATTTACAGCAACTGGTGAAATTGTAGTTACTAATGTACCGACTTCTAATCAACCTGTAGCAGTTTCTCGGATACCTATGAATTTAGGTATGGTTATTAAAGCGAATAAATTATTAGATTTCGAAGAGTTGTTAAAATAATAGTTGTTTTTAAATCAAGAGGAGCGATTTCGCTTCTCTTTTTATTTTGAAATGAGGTGTGAACAGTGGAGGAACAAATCTTTAATTCAGTTATTCAACAGGGAGCATTCGCAGTATTATTTGTGTGGATGCTATTTACTACACAAAAAAAGAATGAGCAGCGTGAAGAAAAGTATCAACAAGTAATTGATAGAAACCAACAAGTAATTGAGGAACAGGCAAAGGCTTTTGGATCTATTTCTAAAGATGTAACAGAAATTAAACAAAAATTATTTGAAGGAGATGTTCAATAATGGGACACATTGTAGATATTTCAAAATGGAATGGCAATATTAATTGGCCCGTTGCAGCACCACAAATTGAATTGGCTATTTGCCGTGTACAATACGGTTCAAACTTAGTAGATCATTTATATAATGAGCATGTAACTAAACTAGAATCATACGGTATTCCACATGCAGCATATGCCTACGGGTGCTTTGTATCAGTAGCTGATGCAATTGTGGAAGCAAAAGACTTTCTAGCGAGAGTAAGTCCAAATGCTAAATTCCTTGTATTAGATGTGGAAGACGATACAGTAAAGGCGATGAAAAGCAAAGGTAATCTAAATGATTTAGCAAAAGCATCGCAAGCGTTTATCGATACATGTAAGGCTGCAGGTTGGAAAGTAGGATTTTATGTAGCTCATCATATGTATGGTGACTATAATTTGCAAAGTGTACAAGCTGATTTTATTTGGTTACCGCGATACGGAACAAATGATGGTAAACCACAGAAGAAGCCTTCTTATCCTTGTGATATCTGGCAATATACTGAAAATGGTCATATTGATGGTATTGGAAAAGTGGATATAAACTTATTACAAGGCGATAAAACGTTAGGTTGGTATATTGACCGTGTTCAAGAAGTGCAAGCAATTAAACAAAACATTATCCAATCAGGAGCTTTTTCAAGAGAGCACGTTCTTGATGTAATGGGAGCATTAACGTCTTTAAAAATGACAGCTAATTTCATTTTACAACCGAATGGACAAACATACTTCATTTCCGAACCAACATCAGATGCGCAATTAAAAGATATGAAGGAATACCTTGACCGTAAAGGTTGGTGGTATGAAGATAAATAAAAAGGACCGGCTCTTAATTGAGTCGGCCTTTTTGGGGTGAAAAAATGTCTTGGTTAATTTTATTAAAGTCAACATATAAAGGTAGTTTGCTTTTTAACACACTTGGATCGAAATATTTGTAATTCATAATAAGCGCTCCCCTAAGTTCTTCGTTTTCTTCTGAAAAACGAAGGAAAATGTTAGGTTCAATCTCATCTTCGTAGGATAACTCCGGAGGACCGATAAAAAGATATAGTATATCGAAATCTGAATCATAATTATATCTTAATGAAGTATTATGTTCTCCGTTTTGGGCGTACATAATATGCCCCTCCTTCCGTTGATTGTGAGATTCTTGATTGAGCAATAGTTGTAACTACATGACCCGTGCTAGTATGGTCTTTATCAAATTCTACAACAACTCGTAGAAATTTTAATTTTGATGTAGTTGATAATTCAACTACATCAAAATATTTGTATCTTTCATGTCCCTGTGGTGTTGTGTGATCGTGAAAGATAAATTTTGGATCTTCTATAACACTTTTAATTACTTCTTCTTGATTAAGTAATTCGCTTCTCTCTGGATGATCTCCTCCAGTAATATGGTTATCCCAAGTTGAAGATTTTAAACGTACTTCTTTTCCTAATGGATCGGTGGTTACGAATTTATATTCAGTATTTGAAATTGAACTTGAACTTGAACCTGAAATTGAACCTGAATCTGAAATTGAACCTGAAATTGAACCTGAATCTGAATTTGAACCTGAACTTAAAGTTGAACTATTATTCTCCATTTTATTCACCTACAGAGGATATGATGCTACTTAGATTGAACTGGAATTTTTCCATATTGTTTTTCGTATTCATTTAAAGATGCAGTTAACAGCTCCGCAAGTATCTTTGTATGTTGAGGACTCATAATTACAGTTGCTATTTCTTTAGAACCATCTTCCAAGTTTTGTTTTAACTGTAATGTGAAATCATAGATGTTTGTAGTAACGCTGACACCATTGCAATATTTAGCGAAATTTTGTTCTTGTTGAATTTTAGTTTGTGGAGTGTTTGCTACTTGTTCAATTTGTTCTTCTTGTTTAATCATTATATGTAACGCCTCTTTCTTTGATTTTATATTGTCTTATTTAATATAACATATTTTACAAATTGGATATCTTCTTAACTTGTTTTTCCTTCTTTTTAAAATCCCTTTTATATTGTTTGAATTCTTCTTTATCCACATAAAACTTTTCCCCGGTAGCTACATTCTTTACTAATCGTGTCTTCATGAAAAAGTATTTTGAGTAATAGTAAACTAAAAATGCCACTAAAGAAAAAGTGAAGGTTGGAATAAAAAGAATAACCGCAACAATTATTAATGCAACATCTACAGACGAATATATTGGTTTTAACACTAATCGTTTACCAGCTGCAGCTTGAGCTTGTTCTAATTGTTGCATACGTTGTAGCGATGCTACAGTATCATAACTCATGAAATAACCTCCTTGTTATATCGTTAGCTTACTTGATTAATATTCTTTGTCTACTTTTCGTAACTCTGACTGTGTAAGTCCATATGTCTCTGTTGTACAACCTGCTAACAACATAAAAGGAATAGCTAAAGCTAATAGTTTACGTTTCATTTTCATATACCCATTTGTATATTATTTGTTTTTACTTAGTTCTTTTGTTGCTTTGTCTACTATCTCAGAAGCTTCGTCTAAATTTTTTTTAGCGAATTCAATTGAATCTTCGTCATTCTCTTCTAAACCTGTTTGCATTTTTTCTAACCCTGATTTCGAGTATATCATTGCTTTACTTACTTTTATTGGTGTTTTATTGTCTTCAGCTAACTGATAATCTAGTTTATCAATCTTATCAATTAATTCAAAATAAGGTTTTGATAACTCTTTTAACTTTTCAGCCTTCTTCTTATTAGATTTTCTGCTATCTACAAGGTCTTTTATTTCTTCTGTTTGTTCCGTGTAATCTTTAAGTAAGTATGTTGCATTCTTACCATAGTCTTCTTTCTTATTTGCTTTAACAGAAGCTTCCATTACTTCGTCTTTCTTTTTATCGTTTGACTCACAACCTACCCCAGTTATTAACAACATCGGAATCGCTAAAGTTAATAGTTTACGTTTCATTTTCACATACCCCTTTTTGTTAGTTTTATTGCTCTAGCTTTTCTATCTCGTTTAATGTTGATTTAAAATAATCTAAACCATCGTTTAGAGAAGACTTACTAGATTCAGTTTTCGCTTCATCATTTGTGTCTAGACCTATAAATAACCCATTTAGGGATGGTACAATTATTTTCATTTCATCAATTAGTTCATCTTTGAAGTAGCTATAGTCAGTAGGTGCTTTGATTCCCGTTACCTTATCAGCTTGTTCTTTTACAACTTCATACTGTTTTCTTAACTCTTCTTTGTTCGTCTTTAATGTCTTATCTTTTTCGATTATTGTTTTAGTACCCTCTACTGCATCCATAAACTTCTTAGATTGTGTTCTAATCTCTTCTTTAAACTGACTAATAGTTACTGGAGGTTTAACATCTGAAAATACTTGATTGCCCTCATACTCACGTAACTCAGCTAATGTTAAATTTGCCTTTTCTTCTTCACTTAATACTGGTTTAACCTTGTCTTGCTTGATTTCTTCTTGCTTAACTTCTTGTTTAACTTCTTCTTTTACTTCTTGCTTAACTTCTTGTTTAACTTCTTCTTTTACTTCTTCCTTAACTTCTTGCTTAACCTCTTCTTTAGCTAATTGGTTTTTATCTTTTGCTTCTGTTTCTAATACCTTTTGTTCCTTATTCTTTTCTACATCTATAGTTTCTTGTGTCTTAACTTTATCCTTTGACTCTGCATCTTGTACACTGTCAGTCTTTTTATGATCTTCAACTTTTACATTATCAGTCTTCTTCTCTTCTGCATTGTCCTTAGAACATCCTACCCATGCTACTAACATAAGTGGTAATGCTAAAAAACATATTAGTTTCTTTGCTTTCATTATGTATACTCCTTTTTGAAATAATTGTAATTAATATATGAAAATATAACATAAATTACGTAAATAAGATATGTGAATATTTCATCCTTAAGAGGGGTTTTGAGCGTTTTAACAATATGGAAACATGTATTACGGTTGTAGAGAATCCCGCTCCGTATGCTTTTTGAAAAATTTCCCTTATTGGTTTCTTAGTGTTTTGGAGTTTTTTATGCTCCCATAAACTCCTTATCAAAGTAGAACTTGTCCATTAAGTTATTTACAATCCCGTTGAAATAAGCGAAATTACCTTTCTTCATTTTTACTCCGGATTTAATTTTCATAACGAATTCTTTAATAGCATTTAAGCCAATAGTAAGCTCCTGGTCTTTAGTAAATGCTTTATCACCTGTAGAGAAGTTAATAGTTTTATTACACTGTCTTACGACCTTCCACAGTTCTTGAATTGTTTTAGATTCACTGTAAAAAGAGCTAACTAAAGAAACAAAACGTTTTGGTACCCAATGAGCAACGAAATCAGCTTGTTCAATATTCTCTTCTGGAGTATTGCTATTCTCATTACTATTACGTTTGTTTATATCTTTTATATTTTGTTTTAAGGAAACAGGGGTTGTTTTAATGGTAGGACACTTTGTAGGACTTTTTGTATCTACCTTGTTGGACACTTCTTCCTTAATTGGTTGAATGATAATAGCGTTAGAAGTTTGTAACATATCTTTTGAACGCTTCATTGCTACTTGCTTAATCATCTCTAGATCCACAAGCTTCTTCATTAAACGTTGTACAGTTTTATATGAAACTTCCATCTTTTCAGCAATTCTATTTTTGCATAGGAAACTAACGCCTACATATTTGCAGCTATGGCGCTTTAAAATTTCAAGTAACGTAATAAGTTTAGATTGTACGTCAGTACGCTTAATAGACATACGGATAGCGTCTCTATATGCACGTACAGTTTTATTTAATTCTTTTACTTCCTTAAATGAAGAAAGGTTGTGGAAGGATTCTTTAGTTGCGATAACATCGATACGTTTCTTTTCCATATTATATAGGCCCCTTTGTATAAACAAAAAAGCAACAGAATGCCAAGGGTAAGCAAACTGTTGCTAGGAGCCCTTACGTCCTGTAAAATAGTCCGTAAGAGTACAGCAAGTGTTTGCCTATCTAGAGTAGGCGGACGGCATAAGAGTGTTGGTAGCACTACTTATACACGCTGTGCTCTTTTGTTTTTTTGATTAATAGGTGCCCACAAAAGTACCCACAAAATGCCCACGAAATAATGAAACAATATTATTTGTTTTGAGTTTCACTATTTAAAGATTCCCTATAAATAGGGATTTCGTGATTATTTTGATTTGTTATTAGGGTGTGAAGCTTGATTAGAACGCAAGTTCACCAATGGGAACGCGATCAATATATGTCTCTATACTAAGAGCTAAAAGGCCTTGATACTACGGTATCAGGGCTTTTTTTATTTGTAGAAAACATAGAGGTTAGTGAAATGCCTGAAAAAAGTGCTCGCAAAATGCCTGGAAAAATCAGGGGGATTATTTAAAAAGCGCGCTAGCTATGAATATAAATGTGAAAATTGTAATAGTATGCTGTGCTCAGTGTGTCATGATGCGGATGTATGTAATGCTAAAATTAAGTATTGGAACATACAGTACCTTGCAATAAATAGTACTAAGTGGTATATTATGGATAAGAAAGGTACCGTGTATTGAACAGTACTGAAATGAGAAAGGGGGACTATCCTTGAACGTTCAGTTTAAAAAAGGTGTGTTAGAACTGTGTGTTTTGGCACTTGTGAAACGTAAGGATTGCTACGGTTATGAACTTGTTCAGCAAATCTCAAATAAATTTTTAATATCGGAAGGGTCAGTGTACCCTTTATTACGTCGTTTAACGAAAGAAGGATATTTTCAAACATATTTAAAAGAATCTACGGAGGGGCCGCCTCGTAAATATTATCAACTAACTGAGCAAGGGGAAACGCAACTGAATTTGTTAGTAACAGAGTGGCGTGATTTTGCAAAAGGCGTACAAGAAATTATTGAAGGGGTGGAATGGGATGAGTAAAGAACAGTTTCTTAAAGAATTATCAAGTCATCTTAGAAATTTACCGGACGAAGAGCGGAAAGATATTTTATTTGATTATGAAGAGCATTTTCAGTTTGGGATAGAAGAGGGGAAAACTGAATCGGAAATAATAAAGGGGCTTGGCTCTCCGAAAGTAATTGCAAAAGAATTACTTGCGATGTATCGCTTCGATGAAATGAAAAAAGACCCATCAACTTCAAATGTGACAAGAGCTGTCATGGCAGCGATTGGACTTAGTTTATTTAATTTTATTATTGTGTTAGGCCCGTTAGTTGCAATTATCGCTTTTATATCTTCCTTTTGGGTCGGTGGAATTGCTAGTGTAGTAACACCATTTTTCGTTATTGGAAAAGTATTTATGGGTACTTTTATATGGTTGGATTTATTCGTTAGTATAACGTTTGTTGGCGTAGGTTTGTTGTTATGTATTATCGCTTATTATAGTACGAAGTGGTTTAAAAGGCTATGCGTACGTTATGTAATATGGAACTTCAAAATGATAAAAGGGGAGTAGATGATGAAAAAAATATTGTTAGTAGCAATCGCTTGTATCATTATTGGAGTAATTGGGATTTCACAAACATATAAAAAAGCAGTACAAACTGCAGAAAAAGGAAACAAAGAAGATATAATCAAAAACGAAACACTAAAAAATATAGAAGTTAAGTTAGATGCTGGGGATATTGTTGTCCAAAAATCGCCTGACTCTTCTTTTTATGTAAAGCAATCAGGAGATACACGTAAACAAGAGGTTCGTATTGCTGAAGATGGTGACACATTAAAAATCATTGGGGAAAGAGAAAAAGGTGCTTCATTTGATTTTTCCTTTTACGATTTTAGGTTTCAAACGTCTACATTGACTCTCCTTGTGCCTGAACGCTCTTACCAAGATGTAAAAGTAAATTCATCTGCTGGACAAATCGAAATAAGTGATGTGAAAAGTGACCGTGTAAGTGTTGAGACACTTGCTGGTGAAGTGGATTTGAAACGTGTAACGGCTAAGAATGTGGAGGGATCTACAAAAGCTGGTGAGCTGAACTTTAAAAAAGTAATAGGGAAAGTGACTGCAAAAACGACCAGTGGGGAAATAAATATTCTAGATCATGATTCTAAGTATAATCTAGAAGCAAGTTCAACTGCGGGAGATGTAGATATTGTTTTATCGGAAAAACCACAAGATGCTGTAATCACCGGGCAAAGTGCTGCGGGAGATGTAACAATTTTTAATGAAGAAAATAAAAACGTAACAATTGGTAATGGGAGTACAAAGATTAGCGGTAAAACTGCTGCGGGAGATGTGACGATTGAAACGCGTTCATAAGAAATAGAATGTATGAAAATCTATCAAAATACAAAAAGAAGATAATTACCGTATATAAATAAGGTAATTATCTTCTTTTATATTCTTAATGTAAATCACGATATACGCCAATTACTTTACCGATAACTGACACTTGTTTTAAAATGATAGGTTCTAATGAAGAGTTTTCCGGTTGTAGACGGAAATGGTCTTTTTCTTTATAGAAACGTTTAACAGTTGCCTCGTTATCTTCTGTTAAAGCGACTACAATTTCACCATTATATGCAGACTGTTGTTGGCGAACAACAACTAGATCTCCATCGAAAATACCAGCTTCAATCATACTATCTCCAGAAATGCGTAACATAAACACTTGATCTGCTCCAGCAACAATGCTAGCTGGAAGTGGGAAGTGATCTTCTACACTTTCAACTGCTGTAATTGGTAATCCAGCAGTAACTTTTCCGATGATTGGAACTTGAATAACAGATTGTGTTTCTGTATCCATTCGGTCATCACCTAAAATTTCGATTGCTCGTGGTTTTGTTGGATCGCGTCGAATGTATCCTTTTTCTTCTAATCTTGATAAATGTCCGTGCACTGTAGAACTAGAAGCGAGGCCGACTGCTTGACCGATTTCACGTACGGAAGGTGGATATCCTTTTTCTTGTACTTTTAGCTTAATAAAGTCGAGAATGTCTTGCTGGCGTTTCGTTAACTTTTCCATGTTTTCTAACACCTCGTTTTCTTTCATTTTTCTTATTAATAAGTATAACATGTGAAAAAACATTCTACAAACATAAGTTCGAACAAAAGGCGAATTTATGTTACACTGAAGGGAAATAATAGTGAGAAAGAGGGGTTCATAATGAATGCAATTATTTATGCACGTGTGAGTACAACAAAAGAAGCGCAAGAAACATCATTATTACGTCAAAAAGATGAATTATTGCATTTAGCGGAGCGCTATCAAATGAATGTTACTAAGGTGATTGAAGAGCAGGCTAGTGGTTATACAATTGAACGTGATGGAATATTAGAAGTGCTAGATACAATTCGAGACGAACAAATTGATGTGCTACTCATACAAGATGAAACGCGCCTTGGTAGGGGAAATGCAAAGATTGCATTAATGCACTGTTTACATAAAGAGGGAATAAAAGTATACACGCATACGCATAATGGAGAATTACAATTGTCGGATTCGGATTCGATGGTATTAGATATTATTGGTATTGTTGAAGAGTATCAAAGAAAGATTCATAATTTGAAAATTAAACGTGGTATGCAACGCGCGGTAGAAAAGGGCTATCGCCCAGAAAATAATTTAAAGAATCGTCATTTAAGCGTAGGACGAGAGAAGAAAGAAGTGCCGATTGAGGAAATTGTGCGTTTGCGCAAGAATGAACTTACTTTCGAAGAAATTGCAGCAACGCTTCGCGGCTTTGGTCATAATGTTTCAAAAGCGACGGTACATCGTAGATATGTAGAGTATACAAAGCAATTGCTTGATAAAGAAGAGTAACTATTGTATGATAATAATCAGTTTTGATTAGAAGGGGGATTCGAGATGCTTAGTCACGAACTCGTTGAACGCATTAACTTCTTAGCGAAAAAAGCAAAAGCTGAAGGTTTAACTGAAGAAGAACAACGTGAGCGTCAATCGCTACGTGAACAATATTTAAAAGGATTTCGTCAAAATATGTTAAACGAACTTAAAGGAATTAAAGTCGTTAACGAACAAGGTACTGATGTTACACCGGCGAAATTAAAAGCTTTAAAAGAGCAAGATAATGCAAAATTAAACTAAAAGATGGGCAAAGCCCATCTTTTTTTATTTATTATATTCGTTAGTTAATAACTTTCCAGTTGTTATTGATTGTTGCTTCTATTTTTTTGTGCTTCAATATATAGTCAGCAATAAGTTCAGACATATCTGTTGGTATGTCTTTTATTACAGGCTTTTTTTGAAACATAAAGAAGTTCCCTCCGCCGCTTGCACGATAACTATTCATAACGACGTCATATTCTTCATCCATATTAAGAGGAGTGCCTTTATACTGTAAAGATTCTACTCTCTCGCCAATTGGTTTGGAAATGTTTAATACGTACGAAATTCCTTCCCACATATCGTAATTATAGTGTTGCGGTTTTGGTTCTATGTAGCTAGGGTTTACGATGATGGTTCCATCTGCTTTTAATATGAAATAAGAAGCAGAGAGTTCGAGAGCATCTTTTATATCCGCTCCAGTTATTCTAAGTACTTTTAATGTATTTGGATAAATATAATTAGAAACGATGTCACGCATTGTTACACGATTAGGGAAACCTGGAGATGTATTATGGAATAAGCTTGTACAAGAAATGGAAACATTAGCTATATCCATCTGTATTTTATTTATGAATTCAATAAAAGGATGGTCTTGCAAACGAGTTTGCATAGCATCTGAAATTCGCATGTCCCCATAGATTAGTCCAATAGGTTGATCGAGCCAATTTTGTGTTTTTTCTTCATAATCGGTAACCAAGGAAAGAATATCCTGGTCCGTCGCAATTCCTCGCACGGGCAATAATTGTGAACAACTCTCTTTTTTTACCCATTTTTGTTTTGTTTTTTCTAATGTTATTGTTACTTTTCCAATGAAGTGTCCATTGCATCCGGTTTGTAAAACTGTTACACCATTTATTGCGGCTTGAGCAATTTCACGGTGTTGGTGGCCTGTTAGTAAAATATCTATGCCTTCAATTTCATGGCACATTGCATATCCTTGGTTTTCACCTGTTAAAACTTCAGTCGGTACCCCGGTTTGTAAATCGCGTTCAAATCCCCCATGATACGCTACGACTAGTAAATCTGGTTTCTCATGTTCGCGAATGTAAGAAACCCAATTTTTTGTAGTTTCTAATGCATCTTCAAATTGTAAGTCTTTAATGTGATGGGGTTGTTCCCAATTGGGAATGTAATGCGTTGTCACCCCTAAAATAGCAATTTTTATATTTGATTCAATGTGTTTTATTATATATGGTTTCCCGAAATAAGGTTCTTTACTGTTTTTATTTAAAATATTTGCTGATAGATACGGGAAGTTTGCAGTAGAAATAGCATTGTTTAATACATCCATTCCATAATTAAATTCATGATTCCCGATAACTGCAGCATCATAACGTAAATAGTTCGCTAATAAAGACATTGGATTTTCCTTATCTTTTTCGTATGTAGCGTAATGGTAAGTAAATGGTGTTCCTTGTATGAAGTCACCGTTATCAATTAAAAGAACGTTTGTATTTTCGGAACGTTCTTTTTTTATAAGAGTAGAAACTTTAGCTAAACCAATTTCCGATTGAGAATTATCTTGGTAGTGAATTGGATAAACAGTACCATGTATATCACTTGTTAATAGGATGTTTAAAGTTACAATTTGATTTGGATTCAATATTATTCACCTTTTCTATTGTTATCTACAAATTAAGCATATCAAATATATGAAGAGAATTTTAATGTGAGTGTATAGAATGTGTAAAGATTCTGTAAATAATCAATTATTTGTAAAAATGTGTGATATATTTCTTCATGTTTATGAAAGGTTATTTTATAACAATGAAAAATGGAGGCATTAACATGTTGAAAAAAGTTTTTGCAATGAGCACAACAGTTGTACTAGCAGCGGGATTATTAAGTGGCTGTGGAACGAAGGAATCAAGCGCAAGTAAAAATGCAGATACGAAAAAAGGGTATGTACCGAAGACTTTAAATGTTCAATTTGTTCCTTCTCAAAATGCAGATACGTTAGAGGCGAAGGCAAAACCATTGGAAAAGCTATTAAGTGATAAATTAAATATTCCAGTAAAAGTTAGTATTTCAACGAATTACAATACAATTGTAGAAGCGATGGCATCTAAGCAAGTAGATGTAGGATTTTTACCCCCAACAGCTTATGTGCTAGCGCATGAGAAAAAGGCTGCAAACGTAATTTTACAAGCACAACGTTTTGGAGTGGACGATGAAACGGGAGCTCCTACAAAGGATTTAGTAGACTTTTATAAATCTGAGTTTGTTGTTAAGAAAGATTCAAATATTAATAGTGTAAAAGATTTAAAAGGTAAAAAAATTGGTTATCAAGATGTAACGTCATCAGCGGGATATGTATGGCCTGCGGCTGTACTATTAAAAGAGGGTGTTGATCCGTTAAAAGATGTGAAACCTGTTACATTAAAAGGTCACGATCAGTCGCTTATTGCTCTTTTAAATGGTGATGTAGATGCAGCTGTTGTATTCCAAGATGCTCGTAATATTGTAAGAAAAGATTATCCGAATATATTCGATCAAACGAAAATAGTGAAATTTACGGAGAAAATTCCAAACGATACGATTTCGGTACGCTCTGATTTAGATGAAGAGTGGAGCAAGAAATTACAGGATGCTTTCATTGAAATAGGAAAGAATGAGGAAGGTCACAAAATCATAAAAGAAGTATATTCACATGAAGGATATGTTAAATCTGATGATAGTAAATTTGATATCGTTCGTGAATATGGGAAGAAAGTAAAAACGCAATAATACATATGGAAATGGCAGCTAACTGGAAAGGTATGTTTTCAGTTAGTTTGCCGTTTTGAATTCATAGAAGGTAGGTAAGATGTGTGATAGAGTTTCGAAATGTTTCCAAAGTATATCCGAATGGTACAAAAGGATTGAATAATATAAACTTGAAAATTGAAAAAGGTGAATTTGTTGTAATGGTGGGGCTGTCCGGGGCTGGAAAGTCCACACTTCTCAGATCGGTAAATCGTCTTCATGAGATTACAGAAGGCGAAATCATGATTGAAGGTGAGTCTATTACTGCTGCGAATGGAAAAGGATTACGCCGCATGCGCCGGGATATTGGTATGATTTTTCAAAGTTTTAACCTTGTAAAGAGATCAACGGTATTGAAGAACGTATTAGCTGGCCGTGTTGGGTATCATTCGACATTGCGTACAACGTTAGGTCTATTTCCAAAGGAGGATTTGGAGCTTGCCTTTCAATCGTTAAAAAGGGTAAATATTTTAGAAAAAGCATATGCGCGAGCTGATGAATTATCAGGAGGACAACAGCAACGTGTATCGATTGCTAGAGCGTTGGCGCAAGAAGCGAAAATTATATTGGCAGATGAACCTGTTGCGTCGTTAGATCCGCTAACAACAAAGCAAGTATTAGATGATTTGAAAAAAATTAATGAAGATTTTGGAATTACAACAATTGTAAACTTACATTCTATTGATTTAGCTAGGCAATATGCGACACGCATTATTGGATTACATGCAGGCGAAATTGTTTTTGATGGTCTAGTAGAAGAGGCAACGGACGAAAAATTTGCTGAAATTTATGGTGACGTAGCGCAGCAAAGTGAATTGTTGGAGGTGGCAGTTAAATGAATGACGTGATGATACATTCGAAATCGATACCGAAGCCGCCGAGTAAGTTAAAACATATGTTAACGTTAATTCTAGTCATTTTACTGTTGTGGGGAAGTAGTGTACAGGTCGATGCATCATTTTCAAAACTAGTAGTTGGTTTTCCTAATATGCTGGATTTGTTGAAAGAGATGGTACCGCCAGATTGGAGTTATTTTCAAGTTATTACAACAGCGATGTTAGATACAATACGTATGGCGATTATTGGGACGACTTTAGGAGCGATTTTAGCCATTCCACTTGCATTATTTGCAGCAAGTAATGTGTTTACTAACACATTTTTATACAGTCTAGCTCGAATGATTTTAAATTTTATCCGAACGATACCAGATTTATTATTGGCGGCTATTTTCGTAGCGATTTTTGGAATAGGACCACTTCCAGGTATTTTGGCTCTTACTTTTTTCTCAATTGGGCTCGTGGCGAAATTGTTGTATGAGTCAATTGAATCGATTGACCCAGGTCCATTAGAGGCGATGACAGCAGTAGGAGCAAATAAAGTGCAATGGATTGTTTATGGGGTAATTCCGCAAGTGAAAGCACATTTTGTCTCCTATGTTCTTTATACATTTGAGGTGAACGTACGTGCAGCAGCTGTTTTAGGTTTAGTAGGAGCAGGTGGTATTGGATTATATTATGACCGTACACTTGGTTTTTTACAATATCAACAAACTGCATCTATTATTATCTATACCCTTGTTGTTGTATTGTTAATTGATTATGTAAGTACATTGTTGCGGGAGAAATTATAATGAGTAAAACGACGATAATCGTACCAAAACCGAAGAAATCGAGTGTATATCGCTGGTTTATTTTTATAGCACTTACATTTGTTTATGTATGGGCTTTTTCAGGAGTACCACTAGAGGGAATCAAGGATACAGCAGGAGAAATTACAAAAGCAATTATGACAGGTATATTGAATCCAGATTGGGCGTATGTATCTTTGCCAGATGGTGAAGATTTATTACATGGTTTAATTGATACGTTGGCAATTGCAATATTAGGTACATTTATTTCTGCCTTTTTATCTGTTCCATTCGCTTTTTGGGCGGCAACGAATATGAGCAGTGGAAGATTAACTTCAGGAACTGGGAAATTTGTACTTAGTTTTGTTCGTACATTTCCTGAATTAGTTATGGCCCTTTTATTTATAAAAGCTGTTGGACCAGGCTCTTTTGCCGGAGTTCTAGCTTTAGGATTACACTCAATTGGGATGTTAGGAAAACTATATTCAGAAGGAATCGAAAATATAGATAAGGGACCGACAGAAGCGTTAATAGCAACAGGGGCAAATCGATTTCAAATACTTTGGTATGCAGTGTTACCACAAGTGTTACCGGATTTTCTATCGTATACGTTATACAGATTTGAAATTAATGTACGATCCGCTGCGATATTAGGTGTTATTGGAGCAGGAGGGATTGGTACACCGTTAATTTTTGCGCTGAGTTCACGGAATTGGTCTCGTGTTGGAATTATTTTGTTAGGTATCATTTTAATGGTAATTATAATTGATTTGATTTCAAGTTCGATTCGGAAACGGATTGTTTAACTTATTTGAAAAGCATCGAAGTTAGATGCTTTTTTGTGTTTTTTTAAAATGTATTGAAAAAAGTAAGTATAGAAGAAATTTGTATACATGTATAAATATACAGATAATTCCCTTTCTTTTTAAAATAAAAATAATGAAAAAGTATGTCATATTGAATACCCATACATTCCCGAAATCATTGATTTTTTTATAAAAAACCAAAAAAACATCAACATATTTGTCGATACATGTTGTATAATCTTGCGTGGGAAGCTATCATATAAATGTATAAAACGTTTACTAATATAAGCGAAGGGAAGAATAGCATGTCACATTCAATCGAACAACTTTCTATCAACACGATTCGCACATTATCCATCGATGCGATTGAAAAAGCAAACTCTGGTCACCCAGGAATGCCAATGGGTGCAGCACCAATGGCTTATACATTATGGACTCAATTTATGAAACACAATCCAAATAACCCAACGTGGTTTAACCGTGATCGTTTCGTATTATCTGCAGGTCATGGTTCAATGTTATTATACAGCCTACTTCACCTATCTGGTTATGATGTAACAATGGATGACTTAAAGAACTTCCGTCAATGGGGAAGCAAAACTCCAGGACATCCTGAGTACGGTCATACAGCTGGTGTAGATGCAACTACTGGTCCACTTGGACAAGGTATTGCAACTGCGGTAGGTATGGCGATGGCTGAAAGACATTTAGCTGCTAAATATAACCGTGATGCGTATAATGTAGTAGATCATCATACATACGCTATTTGTGGTGATGGAGATTTAATGGAAGGCGTTTCAGCTGAAGCATCTTCATTAGCTGCTCATTTACAATTAGGTCGTCTTGTTGTGTTATACGATTCAAACGATATTTCATTAGATGGCGATTTAAATCGTTCATTCTCTGAAAGTGTAGAAGATCGTTACAAAGCATACGGATGGCAAGTAATCCGTGTTGAGGATGGAAACGATATTGAAGCAATCGCGAAAGCAATTGAAGAAGCGAAAGCTGACGAAAAACGCCCAACGCTAATTGAAGTAAGAACGACAATTGGTTTCGGTTCTCCAAACAAATCAGGAAAATCAGCTTCACATGGTTCTCCACTTGGTGTAGACGAAACGAAATTAACAAAAGAAGCATATGCTTGGACTGCTGAGCAAGACTTCCATGTTGCAGAAGAAGTATATGACAACTTCCGCAAAACAGTACAAGATGTTGGTGAAACTGCGCAAGCAGCTTGGAATACAATGTTAGGCGAATATGCGCAAGCATATCCAGAATTAGCAAACGAATTGCAAGCAGCAATGAACGGTCAACTTCCAGAAGGTTGGGAGCAAAACTTACCAACTTATGAATTAGGATCTAAAGCAGCAACTCGTAATTCTTCAGGTGCTGTAATTAATGCAATTGCAGAGTCTGTACCATCATTCTTCGGTGGATCTGCTGACCTTGCTGGTTCTAACAAAACATACATGAATAACGAAAAAGACTTTACAAGAGATGATTACAGCGGTAAAAACATTTGGTACGGTGTACGTGAGTTCGCAATGGGTGCAGCAATGAACGGTATTGCACTACATGGTGGTTTAAAAACTTACGGTGGTACGTTCTTCGTATTCTCTGACTACTTACGTCCAGCAATTCGTCTTGCAGCATTAATGCAATTGCCAGTAACGTATGTATTCACACACGACAGTATCGCTGTTGGTGAAGACGGTCCAACGCATGAACCAGTTGAGCAATTAGCAGCGCTTCGTGCAATGCCAAATGTATCTGTTATTCGTCCGGCTGATGGTAACGAATCTGTTGCGGCTTGGAGATTAGCTTTAGAATCTACAAAAACACCAACTGCTTTAGTATTAACTCGTCAAGACCTTCCAACATTAGAAGGTGCAAAAGACGATACGTATGAAAAAGTAGCAAAAGGTGCATATGTAGTTTCTGCAAGCAAGAAAGAAACAGCTGATGTAATTTTACTTGCATCTGGATCTGAAGTAAGTCTAGCTGTTGAAGCACAAAAAGCTCTAGCAGTAGACGGCGTTGACGCAGCTGTTGTCAGCATGCCATCTATGGATCGCTTTGAAGCTCAAACAGCTGAGTACAAAGAATCTGTATTACCAAAAGCAGTAACAAAACGTTTCGCGATTGAAATGGGTGCTACATTCGGATGGCACCGTTACGTAGGTCTTGAAGGAGATGTGTTAGGTATCGATACATTCGGTGCTTCTGCTCCTGGTGAGAAGATTATGGAAGAGTATGGATTTACTGTAGAGAACGTTGTTCGTAAAGTAAAAGAAATGCTTTAATGATTTTAGAAAAATCTCTCCGGCATGGAGAGGTTTTTCTATGTAAATGAGTTTTTTCGACAGAAAAAGTTTTTTATCTCTCCGCAGTCAGACAATCATTGCAAATTTTCTTCTATATAATGAAGAGAAAAGGTTGTCCAGATTGGGAGGCGAAAGATGAAAACGTATGAATTGTATTTAATTCAAGAGGATATTGCGAAAGCTTACTTTGGTCGTGAATATTTGTTTTTTGATTTATTTGCTCGATTTTCAGAATCTGGGTCCCTTTCGGAGAAAAAAGTGTTATATAAACAAATGATGTATATAACGATGCCATTACAAGTAATGAAAATTCATCATAAATTAGAACAAGCTTTGCGCGTTCTTGGTAAATATGATCGAACACATCATACACATACACTTTATACAGGGGCGGAATATGGCGAAATAATGGTGAAACCACACTATATTCGTATGAATACCTCTGGAAATGTTTCTATGGAAACGACTTTCTTTGAGGTGTTGAGAAAGTGTGAATTAACATTTTTAGCTATGGATTATGAAAATACAAAGTACGGATGGCTGAATCCTCTAAAACAAGTACGAACATATGTGTAAAAAATGTCGAATTGTATCTTGTCTTATTGAAAAGGTTTTAGTACACTGTAAGGTAGACAACATGAAGGAGGAAAATATATGCCAATTTGGTTAGGTATTCTAGTGGGCGTAGTAGCACTAGTAGCAGGCGTGGCGTTAGGATTTTTCATTGCCCGCAAATACATGATGAATTACTTACAAAAAAATCCACCAATTAACGAACAAATGTTAAAAATGATGATGATGCAAATGGGACAAAAACCTTCCCAAAAGAAAATCAATCAAATGATGAGCGCGATGAACAAGCAACAAATGAAATAAGCGCTAAAAGACACTCGCTAAGAGTGTCTTTTCTTTTTGTTAGTTACAGTGTTTAAAACTTTTAAAAATTCTGTATTTTTGATAAACTGAAAACATCGCTCATTTTAAGGGAGGAGGAAAAAAATGAAAGTGTTTATGAATTTAGCGTGGTTTTTTAAACAAGAAAAACGAGCGTACATAATCGGAATTATTTTATTATTTGGCGTTGCACTTTTAGAACTTGTAGCACCAAAAGTGATTGGGATTGTTGTAGATGAAATTAATGATGGAACATTAACGACTGATAATTTACTAAAATGGGTTGTACTCTTAGTAATTGTAGGTATTACGATGTACATATTACGTTACGTATGGCGTATTATGATTTTTGGGTCTTCGTTAAAGTTGGCTCGCCAATTACGGAAAAATTTGTATGAACATTTTACAAAGATGAGTCCATCGTTTTATCAGTCAAATCGCACAGGTGATTTAATGGCACATGCGACCAATGATATTCAAGCGATTCAGCAAACTGCTGGAGCAGGTGTTTTAACACTGGTTGACTCTTTAGCTGTTGGGGGATGTGTACTCGTAGCGATGGGCTTTACAATTAGTTGGAAGTTAACATTGTTAAGCTTAATTCCGATGCCGATTGTAGCAATATCGACAAATTATTACGGCACTTTATTACATAAAAGGTTTCATAAAGCGCAGCAATCGTTTTCGGAAATCAATGATAAAGTGCAAGAGAGTATGAGTGGGATGAAGGTAATTCGATCGCTTGGACAGGAGAAAGAAGATTTACAAGCGTTTCGAAAAAAATCAGAAGATGTCGTACATAAAAATATGTTAGTCGCACGTATTGATGCATTATTTGATCCAACAATCGCTCTTATCGTAGGATTTTCATTTTTAATCGCAGTATGTTATGGGTCAGTATTAGTTGTGAGAGGTGAATTAACAGTAGGTGATCTCGTTACATTTACGACGTATTTAGGTACCCTCGTTTGGCCAATGTTAGCGTTTGGATGGTTGTTTAATATTATGGAGCGTGGGCGTGCTTCATATGACCGTGTAGAAAAAATCCTCTCGCAAAAATCAGATGTAGTAAATAGAGAAAATGCTGTGCACACAATAGCGAGCGGTGATGTTTCATTTGCGGTCGATTCGTTTTCGTATAAGAAAAATGAACTGTTACATTTAACAGATATTCACTTTGATTTGAAGAAGGGAGAAACGCTTGGGGTTGTAGGACGTACAGGTGCAGGGAAAACGACTTTATTAAAATGTTTAATCCGTGAGTATGATCATTTTAATGGTGAATTAAAAGTTGGAGAGCGGGATATTCGAGATGTAACACTCTACGGTGTTCGTTCTGCCATTTCATATGTGCCGCAAGACCATTTTTTATTTTCAGCGAGTATTGGGGAGAATATTGCCTTTGGAAAGGCGGATGCTACATATAATGAAATTACCCGTGCTGCAGAGATTGCTTGTATTCACAATGACATCCTTCAATTTTCAGAAGGGTATGAAACAGTAGTTGGGGAAAGAGGTGTTTCTTTATCTGGAGGTCAAAAACAGAGAATTTCTATTGCACGTGCTTTATTAACGAATGCTGAAATTTTAATTTTAGATGATTGTTTATCAGCAGTAGATGCAAAAACAGAAGAAACAATTTTAAATGCTTTGAAGAGGGAAAGAGCAGGGAAAACAACGATTATTACTGCTCATCGTTTAAGTGCAATTCAGCATGCCAACCTCATTCTTGTTGTGGATGAAGGCAGAATTGTGCAACGAGGTACACATGAACAATTAATGGAAGAACATGGTTGGTATAAAGAAATGTATGAGAGCCAGCAGTTAGAAGCATTAGTCGAGAAAGGAGGCGTATGATGGCTGAGAAAAAACGGAGTGATTTAAGTAGATTGCTTTCTTATATGAAACCATATAAAGGGTTGTTATCTTTAGCATTTATCTTTTTAGTTGGTGCAACTGTAACTGAAATGATGGGGCCTTTTTTAATTAAACAATTTCTTGATGAACATTTAGTACCACGTAACTTTGATCAATCAGCACTTGTTACTCTATTTGTAGTGTATATTGTTGCTCACTTATTAAAAGTATTATTTACTTATTTAGACTTATTATATTTTCAAAATATCGCTTTTAAAATTGTTCAAGATATGCGTGTTGAAGTATATGAGCATGTTCAAAAGTTGTCATTAAGTTTCTTTGATCGTACGCCGATTGGTACGCTCGTATCGCGCATAACGAATGATACGGAAGCAATTAAAGATTTTTATGTTAGTGTATTATCAACATTTGTTAAAAATATCGTGTTTTTAGTAGGTATTTTAGTAGCGATGTTTTTATTAAATGTAAAATTAGCGCTATTTTCTCTCGTATTAATTCCGATAATGTTTGCGATTATGGTGCTATATCGCCGGAAAAGTGCAGCTTTTTATTTAGAAGTGCGTAATCAATTAAGCGTGTTAAATGCAAAGTTAAACGAGTCCATTCAAGGGATGAATATTGTTCAAGTGTTTAGACAAGAAAAGCGTATGAGAAGAGAGTTTGAAGAAGTGAACAATAAACATTATAGTGCAGGGCGACGTACGTTAAAGTTAGATGCATTGCTTTTACGTCCAGCTACGGATTTAGTACATATTGTAGCGATTGCGTTAGTACTTGGTTTATTTGGAATTGATGCTTTGAAAAGTCCTGTTGAAGTAGGCGTTTTATATGCGTTTGTTAACTATATACATCGTTTCTTCCAGCCGGTAAATGAGATGATGATGAAGTTGTCATTTTTCCAACAAGCACTTGTTTCATCATCACGTGTATTTCATTTAATGGATGAGAAAGATTTAGCACCAGTTCAACAAGGGGGGGGAAATCCTCAAGTCGTTAATGGAGATATTGAATTTAAAAATGTTACTTTTTCTTATGATGGAAAACGTGATGTTTTAAAAAATGTATCTTTTCACGTGAAACAAGGGCAAACGGTTGCTTTCGTTGGGCATACTGGTAGCGGAAAAAGTACCATTATGAATTTGTTAATGCGATTTTATAATATTAAGTCCGGAAATATTGTAATAGACGGTGTAGATTTAGAGAAATTTGAAGAACAAGAAATTAGAAAGAAAATAGGACTCGTATTGCAAGATGCATTTTTATTTGCAGGAAATGTAAAACAAAATATTCGTATGTACAATGAAGAAATTACGGATGAAGAAGTAAAAGAAGCGGCACAATTTGTGCAAGCCAATACGTTTATTGAAAAATTACCAGAGCAGTATGAAACGGAAGTAGTAGAAAGAGGAGCTGCATTTTCTAGTGGTCAACGACAATTAATTGCTTTTGCTAGAACGATAGCAACGAATCCGAAAATATTAGTATTGGATGAAGCAACAGCTAATATTGATACAGAAACTGAAGATGCGATCCAAACAGCGTTACAGCAAATGCGAAAAGGAAGAACGACTATAGCCATTGCACACAGATTATCTACAATTCAAGATGCAGATCAAATTTTCGTTATGCATAATGGAGAGATAGTAGAAAGAGGAACACACCAAGAATTACTGAGTGAACAAGGATTGTATTATAATATGTATTTACTACAAAATAAAGGAAGTTTGCAAAAGGCCTTGTAGAATTACAAGGTCTTTTGACTGCGTGTGAAATTTTTACAAAATATATAGGAATAACATAGTATAATGTAGTAGAAATGTGAATGGAAAATAGTAGGGAATGAAATAAAGGAGAAAAAATATGGATTATGTGCTAATAGGTGTGATTTTATTATTATTAGCTGCAGTATTCGTGCTGTTTTATAAAAATAAACAGTTAGAATCAGAGAGTCAGCAAGTAGAATTTGAAAAGAAACAAGCAATTGAAACGTATGAAAATGAAATTGCAGCCACGGTTACAGAGCATAAAGAACAACAAAATACATTAAAAAATATGGAACAGAAGAAATACAGTGATTTACAAATAAGTGCAGCTCGAGAACTTGAAAATATGCGTATGATGAAAAATCAATTAGCTGTACAGCATAGTAAAGAACGTAGTGAAATGCAAGAAAAACATAGTAATGAAATACATATGTTTCAAAATTTAATTGCAAATTTGCGAGAGTATACAAAAAATAGAGCTGAAGTGAATACACACGAA
The DNA here is from genome assembly GCF_921008455.1 of Bacillus basilensis. NCBI lineage: Bacteria > Bacillati > Bacillota > Bacilli > Caryophanales > Bacillaceae > Bacillus > Bacillus basilensis. The sequence continues at coordinate 3,731,855 of NZ_CAKLBZ010000001.1, read as the reverse complement.
ACATTACATTATATGAAGCGTGGCTTCGTAGAGCAAGGCATAATACTAGATAATGAATTTCATATTATGCCGAATGTTTTTATGAGAAATCAGCATAGAGGAAATGAATTTCGAATTCATCATCTTGTCTTAAGTAAAACGGGTATGTATCTACTTGAGACGAAAGAATGGACCGGGAAATTAATTCATGGCTTAACGAAAGAAAATGCTAGTATATATGCATTTATGATTGATGAAATTGGCAAGTATCAACAAGAGATAGAGAAAGAAGAGACGTTTGAATATATTACAGGTGAAGATTCATTAACGATACAAGTGAAAAATGAAGGGAATCCAGTATATAGAGCGAAGAAACTATCTCATATTCTATACAATTGTTTGAAAGAAATGCAAGTTGATATTGTAAAGGAAAACGTAAAACCGATTGTATATTTTTCTAATGAGAGTGGGAAAGAAGTGCTAGATCTTTCTGAAGAAAAAACGCCGAGATTAAAGGATAGAGAGCAAATTGTAACGTTTTTCAGAAATGAAATCTTAACGGGGAAAGTAATATATACAGGTCAAGAATTAGAAAAACTTCGAGAAATCATTAGTCGGATGAATTATAGAATGAATTAAAAAAGGGGTGGGCATTCTGAGTGCAATATTAAGGGGTATTTTGTATGTTTATATTTGTTTGTATATACTAATGTATTTTGCGTTTATTTTTGTGATTGATGCGATTCACATGTCATTAAGTGTAAAAGGTATGTTTGTAGTAGTCATGCCATTTGTTTTATTAGTCGTGATTCAAAAGTTCGTCTTACGTACTTCTGTAAATCGTAATACAGAAAAGAAGCAAATGCTAGGTGTAATGATAGTAGGTGGCATTCTATTGTTAGTGTGTACTGCACAATTAAGTATGAATACATACACTTCCAAGTTTAATCAAGATCGGTGGTTAAATGTTGAAGAAAAACGGGTACATATGGTAGATGATCTACTACAAAAATATAAATTAACAGGGAAATCAAATGAGGAAATTATAAAATTATTAGGAGAGCCTACTCAAACAAGAAATGGAGAAGACGGGGTTATCACTTTGTACTATCTTGGAAATGAACGTGGTTTTATTTCGATAGATAGTGAACAGCTTGTTTTACAATTTGATAGAGCTGGTAAAGTTGCAGAATATAAGGTGCAAAGGGACTAAAGAAACGTAGAGAGAAGCTATATATTATAGCTTCTTTTTTATATTCCAATATAGTAAATATAGGCAAATAGTAGTCATTCCTATCTATACGAATCGGAATGAGTCTGTTATATTGTAAATAGTTATGTTACTTAATAGTTTAGTAGATAACCTATATTTTGGTTGAGGAGGGGAAATTTAACACGAATTTAATTATATGCGTGTTAAGTATTATGATGAAAAAAGGATTTTATAATGTTTTAGCTGCATCAATTGTATTTAGTATGGTAACGATTCCGAATTATTCCTATGCTAATGAGTTTGAAAAAACTGTTACAGTGTCACCTGAAGAACAAGCTTTAAAAAGTATTGAAAACCATATGAAAGATGAAGATGGTAGAGGAGAAGATAAAGGAGTAAGAAATGAAGTGCAAGGTGAGTTTCTTGTACATATAGTTAAAGAAGTACCTTTATACGATTCTAGTAATTTTCAAAAAGAGACAGGGATTCGTATTTCGAATCAAGTCGTAAAAGCTGAGAAGAGAAAAGGAAACGCTTACTATGTTCAAACTTCATCTGGAGCTGGATGGATACAAAATAGTGAGGGGAATGTAGAAGTTAAAGAAATTCATTCGTTATTAAGTGAAAAGTTAGTTGTAAATGAAGAAACCTCTACATACTCTGAACCATTTGCATCATACAAAGAAGAAAATGTACTGGAGCCACAAACTATTCAAGCAATTGGACAGGCGGGAGAATGGTTCCAAGTAAAAATAAATAATGAGATAAAATGGATTCATTCACCTTCAGCAAAATTTGAAGGCACAAAAGCGTCGCTTATTCAAGACGCAGCACCAACACGTACAAAACGTGCAGCAGTTATGTATGCTGCACCATTAGAAGAGAAAACAACAGATATTTATGGTGTACCTTTAAAAGAAATGATTGTACCGAAAGGAAATGAAAATATTCGTCCAGGTTATGCGATGAATCCGAAGTATATTACGATTCATGAGACAGATAATTACAGTGTTGGGGCAAATGCTAGAAACCATGCGCTATATTTATATAACCAAGCAACGGGAACGGAAGATCGTTCAGCGTCTTGGCATTTTACGGTAGACGATAAAGAGATTTATCAACACCTTCCATTAAACGAAAATGCTTGGCATGCAGGAGATGGAGCAGAAGGAACTGGAAATCGAGAATCAATTGCGATTGAAATTGCTGTAAACGAAGATGGTGATTATAATAAAGCTGTTGAAAATGCTCGTAAACTAGCAGCTTATTTAATGGGGGAATTAAATATCCCTTTAGAAAATGTGAAGAAGCATCAATTTTGGAGTGGTAAAAATTGTCCTGCTATTATGATTAAAAACAATGCGTGGGAACCATTCTTACAAGGAACAAAAGTTTATTATGATGCGAACCATAAAGATGATATAACGGGTGGCTGGTACGAAGCAGACATTCGTGAATTAGATAAACTTGGCATTATGGTTGGGGATGGAAAAGGTTCTTATTGGCCAGAACGTCTCGTAACACGTGGTGAATTTGCGAACTTCATTTCAAGATCATTGCAGTTGCCTGAAGGAACATCGAATTTTAATGATTTAAATACAGCACATCCATCGCTAATAGATGGTATTAATCGTGCAGCAAGTGCCGGAATAATAAGTGGTAGAGGAAATGGTATATTTGCTCCAAATGATACGATTAAACGAGATGAAGCTGTTATTATGATTGACCGTGCACTGCAATATAAAAAAATTAAAGGTAACTTAGCTCCGCTACCATTCTCGGATCAAGATTTAGCATATGATAAACAAGCTGTACAACGTGTTTATGGATTAGGTATTGTAAAAGGAAATGAAAATAATGAATTTATGCCGAAAGGTTCTGCAACGCGTGGGGAATCGGCAGCATTTATTAATAGAATGTTAAAAGTAATAGAAAGTAAATAATGAAATAGCATTCGCTTTGGCGAGTGCTTTTTTATTTTTCAATATGTTACGGAAGGGAGTGAAGGTTTTGAGTGGAATAAGGAATGAAAGCGGAGGTGATGCATATATATAGATGCGTTGGGTTATTTTTAATGCGTATTAACGAACAGCCTAATTATAATCAGTGTGAAATGGACCCAATCTCTACTGATTAAAGTTTCACTTTATCATATTGTATAAATGAAAAGGAGGTAAGACGGTGAAAGCAATACCGACTGATGTCCTGAGTAAAGAATTGATGGAAAGAGAAGGCGTTATATCTATTACAGTAAAGGAATTTGAAAAGATAGAAGTAGCTGGAGTAGTAGTTGCTGGCCCCGCTGTTATTTTGATTAATCAAGATTAAGTACATATTATCAATTTTGAAAAGTACGAAAAGCATCCGTCCAGGGTGCTTTTTATTTGTATGCAAGGAAGAATATGGTGGATAATTGGATTACTGGAGGGAGAGTTTGTGGCAATTATTATAACGATGTTAGTAATGGGAGTTTTATTAGGATTTGTTGGAGCAGGGGGAGCTGGTTTTATTATCGCAATACTCACTTTAGTATTCCACATTCCTATTCACGTTGCGCTTGCAACGTCTTTAACTGCCATGGCATTTACGACATTATCTGGGGTTATAAGTCATTATCGCGAAGGAAATGTTGTATTTACTATAGGCGGGATTGTTGGTGGATGTGGAGCACTGGGTTCTTATATCGGTTCAAAAATTGGTTCACTTATACCACCGCATCTTCTTCATTGGTTTACAGCTGGGATGTTATTTTTATCTGCAATTTTTATGTGTATTAAATTAATTAAGTTTCAAAATAGGGAAGAATTACTTTTAGCAGAAATTAAAGATTTTTCGAAAGAAAACATAATGAAATGTATATGCCTTGGATTAGTCACTGGAATTATGGCTGGTTCATTTGGGATTGGTTCTGCACCATTTATTCAACTTGGATTAATGGTTCTATTAGGATTAACGATTCAGCAATCTGTAGGAACAACAATGCTTGTTATATTGCCGATTGCGATTGGAGGTGGGCTGGGATATAGTTCAGAAGGGTACCTAGATTATATATTATTATTGCAAGTATTAATTGGGACGATGTTAGGAGCGTATATCGGGGCGAAGTTTACAAATTATGCACCACGTATGCTTTTGAAGCTTTCAATGATTATGACACCAGTTTTAGCGGGATGTATGTTATTGATAGAGTGAAAATAATATAGCAAACTAATATGTTTTACGAATGAATTATGTAAGTAATTCATATTTCCCATATAAAAGGATTTGCTTTAATATAATGAGTGTAAAGTTCGAGTATTCGAAGTACTACTTGAATTATATCCCTATCCCTTTTCTAAAAATGCGAACAAGTTTTGCCCTATTCTATTCAATATTTAATTGCATAGAAATATATTGTTCGATGACCATTATGGAACGTACATAATGGGAAAATCCCGATCCTTAAAGAGGATGCCCCTAATCTTCATGTGAAAATATGATCGGATATGAAAGCTGACCAATTTATGGTCAGCTTTCTTTTTGTTCAAAAACTATTTCTTCTTTAATTTCTGTTTGTAATAATAAAGCTTTTCCGAAACGACGTTTACATTCCATACGCACTTTTTCAATGGCTAGTAGCTGAGTAGTGGCGGGAACTGTGACGATAGCTTGACGAGGTTTTCGATTTTCTTCACAAAAGACACATTCCACAACATATTTAGAAATCATATTTTCATCCTTCCATTTTTAATTTCTAAGAAGGGATTGTCTATGAAGTTCATGTAAACTTTCGTCATCGTTTGACTTTTTTCCTTTTTTTTCAAGGAGAAAATAATAAAGAAGGCGAATGTTTGTAGGGGAGGGATTTACAATGGAGAGATGGATAGGTGCAGCAGCTATATGTGTAAATGAAAGAAATGAAGTCTTAATGGTATTGCAAGGACAAAAGGGAGAAGAAAAAAGGTGGTCTATCCCAAGTGGAGGACTTGAAAAAGGAGAAACATTAGAAGAATGTTGTATCCGAGAGGTTTGGGAAGAAACAGGCTACAATGTGGAAATTATAAATAAAATATATGAAAAAGAAGGTATTACATATGGAATTCCCGTGTATGTTCATTATTACTTTGTAGAAAAAGTAGGCGGTAATATGAAAATACAAGATCCTGATGAGTTAATACATGAAATTGCTTGGAAAGGAATACATGAAGTTGAAACATTATCATTAGCGTTTCCGGAGGATTACGAGTTAATATACCAATATATAAATAAAAAAGCAAGTATTTAAATACTTGCTTTTTAATGTATCCACGATAAGAAAAGCGGAACGATAACTAAACTAGCTCCTGCTGTTAAAAGCATGGATAAACTGGCGATTGTTCCTTCTACAGGACCGATTTCAAATGCTTTTGATGTACCGGTGCCATTTGCGCTCGTGCCTAACATAATGCCTTTTGCGAGCGCTGTTTTAATACGACATATACGTATGAGAGAAGGACCGAGCAATGCTCCTGTTAATGCAGTTAAAACAACAAATACAGCTGTTAATTGTGACATACCACCAATCATTTCTGAAATGGCCATTGCAATTGGTGTTGTTACAATATGAGGCGCTAAACTATGTTCTAACGATGAATCAATTTGAAAATAATTTGCTAGTAGTGCTGAAGTAATAACTGATAAAAACGAACCGACAATGACATTAAGTAAAATAGCCATTCCATGTTTCTTGAGTAAATCAAAGTATTTATAGATTGGCCATGCAAAAGCAACTGTTGCAGGCTTTAATAATTCTGTTAACCATTGGCCGCCAGTTTCATATGTTTCATAAGGTGTGTCTAGTCCGAGTAATAAAGCAATTAAAATAATAGGACAGACGAGAAGAGGAGAAAGTAAGCTCCAATTCCAGCGTTGATACATTTTCTTCGATATCCAATATGTGAATAGTGTTAATAATAAACAAAGGAAGCCAATCATTGCACGGATCCTTTCCGTTTTAGTAGCAATTCTGTTAAGAGTCCTGTAACGAGAGTGACGCAAAGTGTACTAATCATAATAATTAAAATGAGATCGATTCCATATTGTGATAGTGTATCTTTGTAGCGTATAACAGCGACTGCAGAAGGAATGAAAAATAAAATAAGTTCTTTTAATAAAAAGTCTGCTCCGTCCTGTATCCACTCTTTTTTCACTAGGTTAAATTTTAACGAAATTAACAATAGAAAAATACCGATTATACTTCCTGGAACTGGGAGGTGTGCCTGTTTTGCAATCCATTCACCTGTCCAAGCGAAACAAAATAATAGTAAAATTTGTCCGCTTAATTTCCACCATTTCATACAGTAACCACCTCTTTCTTTTTTTACATAAAAATTGTAAAAAAGAATTAACAATTTCTACTATACGTTCATTCAAAAAATTTGTCTAATATATAAATTATATGTTATTAATATATTAGACGTATTAATTGAAATGGAAAAGGGTGTCCAAAATGGAATTACGGCATTTGCAATATTTTGTTGTAGTGGCAGAGGAGTTACACTTTGGACGAGCAGCTGCTCGTTTACAAATGACACAACCACCGCTTAGTCAACAAATTCAGCAATTAGAAAAAGAAATGGGAGTTATGTTATTTTCAAGAACGAAGAGAAAGGTTGAATTAACAGAAGCTGGAGAAATGTTTTTGAAAGAAGTAAAAAAAGCGTTCGAACAAATTGAAAAAGCGGTAGAGATTGCACAAAGTGCCCAAAGGGGAGAAGTGGGCTCACTTTCAATTGGTTTTGTAGGTGCGGCGATATATGATATTTTACCATCTATCGTAAGGGAGTATAGAAAGAAATTTCCGAGGGTATCTGTTGCATTACATGAATTATCTACTCCAGATCAAGTGCATGCACTTCATGATAATCGTATTGATATTGGATTTTTGCGTCCACCAATCCCAACACAATTATTAGAATTAGAGCCAATTCAAAAACTATCTTGTACGTTATGTTTACCGAAGGCTCATCCACTTGCAGAGAAAGATGAAATACATATAGAAGATTTACGGGATGAACCGTTTGTATTTATTACGAGACCAGTATGGCCAGCTTTGTATGATACAATTTTATCCCTTTGTAGAGAAGTTGGATTTAGCCCGCGTATTGTGCAAGAAGCAACGGAATATCAAACAGTTATGGGACTTGTAGCAGCAGGGATTGGAATTACAGTAATACCCGTATCGGCAAATAAATTATATAAAACAGAAGTTGTATATAAAGAGCTATATGATTCTAATTTTGTTGCAGAAATGTCAGTAGCTTACAAAAAAATGAATAGCAATCCCGAGCTTTTGGAGTTTTTAAAAATTGCAAGAGAGAAGAAAAGAATAGAAGTTGAGGATGAGAATAATTAATTAATTTAAAAGTACACCTCATTAAACAATAAAGCGGAAATGCACTGAAGCGCATTTCCGCTTTATTGTGCTTTTTTAGCTCTATACTAAAGAGATAAATATGTTCATTTTCTTGTAATAATTGATCAATAGCTTTTTTTTCTTCAAGCATTGGCACTCTTACGGTTTCTTTATTTGTTTTTATTATAGCGGCTAAAGGCTTTTTTTGATTGTATTTTAAGTTTATAGCAGATTGAATCGTAGTAGATGCAGAGCTGTTTACACTTGGAGGCAATTCTTCAGGAACGAGCATTGAACTACCTTCAATATTAACATACCAATGTTTTTGCTTTTGTACATCTTTATCGAGTTGGAAATGTGGTGGTAAAAAAGAAAGTTTTACTTTCTTTTTTGAAAATGTGAGGTAGCTATATTGGCAATTTCGTTTGTTTTTTTACCGTTTTGATAATAATCAATCGTAGCGTTTATTTCATCTTTCTCACTTTTAAGCGTAACACAATAAGACATGCTATTTCCTTCTTTAAAAGGAGTTATTTGTAAAATAGCAGATTGTTCTTTTGTTAATTTGTAGGGCTCAACAATGGAAACTTCATTGTTTTTTAGTGGGCTACAACTTGTAAGAAATAATAAAGACAAGATTGCTAGTAATTTTATACGCATGCAATCCCCCCCTTTTTTACAATTATATTCTAAATATGATCTATTTACCCTTTTGTTTTCTAGGACTAAAGACTTAGAAAAAACTCCTATTGTAGTGCGATGTTAATAATGTCATATTTTTATACACTAGTAGTATAGAATGAGTTTGTTATGAAGTAAGGTAGGGGAAAGAATGTATGTCTGTATGTCGGTTAGTGAGAAAAAATATAAGAACATTTGCTGCCAAAAGGATGAAGCAATTCATGTGGATTGCTATGAGTACTATGATTTTATTTTTTATGATATCGCTACAATTTAATGAAGTAGTTGCTGTGGGATTAGGGACTACACTTTTATTTCAAATGTATTTTTACACGCTGTTTATCGTAGTCATTTTAATATGTATGTTTATTATATATAAAATGACGTATTCTTTTCTGCTAGTGAGGAGAGAGGAATTCCAAACATATGTAGCAAGGAATAGGAAGAGAAATGACGTACTATGTTTATTATGTCAGGAGCAATTATTTATTTATGGAGCAGCATTTGTTTTTGGGTTAGTTAATGGGATGTTATTTTTGAAATTATTTACGATTATCTTTATGAAAATAGCAGGAATACAAGGGATAAATAGTGCACCGATTACAATATATGCAATAGTAGTTGTTAGTATAATTATGATCGTTATCTTCCTATTATCGATGCTGCAATGTTTTCGATTTATTCAAAGTTTACAAGATAAAAATCCATTTCATTTCAAGGAAAAGGCATGAGAAATCATGCCTTTTTCTATTTTACACATAAAAATAATCATGTTACAGTGTAAAGACCTGACAAAGAATGGGAAGGAAAGGTTGTATAGAATGACAAAAGAACAATCAATTGTAAAAGTTGAGCGGTTAACGAAACGAATCGGTTCAAAGACACTTGTAGAAAATATTAGTTTCGAAGTTAAAAAAGGTGAAGTAGTTGGTTTGCTCGGACCAAATGGTGCTGGAAAAACGACTTTAATGAGAATGATGGTCGGCATGATTCGCATGACAGAGGGCGAAGTTTGGATTGACGGTCAATCTGTCAAACAGCAATTTGAAAATACTGCTGCGAAAATTGGAGCAGTAATTGAGACACCGGAATTTTATCCTTTTTTGAGCGGCTATGAAAATTTAACATATTTCGGACGAATGAATGGTAACGTGACAGAAGAACGTATCGATGAAGTAGTGAAATTGTTAGGGATGGGACAAGTAATTGATCGCAAAGTAAAAGCATATTCACTCGGCATGAGACAACGATTAGGAATTGCTCAAGCCCTTATTCACGATCCGGATGTATTGATATTAGATGAACCAACGAATGGATTAGATCCTAGTGGAATACATGAAATGAGAATGTACATAAAGAAAATTGCACATGAACAAGGGAAAGCGGTACTTGTATCTAGTCATTTACTTTCAGAAGTTGAATTAATGTGTGACAGAGTTATCATTATTCAGCACGGAGAATATGTGGCGACGCAAAATATTCAGCATAATCAAAGCGAAGAGATGGAGACAATTCGTATACGAGTAGATGATGCGAATAAAGCGGCAGAAATATTAGAACAAGATGTTTTAATAAAAGGTAATGATCTACTTATTAATGTAAAAGATGAAGAAATCCCAAATGTTATTCGTACATTGCTTGAGAAAAATATTCAAGTTTATCGTGTATATGAAGAAAGAAAAACGTTAGAAGAGCAATTTTTAGAATTAACAGGGGGAAAAGATATTGTTTAATTTAGTATATAACGAACTGTATAAAATATTTAAGCGAAAGCGAACGATTATTCCATTTGCAGTTATTGCAGTATTAATAATTGGATTAGGGTGGGTTACGGTCAAGTATTTAGAACCGGAAACAAAAGGATGGAAAGCCGATTATACAGAACGAACTGTAGAAATAGAGAAAAAGTTAGGCATGAAAAAAGAAGCTATTTTAGCAGAACGATCTGGAGACGAGCTTGTAAATGAATATCAACTTAAGATGAAGCATTTAGATACAGATACTGCACCGGCAAGTAGTTCCCCGCTTTCTTTCATGAGAGATACAGGTTTTATCGTATTTCCAATATTGCTTCCATTTATCCTTGTGTATGCAAGTACAATTTTTGCGAATGAATATAGCTGGGGAACATATAAATTTTTAACGATACGACCAGCGAGTCGATTTAAAATTTTAACAGCTAAATTTTTAGCAATCGTGATATTTGCAGCGTTATTGTTTATATTTAATATGATTTTCTCCATTTTATGTGGACTTGTTATTTATAAATTCCAGCAGCCTGCATGGAGTGAGTTTATATTCCAAGATGGAAATATTATAAAACAAAATATTTTTGTAGAAGCTAGTAAGTATTATATTTTATCGTGGTTGCCGACTATTGTGTACGCAGCGTTTGCATTTATGATTTCTGTGTTAACAAGATCTAGCGGAGGCGCAATTGGTATTTCACTATTTCTTGCTTTATCAGGAAACATTGCATTACTAGCAGCAACTAGATACGATTGGGCGAAATATTTATTGCCAGCAAATACAGATTTATATAGTATTTCAAAGAATGGAAGTTTTATTGATGGAGTAACATTCCCGTTTGCTTCATGTATGTTATTACTGTATTTATTTGTATTTTTAAGCATTTCTTATACAGTATTTTTAAAACGTGATTTAACTTAATAAAAGGAGCCGTTAAGTCTTAACGGCTCCTTTTTTATGCAAATTGTTTAAGTGCTTTTTCAGCTAACAAAGCGAAGAATTCTGCACTTATAGGTAAAGCTCGCTCGTCTACTGTAAAAGCTGGATGATGCCATTCATGTGTACCACTCGTTCCCATAAAGACGAATGAACCAGGTATTTCTTGTTGATAAAAAGAAAAATCTTCTCCAGCCATTGACGGGGTAGGGGAGATAATATTTAAATTCATTTTTTCTGCAACTTGAGTCGATAAATTTGTTAGAGATGTATCGTTATGAACAGCAGGAGGACCTGGATAAAAGCGAAATTCTGTTTTTACACCTAATGCATCAGAAACTCCTTGAATAATACGTTTCATTAGAGCTGGAATCTTTTCGCGTGTTTCTGCTTGGAAAGTACGAACGGTTCCTTCCAACGTAGCTTTTTCAGGAATAACGTTCCACGTATTTCCTGAATGGATGTTTGTAACGCTAACTACGGCATTATGAGAAGAACTTATATTTCGGCTTACAATTGTTTGGAGTGCCATAACAATTTGAGAGGACGCGACAATAGGATCTACCCCAGCGTCTGGTACAGCTGCATGTGTACCAACTCCGTGAATTTCAATTTCAAATCGATCAACGCCGGCCATCAGTGGACCATCTTTAATACCGATTGTACCTACTGGTAAATCAGGTTTATTATGCATACCGAAAATAGCTTGCACGCCATGTAAATGTCCGACTTCAATTACTTTGCAAGCACCATTGCTACTTTCTTCAGCTGGCTGGAATATAAAGCGTACAGTTCCGTTAAGAGAAGATTCTTTTTCCTTCAATAAATAAGCGGCCCCTATAATAGAAGCTGTATGAAAATCATGCCCACAAGCATGCATTTTACCGTGAATTTTTGAAGCGTACGGCAAATTTGTTTCCTCTTGAATAGGAAGGGCATCAATATCAGCACGGATTGCTATAAGCGGTCCACTATTATTCCCCGAAATCTCAGCAATAACGCCTGTTTCTAAACTAGAATTTATAATCGTGATGTTTTTTTCTTCTAACCAATTTTTTATAGCTTTCGTCGTTTCAAATTCTTCGTATGATAATTCTGGATGCTCATGTAAATTTCGACGAATAGAAATCAGCGTCTCAGTTAATTGCTCTAGATTGGCTGCCACTTAGAATGACCTCTTTCTTAAATAAAGTATTTACATTAAGTATACAATAATAAAAGAGAGGATTCTCAAATGAAAATCCTCTCTCGTTTATGCTGCCAGTTTTTTGTGTGTATGATGTTTACGATAACGTCCACGCATTGCATAGGCAATTTGCGGGATTGCAATACCAATTAAAATAAGTGATACACCGAACCATTGTGAAGATAGTACAGCTTCTTTTAAAACGAATACAGACATAATTGTTGTAACTGGTAGTTCGGCTGCGCCAAGAATAGTCGCTAAGCCAGAACCAATCTTTGGAATACCAATTGTAAAGGCGATAGAAGGAATAACGATACTAAATGTTCCTAAACCTAAACCGTATTTCCAAAGTCCTTCAGAAATTGCACCGTTAAAAATAAATGTGGGTGGGAATACAATCATTACTAAAGTTAAAGCTCCAGCCATTAAGAGAACACCACGTGGTAATGAAGGTACTTCAACAGCAACTTTTCCGCTCACAAAAATGTATGTTGCAAATGTAACAGCAGATAATAAACCTAGTATGATTCCAGTCGTATCGAAATCACCTGCTGATTTTTCTAGTAAACCACTTGATAAAAATGTACCTGCAAGTAAGAAAATAACGGAAATAACTTTTTCTCTTGAAGGTAATGTTTTTGTTGAGACTGCTTCAATAATAATTCCGACCCAAACGAATTGGAATAAAAGTATAATTGCAATAGATGCTGGTACAGTTTTTAATGATGCATAATAAAAAATTCCAGTGAAGCTTGCAGATGTTCCTGCAACGAATAAAATTAACGCTTGTTTTAATGGGACACGGTGTCTAGAAAATAGAAGTGTAATAGCAAGCAAAATAATCCAACCGAACATATATTGGCTGCCAATTACCTCTCCAAGTGAAAATCCTTCTGCATATGCAAGTTTAACGAAAATAGCTAAAATCCCATAACTACACGCTCCTAATAAAACTAAAAGAGAATAACGAAGCATGAAAAATTCCTCCCATCTATATGAAATTGTTCCGTAACGGACATATATAACTAGAGGGAAGTATACAAAATTAAAAATAAAGGGTCAAATAAAAGAAAAGTGTGACATTTTATAGAATAATAATAAAAGTATCATATTTATGCATAATCTTGAAATTAATAATAATAGAAGTATTGTAAAATCAGGTTTGTATTGTATAAAGACAGCATTTGAAAAAAATATTTTTTAATCAATATGTATATAGACGTACTAGTAACATGCTAATCATTTGAGAAACTAGGGTACCTTTGTTATGTTGATAACATTAGAGAGGTTTTGTAGTTTAATTGAGATTTTTCTATATAATAGAAGGAAATGAAAACGTTTTTTAGAAACTGTGTGAAAGGTTAGTTTTTCTTATTATCATGTTGGAAAAGTGATTTCACGAATTGTTCATAGTATTTTTACGTGTTTTTGCTACAATATGTAAGGAGAGGAGTGGAATAATGCAAGATATTAGTATTTTTTTAGCGTTTGGCGCCGGGTTTTTATCATTTATTTCCCCATGTTGCTTACCGCTTTATCCGGCATTTTTATCGTACATAACAGGTATGTCGGTTTCTGAGCTGAAAGAAGAAAATGCAATGCTTCGCAAAAGAAGTATGATACATACAGCGTTTTTCTTACTTGGATTTTCAATTATATTTATTGCAATTGGATTTGGTACAAGTTTTATTGGAGGTATCTTTACAAATTATAAAGATTTAATTAGACAGTTAGGTGGTATATTTATCATCGTGTTCGGTCTTATTATTGTCGGCGTGTTTAAGCCGAAGTTTTTAATGCAAGACCGTAAATTTACGTTTAAAAATCGTCCGAGTGGTTATTTTGGATCTGTTTTAATTGGTTTAGCATTTGCTGCAGGATGGACGCCTTGTACAGGACCTATTTTAGTGTCTGTAATCGGATTAGCGGCAACAAATCCAGAATCAGCAATGATTTATATGATTGCATACATACTTGGATTCGCTATCCCGTTCTTTGTGCTATCATTCTTTATTACGAAAATGTCTTGGATTAAAAGAAATAGTATGAAGTTCATGAAAATCGGGGGATACGTTATGATTGTTATGGGTATCTTCCTATATTTTAACTGGATGACGAAAATTATCGTATATTTCTCAAGTTTATTTGGTGGTTTTACCGGTTTTTAGTATTATTCTGTGAAAATGTTGGAAATACTAACGGAAAAGCATATAATGAAAGTATATTTTGCATATAGCCACAAAAAAGGATGAGAAAATATGAACATAGTTGTTTTATCCAGTATCGTTGCTGTTTGTATGGCTGTTGGTGCGATGTTTATTCGTTTAAAAGCAGCTAAGAAACCTGCAACATTGAAAAAAATTATACTTCCGCCATTTTTTATGAGCACGGGAGCATTGATGTATGTTTTTCCTGAATTTCGATTAACTCCAGCAGAAATGTTAGAAGCAATTGGAGTTGGTTTGTTTTTCTCTATTTTTCTTATTAAAACGTCTAAATTTGAAATTAGAGGACAAGAGATTTATTTGAAGCGTTCAAAAGCATTTGTCTTTATTTTAATTGGATTACTTGTCGTGCGTATTGTATTTAAAACATACTTAAGCCAATCTCTTGATTTAGGACAACTTAGTGGCATGTTCTTCTTACTGGCATTTGCGATGATTGTGTCATGGAGAATTGCGATGTACCGTTCCTTTACGAAATTACAGAAGGAAATGGAAAAAGAAGATGGCTTTTATAATGAAAAAGATATGAAACTAACTTGAAGTATATATCTGTACAGAAAAAACAGCGTCAAAGACGCTGTTTTTTTTGATATTATTAATAATTTTTTGTTCCAATTTCAACTTATAAATTGTTTAGTCTTGCGGTTAACTTGTTTGAAAAATGAAGATTATTTTGCTAATAAAGTTTTATAATTTGAATAATCAATTTCTTTTTCTTGTAGTTTTTTTACTAAAAATTTATGATCACGCTTTGGTGTAGCAATAATATATCCTTTAATAATTAAGTCTTGTGTAATTTGAGAGGCTTTTTCTTGTAATGCAAGTTCTCCGATTTTACCAGCAATTTTTGATTTAGCAACATCGCGAAATAGTTCAGGAACAGGACTTACGAGCTCTTCTAACAATTGTTTTTGTTCGTCATCCCATAAATGCCTCGTTTTATTAATATAGTGCTCTTCCCAATCTAAAATAGACATACCATCTTCTTTTGGTAATCGTTTTAAAAATTTTCTGAACATAAAGTATCCACCAATAGACATAAGTCCCAGTAAAATAACAGTCCATAGCACAATAAACCAACTGAACCATCCTTCGAGCAAGTGTATCCCCCCTTAATGATTGCGGTTTTCTTTTATTCATATTATAAACAGTGAGATTCATAGAAAGCAAGAACGCTTGGTCATTTTGACCAAGCGTTATCATTTAAACGAAGTATAGTTGTTCAACACATAAATTATTATTATCATCTTCTACATATTCAATAATTAATGTGCCAACTTTACGATCTTTATCTTCAGTTGTGAAAATAGAGTAAGAAGTAAAACGTGCTGTTGATAGGCCGCTTATATGTGTAGGTAAAGAAATGTAGTCGTTATCGCTGAAGAATTCCATTAGTTCAATATCCTCAAATTCTTTTCGGTCAACTTGTTTGTTTGTATAGCGGCGTTGAAGTTGTTTTAAAGACTCATTCCAAGAAATTGCTTTTGTGTCGTATACCATTGTTCTATCTCCTTACTGTATGTAATTATTAAGAACATACGTTCTAATCTAGTATACTCTTTTTAATAGAAAAGGGAAAGCAAAAAATAATGTAAGCTTGGATTTCCAAGCTTACATTATTGATGCGTCCGTCATAATCTCTATTTTTTATTATAAGTTAGATAAGAATAAGAAACAAGATGATATATATTTCGTTGATAGTTTTTAAAATTCTGTATATTATCGATGTATTATAGGAAAAGGGAATGAGAGAGATGGTATACGTAATTTCACTCCAAGGGCCGATGGCAAGTGGAAAAACCACCTTAGCTAAAAGGCTAGAGCTACATGGGTTATCGGTTATATATGAAAATCCTTATCCAATTGTAGAAAAACGAAAAGAATTAAATTTGGATATGAATTCAAAAGAAGGGTTTATAGCAAATCAAAAAATGTTTATAGAAGCTAAAATAAAGGAGTTTCAAAATGTGAAAGATTCAGTCGTAATTTTTGATCGTGGACCAGAAGACATTGAGTTTTATACACTTTTTTACCCAACGATTATAGGAGAAGCGTGGGATATAGAAACTGAACTGAAAGGTGAATTATATAAATTAAGAGAGTGCCGTTCGGATGCGATTTTTTACTTAGATGTTACGAAAAAGAATGTATATGATAGAAAAAACAGTGATAGAACAAGAAACAGAAGTACATTTGAGGAGCGATTTAAATTAGTAGAAACTGAAAAAGGCTGGTATAAACGATTTCCTGTAACTTATGTGGACACGAATAGATTAACAGTAGACGATTTAGAGGTATATTTTATGGACTGGTTAAAGGAGAGAGGGCTATGAAAAAAATAATTTTATTTGTATACCCAACATTTGCGGAGTTTGAAATAACAGTAGCAACGGCATTGCTGAAAAACAAATATGAAATCATTACAGCAGGTTTAACAAAAGAAATGATTATAAGTGAAACAGGTTTGCAAGTGCAACCACATATAGAATTAAGGGAAGTGCATGTAGAAGAATATGAGGGAATTATTATTCCAGGCGGAGATGCAATACATATGGAGGATGCAGAAGGACTCTTTTCAGTCATTCGTCAATTTCACGAAAAAGAGAAATTAGTAGCAGCTATTTGTGCAGGACCGTATGCGCTAGCAAAAGCAGGCTTACTCAAAGGAATATCGTATACAGTGACTATGGATTATAAACAATTAGATTGTTTTCCAGTAGAAAATTTTGTGTATGAACAAGTTGTGCAACATTCAAATATTATTACAGCACAGGGGCATGCATTTGTACCATTTGGAATAGCGATTGCCTCTTATTTTGGGATAGCGAACGAACATAATATAAATTTTTACAGCGGTAAGGGGAATGTGATGATGGAGGAGCTTTTGCCTGAGAATGTATAAAAGCTAGCAAATGCTAGCTTTTTTCTTTTTGACATCGATAAATGGCTAACGTTTTCGGATCGCGCCATATACCGTTATGAAGTGATAATTCATTTTCTACTTCTTCTTTTAGCCATTCTTTCATTTCCGCTTGAAGATATGTATTATCAGGTATATTTAGCGACGGAAACATGCTAGAAATATAGTTTAAAATCGGAGTAGCATGATGAAAAATGAGAGCATTATGAATAACTTCTTCTTCAACTGCTGGAAAAACAGACTGTAATATCTCTTTACCATTTTCTAAACAAAATGGAGTGACTGATGATGTTGTTTTCGGTAAATCAAATGCGTCTAACATGCGGTTACACATTTCAACTATACGAGGTAATGTAACGCTAGAATTTGTTGTAGCTAAAAGTGAGCCACCGGGACGAATTACTTTATGGAATCCTTGAATTGTTTTTTCGACATCTTTCATGTGATATAACATATGTCTTGCGACGATCCAGTCATAGCAATTAACTTCGAAAGGGAGTTTAGCAGCATCACCTAGTCTCCATTCAATTATGTTATTCTTTATTGCAGCTTCAGAAAGCATAGCTTTCGATTGATCAAAACCGGTTAGTTGTCCTTTATGACCGCTAGTTTGTAAAACGGAAAGAAAATTCCCATCAGCGCACCCAACCTCTAATATTTTTTCGTCTCCTTGAAGTTGTAAATGTTCCATGACGACTTTATCTAAATTCACTTGTTTTTCTTCGTAATGTTTATGTGTATCGATACGTGTTTGTAAATGGTTACTTACGTTGTATTGGCGTTTTACATCATTCATTTTTTCACATTCCACCTTCGTGCAAAATTGCTGAATTGCATGTGTTAATACGTCGGTTTTCTTTAAACCTTCGTAATGGAGTGCAGATTCAAACCTTTCAAGTAATTTTTCTTCAATTCGAAAATGAATATCTTTTCGCTTTGTCATTGAAATCTCGCCCCTTTGTATCTGTTAGTGAGACTATAGCATGCCTGGAAAATTTGTGTAAATAATTTGTGTACACAAATGGAGGAGATGAAAAAATTGTTTGAATGTGAGTTTAAACTATTGACGATTTAACCGTTTTCATATATTCTTAAATTAAGAAATATTCAAATAATTAAAAGAAATGAGAGAGTCACATGCTTCTTCAAGGGACACATCGAATTGGTCGTATGGCCATGCTGTTGGCACTTGCGGATGAGAATGAAAGCCCTGTATTATCTATCCCAAAAGGTTGGAAGTATTGTACGGGGAAAGTGGGTTCGATGAATTCGCAAAAGGTTGTCGCAGCAATGGAAACAGCGGCTAAGAGCAACCAAGTTATTGAAACAGACGTTTACAGAGAAACACATGCACTTTATCATGCAATTATGGAAGCTTTGTACGGAGTGACGAGAGGTCAAATTCAGTTAGCAGACGTTCTTCGTACAGTAGGACTTCGTTTTGCGATTGTGCGCGGTACACCATACGATGGAAAAAAAGAAGGCGAATGGGTTGCTGTAGCATTATATGGAACGATTGGTGCACCTGTAAAAGGATCTGAGCATGAGGCGATTGGTTTAGGAATTAATCACATATGATTTGCCCATAGTCTATTAGTTAGAAGGGGGCCTTACTTTTTTAGGACAGAAGTCTGTCTTAAAAAGATAAGGTCCCCTTTTGCCTTTTTAAGGAGGAAAAAAGAATGATTACGTTAACAGGACACACATTGACAATTGAAGAAATGAAGAGGTTGTTACTTGAAGGAGAAGGTGTAACAGCTTGTCCAACTAGTATGCAAAAGGTAGCAGAGTGCCGTGAAGTAGTAGAGAAAATTGTAGAAGACGGAAAAGTCGTTTACGGTATTACAACTGGATTTGGAAAGTTCAGTGACGTGCTTATTCAAAAAGATGATGTAAAGGCACTTCAACACAATTTAATTCAGTCACATGCATGCGGGATAGGCGATCCATTCCCTGAAGAAGTATCACGCGGTATGTTAATTTTACGAGCGAACACGATGCTGAAAGGAGTATCTGGCGTTAGACCGCTTGTTGTAAATATGCTTCTTGAGTTTGTAAATCGTAAAATTCACCCAGTCGTTCCGCAACAAGGTTCACTTGGTGCGAGTGGAGACTTAGCACCTTTATCTCATCTTGCGCTTGTATTATTAGGCGAAGGTGAAGTGTTCTATAAGGGGAAACGCGTTCATGCGATGGTTGCTCTTACTGAAGAAGGTCTTGAGCCGATTGAACTTGAAGCGAAAGAAGGGCTTGCATTAATCAATGGTACGCAGGCGATGACAGCGCAAGGAGTTCTTTCTTATATAGAAGCAGAAGCAACGGCTTATCAAGCTGAATTAATTGCTTCGATGACAATTGAGGGCTTACAAGGCATTATTGATGCATTTGATGAAAATGTTCATAAAGCACGCGGTTATAAAGAGCAAGTAGAAGTAGCAAGCAGAATTCGTGACATTCTTCATGATAGTAAGTTAACAACAAAGCAAGGAGAACTACGTGTACAGGATGCATATTCACTTCGTTGTATCCCGCAAGTACACGGTGCTTCTTGGCAAGTTTTAAATTATGTAAAAGAAAAATTAGAAATTGAAATGAATGCAGCAACAGATAATCCACTTATCTTTGATGGCGGAGAAAAAGTAATTTCGGGTGGTAATTTCCATGGTCAACCGATTGCGTTTGCGATGGACTTCTTAAAAGTAGGAATGGCGGAAGTTGCAAATATTTCAGAGCGTCGTATTGAGCGTTTAGTAAATCCGCAGTTAAATGATTTGCCACCATTTTTAAGTCCAGAACCAGGACTGCAGTCTGGTGCAATGATTATGCAATACGCAGCTGCGTCACTTGTTTCTGAAAATAAAACGTTAGCACATCCGGCGAGTGTTGATTCAATCCCGTCATCAGCTAACCAAGAAGATCACGTAAGTATGGGAACAATCGCTTCACGCCATGCGCATCAAATTATTCAAAATGTAAGACGTGTTCTTTCAATTGAGATGATTTGTGCGATGCAAGCAGCAGAATATCGTGGTATTGAAAACATGAGTACAGTGACGAAGAGCTTCTACCATCAAGGTCGTCAGCAAGTGCCTTCTATTACAAATGACCGAATATTCTCAACAGATATTGAAAATATTACGCATTGGTTAAAAACGAATTATTCGATAAAAGAAAGATTGGATGTAAACGCAGCACTATAAAATGAGAAAAGGGAGAGATCGAAATGGAAAAAGTACAACAAACAATTCGCGCGGCAAGAGGTACTGAGTTACAAACGAAAGGATGGGTTCAAGAAGCAGCACTTCGTATGTTAATGAACAATTTAGATCCTGAAGTTGCTGAAAAACCAGAAGAACTAGTTGTATATGGTGGGATTGGCCGTGCAGCTCGTAACTGGGAAAGCTACCATGCAATTGTTGATTCATTAAAAACGTTAGAAAGCGATGAAACGTTACTTGTTCAATCAGGAAAACCGGTAGCAATTTTTAAATCACATGAAGATGCGCCTCGCGTTCTTTTAGCGAACTCAAACTTAGTGCCGAAATGGGCGAATTGGGATCACTTCCGTGAATTAGAGAAAAAAGGCCTTATGATGTACGGTCAAATGACAGCTGGTAGCTGGATTTATATTGGAACACAAGGGATTTTACAAGGAACATATGAAACATTTGGTGAAGCGGCACGCCAACATTTCGGTGGTTCATTAAAAGGCACAATAACACTTACTGCTGGTTTAGGCGGTATGGGTGGTGCACAACCTCTTGCTGTAACGATGAATGGCGGTGTTGTAATCGCTATTGATGTAGATAAGCGTAGTATCGATCGTCGTATTGAAAAGAGATATTGTGATATGTATACAGAATCGCTAGAAGAAGCGCTAACGATTGCGAACGAGTATAAAGAGAAGAAAGAGCCGATTTCTATTGGCTTATTAGGAAATGCAGCAGAGATTTTACCAGAACTAGTGAAGCGCAATATTACGCCAGATTTAGTTACAGATCAAACATCAGCTCATGATCCATTAAACGGTTATATTCCAGTAGGTTACACATTAGAAGAAGCGGCGAAACTTCGTGAAGAAGATCCAGAACGTTACGTACAATTATCAAAAGAAAGCATGACAAAACATGTGGAAGCAATGCTTGCTATGCAAGAAAAAGGCGCAATTACATTTGATTATGGAAATAACATTCGCCAAGTTGCTTTCGATGAAGGTTTGAAAAATGCATTCGATTTCCCAGGATTCGTACCTGCATTTATCCGTCCGTTATTCTGCGAAGGAAAAGGGCCATTCCGCTGGGTAGCACTTTCTGGTGACCCAGAAGATATTTATAAAACAGACGAAGTAATTTTACGTGAATTTGCGGATAATGAGCATTTATGTAACTGGATTCGTATGGCTCGTCAGCAAGTTGAATTCCAAGGTCTTCCATCACGTATTTGTTGGTTAGGTTACGGTGAACGCGCGAAATTTGGTCGCATCATTAATGAAATGGTTGCAAATGGTGAATTATCAGCACCAATCGTTATCGGTCGTGACCATTTAGATTGTGGATCAGTAGCATCTCCAAACCGTGAAACAGAATCGATGAAAGACGGTAGTGATGCAGTAGCAGACTGGCCAATTTTGAATGCATTAATTAACAGTGTAAACGGTGCAAGCTGGGTATCTGTTCACCACGGTGGCGGTGTTGGTATGGGTTATTCACTTCACGCTGGAATGGTTATCGTTGCAGATGGAACAGAAGCGGCTGCAAAACGTATTGAACGCGTATTAACTTCTGACCCTGGTATGGGTGTTGTTCGTCACGTTGATGCAGGATATGACTTAGCTGTAGAAACTGCGAAAGAAAAAGGCGTTAACATTCCAATGATGAAATAAGGAGGAGAAAACATGCTGGACACTTTACTAATAAATATCGGTCAATTACTAACAATGGATCAGGAAGATGGCTTGTTAAGACGGGAAGCGATGAACACGCTTCCTGTTATCGAAAACGGTGCAGTTGGAATTGAAAACGGCGTAGTTACTTTCGTTGGAACAGCAGAAGAAGCGAAAGGATTACAAGCGAAAGAAGTTATTGATTGCGGCGGCAAAATGGTTTCTCCTGGTCTTGTTGATCCGCATACGCATCTTGTATTTGGTGGATCTCGTGAAAATGAAATCGCACTAAAATTACAAGGAGTTCCGTACTTAGAAATTTTAGAACAAGGCGGAGGTATTCTTTCAACTGTAAATGCAACGAAACAGGCGTCGAAAGAAGAACTTGTTCAAAAAGCGAAATTCCATTTAGACCGTATGCTATCTTTCGGAGTTACAACTGTAGAAGCGAAGAGTGGTTACGGGTTAGATGATGAGACGGAATGGAAGCAACTAGAGGCAACTGCACAATTACAAAAAGAGCATCCTATCGATTTAGTTTCAACATTTTTAGGTGCTCATGCAGTTCCGAAAGAGTATAAAGGAAGATCAAAAGAATTTTTACAATGGATGTTAGATCTATTACCAGAAATGAAAGAGAAGCAATTAGCTGAGTTCGTTGATATTTTCTGTGAAACAGGTGTGTTCTCTGTCGAAGAATCAAAAGAATTTTTATTAAAAGCGAAAGAGCTTGGATTTGATGTGAAAATTCATGCAGATGAAATTGACCCTCTTGGTGGCGCGGAAGCAGCGGCTGAAATTGGTGCAGCATCAGCGGATCATTTAGTTGGCGCTTCTGATAAAGGAATTGAAATGCTTGCAAACTCTAATACAGTAGCCACTTTATTACCAGGGACAACTTTCTATTTAAATAAAGAAAGCTTTGCTCGTGGTCGTAAAATGATTGATGAAGGTGTTGCAGTTGCGTTAGCTACAGACTTTAACCCAGGTAGCTGTCCAACTGAAAACATTCAGCTTATTATGAGCATCGCAATGCTGAAATTGAAAATGACACCAGAAGAAGTTTGGAATGCCGTAACAGTTAACTCTTCTTACGCAATTAATCGTGGTGATGTAGCTGGGAAAATTAGAGTTGGTCGCAAGGCAGATTTAGTGTTATGGGATGCTTACAATTATGCTTACGTACCGTATCATTACGGCGTAAGTCATGTAAATACAGTATGGAAGAATGGTAATATCGCATATACAAGAGGTGAACAATCGTGGAGCACGGCCACTATTTAAAGAAAAATGCAAAGTTTATTGATCGTGAAGTGACGAAATGGAGTGAGATGATTAAAGATTGGGAGGAAGGCGTGGAAATATTTGGTGCAGCCTTAATTGGAGCACCCCTTTCTAAACCATCTATTAGTCATTCAGGAGCAAGTTTTGCTCCAAAAACAATTCGTGCGATGTTAGATGCATATAGCACGTATGCAATTACAGAAGAACACGATATGAAAGAAAGTGTCTTATATGATTGCGGCGATATTACGATGCATGTGACGGATATAAAAGAAAGTCATAAACGAATTGTGAAATCAGTTGGTCACTTAACGAAAGTAAATCCGAATATGATACCAATCGTTCTTGGCGGTGATCACTCGATTAGTTTTCCGAGTATAACAGGATTTGCAAATAGTAAAGGGAAGGTCGGTATTATCCAATTTGATGCCCATCATGATTTGCGAAATTTAGATGATGGTGGCCCATCAAATGGTACACCGTTCCGTAGTTTACTAGAAAATGATGTTATTAACGGAAAACAACTCGTTCAAATCGGAATTCGTAATTTTTCAAACGCACGAGCGTACCATGAATATGCAAAAGAACAAGGCGTGACAGTGTATACAATGAAAGATGTACGAGAGCGAGAAATCAAAGATATTATCACGGAAAGTATTGAAGTATTAAGAAAGCAAGGCGTGACTTCTATTTACATTTCTCTTGATATGGATGTACTAGATCAAGCATTTGCACCAGGTTGTCCAGCAATTGGTCCTGGCGGAATGGACAGTACGACTTTATTTGAAGCGATTGAATTTCTTGGTAAAGAACCACTCGTTCAAGGGATGGACATTGTAGAGATTGATCCAACACTTGATTTTAGGGATATGACGAGTCGAGTAGCCGCGCAAGTGATTATGAGTTTTCTTTTAGCGAGAGAGACAGTCCGTAAGCAGGTTAGTATATAGGTGTGAAATTAATAGGGAATGTTTAATGATTGCGTATAAAAAACACATTACTACTCATATGTAGTAATGTGTTTTTATGTTAAAAAGAAGATGAAATTAGAATGTATATATGTGTGGAAAAGTTAATAAGATTGCGGATTTTTAGTGGTATTTTACGAATTTATTTTCTTAGTTCGAAAGGATTGACATGAAAAATAATTTTGTGATAAAATAAAAATTTTGCTAAAAAAGTGATTGTGTGTTAAGATTGAGAAGGTTACCATATATGGAGGTGGATTATTTGTTTCAAATTGGCGATAACATTGTTTATCCAATGCAGGGAGCAGGTATAATTAAAGCCATAGAAGAGAAGGAAATCGCAGGAGAAAAACAACAGTATTATGTTATAAAAATGTCGGGTAGTAATATGGAAATAATGATTCCGGCAGGGAGAATATTGAGCTCAAATATACGACCAGTCACGGATATAACGGCAATAGCACACATATTGAATATTTTTCAACATGGAGAATCTGATAGATTACTTACGTGGAAACAAAGGTATAAATTGAACACTGATAAAATAAAGACGGGTAAAATACAAGAAGGTGCTGAAGTTGTACGTGATTTATTACGTATGCAGAAAGAAAAAGCACTTAATGCAAGCGAAAAGAAAATGTTAGATAACGCACATGAATTTTTGATTAGTGAACTGGGATTAATTGAAGGTATTACAGAAAGTCAAATAAAAAGCTTTTGTTAAGATTCATTACAAATAATGTATTACATCCCAAAAAAGATTTTGAATTTTTTGGGAACATAATTATAGAAAATTAATCATTTCAAAGACATTCAACTCTTTCAAACCACTTTTAGAGCATTAACCTCTTTTGTTATTACTACAATAAAATCCATTTTTATTTTTTAACTCTTTACGAATGTTCGAAGTTTAATTAAACACTTCGATAGAATAGTTACTTGATTTTTGCAATCCTGATTCACACTGGCACGGACGAGGAGCCGTAAGGATGAAAGAGAGGTAGGGCTTTCATTGTATTAGGTTTATAAGTTATTATTTTTAGAAGAATACTGAACCACTCTCACTTCTATTGTTAAAGTTTTTTTATATGTGAAGAGATAATAATTGTTTATTTTCTTTATATAAAAGAGATAAACGAGTTGTCATCCATATACGGTAAACTAAAAAAGGTTTCCTTCCTAGGAAACCTTTTTTTATTTGTATCATTCTATTTTTTGATATTCGAATGTTTGAGGGTAAAGGCGTATAAATTGACGTTACTATCTAAAAGTAAGTATGATGCGATTATAGTAAGAATTTTTTTAGGGGGAAGAGAAATGACAAGTTCAAATAAAAAAGCGGCAAGTATTTATGAAGGGACAAATATAAACGCTTGGGGATCTTTTGAAAATATTGAAGGAACGAAATTGTTTGATCCAATTCAAGTTGGATCTTGGTCTCTTCGTAATCGCATAGCAATGGCACCGATGACGAGATGTTTCGCGAATCATGAAACAGGAGTCGTTGGTACTGATGTAGTCGAGTACTACAGAAAACGTGCAGCTGATGGAGTTGGATTAATTATTACAGAGGGAATCGTCATTAGCCCAAGAGCAAAAGGAAACCCAGGGGTACCAGGAATTTATACACAAGAACAAATCGATTCGTGGAAGCCTGTTACAGAGGCAGTACATAAAGAAGGCGGAACGATTATCGCTCAAATATGGCATGTCGGCCGTATGAGTCATCACGAAATAATTGGTGGGCAATTGCCACAAGCACCGTCTGCTATTGCGGCAGAGGGAAATGTTCCGCGTTTTCGTAAACCATTCGATACGCCAGAAGCAATGACCTTAGAAGAAATACAAGAAGTGATCGGTCAATACGCACAAGCTGCGAAGAATGCGATCGAAGCTGGATTTGATGGAGTAGAAATTCACGGTGCACACGGATATTTAATCGATCAATTTACTTATGAGTTTGCAAATAAGCGTACTGATAAATACGGCGGTGACTTAAAGCAACGGTTAACGTTTATGAAAGAAGTAACGGCGGCTGTAATAGAAGCTGTTGGGGCTGATAAAACACTTCTTCGTTTCTCTGCCTTTAAAGGTGATAATCCTACTTATATGTGGGAAAATCCTGAGCTTGCAATTGAAACGTTTGTAAATATGTTCAAAGAAGTTGGATTAACGATGATTCACCCTTCAACGATGAATTATACGGCAGTAATTGCTGACGGAAAGAATTTTCATCAATTAGTAAGAAAATATTGGGATGGTACGATTGTTGGGGTTGGTAATTTGAATCCGAAAGAGGCTGAAGAAGCGTTGCAAGAAGGAACAATTGACGTAGCTGCATTCGGAAGACCTTTAATTGCTAATCCAGATTTTGTTCATCGAATTAAACATGCTGAAAGTTTAGTTGAATATGATGCGAAAGAGCATCTTGCTACATTAATTTGAATAAAGATAAAAGGAGAACACATGAAGTGTTCTCCTTTTATTATGGAATTTCATAGGAGGAAGCGGGATGAGTGAAACGCTACTCGTTATTATTAGTATATTGCTCTTATTGATGCTACTATTGATTATCTTTTTTATTATTACATTTTTCATTAAAAAACGGACGCATCATTCTATTTTAAAACTCCATCCATACCTAGGAAGAATGCGCTACTTACTGGAAAAAATAGGGCCGGAATTCCGGCAATATTGGTTTGATCACGATACGGATGGAAAACCTTTTTCGCGTTACGACTTTCAAAGTGTTATGTTTTTAGCGAAGTATCGCTCTGAAATACTTGGTTTTGGGTCGAAACGAGATTTTGAAGCATCTGGTTATTATATTGCTAATACGCTGTTTCCGGTATTAACAGAGGAATTAAGTGTGAATGTAACGCAAGAACGTGAAGGGAAAAAGTATGTGATTCATAAAGAAGGGTTATTTTCACGGAGAGAAAAATTGACAGCGGATACAACGAATCTTTGGTTATACGAAGAGGACGATGCGATTATCGTTGGTGAAAATCGTAAATATCCATGGAAACTATATGGCATGTTTGGAGCATCAGCAACTTCTTACGGTTCGATTGGAGAAAATTATATTTTAGCGAGTGGGTTTGGAGCGAAAATGGCTGGTGGTTCATGGATTAATACTGGTGAAGGTGGTGTTATTCCAGAACATTTACATACGGGTGCGAATATCATTGCACAAATTGGTCCGGGTTTATTTGGATATCGTGATGAGGACGGTAATTTTTCAATAGAGAAATTTATGGGGAAAGCGAAAGAAAGTAATATTAAAGCATTCGAATTGAAATTTGGGCAAGGTGCGAAAATACGTGGTGGTCATTTAGAGGGGCAAAAAGTAAATGAGAAAATTGCTTCTGTTCGAAATGTACGAGAGGGAGAGACAATTAATTCACCGAATCGATTTTCATTTTTAAATAATGCAGCAGATACACTTTATTTTATTCAACAGTTGCAAGAAAGTGGTGGTAAACCAGTTGGAATGAAAATTGTAATTGGACAGCAGGAGCCGTTGGAAGGTTTATTCAAAACGATGAAAGAGTTAAATATTTATCCAGATTTCATTACAATTGATGGTTCAGAAGGTGGATCAGGAGCAACGTATAAATCGATGGCAGATAGTATGGGAATGCCGCTTATTCCAGCATTACTGACATGTATTGATACAGCGAATCATTATGGTGTTCGGGACAAATTTAAAGTGTTTGCCTCGGGGAAATTAATTACACCAGATAAAGCGGCAATTGCTTTAGCTATTGGTGCAGATGCTGTAAATTCAGCGCGTGGTTTTATGATGGCAAGTGGCTGTATTATGGCGCTTCAATGTAATTCCGGACAATGTCCATCTGGAGTTGCCACGACGAATCCGCACTATCAAAAAGCGCTAGATCCGTATGAGAAGAAATGGCGGGTAATGAATTATGTTGTTAGTATGAGATATAGTTTGTTTTCACTTGCAGCAGCAGCGGGAGTAAAGAGTCCGCGTCATTTAACTAGAGAACATATTGTGTTTAAGGATGAGATGGGGCGGGTAGTTTCTCTTTCGGAATTGTTTCCTACTAGTAAATAGAAGGTAAGCTATGTTTAATAGATTAAAAGTCATACATTTGTATGGCTTTTTTGTTTAATAAAATAGGTGTATATATTTCTGAATATTTTTACTTTAATTATTTTTGAAAGCGGGGTAATCCACTGGGATAAAGGCGTTTATAAAGGTTTTTACATGTAGTAAAAAGTGCTTGTTCACTTGAAAGAACAAAAAATGTTTGTTAAGGTAGGGAACCATAAGCGAAAACAAGAAAATAGAAAAAGTCATTTTTCGAAATTTTGAATGGCTTATGTAACTAAGGGAGAGATTTGGTGAAGATTGAGATTATGGTTTCGCTTGCTATTTATATGGCAGGTATGTTGTATATCGGTTATTGGTCTTATAAGAAGACATCCGATTTATCAGATTATATGTTAGGCGGAAGGGGACTCGGTCCAGCAGTTACAGCTTTATCAGCTGGTGCTTCTGACATGAGTGGTTGGATGCTAATGGGATTACCTGGTGCGATGTATGCAACAGGATTATCAAGTGTATGGATTGTGATAGGTTTATTAATAGGTGCTTATGCAAACTATTTAATTTTGGCCCCGCGTTTGCGAACGTATACAGAAGTGGCAAATGATTCAATTACGATTCCGGATTTTTTAGAGAATCGTTTTAAAGATCGTACGAAAATACTTCGTTTTGTCTCCGCTATCGTCATTTTAGTATTTTTCACATTTTATGCGTCGGCTGGTTTAGTTTCAGGTGGACGTTTGTTTGAAAATTCTTTTAACCTTGATTATAAAATTGGTTTATTTGTAACTGTGGGTGTCGTTGTTGCTTATACACTATTCGGTGGCTTTTTAGCAGTAAGTTGGACCGACTTTGTGCAAGGTTGTATTATGTTTATTGCTCTTGTATTAGTTCCAATTGTAGCTTTTACAGATGTCGGTGGTATAACAGAAACATTCAATACAATTAAGCAAGTTGATGCATCGCATTTAGATATGTTTAAAGGGACTACAATACTTGGTATTATTTCATTTTTAGCATGGGGTCTTGGGTATTTCGGTCAACCACATATTATTGTCCGCTTTATGGCAATTACCTCTATTAAAGATTTGAAAACTTCTCGTAGAATCGGTATCGGTTGGATGACGATTTCAATTATAGGTGCAATGCTTACTGGTCTAGTTGGTATTGCTTATTACGCTAAAAATAATGCGACATTACAAGATCCGGAAATGGTCTTTGTAACATTCTCAAATATTCTATTCCATCCGTACATTACTGGGTTTTTACTATCAGCTATTTTAGCTTCGATTATGAGTAGTATTTCCTCACAATTACTTG
The DNA here is from genome assembly GCF_921008455.1 of Bacillus basilensis. NCBI lineage: Bacteria > Bacillati > Bacillota > Bacilli > Caryophanales > Bacillaceae > Bacillus > Bacillus basilensis. Next base: position 3,702,064 of record NZ_CAKLBZ010000001.1, on the reverse strand, counting down.
TTATTTCAAGTGCTGTAACGGAAGATTTCTATAAAACATTTTTCCGTCGTAACGCAAGTGATAAAGAACTTGTATTTATCGGTAGGCTGTCAGTATTAGTAGTAGCGATGATTGCAGTTGTTTTAGCGTATCATCCAAGTGATACAATTTTAACGCTTGTTGGATATGCTTGGGCAGGATTTGGATCAGCATTCGGACCAGCAATTTTATTAAGTTTATATTGGAAGAGAACGAACAAATGGGGCGTTCTTGCCGGAATGATTATCGGTGCAGTAGTTGTTATTACTTGGGTACAAATTCCAAGTTTAAAAGCGACTATGTATGAAATGGTACCTGGATTCTTCTGTAGTTTATTAGCTGTTATTATTGTAAGTTTATTAACGAAAGAACCAGTTAAAGAAATTCATCGTGAATTTAATGAGATGGAAGCAGTACTGGAAGAAGAAACGAAATGATTTGAAAAGAGAGTAATCGGTGAATAGCGTTTACTCTCTTTTCATTTTAAATGAAATAAGTAGCTTGTTGACAAAGAAAAGTAAGTAACTTATAATAAGTGTTGAGTTCGAGATAAATGACATTCTAAATCAAGGTTTATTATGATTATAGAGTGAGTAAATATTTTTTCGGTAAATTATCTCGAAATCGAGATAATTTCGATAAGTTAGATGATAATGTTTGTTTTTATAATCAATATCTCAATTTCGAGATAAAATCATCATGATGGATTTTACTTTGCGGTATGGACAAAATGAATAATGAATTTTAATGTAAAGCAATTTTTATAATAAAATAAAAAAGGAGTGGACGAAATGGAAAAGAAAACAATGGGAATTCATCACATTACAGCAATTGTAGGACATCCACAAGAAAATGTAGATTTTTATGCTGGTGTATTAGGTTTACGTTTAGTGAAACAAACAGTGAATTTTGATGATCCAGGTACGTACCATCTTTATTTTGGTAATGAAGAAGGAAAGCCCGGAACAATTATTACGTTTTTCCCATGGGCAGGTGCTCGTCAAGGAGTTATTGGTGACGGTCAAGTAGGGATCACTTCTTATGTTGTACCAAAAGGGGCAATGGAGTTTTGGGAAAATAGATTAGAAAAATTCGATGTTTCGTATACGAAAATGACTCGATTTGGAGAGCAGTATTTAGAATTTGATGATCCACATGGTTTGCATATAGAATTAGTAGAAAGAGAAGAGAGCGAATTAAATAATTGGACTTTTGGAGAAGTTACGCCAGAAGTAGCAATTAAAGGATTTGGCGGTGCGGTTCTTTTATCGGCACAGCCTCAAAAAACGGCTGAACTGTTAGAGCATGTTATGGGTCTTGAGAAAGTTGGAGAAGAGGGGGAATTCGTTCGATTCCGTTCTTCTGCTGATATTGGAAATATAATTGATTTAAAATTATCAACAATCGGTCGTGGCCAAATGGGCGTTGGTACAGTGCATCATATTGCTTGGAGAGCGAGTGACGATGCTGATCAGCTAGACTGGAAAGAGCGTGTGTCCCGTTTTGGATACCACGTAACTCCTGTACAAGATCGAAATTATTTTAACGCAATTTATTTTAGAGAACACGGCGAAATCTTATTTGAAATTGCGACAGATCCTCCTGGTTTTGCTCATGACGAATCGTTAGAGACGATGGGTGAGGAATTAAAGTTACCAGAGCAATATGAACAACATAGAAAACAGATTGAACAAACACTTTTACCATTTGAAGTGAGAAATTTAGATTGAAGTGATTGAAAGGGGAAAAGGATTATGATGAAACATGTTTTTCAAAAAGGGAAAGATACTTCAAAACCAGTGTTGTTATTACTTCATGGTACAGGTGGTAATGAATTAGATTTATTACCACTTGCAGAAATAATTGACCCGGAAGCTTCGGTATTAAGTGTCCGTGGAAATGTGTTAGAGAATGGGATGCCGCGTTTCTTCCGCCGATTAGCAGAAGGTATTTTTGATGAAGAGGATCTTATTTTCCGTACGAAGGAATTAAATGAATTTTTAAATGAAGCTGCAAAAACATATGAATTTGATAGAAATAACATTGTTGCTATCGGTTATTCAAATGGAGCAAACATTGCGGCAAGCTTATTATTCCATTATGAAAATGCGTTAAAAGGTGCTGTGCTTCATCACCCAATGGTGCCTAGAAGAGGAACACAATTACCTAATTTAGCTGAGAAATCCGTGTTTATTGCGGCGGGGACAAATGACCCGATTTGTTCACCTGCTGAGTCAGAGGAACTGAAGACGTTATTAGAAAGTGCAAATGCAAACGTAACAATGCACTGGGAAAATAGAGGACATCAATTAACGATGGGTGAAGTAGAAAAAGCAAAAGAGTGGTATGAGAAAACAGTTCTATAAGTACAAAAAATAAAAGAAGCATCTGCTATTCGTTAGCAGATGCTTCTTTTATTTTTTAAGACTAGATTGTAAGGTGAGATGAAGAAAGTGGTAGCTGAATATCAACGATCGTACCTTTATTTAATTCACTTGAAATGTGTAATTTACCATGATGTTCTTCAATTATTTTGTAACACATCATTAATCCTAGCCCTGTACCTTTTTCTTTTAAACTATAAAAAGGTTCGCCTAGACGGGAGATACGATCTTCTGGAATGCCGCAACCTTCATCGATAATCCGTATTAAGATGAAAGTATCCTCTAATGGTTTTGTTTGGATGAAAATATTTCCGCCATTTGGCATCGCTTCTATCGCATTTTTTAATATGTTTATAAAAACTTGTTTTAATTGGTTACCATCACATTGAATATCATATACGTAATCGAAATGGTCCATAATGATATGAACGCTATGCATAATAGCAGTTGGTAAAATAAATGTAACTACTTCTTCAATTAAAGTTTGTATGTTGCACGTTTGAATAGATAATACTTGTGGTTTGGACATCGCCATAAATTGACTTGTGATAGATTCCATTTGTGAAATTTCACTTAACATAACATCGATATACCATTTCTGCTCCTCATTTATTTCAGGGAGTAGCAATGTAAGAAAACCTTTTAGAGAAGTAAGTGGATTTCTAATTTCATGGGCAATTCCAGCTGTCAGTTGTCCGACTACTGCGAGCTTTTCAGATTTTCGTAATAACTTTTCAGTTTCTTTTAACTCAGTAACATCTCTTCCCATCACGATAAGACCTTTGCGAGAACCATCAGGATGATAAAGCGGAACTTTCGATATACTTAAGATTAGATCGAAATCATCTCTATGTATAATAAATTCCTCACCATGAAGAATTTGTCTTTGTTGCCATGCTAGTTCATCGACTTCTTCACAATGTAAAAAAGCTTCTCGGTACGCTTCATTATATTGAATGAGTTCGCTATCTTTTTTCCCGTGGTAAGGTACATGATGGAAATTGAAGCAAGAAAGTGCGTAGTCATTTGCCTCAAGCCAGCGCCCTTCATGATCCTTAAATATAACAAACGCAGGCATGGAGTTCACTAATGTACGCAATCTCTGTTCACTCTCTTTAAGCATTTTCTCAATTCTTTCTGATTTTTCAAGAGGCTTCATAATGGCATACACGCCTGTTAGACGTTTTCTTGAAAAAATAGGAACTAATTTTGTTACGACATCTAATAAATATCCGTCTTTGTGATAAATAGATACGATATACTCTTGTTGATTGTCGGCTTTAGTTTGTTTTATATATTGTAATACTTGCTCAGAAATATGTGCTTCTAGAATAGAGGTAATGTTTTTTCGCTCTAATTCTAAAGAAGTGTAACCTAGTATTCTTTCGGCAGAAGGATTAGTGTGTATAATCATTCCCTCTAAATTTAATGAAATAATACTATCAGGATTATGTTCGAACAGAGATGCGTACATTTCTGCTAAAGAACGATCTTGTATATGGTTTCGCAAACGTCCTGAAATATTTGAATGACGTTTTTTTTGAGTAGATGAATATTTTTTCCGACTCATATTATTTCCTCCGTACAAATAGCATCTAAAAAGAGTTGTCTATTAATAACTATAATATAGATGTAATGTGTATTGCTATAAAAAATGGAAGTTATAGAATTAATTTTGTTTTTTTTATTTTTTACAAAGTGAATGTAGGGTGGTAATAAGGGGAGCTTATATTGTTTTATAAACCTTTTGTAAGTTACAGGATTAGGTTTTCCTTATAAAATTAGGATAGAGGAGGGGGAGAGAGAATGAAAAATTATATTCAAGGGATTGATCATGTGCAAGTAGCTGCGCCTGTAGGGTGTGAAGAAGAAGCACGAGAATTTTATGGTAATAAAATTGGTATGGAGGAAATCCCGAAACCAGAGGAATTAAAGAAGCGTGGTGGGTGCTGGTTTAAGTGTGGAAATCAAGAGATTCATATCGGAGTTGAGCAAAACTTTAATCCAGCTAAAAAGGCGCACCCAGCTTTTTATGTTTTAAAAATTGATGAATTTAAACAAGAGTTAATAAAGCAAGGTATTGAAGTAATAGATGATCATGCACGACCAGATGTAACTAGATTTTACGTGTCAGATCCGTTCGGAAATCGAATTGAATTTATGGAAAATAAAAACTAGGTGGAAATTCACCTAGTTTTTTAACCTTTTCTAAACAATCCTAATACTTCAACCGTTTCGGTAATGTTAACGAATGCATGAGGATCAATTTCAGAAATTGTTAATTTCATGCTTGCTAATTCTTCACGAGAAACGACTGTCATAAGTACACGTTTTTTTTCGCTGGAATAAGCACCCTCGCCATCAAGTAATGTAATTCCACGTACAACAGTTGAAAGAAGTTGTTTTTTCATTTTTTCTGCTTCATTTGTTACAATCATAAGTGTAACCTTTCGATGTTTCGTATGAATAGCATCGATGACTTTACCAGTCACATAAATGGAAAGTAAGCTTGTAAGAGCAACATCCCAAGTGAAGAAAAATCCTGCAATTATTACAACAACTGCATTTAAAATAATAAGGAATCCGCCAAGTTTAATGTCTCTTTTGCGAGATAATAACATACCGATAATATCGAAACCACCAGTTGATCCATTACAGTTAAAAACAAGACCGATACCAGCTCCGGCAATGACACCACCAAAGATAGATGATAAAAGTGGATCTGTTGCTACGACTTTCACGGGAACGTAGTATAATGCAACAGATAATACAATAACAGAGACAATTGTGTTGAAAATTACTTTTTTTCCAAGACCTATGTACCCTAAAATAAGGATAGGTAAGTTTAATACAAAGTTAATAATACCTGTGTTTACAGGAGTTACAATCCCTAAAATAATAGCAATTCCGCCAATTCCACTACTTAAAATTTTGTGGGGGATAAGGAAAAGATTAAAGGCAATCGCAATAATAATAGAACCAATAATAACACCAAGAAATCTGACCATCTCTTTCCCGTCCTTCACTAAAAAATTCATATTATTTCAAGATTATATATGATATTGAAAGTTTTGGGTAAAAACAGTTTATTTCGGAAAAAAAGATTAATCAAAATAATTTGAATATTTTATCGTTTGAAAGGGGATACAGTTGTGAAGATAAAAACATATCAACAAAAAAGCCCGTTGAAGCAAGAATGTGAGGATTCTTACTTTTGTAATGAAGAAAATAAGATTTATGGTGTATGTGATGGTGCAACACCACTTGTCCCGTTTCGTGATGAAAAAGGACATAATGGAGCATACATCGCTTCACATTTATTTGCAAGTTATTTTGCTTCATTACGTGAAAATCATAGTTTACAAGTTGCAGTTGCCAAAGCAAATGAAGCATTGCAAAGCAAAATGTTAGAATATAAAGTAGATACGAGAAAAAAAGAGCATTTATGGTGTACATGTATTGCGGCAGTTAAAATAGATGGTGAGAAAATTGAATACGCACAATTAGGGGACTGTATGATTGTCGCAATACTTCAAAATGGAACGATGCAAGTATTAACGAAAGACACAGTTGAAGGGATTAGTAAACGAGCAAAAAAGAAGAGAGAAGAAGATCGTAAAAAAGGGTTATCTGTACCAGAAGAATATGTTTTTCAAGATGTGCGAGAACAGTTAAAATATAATCGTTATCTTGCAAATATGCAGGGCGGGTATTCCGTTGCAAATGGAATGAAAGAAGCGATACATTATTTACAGCATGGTGAATTACATATAGATGAAGTGAGCAGGATTTTTATTTGTTCAGACGGATTATTTCACCCAGATTGGCCACTCGAACAAACTGTTGCATATATAAGAAAGAATAGTATAAGTGAATATGTAGCAATTATCGAAGAGCTAGAAGGGGAAAAGAGAATAAGACCAGATGATAAAACAATAATAATGATTGATTTTTAAGAGGAGGCAATTCATATGGAAATTAAATGTGCAAATCTAGCATTTAAAGACGAATTAGTTCCTTTAGAAAAAGTAAATAAACTAATTATCCACCATACATCCGAAGATGGATGGGATGTGTATCAAACACATGAATTTCATCAAAAAGTAAGAGGATGGAGCGGGATCGGTTACAATTATTTTATTGAAGAAGATGGAACTGTAGTCGAAGGGCGAGGTTTACATATTGGAGCGCATGCGAAAGATCATAATAGAGATACAATTGGAATATGTATGACGGGTAATTTTGATAAATATGATCCAACTACCGCACAAATGAATGCATTATATTCTTTATGTAAAATGTTTATGAAGCAGTTTTCTATAGAGAAAGGAAATGTACTTGGTCATAGGGAGCTAGAAGGTGTTACAAAAACTTGTCCTGGAAATCGCTTTTCTATGGTAGAGTTAAGAAACTTACTATCTTAAATATAGAGGAGTAATAAATGATGATGAATATAAAAATACCAAATGATAAAAAAGAAGAGCTTGTAGCACAAATACAGCAATTTTTTGTTGAAGAAGATTTAGATGAAATTGGGCGTTTTCAAGCAGAACGTTTAATAGAAGAAATGATTAAATTAGTAGGACCTTTTGCATACAATCAAGCAATTGGAGATGCTAGAAAGCTTGTAACAGAGAAACTATCTAATATTGAAGAAGATTTGTATGTGTTAGAGAAGAGTGAAGGGAAGTAAACTTCCGTCAATTATAAAATAAGTGTTATTTCACGGCTTTTTCCGATGTTTTATTTGGAAAAGGCCGTGAAATTTTTTCATTGTCAGCAGGAAAATAATGAAACTTATTCCCCTATCTCGTACTCCATTCTTTTGCCATTTCATCATGATATGCTTCTGTCCAATGATATGGTTGCAACTCTTTTAAAGGTTTAAAAATAATATCTTGTTTAGCATTTGTAATCGCACACTGTACTTCTGGTCCCCAGTAAAATAAACGTTCTTGGCATACACCACAAGGTGAGAGTACCTTTAATTCAGAATGCTCATTTTCTCTTGCAAGACAAATAGAATGTGTAACTTTCTTTTGAAATTTATGAGCTTCTAAAATTGCACCTGTTTCCATACAAAGTTCTGTTGAAGCATTTATTACGTCCGGAGCAACACTTGTATAAATTGTTCCATCTTCTACACGAATCGCTGCGGCTCCACCCCAATCGTTTGGATATCTTTGTTCAATTAACTGTTTCACCACATCATATAATTGTTGCTCAATATTCAATTTCTTTTCCTCATTTCTGCCCAAATTCAGGTTTGTTATTTCGAAATATTCTTTCTTTTATCATAATAATATAAACAAAAAAATGGAATGAACATTTAATTTCAAACCATCTTTTTTCCAAAAAGAACGCTAGAATTAAAAAAAACGTTATTCTTTCTTAACAAGCTAGATGAGAAGGAATAACGTTTTTTAGATTGAGATTAAAAATATATTATCTTAATTTTATCTTTTTTTAATAATTTATTTATGGGCAATTTATAGTTGCTATTTATAATTCCTATATATAGCAGCTATGGATACTATGAAAAAGAACTTTGGAGGTGTGACACTTTGTATCCAATTAGCTATAATCAAAATTTAAAACATGAATTGCTCACATAGAATCTTCTTTTGGAAGAGAAATGGTGTGATTTTTTGTTAAGTGAAGGAAGGTATTGGAAAGATATGAATAAAACAATTTTAAAAACATGTATCATATCAGCAGTTTTAGGTGGAGTTCTATTAACTGAAAAAGGTGGAGAAGTGAAAGCAGAAGCGACTACACTACAAACGAATCATACTGGTGTATTCAAAGATGTTCCACAGGGGCACTGGGCATATGAGGCGATTCGTCAATTAACAGATGAGAAAATCATTTTTGGCTATGATGATGGGAGATTTGGTTTTGGAGATAACGTAACACGCGAACAAGTTGCAGCTTTACTGTATCGTTATTTTAATCTGGCAGAAGACAAAAATTATGAGAACCCATATGGGGACGTAAGCGAAGATTCGACAAGCTATAAAAAGGAAATCTTGTCTTTAACAGAAATGGGCGTTTTTAAGGGTGACGAGCATGGGAACTTTAGACCGAAGGCATCCTTAACACGTGCAGAAATGGCACAGGTTCTTACAAATGCTTTTCATTTAAAGGCAAAGAGTGATCACACTTTTAATGACGTTTCAACGAACTCATGGGCAAGCAATGCAATTAGTGCTGTTCAAACAAATAATATTGCAAAAGGAGTAGGCGGAGGGAATTTTGCTCCAAATATGGATGTGACGCGTGAACAGTATGCACAATTTTTATACAATGCAATACAAGAAACTGAGCAAACTCAACAAACGAAAGGGCAACTATTAGCTAGCATACTTGGTGAAACAAATTGGCAAGGGACAAAAGTCTATGACAAAGATCATAATGATTTAACGAAAGAAAATCAAAATTTCATTGGGCTTGCAAAGTATGATGCTAAAACGGCAAGGTATGAATTTTTTAATGCAAATACAGGAGAGAGTCGTAATGATAGCGGTACCTTTTTTATAACTAACGATGGAAAGAAAAGAGTACTAATTTCTGAGACGCAAAATTATCAAGCAGTTGTTGAATTAACGCAATTAGATAAAGAGAAATTTACATATAAAAGAATGGGGAAAGATGCAAAAGGGAACGATGTAGAAGTATTTGTTGAACATGTTCCTTATCATAAAAAAGAGCTATCTTTCACGCGACCTGATAAAAATTTAGAGAGCTCGACGGGTAAAATAGTTACGGATGTTGATGGAGATAAAATATTATCTAGTACACTATGGAACGGTACGGTGGTATTAGACGAACAGGGCAATAATGTAACAAAATACAATTCAAACTTAATCAGTCTAGCAAAATATGATAAAAGTACAAATAAATATGAGTTTTTTAATGTAAATACAGGAGAAAGTCGTGGAGACTATGGTTTCTTTGATGTTGTACATGGTAATAAAATAAGAGCTCACGTTTCGTTAGGAAATAATAAATACGGTGCAGTTCTTGAACTTACAGAATTAAATAAAGAGAAATTTACGTATACAAGAATGGGGAAAGATGCGAATGGAAAAGATATAAAAATCTTTGTTGAGCACGAACCATATACAGGAGACCTAAAACCAAATTTCACAAAATAAGATGTAAAAGTAATTTTTAGCTCTAGTAAAGGCATTGTGTTAGAAAATGTTAGTAAGGAAAAGTCAGAGTGATTATATAATTAAAATAGTTGTTTATAGACAAATAGATGCCCGAAGGCATCTATTTGTCGTTTTAAAATGATTTTATGGGTAAATATAAAATGCAAATATCTAGTAACTTACTACTTGCACAACCATACATTTTCGTTCTTTTATTTATTCTCTTTATGCTCTTTATATTCATGAACTTTTTCTTTCACATTACCGACAGTATCTTTAGCAGTGCCTTTCACTTTATCCCATTTTCCTTCAGCTTGTAATTTTTTATTGTCAGTTACTTTCCCGACAACTTCTTTTACTTCACCTTTTACTTTATCGATGGCACCTTCTACTTTTTCTTTTAAACCATGATCATGTTTAGTCATACATTTCTCCTCCTTGTAGTTTGATTAGAATTTTCTTTTCATATTGCAAGTTGAATGATGTATTTAGTAATAGCGTAACAAATCTAGTTTGAATATTCAAATGATTAATAGGGTAAAAAATAAATTGTAATAAAATGTATAAAAGTGTAATAAAAAGAGAAAGAATGTTAATTATATGTTTTTTGCAGTCCATATTGATTTCGTATAAGCGATTTTCATATGGGCACGTTCCATATTATTTTGGCTGCCGCTACCGAACCTTGCTTGTCCAACTATTAAATGACAATTGGATTCAATAGCTGTCTCAATTCGTTTTTGAATTAATGCAGTATGACAGCCTTTACGCTGAAATTCTGGCAAAGTAGCAGAAGCGGCTAATGAGGCAACACCGTTATTTATATAGAGAACTCCTATACTAGCAGGAGTATTTTGAACTTCAGCTATGAAAAAATGCCATCCTAGTTTATTGTAAAGAATTTTGTTATTTTGGCGCACGCCATCTTTTGTAAAGGATGGCATGTTAAAACCACGTACATATATATCTGCAAAAATATCAAACTCATTTTCTTTTAGCTTGCGTACTGAAATGTTAGAAGGAAGAAGAGATGGATCTTCTTTCGGTTTACTATATAAAGCGGTATGGAAGCTAGATTGGTAAAATCCTTTTTCAGATAAGTATTGAAATAGTTCAGCTGTACCTTGCGCTGGTGTAATTTCAAAACGGCAAGGAATTTGTAGTGATTGATAATAAGAGATAATCGCATCTATCTCATCTGTATTTGTAAAGGTAACGCCTTTTACTGTATTAAAAGCAGGACCAGCAATTATTTTTGATGAAAAGGCAGTGGCACTCCCGAACTTTTTCATTTGTACTTGCATTGGATTTCCGCTTATTGCTTGTAGTAGCGCTAATCTAGAAGAAAGCATATGTATTTCTGCGTTTTCAATTTCACTTGCTGTATTAAGTGTCACAATAGTACTCATAAAATTCCCCCGTCATTAAATATATCTTATAGTACATATACGCTTTATGTTCTAAGATTCCTGTTGAAATGTAAGAGAATTAGAGGTTTTTTGGAAGGGAAATGGAAGTGGATTGTCGAAGGGAGTAGAAACAGATTAAAGGTGGTGCTCTCATGAAACAGAAAGACGTGCAGACATGCTCTAATTGTGGTTCTCATAACATAGGAGAAGGTGAGTTTGTCGGTTATGCACAAATACGGAAAAAGGAGACGATGTTCACATCTTCACCAGTAGATGCTTATATTTGTACAGATTGCGGGAATATCCTTTTATTAAAAGTACGACATTATGAAAAGTTTAAGCAGAAGCCGTTATGATTATTGAGAAGTAGTTTTATTAGGGGAGTTAATAAGAGTAATATTTTACATATATATGAGTAGGCCTCAGATAAAGAGATGAAAACATATGCTGTACATAGTTCGTTATATAACACATAAAAATATATAGAAGAAATTGTGAGGCAATAGGAGGAAGAAAAAACAGCTCCTCTTGGAATGCTTCATATTAAAAACTCCTTTAAATGAATAAGGGAGTTTTTTGGTTTCTTATAACAGTAATTACCTATAATTGTTATAATTGGGTATTAGGAGAGTTTGTTTTATTAACGTCAAAATCATATAAGGAAAATAGCTAAATCGTATACAAAACCGCTATATAACACAATCGCAACCGTAAGTTGACAAAGTGCAACCGCAGGAAGATAGAGATAAGGGTAATGTTAACATACAATTTAATTAAGAAAACAAAGGGGGACACACATATGGGATTTGGTGAAAAGCTTTTTAAATTAAGAAAGGAAAAGGGTCTTTCTCAAGAAGCGTTAGCGGAGAAATTAAACACAACGAGGCAAGCGGTTAGTAAATGGGAAAATGGTCAAGGTTTTCCTGAAACTGAAAAGTTAATAATGATTGGAAATGTATTTGAAGTATCACTCGACTATTTATTAAAAGAAACTGCTGAGCAAAGTAATGAAAATGTAGATGGATATTACGTAAGTAAGGAAATGGCAGAAGGGTATGTAGTGTATGGACAAAAAATTTCTAAATATATAGCGCTAGGATTTAGTTTGCTCATTTTATCTACAATACCGTATTTATTATTTAAAGAAAATGCAACAATGTCGACATTTCTTGTTATTATCATTGCTGTCCTTGGAATTGGAGCGATGATGGTACCTGTAACGATAGAAGAGAGTCGATACAATGTATTGACGAAGGAAGAACTACTATTTGATCAAAACTTTCTAAAAGAATTGACAAAAAGATATGCGACTATTAAGAAGAAGTATGCGGCAGTAATGATTGTTGGATTTTGTTTTATAGCCGCAGGTGCAATACCGTTTTTGTTTGAGAAAAAGCATATCACTTCAGGAGAATTAGTGCAGTATTATCCGTACTGCGTTGTACTTATTGCTATCGGAGTTTATCTTTTTATTCGTGTGTTAGGAGTATTAGAGGTGTATCGAATTTTAGTAGAAAATAAAGAATATAGTAATCGTTTTATTTTTAAACTGAAAAAGAAAGTGAGAGAAAAAGTGGATAATTTTTAATAGGAGAAAACATATTTTTATGAAAAGTTAAGATAGGAGTGTAATGATGTCAAATCTTCTAGAAATTGAAAATTTAAGTAAATCATTTGGAAACAAAGTTGTTTTAAGAGATGTTTCCTTCAATGTGCCGTCGGGGTCAATTGTTGGATTTATTGGTGACAATGGGGCAGGGAAATCAACAACCTTTAAAACAGTACTAGAATTAATTTCTAAAGATAGTGGTACAGTAAAAATATTTGGTGAAGAAAATATAAATAAAGATGCCAAGATTAAGGAAAAGATAGGAGTCGTATTTGATGCTATGAATCTACCGGCTCATCTTACAATAAAGCAATTAAATAAGGTTTTTGAAAAGATGTTTGAATCTTGGGACCAAGATAATTTTTATAGATTAGTAAATACTTTCTCTTTACCTACTAATGAGAAAGTAGGTAAATTCTCGCGTGGGATGTCAATGAAACTAACTATAGCTGTTGCACTGTCGCATAATGCCAGATTATTAATCCTAGATGAGGCGACGGGAGGTCTGGATCCTTCATCTAGGGAGGGCGTGTTAGAGGAATTAAAAAGTTTTGTGAGTAAAAGTAACGGTGGTATATTACTTTCTTCTCATATTATGAGTGATGTAGAAAAAGTAGCTAGCCACCTTATCATTATAAAAGATGGAGAAATTTTATTGAACGAAGAAAAAGATAAGGTTTTAGACAGTTACGCTATTGTAGATGTTGATGTGGAACAACTAGCTTTAATCAATAAAGATATAGTTGTGGCAAAGAGAGACCATGGTTCTTATTTCAATGTACTCGTATCAGATGTGCATAAATTACCAAGTGGTATTGCTCATAGAACCATCTCGATAGAAGAAATGAGTGTCTTATTAACGAGGAGTGAAAAATAAATGAGAGGTTTATTATTGACGAACTATTATCTAGTGTATCGAACTTTCTTTATGTTCATGGGAATAGCGATATTGGGAGCCGGATTCGTTTTTTATTTTGGTGATGCTTCAATGTACCGTTTAATTGCTACGTTCATTATCTTATTTGCTGCGATTCCTGCACTTGAAGTTATTAAATATGAGAGTAAGTCAGGTTATGAAAAATATGTACTTACTTTACCTGTTACTAGAAGTAATATTGTGCAAAGTCACTACTTTTTCTATTTTTCAGTTGTAATTATTGGTACTTTATTATCATATGGCATATTTTATGTACATGGTTTAGTTTCAAATACACCAATTGATGATGGTATATTTAAGAGTGTTTCTTTAGGGACTTTCATCATTCTTAATGCCGGAGCAATAGCCTATCCACTCCTCTATGTTTTTGGAGCAGAAAAATCTGATGCCATTACAATTGGAGGCGCATGTGGGGGACTTGTTACTTATTTTGGATTACAAAGTGTAATTGGCTATCTAATAGAACAATTTCCAATATCAAATTTAAATTCATCTTTATACGTTTCAATTTTATATACGATATTTGGTGTTATCATATATATCTTTTCTTTTGTTATTTCGGTATTTATATATCGTAAGAAGGAATTTTAGTATATCTTCTCTTAGTATTTTCTGAATTATTTCCAAAGAAATAATTCAGAAAATACAGAAAAATGTCGTAATTATTTGTAGAAGTCTGTTATAATAAACAAAAAATGAAAACGCTTTAAAGGGGGATATAACCAATATGATGATGAATGTACCGCTAACAATTAGTTCTATGATGGAAAGAGCAGAAAAACTGTTTTCAAAGAAAGAAATTGTTTCACGGACACATGATACAGTTACGACGTTAACGTATAAGCAGTTAGGTGAAAGGACGAGAAGGCTTTCCAGTGCGTTGAAAAAATTAGGGATTAAAGAAGGCGAGCGTATAGGAACGTTAGCGTGGAATCATCATCGACATGTGGAAGCGTATTTTGCTATTCCTGGTATTGCTTCCGTTTTACACACAATTAATATTCGTTTATCTCCTCAACATATTTCATACATTATTCAGCATGCAGAAGATCGAATTCTACTTATCGATGAAGATCTCGTACCACTCGTTGAAAAAATTCAATCACAATTATCAACTGTACAAGCCTACATTATTATGACAGATAAAGATGAACTTCCAAAAACTATACTTCAGCCTGTATATCATTATGAAAAGCTATTAGAAGAAGGCGATCCAAATTTCCAATTTGTAAAAGATATTGATGAAAATACACCTGCTGGTATGTGTTATACGTCAGCGACTACAGGAAATCCAAAAGGTGTTGTATATACGCATCGTAGTACTGTTTTGCATTGTATGGCACTTGGTTTAGCGGATACAGCTGCCTTATCGGAAAGTGATGCGGCAATGGCGATTGTACCGATGTTCCATGTGAACGCTTGGGGACTTCCTTTCGCAGCTACTTGGTTTGGGTCAAAACAAGTTCTGCCAGGACCAATGTTTACGCCTAAAATTTTATTAGAAATGATCCAATCAGAAAAAGTGACGTTAGCTGCCGGTGTGCCGACAATTTGGCTTGGTGTATTACAAGAATTAGAAAATAATAGTTACGATTTATCTAGTATGACGAGAATATTATGCGGAGGTGCAGCTGCACCGAAAAGCGTTATTAAAGCATTTGAGCAGAAACATAATGTTCCTTTCATTCATGCATATGGGATGACGGAAACAAGTCCACTTGTAACACTTGCACGTTTAAAAAGTTATGAAACGGAATTATCGTATGAAGAGCAACTAGAAATCCGATCAAAACAAGGATATCTTGTACCTGGTGTAGAGATGAAAGTAGTCGGTACAAATGGTGAAGTAAAGTGGGATGGTACGGAGATGGGAGAACTATGTTTACGAGCGCCATGGATCGCTGAAAGTTATTATAACGATGAGCGTACTGTTGAAGGTTTTCGTGATGGCTGGTTATATACAGGAGATGTCGTTACGGTTGATGAGGAAGGCTGCGTGAAAATTGTTGACCGTACGAAAGATGTTATTAAAAGCGGTGGAGAATGGATTTCCTCAGTTGACCTTGAAAATGCTTTAATGGCACATGATGCTATATTTGAAGCGGCTGTCGTTGCTGTACCTCATCCGCAGTGGCAAGAGCGACCGGTTGCTTGCGTTGTTCAAAAGAAAAATAGTGCAGTAACAAAAGAAGAAATATATGAGTTTTTAAAACCACAGTTTGCGAAGTGGTGGTTACCAGACGATATTGTATTTATGGAAGAAATACCGAAAACATCTGTTGGGAAGTTTTTAAAACAAGCGCTTCGGAAAGAACTTGAGCATTTGCATGAAGAGAAATAATTGAATTTATTTTTGTAAACTGATTATAAAAATAAGTTGACAAAGGATGGGTAGAAAGATAATATAACTCCTATAATATGTTATCTAAAAATCATTTTAAGTTTACAAATAGGAGAAGCAAATATGAATACAAAAAACTTAGTTTTCGTCGCTTTATTTAGTTCTATTATGGGAGTATTAGGGTTAATACCCCCAATTGCTCTTTCTATCACACCAGTTCCAATTACATTACAATCACTTGGTGTTATGCTTGCTGGTGGACTGTTAGGATCACGTCTTGGTGCATTAAGTCAGCTTATTTTCTTACTTATTGTAGGAGTTGGAGCACCATTACTTGCTGGTGGACGAGGTGGTCCAGGTGTATTCGTTGGGCCAAGTGCAGGATACTTACTTGGTTATATCGTTGGAGCGTTTGTCATTGGTTATTTAATTGAGCGTTTACGTGAAGTTTCTATTATAAAAGTATTATGCATTAATATAATTGGTGGTATTTTCGTAGTTTATGTATTTGGTATTACTGTACAAGCTTTCTTAATGGGTGTTTCCGTATGGGAGACGATGAAAGTGAGTGCTGTGTTTTTACCAGGGGATTGTATAAAAGCAATTATTGCAGCAGTTCTTGTAACAAAATTACACCGTTCATTGAAACATATTATTACGCCTGCTCTAAAGGGCGGGAAATATACAAATGCGGGATAAGAAAAAGAAGAAACACGTTCATTGCGTGTTTCTTTTTATTATTTTGGAAAGAAAGGACGTCTCAAATGGGGATTACAAAAGAATATAAAAAGCATGCTTCTTTACAACCGAATAAAATAGCGATAAAGGAATGTGATCGAGTTTTAACATATAAAGAATGGTTTGAGTCAGTGTATAAAGTAGCAAACTGGTTGAATGAAAAAGAATCGAAGAATAAAACGATAGCAATTGTATTAGAAAATCGTATAGAGTTTTTACAACTATTCGCTGGTGCTGCTATGGCCGGATGGGTTTGTGTGCCACTAGATATAAAGTGGAAACAAGATGAGCTCAAAGAAAGAATTGCAATTAGTAATCCGGATATGATTGTGACAGAGAGATATAAGTTAAATGATCTACCTGGTGAAGAAGGAAGAGTAATTGAAATTGATGAGTGGAAAAGGATGATTGAGAAATATCTTCCTACATATTTCCCTATAGAAAATGTACAAAATGCTCCTTTTTATATGGGATTTACATCAGGATCGACTGGGAAAGCAAAAGCATTTTTACGTGCACAACAGTCGTGGGTTCATAGTTTCGATTGTAATATACATGACTTTCATATGAAAAAAGAAGATTCTATTTTAATAGCTGGGACGCTCGTTCATTCTCTTTTTTTATACGGTGCAATAAGTGCATTATATGTAGGACAAACGGTGCACATTATGAGAAAGTTTATTCCAAATCAAGTACTGGATAAGTTAGAAACGGAACATATTTCGGTCATGTATACAGTTCCTACAATGCTTGAATCTTTATATAAAGAAAATAGAGTAATAGAAAATGAAATGAAAATTATTTCGTCAGGAGCGAAATGGGAAGCTGAAGCGAAAGAAAAAATAAAGAGTATATTCCCTAATGCGCAAAAATACGAATTTTACGGTGCATCGGAATTAAGCTTTGTAACAGCACTAGTTGATGAAGAGAGTAATAGAAGGCCAAATTCAGTAGGGAAACCTTGCCACAATGTGCAAGTGCGAATATGTAATGAAGCAGGAGAAGAAGTGCAGAAATGCGAGATAGGAACTGTTTATGTGAAAAGTGATCAGTTTTTTATGGGATACATATTGGATAAGGTTTTAGTTTCAGAGTTGACTGCAGATGGCTGGATGACAGTGCGAGATGTAGGTTATGAAGATGAAGAAGGATTTATTTATATTGTCGGTAGAGAGAAGAATATGATTTTATTTGGAGGAATTAATATTTTCCCAGAAGAAATAGAAAGTGTATTACATGAACATCCAGCTGTAGATGAAATAGTTGTAATTGGTGTGAAAGATAGTTACTGGGGTGAAAAACCTGTCGCCATCGTAAAAGGAAGTGCTACGAAGCAACAATTAAAGAGTTTTTGCTTACAACGATTATCTTCGTTTAAAATACCGAAAGAATGGCATTTTACAGATGAAATACCGTATACAAATAGCGGGAAAGTTGCTCGTGTTGCAGCAAAAAGTATGATTGGAAACCGGGAGAAAATACATGAATAGGGCGGTTATTGTAGAAGCGAAAAGAACACCTATTGGTACGATTAATGGGATGTTGAAAGACTATGAAGTTCAGCAATTAGCCGCACCACTGCTTTCATTTCTAGGTAAAGGAATTGAGAAGGAAATAGACGATGTTATATTAGGGAACGTTGTTGGACCAGGAGGTAATGTTGCAAGATTATCTGCTTTAGAAGCGGGACTTGGCTATCATATTCCTGGTGTAACGATTGATCGGCAATGTGGTGCTGGATTGGAAGCCATTCGCACTGCATGTCATCTTATTCAAGGTGAGGCAGGTAATTGTTATATTGCAGGAGGAGTAGAGAGTACAAGTACATCACCTTTTCAAAATAGAGCGCGATTTTCACCTGAAACAATTGGTGATCCTAATATGGGAGTAGCGGCTGAATATGTTGCAGAACGTTATAACATAACGAAAGAAATGCAAGACGAGTACGCTTGCCTTAGTTATAAACGAACACTGCAAGCGTTAGAAAAAGGATATATACATGATGAAATATTGTCTTTTAATGGATTATTAGATGAATCTATAAAGCCAGAAATGAATTATGAACGAATCATTAAAAGAACAAAACCCGCATTTTTACAAAATGGTACAGTAACGGCAGGTAATTCATGCGGTGTAAATGATGGGGCATGTGCCGTTCTTGTCATGGAAGAGGGGCAAGCCAAAAAATTAGGATACAAGCCAGTTCTTCGTTTCGTTCGTAGTGCTGTAGTTGGAGTGAATCCAAACCTTCCGGGAACTGGTCCAATATTTGCAGTGCACAAATTGTTAAAAGAAATGAATGTAAAGGTAGAAGACATCGATTATTTTGAAATAAATGAAGCGTTTGCTTCAAAAGTTGTAGCTTGTGCAAAGGAGTTACAAATTCCGTACGAAAAAGTAAATGTAAATGGTGGTGCAATTGCGCTTGGTCATCCATACGGTGCATCTGGGGCTATGCTTGTAACGCGCTTGTTTTATCAGGCGAAACGAGAGCGTATGAAATACGGAATCGCGACGTTAGGAATAGGGGGAGGGATAGGCCTTGCGTTATTATTTGAGAAAGTAGAAGACTAGAAAGGAACTAGTTTTCTACTTTTTGAGGAACATAAACATTGCTACCAGGCTTTGCTTTTATTTCGTTCCAAGCAGCGATAGCATCAGCATTTGATTTTCCTTTATTATTTGGATCTTCGAAAAAGTCCCGAGTAAAGCGATTGTATTCAAACTGCGCGCTGATCGTTGTTTTATAAGAAGGATCTTTTTTTCGTTCGTTTTCTTCATACCAAAATGTTATCGCGTCTTCATATGTTTTTCCAACATTCTCTTTAAAAAACTTTTGAAGAGCTACTGTAAATCGGAAGTTTGCTCCAATTTTTTCTTTGAAAAAAGCCCGAACCTCTTCGCTACAGCGGTGATTTTCAGTAATAACAGTTTGAAGAGAAAGGTCTTTATAAGAGAGAGAAGTTTTACTCGCTTTTGGACCAGAGTTGTTTTTCGATATTTTACCAGTATGTAAATAATGTGAGATACGCTCGGTTATTTCAATCTTAGAGCCACTAGCTGGTAAACCATTCTCACGACAAAATGTTTGGAGTTCTGCTTTTAACCAATAATAGCTTTGGAAATCTTCAAGTGATACAGACTTTGTTAAAGGTGGACGCATGAATGTAACAACTTCTTTCTTCCATAATTTTCTTTAATTATAAAACATACGTTCTTTTTGTGGAAGGATTTATTTGTAAATTTAATAGGAAGAGGAGATTGGATATGGAAAATGTAATGCAAGTTCGTGTTACTGGAATTTTAATTGAAGATGAAAAAGTATTGCTAGTAAAGCAAAAAGTTGCTAATCGGAATTGGTCTTTACCGGGGGGGAGGGTAGAGAATGGTGAAACGTTAGAAGAAGCAATGATTCGAGAAATGAGAGAAGAAACAGGGTTAGAAGTTAAGGTTAAGAAGCTATTATATGTTTGTGATAAACCAAATGCTCTCCCGTCTTTATTACATATTACGTTTTTGCTTGAAAGGATTGAAGGTGAAATTATGCTACCTTCTAATGAGTTTGATCATAATCCAATTCATGATGTGCAAATGGTGCCGATTAAAGATTTAAGTTAGTATGGTTTTTCGAAAACTTTTATCACTCTCATAAGTGAAGGTTTTTCAAATGCAGGCAGTTATCAAGGGTTGAAACGAAATATAGGCCTGTAAATATAACGGAAGGATAGCCATTAGCTATCCTTCATAACATGTTTTACACCGCTGACTGTAAAGAATAAACAAGTTGATTTAAAAACTCATCCCCAGTCATAATCGCTTTCCCGCCGCCACGAGCACTCTTTTTATTTCCACCACCTTTTCCTTCAATTGTAGGAAGTGCCTCTTTTAAAAGTGCATTCATATCGAGCGTGACCGTTTTTCCGCAAGCGAGGATGCATTGTAGTTTGTCATCATTTTCAATGACGAAATATGTAATGGCGTGCTCTTGTTGTTCTGTAATAATAGCAGAAAGCTTTGCGATTTCTTGCATAGAACGATTTGTAAATACTTTAGAAATAAGTATGCCAGCATGGATTTCTGTAGGGTGTTGAAGTAGTTCATTTGCTTCTGCATATAATAATTTTTCAGTCATTGTTTGCATTGCTTTTTCATTTTCTTTTTGAGAAGTAAGAAGTTGTGCTACTTTTGCTGGAATATCAGCTTCGCTACTGTTTAATTGTTTAGAAACATCCTTCATAATTTGTTGCTGTTGTCCCATTAATTTAAGTGTGCGCCAACCAGCGATAAATGTTAATCGTATGCCGCCTTTATTACGTTCCCATCCTAATACTTCAATAGGCCCTACTTCACCTGTACGTTTCGGATGCGTTCCACCACAGCCGTTATAATCAAAGTTTTCGATCATAACAACGCGTATATTTTCTGTCATAGTCGGTTCTTTGCGAAGTGGTAATGTTTTCGCTTCTTCTAAGTTCATCCATTTAATAAGAATTGGATGATTTTCAAAAACAATTTTGTTTGCAATTTGTACTGCTTTTTCAACCGTTTCTGCATGTAAATTTTCTGTTTCTAAATCAATTGTTACCGTTTCTTTACCAAGATGGAATCCAATCGTAGGTATGTTAAAGTAATCCCAAAAAGCAGCAGATAAAATGTGCTGAGCCGCATGTTGTTGCATATGATCAAAACGGCGCTCCCAATTAATTTTACCTTCTACTTCTTCTGTATGTAATTGTTCTGCAATGAAGTGGCGGATTTCTTCGTCGACTTCTTCAACACCAAGTACAGCAATGCCATTTAAAGTTCCAGTATCATGGGGTTGCCCGCCACCTGTTGGATAAAATGCCGTTTCGTTTAAAATAACGTATAAGTTACCGTCTTTATCATAATCTTGCTTTATAACTTTTGTAGTAAAGTCTTGCTTATAAGCGTCAGTGTAATATAATTTTTGCTCCAATTTTCTTTCCCCTTTCGTGTTCGCTAGTTTCATTGTAAAGCAATCGAAATTAGTTTCCTAATATTTCAGAAGAAAGAAACTATTTTTAGAATTTTCTTGCTATAATAAGAGGAAGAAAATGCGGGGGTGGAATGAATATGTTATATGAAAACGGCGTAGATAAACTACTTAGTTTAAGCAAAAATATTTCTGAATTGTATCGAGAATTAAATGAAATGACCCGGATTTTAACGGATTGTAATCGAGAAAGTGTGAAGTTTGATCGGTTATATGTAAAAGAGGTACTGTGGAAGAAAGAAGATGTAATAGAAAAATATGACCAGCTACTTGTGCAACTTTGTATAAATGAATGCTTTGATTTAAAAAGTGTCATTACAGGGGAATATAAGTATACATATGAAGAAGTAGAAAACATCGTTTTACAATTTAATGAGAAGTATAATGTTGCAATTTTAATTAAAGATGTTTGTAAAGAATTACAGTTTACATATGGCATAGATATGGATATAACGAGAACTGCTCGGGTAACAACATCTCAAGTATAAAAAGGGAAAGAAAGCAGATCCTTTGCTTTCTTTTTTTTATGTAAGAACAGGGAGAGTAGGTTTAAAGATGAAGGGGAAGTTAAAGCATATTCATCCACTTGGAATGAGTATTATTTTAGGGACATTGTTTGCTAGATTTGCTACTTCAATGAGTATTCCTTTTTTAGCAATTTATTTAACGACTGTTAAAGGTGTATCAGCTGGAATGACTGGTGCTATTATCGGAACGAGTGCACTTGTTGGAGTATTTGCTAGTTTTATTGGAGGGAATTTATCGGACCGATTCGGCCGGAAAACGATTATGATTTGGTCCATGATCGTTTGGGTGTTTGTATTTATAGGTTTTTCACTTGCAGATCATGTTTTAAGTTTCTTTTTATTAAATGCTTTGAATGGATTATGTAGGTCCTTTTTTGAACCGACGTCAAGAGCGTTATTATCAGATTTAACAAAACCAGAGTATCGTTTACTCGTATATAACTTACGATACGGTGCAATAAATGTTGGGGTTGCAATTGGACCAATTGTTGGATTACAAATTGGAAGCGCAAAATCTACAATTCCTTTTTTAGTAGCAGCAGGAGTATATGTTCTATATACAGTTATATTAGCGTTTCAATTCAAGAAATATCCACTGCAACAAAAGAAGGTTAATAAAGAAAAGCCTGTTACAATGCTAAATGCGCTGCGTATATTACGAAAGGATGTAGTATTTTTGGTTGCGTTAGTTGGCATTATTTTGAGTAATTGTGGGTTTTCACATTTAACGACGACAGTGTCTCAATATTTTGCAAATGCACATATATTTCAGGAGGGAGTGAAGCTGTTCTCATATATGCTCGCTTTAAATGCAGTTGTTGTAGTGGTTATCCAATACCCTGTTATTCAAATGTGCAAAAAGTATACACCATTAGCATCCATTATGGTTGGAACTTTATTTGTGAGCGGGGGATTGTTTGGGTTTGGAATAGCAGAATCTACGCTAGGTGCTGCCATTTGTACAATTATTTTTACAATTGGAGAAGTTCTCATGTTTTCAATGACGGATGTATTTATAGATGATATAGCTGTTCCACATTTAAAAGGGACATATTTTGGAGCAATGGGATTTTCGGGGATTGGAGCAGTAATAGGTCCATGGTTTGGGGGAGTACTTCTCGATTATTACGGGTACCAAAATGGATTTGTAGTATTTTCAGCACTAGCTATATTTTCAACTGTAGCGTTTCCTGTACTTTTAATTACAAAAGGTTTATTGAAAAAAAGATATGACAGAAATTCTAATATGGAAGTACATGCGAAATAAAATAAGCCCCAGTAGACGACTGGGGCTTATCTTTGTATTTATTTTAATTCTCAATTTGAAAAAGAACTTTCTCTTCATGTTTATTAGCTACTTCGTTTTTGGAAATATGAATGGCTAAAAATCCATTCTCTAAGCAGGCTAGCATCTTCTTATAAATAATATTAGCGGGTAAAGGAATGTTCCGCTGCAAAGAAATATTTTTATGAAGTATGCAAATGTTTAGGCCTGTCTCCATCTTTTTAATAACTACATTTTGTTCAGTTACATTTGGTACATCTGTTTCCAAAATGTATTCTTGTTCAGTTTCACAAAGATCAATATGAATTTGATTTGGGAAACTAAAGTTACTACAAGAATCAGAACAAAATTGATCCATCCATTCTTCGAAACCATCAACATGAAAAAGACAATCCTTCTTTTTCTTGCCCATGTAAGACACCCTCCGTAAAATCTCAATTCATACTATGTTATGCATGAATGAAGTAAGGGTGAAGAATAAATGGAAAAATATAAACATTGTATGTGGCAAAGGTAGCTAGTGTGAACCTATTGTTTTACATATCATGATGTGCATGATTTTTTTGGCGTGAATGGTTACGGTTTTTTACTTTATGAGATCCGCTTAATGGTTCAGGTTGTCCTTTTTTTTCTTTCGCTTCACGATTGTTTTTTCCCATTGTATGTGACACCTCCTCTTTCTCTTTAGAATGAGAGAAGTTTGCAAATTTATACGAGAATGTTTTTAGAAAAAAAGGTAAAGATAAATGGGACTAACTATTATGGAAAGGGGATTGTATAATGCCATATCATAAAGACAAACAACAAGCGTTTCAAGCAGCTCAGCAAGGCGTTACACAAGCAGAAAATGCATTTAACAACATTGTGAAAAATGATCCAAACTACGGTCATGATTTAAAAGAGTTACGCCAAGAGGTTCAGGAGGCGTATGAACAGATTCAAAATGCACTAGAAGTAGCTTCGGAAACACAACGCCCACAACTTGAGCAATACGAAAATAATCTTCAAAATATTATGCAGCATGTAGATCAATTAGAAAAGTAAATGAGGTTGTTGTGTATTCGACAACCTTATTACTTTAATGAATGTTATGTTAAAACGGAAAATTTTTCTATTCGTTTTTTCTTTACTATGCGCAGTACATATATTTCAAGTTGAAAAAGTGGAAGCGAAAATGTTGCTCAGAAAAGAGCTAGAACCAACTGGCTATGTAACATGGGAAGTACCTAATAATGAAAAGATTATTGCCATTACATTTGATGATGGACCAGATCCAACTTATACACCACAAATTTTAAATTTATTACGTCAATATAAAGCAGAAGCGACATTTTTTATGATTGGATTTCGAGTTCAGCGTAATCCATATTTAGTGAAACAAGTGTTAAAAGAGGGACATGAAATTGGAAATCATACGATGAATCATTTATATGCGAGTAATTCATCGGATGAAAAATTAGAAAATGATATTTTAGATGGAAAGAAATATTTTAAAAAATGGGTGAAAGAACCTTTGCTATTCCGTCCACCTGGCGGATATATTAACGATGCTGTATTTAAAACAGCTAAAGAAGCTGGGTATCAAACTGTTCTATGGTCGTGGCATCAAGACCCACGTGATTGGGCGAATCCTGGGGTTGGATCCATTGTAAATCATGTTCTGAAAAATGCTAAAAGTGGAGATATTGTATTGTTACATGATGGAGGAAATGATCGTAGTCAAACAGTATCGGCACTTGCAAAAATTTTGCCTGAGCTGAAAAAGCAGGGGTATCGATTTGTAACTGTTTCGGAATTATTACGTTATAAACATTAGAAAAAATCCCAAAAGGTGTATGTTCCTTTTGGGATTTTTCGTTATTGGTTCTTTTTACGTTTCTTATTATTTTGTCGCTCTGCAGGAGTTAAATTCTCATTTGCAAACTCTTCGTTATAACCAGCACCTTGTCCTTGTGCGGATGTAGCATTCATTCCTGAAATAGTATGATTTGCTTTTCGTTTACCCATTTTATTTCACCTCTATAACATTTTTTGTATGTTGAATGATGAGCAGTTCATAGTATGTATGAACTGTAAGTAAACCGCTAATAAAGCACTTTACTTTATGGTAATAGTATTCATAAGGAGCATGAAAGCTATTCAAATTTAGAAACATAAAGAAAACTTATGATAATCTATAAGTTTCTTATTATTTACTTATTTAGAAAGTTGTAATAAGATATTATCGTAAGGTATTGAAAAGTTTGTCTACATTTTATATTCAGACAACTTAGTCACGTTTAACAGGGGGGAAACATAATGGTCAAACATAATCCATTTCAATCACGTGCAACTTTTGAAGTAGATGGAAAAACGTATCATTATTATGATTTGAAAGCGCTTGAAAATGCAGGGGTTGGCAACGTATCTCAATTACCATATTCCGTGAAAGTTTTACTTGAATCAGTACTTCGTCAAGTAGACGGACGTGTAATCACAGAAGAGCATGTTACAAATTTAGCAAAATGGGGAACGAAAGATGTGCAAGATATCGATGTTCCATTTAAACCATCTCGTGTAATTTTACAAGATTTCACTGGTGTTCCAGCTGTTGTAGATTTGGCTTCGCTTCGTAAAGCAATGGCAGACATGGGTGGGGATCCTGATAAAATTAATCCTGAAATTACTGTAGACCTTGTAATCGATCACTCGGTACAGGTTGATAGAGCGGGTACAGCAGACGCGCTTGCATTCAACATGGACTTAGAGTTTAAACGTAATGAAGAACGTTATAAATTTTTAAGCTGGGCACAAAAATCATTCGATAACTATCGTGCGGTTCCACCAGCAACAGGTATTGTACACCAAGTAAACCTTGAATATTTAGCACCAGTTGTTCATGCTGTGAAAAATGCTGAAGGTGACTTAGTTGCATACCCGGATTCATTAGTTGGAACAGACTCACATACAACAATGATTAACGGTATCGGTGTTCTTGGATGGGGCGTTGGTGGTATTGAAGCAGAAGCAGGAATGCTTGGACAGCCTTCATACTTCCCAGTACCTGAAGTAATCGGTGTGAAATTAACTGGTACACTTCCAAGTGGCACTACAGCAACTGACGTTGCATTAAAAGTAACACAAGTATTACGTCAAAAAGGTGTAGTTGGTAAATTCGTTGAGTTCTTCGGTAATGGACTAAAGAGCATGCCTTTAGCTGACCGTGCAACAATTTCAAACATGGCACCAGAATACGGCGCAACTTGTGGATTCTTCCCAATCGATGATATTTCATTAGAATACTTACGTTTAACAGGTAGAGATGAAGAGCAAATTCGCGTTGTTGAAGAATACTGTAAAGCAAATGGCTTATTCTATACAGCAGACAGCAAAGATCCAATCTACACGGATCTTGTTGAAATTGATTTAAATACAATCGAATCTAACCTTTCTGGACCGAAACGCCCACAAGATTTAATTCCACTTTCAGATATGAAAGATGCGTTCCACAAAGCTGTTGTAGCACCAGTTGGAACACAAGGACTTGGATTTAATGAGCAAGAGTTCGATAAAGAAGTGAAGGTTACATTAGAAGATAAAGAAGTAACGATGAAAACAGGTGCAATTGCAATCGCTGCAATTACAAGCTGTACAAATACATCAAACCCATACGTATTAATTGGGGCAGGTTTAGTTGCGAAGAAAGCAATTGAAAAAGGACTTGTAGTACCTGAGTACGTAAAAACGTCATTAGCGCCAGGATCTAAAGTTGTTACAGAGTACTTAGATAAATCAGGTTTAACAACATATTTAGATCAACTAGGTTTCCAAACAGTTGGTTACGGCTGTACGACTTGTATCGGTAACTCTGGTCCATTAGCAGACGAACTAGAAGAAGCAATCGCAGCAAACGACTTACTAGTAACATCTGTTTTATCTGGTAACCGTAACTTTGAAGGTCGTATTCACCCACTTGTAAAAGCGAACTATTTAGCATCACCACCACTTGTTGTGGCATATGCACTTGCAGGTACTGTTGATATTGACCTGAAAAATGATGAAATTGGTAAAGATGCAAATGGCAATGCTGTTTACTTCAATGATATTTGGCCATCAGCTAAAGAAATTGAAGATGTAGTTCAAAACGTTGTTACATCTGAACTGTTCAAGAAAGAATATGCACAAGTATTTAACAGCAATGAGCGTTGGAATGAAATTCAAACTTCAAACGAAGCTTTATATACTTGGGATAATGATTCAACATACATTCAAAATCCACCGTTCTTTGAAGGATTATCTAAAGAGCCAGGTGAAGTTGAAACATTATCAGGCTTACGCGTAGTTGGTAAATTTGGTGATTCTGTAACGACAGACCATATTTCACCAGCAGGTTCAATCGGTAAGCACACACCAGCTGGGCGCTACTTATTAGAGAACGGCGTACAACCAGTTGACTTCAACTCTTACGGTTCTCGTCGTGGTAACCATGAAGTTATGATGCGTGGTACATTCGCGAACATCCGTATTAAAAACCAAATCGCACCAGGAACAGAAGGCGGATATACAACATATTGGCCAACTGGTGAAGTAACATCAATCTATGATGCTGCTATGAAATATAAAGAAGATGGCACAGGCCTTCTAGTTGTTGCAGGTAAAGATTACGGTATGGGAAGTTCTCGTGACTGGGCTGCGAAAGGTACAAACTTATTAGGTATTAAAGCAGTAATTGCAGAAAGCTTCGAGCGTATCCACCGTAGTAACTTAGTATTAATGGGCGTATTACCACTACAATTTAAAGATGGCGAAAGCGCTGAAACATTAGGTCTTGTTGGTAACGAGTCATTTGAAATTCAAATCGACAAAACAGTTAGACCACGTGATCTAGTAAAAGTAGTTGCAACCGATTTAGATGGCAACGAAAAACAATTTGAAGTAGTAGCTCGTTTCGATAGTGAAGTTGAAATTGACTACTACCGTCACGGTGGTATTCTGCAAATGGTTCTTCGTGAGAAAATCGAAGAGTCTAAAGTGTCGAACTAAATAATTGAAATGAACGATAAGGAAGCTAACAACTGTTAGCTTCCTTATTTTATGGAAAGGGATGAAACCATTTGGTTTCATCCCTTTCTTTTTACTATAAAAAACGGAGGAAATGTCATGAAAGAATATAAAAGAATATTGTTACCGTTACAGAAAGAAAAAATATTAGTAATAGCAGCTGTATGCAGTGGGCTTTTTGCAGCTATTTTAAATTTATCCCGTCCACTATTCATGGGGCTAATTGTAGATAACCTTATTCAACGAGAGGTAAAGGAGGCGTACCTTTACATTACTTTGTTTGCAGTTAGTCGCTTGTTGATGTGGGTGAACAATCTTTCATTTGATTATGTAAGCTCCAAAGCGAGTCAGCGAATATTACGAGAGAAGCGTATAGATGTATTGCGTCATTTTTTCTTATTACCATTTGAAGAGAGTGAGAAAATCAAACAAGGAGAGTTGGAAACTTTAGTCGTATCTGATATTCCGAACTGGGTCAGGTTATATGGTTCTATATTAATAGAATATATACATGCCATTGCGCAATTTATCGGTGCGATCATAGCGCTGCAACATATAGATACACAGTTCATCTGGTGGATAACTCCGTTTTTATTTCTAAGTGCAGTTGTTCCAATGATTATGGGCAAAAAGGTAAGAAATATCGCAAGTATTGCTCAAAAAAATCAATCAAGTGTTGTAGAGATGGTTTCACAGTTTGTAAAAGGTGCACAAGATTTACGTAGTTTGCAAAAAGAAAAATGGGCTATTGGCTTATTTAAAGGAGTAACGGCACAATCTTATAAAACAGAAGTAAAGAAGACGATGATGCAACACTGTATTGGAGTAGTTGGAACAGTGATTGAAACAGGAGCATATATCGTTGTTCTTATTATAGGTGCGCAAAAAATAATGCAGGGCGAAATGGAGGTTGGTTCACTTGTTGCAGTTTTAGCGACAATAGAGATGCTTTTTTTCCCTGTCCGTTATGTGGGAGATTTATTAATGATGACACAAGTTGCAGCTGCTTCGGCAAGTAGAGTTTTTTCCTTTTTAGATAAACGAGTGGCAAATAGTAATGTAGAAAGAGCGATGGGGATGACAATAACAAATGTTTCATTTCAGGAAAATGATGAAGAGAAATGCAGAATTCATAATATTGATTTGCAAATTAACCCTGGTGAACTCATTATGATCGTAGGGGAAAGTGGTGCAGGAAAAACAACGCTTTTAAAATTAATGACAGGCTTGTATAAACCATCTAACGGTAGCATTGTTTATTATGGTAATGAGGCTCGATTGACTACAGTGTGGCAAGAACCTCGATTCTTTCGGAAGACAGTAAAAGAGAATATGTATTTCGGGGAAGTGGGCTTAGAAAACGAGTTAGAAAAAAATGCTGAACTTGTAAATGTAACGCCGATTATTAGTGAATTGCCTGAAGGGATTCAAACTGTACTACATAAAAGCGGTGAAGAGTTTTCGGGAGGGGAAAGAAAACGTCTTGCATTATTGCGAGCAATTGTTTCAAATCCGAATCTTATTATTTTAGATGAACCAACTGCGGGATTAGATCCGAGCAATCAAGAAGTTGTTTGGAATATGATAGAAGGGCTAGGAAGAGGGGGAACGAGAATTGTAGCAACACATGATGTAGAGAAAGTGATACTAGCAGATCGTGTTGTTATCATGAGAGAAGGAAGTATTGTTGCATGTGGAAGTCCTGAAAAATTAATAAATAGTCATTCATTTTTAAAAGGGTGTAAATAAAGATAAGAGCAATGCTCTTATCTTCATTCACCGTCATTTATTTGATACTCGATAGATTCAGAATGATTCAGATCAACATTAAAAGTAGCGGTCATAAGGAAAGTTGCAATTCCAAGAATTAAGAAAAGGACGAATGAGACTAGAGAAACATAGAGACAAATACGCCCTACTTTCTTTTTTTCAAGATCTTTACTAAAGAGTGAAATGATCCATGTAATAATACCGACTGGGTATAAAAGAAAACTAAGAATATATAATGTTATTTTTTCGAATGAATTCATACGCAATCCCCCTTTTGTTGAAGTTTATATAACTATGAAAGTAAAAAGGTGAATAGGTCCAGAAGAAAATGAGTAACACTTCATTTGTTTTTTTCTAATTATATGGTCAACTACCCCCACTGAGACGAAGCGTTTCAGTGGGGGCTTGAGTTAGAACACTAGGTCTTTTCGGTCTATCGCTAGACAGTTTGACGCTCTAGCCTTCATGCCACCTTATGGTAACACCCCAAGTAAGTTTTTGGTCGGTACTGGCAACGAACGATTGTTTTCCCACTTGCACCACCCTTCCGAAAAAGAGCAATTCTTCCTTGCAGAAGAAGCCACCACTCAGATGAATCCGGCGTGTGCTACAAGCCCCGACAAGTCGAGTACACATGGATGGTTGACGCACCCACTAAGCTATGCACGAAGCAACAGCCTTACATTTTTGTACTTCTAATAGAATCGGCGTTTTCACTTTAAGATTTTCATCCCATTCTACAACTTTTGATTTTTGTAATGTATTCAATGCACCATTAATATCAGCGTGAATACATTTCCCTGCTTTACTTTGGTACAGACCACGAGTGATTCGTTTGCCACTAAAGAGATACTGCCTCCTATCATCCTTAGACCAAACTGGAACCGGATCTTTATCAAGAAAACTAGCTTTTGAAGTATAGCTTTCTTCTTGTTTTAAAAAACGAATGCCTTCTTTTACACATTTATTCTCAATTGCTGCTATCAGTTTATGAAATGGAATTTGAACAAACTTTTGATTATTCTTTTTCCCCATATCAGATTTTTGTTTCCAACCAGCGTTATACCCTACAACAATCGTATCTATATCTAATTCTTTCAATTTTTTGAACAACAAGCCTACCGTTTGTGAAAGGTAACCATTGATTTGTCGTTCTCGTTTATGCCAAAATGCAGCCATTTTATTCGTTACAATTCGTTTAGAAAGTCCGTTTTCCACATTTTTCAGTTGAAGATTACGTATCATTTTGTTGAAGTACTGGTTAATGGATTTTAATTTCTTCCCATCAATTAAAAATGCATCACCTGTATTTGTCACGCAACTTACTAATCTATCTACACCTAAATCGCAACTCAAAGCGTTACTCGTAGTCGTGGATTGCTTCTTCATTTGAGAAACGTGCATTTCATATGTGTAATGCACCTCAAAGAACCGACCTTTTTGCTTCGGTACAATCTCAATGTAGGAGATTTGTTTATTTCTTAAGTTTTTAGGCATACGTATTCTAATAGAAGCAAACTTTTTTCTGAATGCAACATTCATCGGAATCATCCAATACCCGTTATCATCCACTTTTGGAACTTGATAGATTTCAATGATTCGTTTGTCAGTGGAACGAGAATAATTTGGAAACTTCGGATGACCTGTGAACTTCTCAGGATTTTTCTTCCACTGTTCCAACGCTTTAAAAAAGCTCTTCACTTCTGTAAATACGGCTCTACGAATCGCTTGAACAGAGTTTGATTGAACGCCCCAGTAGTTCATATCGGCTTGCATGGCTGTGTCTACTTCTTTTATAGTAGCCATCCTGTTGTGATTCAAATAACTTTGTTTCATGGTATACAATCCAACATTTCGCAATGCTTTTGAACTATGTGACATGCGTTGCAGTAAACGAAATTCTTTGGCAGTAAGACAAGCTCGCCCGATATTCTGTTTCTGAGTGAAGCGTTGCATGGTTTCTCTTTTCTTTTGTTTCCGTAATACTTTCACCGCTTTCTTTCTAGCCATTATTTTCACCATCTTTCTCAGAGAATTCATTAAAATTACTTTTGACAAATCAATATTGGGAACGAAACGGAACAAAATGTGAACATGGTCTTCATCGTGATTCCTTTTGGTGCAAGCAGCTAAAGGATTATCATTATCCAATTTCGTTGTCCTACGATATATCCCCTCCTTATCTAGGGCAGATTATATCGTAACACAAATCAGATGGAGTCTTCTTGCCGAAAAGGATAAAAAGGAAGGAATTGCACTTCAAATAAGAATATTCCAATTATTTTGACTGTGAATATTTCCAAGCTTGTCCGTATAAGCTAAAATAAGGTATATAGCATTTGAATGGATATATTAAAAGAAGATAAACACGTTAGGGTGATATAAAATGTGGCGGAAGCTTACGATTATTGTAGTGTTACTTTGTTTAGCGGGATATGCAGCTTATGAACAGTTTGGTAAAAGCGATCAGGCGGCCCAAGGAGAGCAAGAAAAAAGTGAAGCTGCTATGAAAGAAATGATTGCAAGTAACGGTATTGAAATAGGAAAGAGTGCGCCAGACTTTGAATTAACGAAGTTAGATGGAACGAATGTAAAGTTATCAGATTTAAAAGGAAAGAAAGTGATTTTAAATTTTTGGGCAACGTGGTGTGGGCCTTGCCAGCAAGAAATGCCGGATATGGAGGCTTTTTATAAAGAACATAAAGAAAATGTAGAAATTTTAGCAATAAATTATACGCCTTCAGAAAAAGGCGGAGGGATCGAAAAGGTAAGTAATTTTGCAAAGGAAAAAGGAATTACTTTTCCTATTTTATTGGACAAAAATATTGATGTAACAACAGCGTATAAAGTAATTACGATCCCAACTTCGTATTTTGTAGATACAAAAGGTGTCATTCAAGATAAGTTTATTGGACCGATGACGCAAAAAGAGATGGAGAAACGGATTACTAAATTAAAATAATGGTGAAAAGGTAGAGGTGGAAAGTAACCATTTCTGCCTTTTCTTTTTCAAGTAGTGAAAGCTTCGTGATATGATAAAAGAAATATAAACGTTTAGAGATAAAGGAGTGTATTTGGAGTGGGGAATATATCCTTACCGTTAGATTATGTTGTAATTGATTTTGAAACAACAGGATTTAACCCTTATAATGATAAAATTATTCAAGTAGCAGCAGTGAAATATCGTAATCATGAGCTAGTAGATCAATTCGTGTCATACGTGAACCCAGAGCGTCCAATTCCAGGCCGAATTACGAGCTTAACAGGTATTACAAATTATCGTGTTTCAGATGCACCGACAATTGAAGAAGTGTTACCTTTATTTTTAGCATTTTTACATACAAATGTTATTGTGGCTCATAACGCTTCTTTTGATATGCGCTTTTTGAAAAGCAATGTCAATATGCTTGGATTACCGGAACCTAAAAATAAAGTGATTGATACTGTGTTTTTAGCAAAGAAATATATGAAGCACGCGCCTAATCATAAACTTGAAACGTTAAAGCGAATGCTTGGCATTCGTTTAAGTTCTCATAATGCATTTGATGATTGTATTACGTGTGCAGCTGTTTATCAAAAATGTGCATCTATTGAGGAAGAAACAAAGAGAAAATCAAATAAAGACGTACTTGATGAAACTGTGGTATATGAAGTATTAAAAGAAATGCTTGTACGAAATAAACGTAATATTGAATGGATTCGTTACATGAATGTAGGGAATTATTTAGATATAAAAGCTTTTTATCCGGTTATGAGATTAAAAGTAAAAGGTCGAAAGAAATATGTATTAACAGATATATTAGAAGATGATGTGAAAGAAATATGTACGAGCTTACAATGTGAACCGGCGTTAAAAAGTGAAGCTGGTAATACGAGAATTATGCTGAATAGCGTAGAAGATGTTTTAAAATTAGAAAGTTATATTTTAGAACAGTATGATTTCGTACTACAAGCGCTCCATGATTATAAAGAAAATGAAACGAATGCAGATGAAAAACTGAAAGAGTATTTAAATGTTATGGTATAAAAAACTCCGTATACAATTTATTGTATACGGAGTTTTTTTAGGAGTATTAAAACATAAAATTTTCTTGCAAATCTGATTAAAGAGTTTTTCATTTGCTCATACTATGTAATAAGAAAGTAAAGGAGAGAGGGTGAACAGCATGAGAAGAAGTCGCCGTAAATCATTTGACGAACTTGTGAAAGAAAATAAACAACAATTATTAAGCGATCGTGATGCAATCGATCGTATTGAAGAACGTATTGAAAAACGTTATGAAATGAAACTTTTTAAGCAAGCTGAATAATTCTTAACACTAGTACGATACTAGTGTTAAGGAGGCGATAGTAATGGGTAATCCGAAAAAGAATTCAAAAGACTTTGCACCGAATCATATTGGAACACAATCAAAAAAAGCTGGTGGCAATAAAGGAAAGCAAATGCAAGACCAAACGGGCAAACAACCGATTGTTGATAACGGTTAAAGAAAAGGAGAATATTACATTCTCCTTTTTTATGTATAAATTTGAGGCAAGATAGGTAACTTAAGATGGTGTGTATATACAATATTAGGAGGGAAGTACATGCCAAATCCAGATAATCGAAGTGACAACGCTGAAAAGTTACAAGAAATGGTGCAAAATACAATTGATAACTTTAATGAAGCAAAAGAAACAGCGGAACTTTCTAATGAAAAAGATCGTGCTGCTATTGAAGCAAAAAATCAAAGACGTTTAGAAAGTATTGACTCATTAAAAAGTGAAATCAAAGATGAATCTTAACAGAATGTACAAAAAGGGCTGACTTATGTCAGCCCTTTTTTGTAATCGTAAAGTTTTCAACGAGTAAACGCCAATTTTGCGGGAATGGTAAACCTATCTTCCAATAGCTAATACCGCCTATACCTTGTTCTTTCATTAAATTGAATTTACTTTGAACAGACCGTGAATCTTCAAACCAAACTTCGTGTTGTACACCATTTTCATCGAAATAATTAAAATGAGGAGCTTGAGCTGTGAAATCATAGCGGATAGGAACATTGTATTTACGAGCTAGTGCAACAGCTGCAATAGAGCTAATTGCTTTTGCAGGTGGATTTCCTTCTTTGAATGGAAGTTTCCAATCGAAACCGTATAAATTTTGCCCCATCATAATTTTTTGTGGAGGCATTTGAGATTTTGCATATTGAAGTACTTCTTTTACAGGACCGATAGGAGAGATCGCCATCGGTGGCCCGCCTTGCCATCCCCAGTCATATGTCATAATGACGACGAAATCAACAATTTGTCCTTGTGCTTTATAATCGTGAGCTTCGAAAAATTTTCCCTTTTGATTTGAACTTGTTTTCGGTACAAGCGTTGTGCTTAGCGTGTATCCATTAGGTAATCGTGTTTTTACATTTCGTAAAAAACGATTATACGCTTCACGATCTTCAGGTGCCACACTCTCGAAATCAAAATGAATGTCTCGCATACCGTACTTCTCAGCAGTTTGCAAAATGTTTGTAATAAATTTATTTTGGATTGTTGCGTCCCGTAAAATAACTGATGTCAGATTGGCACTGAAATTTCCATTTTCAATATTTGTAATAACAAGCATAGGGATGGTGTTGCCTTGCGTTGCAATATTAGCGATTTTAGCTGTTTCGGTTGGTTCTTTTAATGTACCATCTCTTTTGGCTTCAAAACTAAAGTAGGCTAAATACGTTAAAAATGGGTTGATAGCACGTGTAGCATTTACCAAACTTTCTTTTATTGGAATTGTTGAAGGTTGTAAATAAGCGATGGATTCTACCGCTCGTTTTGTCCCTTTCGGTATATATAATTGCTGTCCAACATGGAGAATGGATTTTAAAGATAAGTTATTAACTTTAGCTAAACTAGCGAGAGGAACGTTATATGTCTGAGAGATTCGATATAGGCTATCGCCAGGCTGTACATAATAATTATTCCCTTTCGTATTCACGATCAGTGCCTGACCAACAACGAGTGTTTCAGCTGGATTTAATCCATTGTCTTTTACTATCTCGTCAGGTGTTGATCCATATTTTGATGCCAAGCTATATACGCTATCACCGCTACGAACAGTTACAATTTGAATCATATGCTTGCTCCTTTCAGTAAAAGATTCACTGTTTTTATTTTATTTTTGTTGTCACTGTATTATGATTAAATGTATGCAAGGCAGCAGAAGTGAAAGAAGGCGAATACATATGTTTGTAGCAGAACATGAAGTTGAAATCCGTTATGCGGAAACAGATCAAATGGGTGTTGTTTACCATTCAAACTATTTGGTGTGGCTTGAATTAGGTCGCACGAAACTTATACAAGATTTAGGTTTTTCATATGTTGAAATGGAGAAAGAGGGTATTATTTCTCCTGTGTTAGATTTGCAAATTTCATATCGTAAAGCGATGCGTTACGGTGAAAAAGCAATTGTGAAAACATGGGTGGACACTGTGAGCCCGCTTCGTGTGGTATATGGTTATGAAATATATAACGGCGAAGGTGAACTTTGTATTACCGCAAGTACGACGAATATTTGTGCGAAAAAAGAAGGGTTCAGGCCCGTATCATTTAAAAAGTTCTATCCTGAGTGGTATGCGAAATATGAGGAAATTAAGAAAAAATAAAAAAACGTGGCAGAAGCCACGTTTTTTCTATTTTTCATAATTAAATTGCGGGAAATCATCACCGTCGTTAAATGTAACAACTAAATTATGTCCATCGAAGAACCACTCATCATCGCTTTCAATAAAGAAGTTAATATCTTCTTCTTGAATTTGAACAGCAGGGTGTGCAGGGTCATCTTTACGAATACCTAAAGAAAGTCCTTTTTGCACAGTGCTGCAACCACCGTATTGTACGAAAAAGCGTAGTGTTTCACCTGATTGTAAGTTTAATTCGTTTTTATACCATTGTGCTGCTTCTTTTGTTACGGAAAGATTCATGTATAGTTCCTCCAAATTATGTTGCTTTTTCTTTAGTATAAAAAATAACGCAAAAAGACGCTATTAATATGCTTCACGTTTTCTTTTTGCGTTATGTGGGTTACGATCTTATTTTTGCTTTTTTGAAAAGTTTGCTTTCGGTTCAGTTTTATTTATAATTCGTCCAATATTTGCACGGTGTTTATAAATAACCATACCTGCTAATAAACACATCGCAATAATGAAGATTTTATCCCCGCTAACAATTGATGCGATAACGGCAACGACAGCTGTTACCATAGAAGAAAGTGATACGTATCTTGTTGTAAATAAAAGGCTGAAAAAGACAACAGCTAATATTGCAAAAACAACTGGTGAGTAGCATAAAAGCACGCCAGCAGAAGTTGCAACTGCTTTACCACCACGGAATTTCGCGAAAATCGGATACACATGTCCAAGAACAGCTGCTAATCCGAACCATAGTGGATGAACATCTAACCCGAAAATAATCGGTAGACTCGTTGCTAATGTACCTTTTAAAATGTCAGCAATTGTAACGATAAAACCTGCTTTTTTCCCTAGTGTGCGGAATGTATTTGTCCCGCCCAAATTACCGCTTCCATGCTCACGAATGTCAATTCCATAACCAATCTTTCCAACGACTAGTGCAAATGGGATCGAGCCAAGTAAGTAGGCAACGATAAATAAAAGATATGTAGTAACCATAAGTTCAGTCTCCTTTATTCAAATGTGTTGATAAAGGGTAAAAAGAGTTTTTCCCGTATATTGTACCATACATTTGTAAAGAGCACATTTCTTTTTTGTAAATGAAAAATTCATTATTTCGTGCAAAAAATTTCACAGGAATGTTACATTTCTCACAGAAACAATAAGACTATATGTAGTAACATTTTAATCAAAAGACAACAACATATTGGTGGAGGGTTATAAATGTTACAAAAAAATACACGTGGAGAAGAATTAATGAGAGTGTTTGAGACAATTGTCCACGGCAATGAACAAGATTTAATGCAAGAAAATGCAAATGTAGATGGCCGCTCTCCGATGGGAGTAATGGGAACGTTCGCATCTGAGAGTGCGAAATATTATGCAGTTGAAAATTTATTGTCAGATCAAGTGAAAAAAGCGATAAATCAAAATATATTATATCCACATGACTTAGATTTTTATGCGACTGGGACAACGACTTGTTCGCAAATTCCATTAGCGCAAATGCTTGCTAACGGTTTTCATACAGGACATGGCCATATGAGACAACCGCAAGACATTAAAAGTGCATTGGCTCTTTCGTCTATTATTTTTCAAGCGAATCAAAATATGCAGCATGGTGGTCAATCGTTTGCACTCTTTGATATTGATTTAGCTCCATATGTGAGAAAAACAGTAGAGAGACATAAGAAACGATTACAGTCATATCCGCTTACGAAAGAACAAATAGAAGAATTTGCATGGAAAGAAACAGAAAATGATACGTATCAGGCTTGTGAAGCGTTTATTCATAATTCAAATAGTATGCATAGTAGGGGCGGGGGACAAGTACCGTTTATTTCTATTAATTATGGAACAGATACATCAAAAGAGGGACGATTATTAGTTAGAGAGCTTTTAAAAGCGACACAAGCTGGTCTTGGTAAAGGGGAAACACCAATTTTTCCTATTCAAATTTTTAAAATGAAAAAAGGTTTGAACTTTGAAGAAAGTGATCCGAACTATGATTTATTTGAATTAGCGTTAGAAACAACGGCTGAAAGATTATTCCCTAACTTTTCATTTTTAGATGCGCCATTTAATGCAGTGCATTATGATGGACGACCGGAAAGTGAAGTATGTTACATGGGATGCCGTACTCGTGTTATGTCTAACATACATGGAGAAGAAACAGCGATTGGAAGAGGGAATTTATCATTTACGTCTATTAATTTAGTGAAATTAGCGTTAATTAGTGGTTCAAAAGAAGCGTTTTTTGAAGCGTTAAATTATTACTTAGATTTAGGGATTAAGCAATTATTAGAACGATTTGAGTACCAATGTACGAAGCGAGCTAGAGATTTTCGATTTTTATATTCACAAGGTGTATGGCGCGGAGGAGAAACGTTACAGCCTGAAGATTCTGTAGCATCCATTTTAAAGCAAGGGACGTTAAGTCTTGGTTTTATCGGTCTTGCGGAGTGTTTAGTAGCTTTAACAGGTAAGCATCATGGAGAAGATGAAGAATCGTGGAAACTTGGATATGAAATCATTTCCTTTATGAGAGATAGAATGGATAAAGCGACAGAAGAACATGAACTGAATTTCTCAGTAATTGCAACTCCTGCAGAAGGGTTATCAGGGAAGTTTGTGAAAAAAGATAGAGAAGAATTTGGTGTGATTAGCGGTATAACGAATCATAATTATTATACGAATTCGTTCCATATCCCAGTTTACTATAACATTCAAGCGATAAATAAAATTCGTTTAGAAGGACCTTTCCACGCCCTATGTAATGGGGGACATATTACGTATATTGAACTAGACGGAGCAGCAATGCATAACAAAAAGGCGTTAAAACAAATTGTGCAAGCGATGGCAGAGAATGGCGTTGGATACGGTTCAATTAATCATCCTGTTGATCGTTGTAAGTGCTGTAGCTATCACGGAGTTATCGGAAATGAATGTCCAAGCTGCGGAAATGAAGATGAGGCCAATATAGAAAGAATTCGCCGCATAACAGGTTATCTTGTAGGAGATATGTCGAAGTGGAATAGTGCGAAACGTAGTGAAGAGATGGATCGGGTGAAGCATAAATGAAAGTGATGAACATCATTCATGATAGTGTAGTAGATGGAGAAGGATTGCGGACAGTCGTGTTTTTTGCGGGCTGTCCGCATCGTTGTTTCGGTTGCCATAATCCGAAATCGTGGAATATTTGTAATGGAACTGAAATGACAGTAGAAGAAATTATGGAAGAGATTGCAAGTAATCCATTAACTGATGTAACATTTTCAGGTGGAGATCCATTTTTCCAAGCTAATGAAGTGAAAAAAGTAGCAAAAGCTGTGAAAGATTTGAAAAAAAATCTATGGATGTATACAGGTTATACGTTAGAAGAGATACAGAGTTCTCAAAATAATGATATGATAGAGTTGTTACATTATGGGGATGTTTTAGTCGATGGAAGATTTGAAATCGAGAAAAAAGATTTAACACTTCCATTTCGCGGAAGCTCCAATCAACGTATTATTCGATTGAAAGAGTAAAAAGGCGGGATAGATTATATGAATAAAACAGTATTACTTGTTGAAGATGAAAGAAGATTACGTGAAATCGTTAGTGATTATTTTCGTAATGAAGGCTTTGAAGTAATCGAAGCAGAAGACGGAAAAAAAGCGTTAGAATTATTTGCAGAGCATGAAATTGATTTAATTATGTTAGATATTATGTTACCAGAAATAGATGGATGGTCTGTTTGTAGACGAATTAGAAAAGAATCAGCTGTACCAATCATTATGTTGACAGCACGTTCGGATGAGGATGATACATTATTAGGATTCGAATTAGGTGCAGATGAATATGTAACGAAACCATTCAGCCCGAAAGTGTTAGTAGCTCGCGCGAAGACGTTATTGAAACGTGCGGATGGCGTGGTAGGAGTAGCGGAAGAAAATACTATGTCTTTAGCTGGAATAGAAGTGAATCGTCTATCTAGAACCGTTTTAGTAGATGGAGAAGAAATTATATTAACACATAAAGAATTTGAACTTCTTGTTTATTTAATGGAGAACAAAGGAATTGTGTTGTCACGACAACATTTATTAGATCAGTTATGGGGATATGACTATTACGGTGATGACCGAACGGTTGATACTCATATTAAAAAACTACGAAATAAGCTAGGAGATAAAGCGAAGCATATCGGTACTGTTATTCGAGTTGGTTACAAATTTGAAGAATAATTGTAACGGATTGTGTACTTTAGCCTAGGGAAATGTCAATTTTATATCCTCTTTTGCAGGTAGAATGTACAAAAAATACTTTTCTTGTCTACAATGTTAGATAAGAGTATTTTTTTAATTGGATTTCACGATGAGTTCACAAGAAGGACACAAAACGTGACTATACTGAAAATACGAATTCACCAGAGAGGGGAAATAAAACATGGGATATTACGACGGACCAAATTTAAATGAAGAGCATAGGGAAACGAGAGAAGTGAGAAAATCGGGCAGTAAAAAAGGTTATTTTTTCACAGGTTTAGTCGGGGCTGTAGTTGGGGCTGTCACAATTAGTTTTGCAGCACCATATATGCCATGGGCTCAAAATAATGGAGCGGCTGTATCGTCATTTAGTTCGGATTCAAAAGTTGAAGGTACTGTAGTTCCTGTTGTCAATAAAGCAAAAAATGAAACTGATTTACCTGGTATGATTGAAGGCGCGAAAGATGTTGTTGTAGGTGTTATTAATATGCAACAAAGTATTGATCCATTTGCAATGCAACCGACAGGTCAAGAACAACAAGCTGGCTCAGGATCAGGTGTTATTTATAAAAAAGCAGGAAATAAAGCATATATTGTAACGAACAACCATGTAGTAGATGGTGCAAATAAACTTGCTGTAAAATTAAGTGATGGTAAAAAGGTAGATGCAAAACTAGTAGGGAAAGATCCTTGGTTAGATTTAGCTGTTGTTGAAATTGACGGGGCTAATGTAAATAAAGTTGCCACTTTAGGTGATTCAAGCAAAATCCGTGCGGGTGAAAAAGCAATTGCAATCGGTAACCCACTAGGATTTGATGGAAGTGTAACGGAAGGTATTATTAGTAGTAAAGAACGTGAAATTCCAGTAGATATTGATGGGGATAAACGGGCAGATTGGAATGCTCAAGTTATTCAAACAGATGCAGCGATTAACCCTGGTAATAGTGGTGGTGCATTATTTAACCAAAACGGTGAAATAATTGGGATTAATTCAAGTAAAATTGCACAACAAGAAGTTGAAGGGATTGGATTTGCTATTCCAATTAATATCGCAAAACCAGTTATTGAATCACTTGAAAAAGACGGAGTAGTGAAACGTCCAGCTCTTGGAGTAGGTGTCGTTTCATTAGAAGATGTGCAAGCTTATGCGGTAAATCAATTGAAAGTACCGAAAGAAGTAACAAATGGCGTTGTATTAGGTAAAATTTACCCAATATCCCCTGCAGAAAAAGCTGGTTTAGAGCAATATGATATTGTAGT
Organism: Bacillus basilensis; assembly: GCF_921008455.1. Taxonomy (NCBI): domain Bacteria; kingdom Bacillati; phylum Bacillota; class Bacilli; order Caryophanales; family Bacillaceae; genus Bacillus; species Bacillus basilensis. The sequence goes on along the minus strand of NZ_CAKLBZ010000001.1, from coordinate 3,659,669 downwards.
AGCATTAGATAATCAAAAAGTAGAAAATTCACTTCAATTCCGTAAATATTTATATGAAAAGAAAAAAGTAGGCGAAAAAGTAGAAGTTACATTCTATCGTAACGGTCAAAAAATGACGAAAACAGCCACTTTAGCAGATAACTCAGCTACAAAGAATCAATAATCGAAATAAAAGAAAGTCTCTTTCATATTGAAAGAGACTTTCTTTATCGGCTATACTAAAGGAATAGGAGGGATAAATTATGACAATTGAAAACCCAACTCGTACGGAAATTGGTGAAGTACTAAAGAAAAGCAAAACGATTGCAGTTGTTGGATTATCGGATAAGCCAGAACGTACATCGTATATGGTTTCAAAAGCAATGCAAGATGCTGGGTATCGCATTATTCCAGTAAACCCAACGGTAGATGAGGTGCTTGGAGAAAAGGCAGTTGCTTCACTAAAGGATATTAAGGAACATGTTGATATTGTAAATGTATTCCGCCGTCCAGAATTTTTAATGGATGTTGCAAAAGAATTTGTAGAGATTGATGCAGATGTTTTTTGGGCACAATTAGGAGTACAAGATGAAGATACATACAAACTTTTAAAAGAAAAAGACTATACTGTAATAATGGATCGTTGTATAAAAGTAGAACATGCGATGACAAAATAGTGTAGACTGTAAAGTTAGAAAGATTGGTTCAGCCCACATTATAGATAAGTAGGGCCGATGAACGAGGTGTTCATCATGAGATTTTTTAAAGGCTGTTTTTGGGGATTGTTACTTGTAATCCCGTTTTGGATATTGATCATTTGGATCATAATAAAGGTTTGGAATGTGTAATCTTGGCATACATATCCATTTCTCGTTGACAAACGATTATTTTTCTGAAATAGTAGCCTAGAGGAATCCTTGTGAAAAAACAAGGATTTTTCTATTGAAAATGGTATATAAAAGAGATAAGATAACTTGCCAAAACTATAGTCGAGGCGTTATTCTATAATAGAAACATATGTTCTGATTTTGGATTAGGAAAGGGGCAAGGAGTTTGGCGAAGCATCAGTTCCAATATAATGAAGATGCGATTCAAGTGTTAGAAGGACTTGAAGCCGTTCGAAAACGCCCGGGTATGTATATCGGGAGCACGGACAGCCGTGGATTGCATCATTTAGTATACGAAATAGTAGATAACTCCGTTGATGAAGCGTTAGCGGGATTTGGCGACGAAATTTCTGTCGTAATACATAAAGATAATAGTATTAGCGTTATAGATAAAGGGCGAGGAATGCCTACGGGAATGCATAAGCTTGGAAAACCTACACCAGAAGTTATTTTAACTGTACTTCATGCCGGTGGTAAGTTTGGTCAAGGTGGTTACAAAACGAGTGGTGGTTTACACGGTGTTGGGGCATCAGTTGTAAACGCCTTATCAGAATGGTTAGTCGTAACGATTAAGCGTGACGGTAGCATTTATGAACAACGTTTTGAAAATGGTGGTGTTCCTGTAACGACGCTTGAGAAAATTGGGAAAACGAAAGAATCTGGTACGACAATGCATTTCAAACCAGATACAACGATTTTCAGTACAACAAATTACAATTATGAAACGTTATGTGAAAGATTACGTGAATCAGCATTCTTACTAAAAGGAATGAAGATTTCAATTAAAGACGAACGAAATGATTTAGAAGATGTATTTCATTATGAAACAGGAATTGAAGCTTTCGTTTCCTATTTAAACGAAGAAAAAGATTCTATTCATCCAGTTGTATACTTCACTGGTGAACAAAATGGGATTGAAGCAGAACTAGCATTTCAATTTAATGATGGTTACTCAGAAAATATTCTTTCGTTTGTAAATAACGTACGTACAAAAGACGGTGGAACACACGAAGCTGGATTTAAAACAGCCATGACGCGTGTGTTTAATGAGTATGCGCGTAAAGTTTCACTATTAAAAGAAAAAGATAAAAACTTAGAAGGTACAGATATTCGTGAAGGGGTAGCAGCTATCGTTTCTGTACGTGTACCAGAAGAAGTACTTCAGTTTGAAGGACAAACGAAAGGGAAACTAGGTACAAGTGAAGCGCGGTCTTCAATTGATGCGATTGTATCAGAGCATTTAGCCTACTTTTTAGAAGAAAACCCGGATGTAGCTACACTTCTTGTGAGAAAAGCAGTGAAAGCAGCGCAAGCGCGTGAGGCTGCTCGTAAAGCGAGAGAAGAAGCTCGCAGTGGTAAGAAGAAGAAAAAATCAGAAGGTACATTAAGTGGTAAGTTAACACCTGCACAATCACGTAACCCGCAGAAAAATGAACTGTACTTAGTAGAGGGTGACTCTGCCGGTGGTTCAGCAAAACAAGGACGAGATCGTCGTTTCCAAGCGGTATTACCGTTACGTGGTAAAGTTATTAATACAGAAAAAGCAAAGCTTGCTGATATCTTTAAAAACGAAGAGATTAATACAATCATTTATGCGATTGGTGGCGGCGTAGGAAATGAATTCGATGTTGAAGATATTAACTACGATAAAGTTGTCATTATGACCGATGCTGATACGGACGGAGCTCATATTCAAGTATTGTTATTAACGTTTTTCTACAGATATATGAAACCACTTATCGAAGCCGGAAAAGTGTTTATCGCACTTCCACCTTTATATAAAGTAAGTAAGGGAAAAGGTAAGAGTGAAGTAATTGAATATGCTTGGTCAGATGAAGAATTAGACGGTGTAACGAAAAAGGTTGGAAAAGGCTATATGTTACAACGTTATAAAGGACTTGGTGAGATGAATGCGGATCAATTATGGGAAACGACTATGAATCCTGAAACACGCACATTAATTCGCGTGAAAATTGATGATGCAGCAAGAGCAGAACGCCGCGTTACAACGTTAATGGGTGATAAAGTAGAACCGCGTCGTAAATGGATTGAGCGTAATGTACAGTTTGGTATGCAAGAAGAAGGAAATATTTTAGAAAATGAAATGATAATGGAGACGGAGGTGGAATAACATGCAAGCAGAGAAGTTTCATGACCTCCCGCTTGAAGACGTGTTAGGTGACCGCTTTGCACGTTATAGTAAATATATAATTCAAGATCGTGCACTTCCAGATGCACGTGATGGTTTAAAGCCAGTACAAAGACGTATTTTATATTCTATGTATGTAGAAGGTAATGTACATGATAAAGCGTTTCGTAAATCAGCTAAAACAGTAGGTAACGTTATCGGTAACTATCATCCACACGGAGATTCCTCTGTATATGAGGCGATGGTACGTTTAAGTCAAACTTGGAAAGTACGTAATGTTTTAGTTGAAATGCATGGTAATAATGGTAGTGTCGATGGGGACCCAGCAGCAGCAATGCGTTATACGGAAGCTCGTTTATCACCAATTGCATCTGAATTATTACGTGATCTTGATAAAGAAACAGTTGAATTCGTGTCAAACTTTGATGATACGAGTGAAGAACCAGTTGTATTACCAGCAGCGTTTCCGAACTTATTAGTGAACGGATCAACGGGGATTTCCGCTGGTTATGCAACAGAAATTCCTCCGCATCATCTTGGAGAAGTTATTGATGCTACAATGATGCGTATTGATAAGCCAAATAGTACTGTTGATGATTTATTAACAGTTATGAAAGGACCAGATTTCCCGACAGGCGGTATTATTCAAGGGATTGATGGTATTAAAAAGGCGTATGAAACAGGAAAAGGTAAAATCATTATTCGTGGAAAAGCAGAAGTTGAAACGGTTCGTGGTGGGAAACAGCAAATCGTAATCACTGAAATTCCTTACGAAGTGAATAAAGCAAACCTTGTTAAAAAAATGGATGAATTACGTCTAGATAAAAAATTAGATGGTATTGCTGAAGTTCGTGATGAGACAGATCGTACAGGTCTTCGCATTGTTGTAGAATTGAAGAAAGAAGCAAATGCTGAAGGGATTTTAAATTATTTATATAAAAATACAGATTTACAAATTCCGTACAACTTTAATATGGTAGCGATTAATAATCGTCGCCCAACACTTATGACATTACCAAAAATATTGGATGCTTATATTGGCCACCAAAAAGAGGTTGTTACGAGACGTTCACAATATGAATTAAGAAAAGCGGAGAATCGTCAACATATTGTAGAAGGTTTAAAGAAAGCATTATCGATTTTAGATCAAGTAATCGAAACGATTCGAGCTTCAAAAGATAAGCGTAATGCAAAAGATAATTTAAGTGCGAAATTTGGTTTTACAGAAGCGCAAGCGGAAGCGATTGTATCCTTACAATTATATCGTTTAACGAATACAGATATTACAGCACTACAACAAGAAGCCGATGAGCTGAATAAGAAAATTATAGAGTTACAGGCGATTTTACAAAGTGAAAAAAGATTGCTTCAAGTTATTAAAACAGATTTAAAGAGAGTGAAGAAAACATATAGTGATGATCGTCGTGCTATTATTGAAGAACAAATTGAGGAAATTAAAATAGATGTAGAAGTAATGATCCCACAAGAAGATGTCATCGTTACTGTAACGAAAGAAGGGTATGTGAAACGTACTGGATGGCGCTCGCATAATGCCTCAAATGGCAAAGACTTCGGTATGAAAGAGGGTGACATCTTACTTGAACGATTCGATACGAATACGACAGAGACAGTCCTCTTATTTACGAATAAAGGAAACTATATATATCTGCCAGTATACGAAATGCCAGATATTCGTTGGAAAGATTTAGGTCAGCACGTTGCTAATATCGTTTCACTCGACCGGGATGAAACCATTATTTGGGCAACTGTCGTACCGAACTTTGAGGAAGAAAAACGATTTATCGTATTTGTAACGCGGAATGGTATGATTAAGAAAACAGAATTAAACCAATATAAAGTACAGCGTTATTCAAGGGCGTTCGTCGCTGTAAACTTGAAAAAAGATGATGTGGTTGTCGATATATTTGCGACAGATGGAACGAGTGATATTGTTCTTGCTACACACGGTGCATATGCACTTATTTTCCATGAAGATGAAGTAAGTCCAGTAGGCGTAAGGGCCGCTGGTGTGAAAGCAATTAATTTAAAAGAAGATGACTATGTTGCTTCTGGTAAACCATTAAATGGTGACAAAGATCAACTTATTCTCGTAACGCAGCGCGGTGCTGTAAAACGTCTAAAAGCAACAGAAATTGAGAAATCAACGAGGGCGAAGCGAGGGCTTGTTATTTTCAAAGAGTTAAAACGTAATCCATACCGCATTGTCGGTATTGAAATTGTTCGAGACGATGAACTAGTTTACATGAAGACAGAGAAACACATTGTAGAAGAAATTGATCCGAAAGCGTATCGAAATAAAGACCGGTATAGTAACGGTAGTTTAGTGCTAGATGTTAATGATACTGGTGAAGTTATTGAAACGTGGACGAAAAAAAGACCGGAATAAAGGGAGCATCTTGCTATGGATAATGGCAAGATGCTTTTTTCTAGGCAAATTAGTATGAATCTTGTTATAATAACTGAATGAAATCGTTCTCATAAAGTGAAACTTTAATCAGTGGGGATCTTACTCGCCACAAATAGCAGGATAAATGGAGGGACAACATGAAAAAAATAGGTGTAGGGATTGTAGGGTTTGGATTTTCTAGTACAACATTTCACATCCCATTATTACAAACGATAGAAGAATACGATATTCGTGCGGTATTATCTTCAAAAGAAGAGGTAGTAAAAGAAACATTACCGAATGCTAACGTCGTTAGTACAATTGATGAATTGGTGAAGCGAGCTGATATTGACTTAGTGGTCATTACTTCACCGAATACAACTCATTTTCCATATGTAAAAGAAGCAATATTAAACGGTAAGCATGTTGTTGTGGAAAAGCCATTTGTTGTTTCAATTGAAGAAGGAGAAGAGCTTATTTCATTAGCAGAGCAACATAATGTGGTATTGAGTGTATATCATAATCGTCGTTTTGATAATGACTTTTTAACGATAAAGAAATTATTAGAAGAAAATAGAATAGGGAATGTATACGCATATGAAGCGAATTTTGATCGTTTCCGTCCACATGTCCGTGATCGCTGGAGAGAAAAGAACTTACCGGGGTCAGGTATATTATATGATTTAGGGTCACATTTAATTGACCAAGCATTATCATTATTTGGGAAACCAGATGCGATAAGTGCAGATGTAATTAAACAACGACCAGGTGCACAAATTGATGATTACTTCCATGTTGTACTTCACTACGGAGTAAAGCGTATCATTTTACATAGTAGCAGTTATGTAAAACAAGCAGGTCCACACTTTACACTGCATGGAGAAAAAGGTTCTATCGTGAAGTATGGTATGGATTCACAAGAGGAACAATTAAAAAATGGAATGAAGCCAGGCGATAACGGTTACGGAGTAGACGCTGAAGCGAATTTTGCTACTTTAGAAACAGAAGAACGTTTAGACCGTATTCCAACAGAAGTCGGCTGTTATGACATGTATTATAAAGGTATAAGAGATAATATATTAAATGGTGAGAAACTACCTGTAACAGCACAAGAAGGTTTAGAAGTTATTAAGCTGATTCAATTAGCGGTTGAAAGTAGTGAAACGGGTAGAGTCATTTCGGTAAAATAAAAAAGACACGAATTTCGTGTCTTTTTTATTTTTCTGGGACGGACAGTCCATAAAAGAACATCGTAACGATATCTTGTATATGTTTTTCACGATCTCCTTCCAAAAGTTGTGCTCCAAAATCATCACCTAATTTAGTGAACATTTGAATGTAAAGTAACATCATTTCTTTAGTAAGGTGGGGGTTAATTTCATTTTTTTGCTGCGCTTGTTCTAATATTTCTAAATACCATGGCAGTATTTTTTCATTTTGATAACTATAAATAAACTCTCGGAGAATTTCGTCCCTTTGCATCATTTGTAGTAACATATCAGGCTGAAATAATCCGCCAGTATTCATTTTTCTTACAATCATTTTTTGCATCATATCATGGAAAGGTAATTTTTCTTCAGCAAGCTCTTTATAATATTGAAATTCAGATATAATAAATTCTTGTATAAGTTCTCTAAATAACGCATCTTTACTTCCAAAATGATTATAAATTGTAACTTGAGAAACGTTTGCTTCTTTTGCGATATGTTCTATTTTCACTTCATTAAATCCACGTTCTGAAAATAATAAGAAAGCTGCCTTTTTAATAGCGCGTTTTTTCTTTTCTTTTACTTTTTCAAAGCCGTTCAATGCAATCACCTCAATTAAAATATACAAGAAAAAATAATGGAAAACAATATTTTTGAAATATGGACATATAAATATTTCAAAAAGTTGTTGCGAATATGAAAGATGAGGAGTACAATGATTTTGAAATATCATAAATTAAATATTTCAAAAAATGAGGTGGAATTATGATTTCAGTTCAAGATGTTACAAAACAGTTTTCGAATGGAAAAGGTCTGTTTCATATTACATTTGATGTAAAAGTAGGAGAAGTATTCGGTTACTTAGGACCAAATGGTGCCGGGAAATCAACAACGATTCGTAATTTAATGGGATTTATAAAACCGACATCTGGTAAAGCAACGATTTTTGGATTAGATTGCTGGAATGAAGCCGCGAAAATTCAAAGAGAAGTCGGATATTTACCAGGAGAAATTTCTTTTATTGAAGGAATGAATGGATTAGACTTTCTAAAGTTAATGCAAGGAATGCGCGGATTACAGGATACGAAAAGACGAGATGAACTAATAGAACGTCTACAATTTGATGTGAAAACACCAATTCGTAAAATGTCTAAAGGAATGAAGCAAAAAGTAGGGATTGTTGCTGCTTTTATGCATGATCCAGAAGTGCTAATCTTAGATGAACCAACATCTGGACTCGATCCACTTATGCAGCAAGTGTTTATAGATTTAATATTAGAGGAAAAGCAAAGAGGAAAAACAATTCTTATGTCGTCGCATATTTTCACTGAGATTGAGCGTACATGTGACCGAGTAGCGATTATTAAAGATGGGCGCCTTGTAACGGTTGAAAATATTCACGATTTACAAAGTATGAGACGACAGATAATAGATGTAACCGTATCATCGCAAGAAGAGATTGAATCTCTTACACAATGTAATTTGCAATTTGAAACGGTGAAAGGTAGAGAGGCATCGATTATTGTGCAAGGAAACTATCAAACTGTTTTACAAACACTTTCAGACTATAATGTAACAGCACTTCAAACGAGAGCAATGGATTTAGAACATTTATTTATGCATTATTACGATAAGAAAGAAGGGGTAAAGCATGAATAAGCAATTATTTTTAGCTAGTTTGAAAGAAACACAAAAAAGTATTTTAAGTTATGCAACTGGTGCAGCTCTTTATTTATGGTTATTAATTTGGATATTCCCCTCAATGGTATCAGCGAAAGGGTTAAATGAATTAATAAGTGCTATGCCTGATAGTGTGAAAAAAATTGTTGGTATGGAAAGTCCGATTCAAAATGTGATGGATTTTTTAGCTGGTGAGTACTATAGTCTATTGTTTATTATCATATTAACAATTTTTTGCGTTACAGTTGCGACACATTTAATGGCACGTCATGTAGATAAAGGAGCGATGGCATATTTATTAGCGACACCTGTATCCAGAGTGAAAGTTGCAATCACGCAAGCTGTTGTTCTCATATTAGGACTACTAATCATTGTAATTGTCACATATGTAGCGGGGATAGTAGGTGCAGAATGGTTTTTAAAAGATAATAACTTAAATAAAGAATTATTCCTCAAGATAAACGTAGTCGGAGGGCTCATATTTTTAGTAGTTAGCGCTTATTCATTTTTCTTTTCTTGTATATGTAATGATGAAAGAAAGGCACTGAGCTACTCAGCGAGTTTAACTATTTTATTTTTCGTACTAAATATGGTAGGCAAATTAAGTGATAAGTTAGAGTGGATGAAAAGTCTATCGTTATTTACACTGTTTCGTCCAAAAGAAATTGCTGAAGGAACGTATAATATATGGCCGGTAAGTATAGGTTTAACTGCTGGAGCGCTTTGTATATTTATAATAGCAATTGTTGTATTTAGGGAGAGGGATTTACCGTTATAGAGTAGAAAGTCCACTATATGAGTGGACTTTTTTGATGAGGAGGAAACTAGTGGATCATTTATTCCGTGTTAAGCTATATGTACATGATATTGAAAAGTCAGTATTGTTTTATGAAACAATTATTGGATTAAAATTGTATAAAAGAAGTGAGCATACAGGACGTTTTAATCATGATTGCTTTTCTTTATTACTAGCTAGCGATTCAACATTGAATGAAAATCACTATTTTTACAATCAAAAAGAAATGAAAGGGCATGGCTTTGAACTAATTATTGTTGTCGACCGAATTGAAGAAGTATATGAACGTTGTAAAGAGAAGCGATGCAAGATACAAGAAGAAATTCAAACTTATCCGTGGGAGATGAGAGGATTTAAAGTTGTGGATCCAGACGGATATTTCCTTAGGATCACGTCTAAGTAAAGGTAAACATGAAGAATGTTTACCTTTTTTTATGAAAATATTCAAAAAAATGAACCTTTTTCTAGGCTCATCCGTCTAATACATGTAAAGTTAAATTTGAAGTGAGGATGAAACAGGAGGAGCAATTGTGAAAGTAATCCCTTTATATAAAATGTTTGTAAAAGAAGAAACAGATGTTTCCTTAGCGAAAAAAGGTGACCATGAAGCATTTATGACGCTTATACATACAGAAAAAGTGAAGATGTATCGTATTGCAAAGGCTATGTTACGTGATGAGACAAATATAGAGGATGCGATACAAACAACAATTTTAAAAGCCTATGAAAATTTAAAAAAATTAAAGAAAGAAGAGTTTTTTCAAACTTGGTTAATTCGAATTTTAATGAATGAATGTAACAATATTATTAGAGCGTATAAAAAGGTAATTGTGACAGAAGAGAATGATTACAATATGAGCGCGTGCGATCAGTATGAAGATATAGATTTGTGTAATGCGATTCAATCGTTACATGAAGAGTTAAGGGCTGTTACGGTGCTTTATTATTATGAAGATATGAATCAAGAGAGTATAGCGAAGCTTTTAGAAGTACCAAAAGGAACAGTGAAATCGAGATTGTCACGTGCGAGGGAACAACTACAGAAACGATTAAAGATGGAATAGGAGGTGCAAAGGATGGATGATGAAAAATTATTTGATGAGAAATTAAAAAAGAGAATAAAAGAAGAGAATGTTATAGTGCCGCCAGAGTTAAATGAAAAGATTAATGGTACACTACATAATCTTCCGGTAAAAAAGAAAGGTTACAGAGTTTATATGATGGTTATAAGTGCTGCTGTTCTAGCACTTTCAATTGTGTCTATGTCGGAGTTTTCTGATCAAATTTTTGCTCAAAACGGCGGAGTATTTGAATATGTAAAGAAAAAGGCATTTTCTGATTACGAAAATGAAGAGGAAGTAAAATCGAATGCAAATTATCCAGATAAAGAAAAGATTCATGAAAAGATGCTAGATTCCATTGATCATTTTAAAAATATTTCAGGACAATTTGAGGAATATTCTAGTTCGTCAAGAATTGCTACAACATACAAATATACAATTGATACGGAGCAACAAAGAGGTATCTCTTCGAAAGAAGATAAATTAGTGAAAAAACGGACTATTATATATAACGAGGGGAAGAAAAAAGAATTTGATGATGAGAAGTATACATATAAAGAGATGAAATGGAGTCCGAAAGAAAAAAACAATGAATTATTAAAATTAAATCCTACGGAAAGGTTATTGAGAAAATCAGGTGAGAAAAAAAGATATGATGATGAATATGTTGGATTAGCGAAGTATAGTATTCAATCAGAATTTGCTGATCTATTAATTCGATATAAAGATTGGAATTATAAAGAAACGAAGTATCTTGGACTTGATTGCTACAAAATAGAAGGGACAATAAATATAGAAATGCCTGTAAGTACATCTGAAGATTTAAGAGGGAAATTTGAAATGGTTGTAGAGAAAAATACAGGGATTATGTTGAAGTTTCTTAGTTTCCACGAAGGTATGATTCAATATTCGATCACGACTGAATGGATACAAATAAACAAAGGATTGAAAGAGAATGCCTTTCAAAAGGATAGCGTTAATTATGAGAAATTGAAAAATATATTAGATGAATAGAAAACGGAGGGAACGATATGGAGAATACCTCTTCTTCAAGAGAAAAGAAAAATAAACGAAAATATAAAAAGACAACGATAATAAGTGTATTGTTAGTAGTATTACTATTTGGTGGAGTTGGATATGGTACTTACGTATATATGAAAACTTCTAATCTCGTACAAAAATCAAATGTTAATTTAGCACGTGGTGAAAAATCAAATTTACGTGAGAACGCCGTAAAACCAATTGCAAATAATGTTTCACTTTTAATTATGGGAATTGATGAAAATCAGGAACGACAAAAGGAATATAATGGGGCATTTCATACAGATGCACTACTGCTAGCTACTTTTAATAAAGACGATAAAACAGTGAAATTAACGAGCATACCACGTGATACATACACATATGTTCCAGTTGAAAAGAAAAAAGATAAAATAACGCATGCATATGGAAGAGGTTTCGTTAAAAATGGTAAAGATGGAGGGCCGCAAGCTTCAGTTGAAACGGTAGAAAAATTATTACAAGTGCCTGTTGATTATTTTGTGAAGTTTAATTTTAATTCATTTACTAAAATTGTTGATGGATTAGATGGGATTGAAGTAGATGTCCCAGTTGAATTTACGGAGCAAAATAGTAAAGATGAAGCTGACGCGATCCATTTGAAAAAAGGACTACAAAAATTAACAGGAGAAGAAGCACTTGCCCTAGCAAGAACGCGTCATATTGATAGTGATGCAATGAGAGGGCAGCGCCAACAACTTGTTATGGAAGCGATTTTAAGTAAATTAAAAAGTGTAGGCTCGATTACGAAGCTTGAAAAAATAGTTGAGGCGGTTGACGGTGATTTTAAAACAAATTTAACAATGGATGATATTTTATCTTTTTATAAATATGGTTTAAATTGTTCGGTTGAAAAAATTCAATTAGCAGGTGATGATTTATACTTACCTAATGGCCCAAACGGCCAACGTGTATATTATTATAATCCTAATAAAAAAGATCTACAGAGTTTGAGTAATACACTTAGAACACATCTAGGATTAAGTGAAAAGCAGATTGAGGAGAATTAAAGCAGGCATAATGTCTGCTTTTTTATTATGTTTAATAGTATGACATTTAAAATTAAATGTTATACACTATTTTTAAATTATGGATAATAGTGTAACATAAAGATGTGGTTTAAGTTAAATAACAGGGGGGATATTACATAAAATACATCATTAGCAATTATTGGAATAATATGGGATAAATGAAAGGAACAGGGGAGTATCAAAAATGAGAATCGTAAAGAATTTAACATTTCAAGTTATTGTGGCCATTATTTGTGGTATTGCAGTAGGAGCAATTTGGCCGAGTGTTGGACAAGAGATGAAGCCAATTGGTGAAACGTTCATCAATATGATCAAAATGGTTATTGCACCGATTATCTTTTTAACAATTGTGCTTGGTATTGCAAGTATGGGAAGTATGAAAAAGGTAGGTCGTGTTGGCGGAAAGGCACTATTATATTTTGAAATTGTTACAACAGCGGCTTTAATTATTGGTATCATCGTAGCAAATGTTGTTCGTCCAGGAGATGGATTAGATCCTTCAAAACTAAAGGGCGGAGATGTTTCACAATATGTACAAAGTGGGCAAGAAATGAAATGGATGGATTTCTTTTTGCATATTGTGCCGTCTAACATGTTTGAAGCATTTGCAAAAGGTGATATTTTACAAGTGTTATTCTTCTCAATTTTATTCGGTGCAGGGTTAACGATGCTAGGGAAAAATGGACAACCAGTTATCGACTTTTTTGAAAGATTATCGAAAGTATTTTTTAACATTTTATCCATTGTAATGAAATTAGCACCGGTTGGAGCATTCGGTGGAATGGCATTTACAATTGGAAAATACGGTTTAAGCACGCTCATACCACTTGGTAAACTAATGATTTGTGTATATGCGACAATGGCATTATTTGTTTTTATTGTATTAAATTTTATTTGTAAACTGTATAAATTTAGTTTGTGGAAATATTTATCTCACATTAAAGAAGAATTACTCATTGTTCTTGGGACATCATCATCAGAATCAGTACTACCGCGAATGATGACAAAGATGGAAGACTTCGGATGTTCGAAGCCGGTAGTAGGTTTAGTCATTCCGACGGGATACTCTTTTAATTTAGATGGAACAACGATTTATTTATCAATGGCTACTATATTTTTAGCGCAAGTCTTTCACGTCGATCTTTCACTAGGTCAACAATTAACTATAATAGCTATTTTGTTAGTTACATCTAAAGGAGCAGCGGCAGTAACAGGCGGAGGATTTATTGTACTAGCATCTACCTTATCTGCAATGAATGTTATTCCATTAGAAGGGTTAGCACTATTACTTGGGGTAGATCGTTTCATGTCAGAAGCACGTGCTATCGTTAATTTAATTGGTAATGGTATTGCGACTGTAGTTGTTGCAAAAAGTGAAAATGAATTTGATAATGAGAAGTATATGAAAATAGTAGAGGAAATGAAAAGAGAGAAAATGGTCGGATAAAAAGTCAGCTTTGCTGACTTTTTTATTTTTGTAGAAAAGGGGTTTGTTATAATATACATTATTTATTAACAATAATTTACAAGTGTTTTATAGCTAAGGGATATAAAGACTATTAAATCAGTACATATAATTCAATGAGGTATAGTGTTTTAAAAGATTATGGAATTTTTATGAATATTACTGTAAAAAAATAATTTTTTAAAAATTTTCAATAATAACACTTTACAAAACTCAAAAAATTAGTAGAATAATAGTTAATAAGAATCTTCTGATAAATATATAAAGAAAAACAGAATTATCAGAAAATTCTTAAATGAGAGCGTTAAGAATTAGGGAGGGTACAGAAAGTGAAAAAGAAAAAAATGAAAAAACTAACAGCAGTTGTAGCACCAGTTTTAGCAATGAGTATGGCATTAACAGCATGTTCTACTTCAGGTGGAGATAAGAAGACAAGCACAAATTCTAGCTCTGGCGGAGATAGCAAATCAGAAGAAAAATTAGCAGCGAAACAAGTGTTCAATAAAACAGAAAATCAGGAAATCCCAACAATGGATACTTCAAAGAGTACAGATACTTTGGGTTCTCAAATTTTAGGGAACACAATGGAAGGATTATACCGTTTAGATAAAGAGAATAAACCAATCCCAGCTGCGGCAGAATCAAGTACGAAGAGTGAGGATGGTAAAAAATATACATTTAAATTACGTAAAGATGCAAAATGGTCAAATGGTGATCCTGTAACAGCGAAAGATTTCGTGTTTGCATGGCAACGTTTATTAGATCCAAAAACAGCTGCTGAGTATGCATTCATCGCATTCCCAATTAAAAATGCAGAAGCGGTTAATAAAGGTGAAAAACCTGTAACAGAACTAGGAGTTAAAGCAGTAGATGACCTTACTTTAGAAGTTGAATTAGAACAAGCAGTACCATACTTCTTAAACTTAGTAGCATTCCCATCGTACTATCCATTAAATGAGAAATTCGTAAAAGAAAAAGGGGATAAATACGGTTTAGAATCTGATACAACTGTATATAACGGACCGTTCGTTCTTACTGATTGGAAGCATGAGCAAGGCTGGAAACTGAAGAAGAATGATCAATATTGGGATAAAAAGACTGTAAAATTAGATGAAATTAACTATAGTGTTGTAAAAGAGCCAGCAACTAATGTGAATTTATATGATAGTGGTCAAATTGATTTCTCCTTATTAACAGGTGAATTTGTTGACAAATATAGAAATAATAAAGAGGAATATGGGGTGTATAACGAACCAAGTACGTTCTTTATACGTTTAAACCAAAAACGTGGTGGACAAGATACACCATTAAAGAGTAAAAAATTACGTGAAGCAATTGCGCTATCAATTGATAAAAAGAATTTAACAAATGTTATTTTAAATGATGGGTCAAAACCTGCAGATTATTTAGTGCCGAAAGGCTTAGCAGCTGGAGCTGATGGGAAAGACTTCCAAGAAACGTTTAAAAACGGTATTAAACCAGATGCGAAAAAAGCAGCTGCTGCATGGGAAGAAGCGAAAAAAGAACTTGGAAAAGATCAAGTTACAATTGAGTTTTTAAACTATGATACTGGTAATGCGAAAAAAGTTGGGGAATATGTAAAAGATCAAATTGAGAAAAACTTAAAAGGTGTAACAGTAAATATTAAACTGCAGCCGTTTAAACAAAAACTTAAATTAGAATCAGATCAAGATTATGATATTTCATATGGTGGATGGAGCCCAGATTATGCGGATCCAATGACATATTTAGATATGTTTGAAAGTAAGCACTCTCATAACCAAATGAGTTTCTCTGATCAGAAATATGATGAAATAATTAAAAAAGCTGGTGGGGAATTAATGAGTGATGCGAAGAAGCGCTGGGAGGAACTAGGAAAAGCAGAGAAATTACTTCTTGAAGAAGATGTAGCCCTTGTACCTTTATATCAAAGTGCTAGATCTTATGTTATGAAACCGCATGTAAAAGGTGTTGTTAAGCATAATATTAGCCCAGAATACAGCTATAAGTGGGCATATGTTACTGAAAAATAATAAAAGTTGTGAAAGTACTTCAAAGCAGTCTATCTGCTTTGAAGTACTTTTTTTATTGTACAATGACACGAAAATGAAAGAGTAGAGAAAGAACGAAATGTAGTAGATGGAGGGATACCTGTAGCATGTTCATAAAAAATAGACTATACTACTAATCGGAATAAATTTTTTAAATATTTCAAAAATAACTTTACAAAACCGGAAAAATTAGTAGAATATTAATTAATAAGAATTTTCTGATAACTAGTTATTAGAAAATCTCTAAAAATTAGTTTCGTACATATAATTGGGGAGGGTACAAAAATGAAGAAAAAGATGAAAAAGTTCACGGCGGTTGTAGCGCCAGTTTTAGCGATGAGTATGGCGTTGACAGCGTGTTCTGGATCTGGTGGGGAGAAGAAATCAACTACGACGTCTAGTGGTGGTGGGGAAGAGAAAAAATCTGAAATTAAATACGCGGCAAAACAAGTGTTAAATCGTACAGAGAATCAAGAGATTCCGACGATGGATGTTTCAAAATCTACTGATACATTAGGTTCTCAAATTTTAGGGAACACAATGGAAGGTTTATATCGATTAGATAAAGATAATAAGCCGATCCCAGCTGCAGCAGAATCTAGTACGAAAAGCGAGGATGGCAAAAAATATACATTTAAATTACGTAAAGATGCAAAATGGTCAAACGGTGATCCAGTAACAGCGAAAGATTTCGTATACGCATGGCAGCGCTTACTTGATAAAAATACAGCTGCAGAATATGCGTTTATTGCCTTCTATATTAAAAATGCAGAAGCAATTAATAAAGGTGAAAAGCCTCTAACAGATTTAGGAGCAAAAGCGGTAGATGATTATACGCTAGAAGTAGAATTAGAAAAACCAGTACCATATTTCTTGAATTTAATGGCATTCCCATCTTACTATCCTTTAAATGAAAAGTTCGTAAAAGAAAAAGGAGATAAATTCGGTTTAGAAGCAGATACAACGTTGTATAACGGACCGTTCGTTATGGCTTCATGGAAACATGAACAAGGATGGCAGCTAAAGAAAAATGATAAGTACTGGGATAATAAGACTGTAAAATTAGAAGAGATTAACTATAGTGTAGTAAAAGAAGTTGCGACGAAAGTAAACTTATATGATACAGGATCAATTGATTTCACACTATTATCAGGAGAATTCGTTGATAAATATAAATCGAACAAAGAAGAGTACGGTGAGTATTCAGAAGCAAGTACATTCTTCTTACGTTTAAATCAAAAGCGTAACGGACAAGATACACCGTTAAAGAGCAAAAAACTACGTGAAGCAATCGCATTATCAATTGATAAAAAAGGTTTAGCAAACGTTATTTTAAATAACGGTTCAAAAGCAACAGATCAATTAGTGCCAAAAGGGCTTGCGACAGGACCAGACGGTAAAGACTACCAAGATACATTTAAAAATGGTTTAAAATATGATCCGAAAAAAGGTGCAGCAGCTTGGGAAGCAGCGAAAAAAGAACTTGGTAAAGATCAAGTGACAATTGAATTACTAAGCTATGATGATGGAACTGCGAAAAAAATTGCTGACTATTTTAAAGATCAAATTGAGAAAAACTTAAAAGGTGTAACGGTTAACACGAAAATTCAACCGTTCAAACAAAAACTAAAATTAGAGTCAGCACAAGATTATGAAGTTTCGTTTGCAGGTTGGAGCCCAGATTATTCGGATCCAATGACATTTATTGATATGTTTGAATCGAAGAGCCCATATAACCAAATGAGTTATTCGAATCCAAAATATGATGAAATGGTAGCGAAAGCAGGTAATGAATTACTGTCTGATCCGAAGAAGCGTTGGGAAACGTTAGGAAAAGCAGAGAAATTATTCCTTGAAGAAGATGCAGGATTAGTTCCTTTATATCAAACAGGAAGAGCGTATGTAATGAAACCGAATGTAAAAGGAATTGCGAAACACAACATTAGTCCAGAATATAGCTTTAAGTGGGCTTATGTAACGGAAGGTAAATAATAAAAAAGAGCGTGTTTAAAAGTAGATAAGTTATTTTTAACACGCTCTTTTTATATTCAATTAAATAGAGAAGAATAAGAAATGTGGTACTGACATATAGTAGATGGGGGAGAATTCGTATAGCAATAATAGTAAAATACATAGTTACTATAAAAATAAAATTATTAAAACTTCAAAAATGAGGGTAATTAATAGCGTGTTAATTGGTGAAAAGGTATTAATAATTATGTTCATAGAAAATCTCTCAAAGTTAGTTTCGTACATATAATTGGGGAGGGTACAAGAATGAAGAAAAAGATGAAAAAATTCACGGCAGTTGTAGCACCAGTTTTGGCAATGAGTATGGCTTTAACAGCATGTTCTGGATCTTCTGGTGGGGAGAAGAAATCGACTACAACGTCTAATAATGGTGGGGAAGAGAAGAAGTCTGATATTAAATATGCGGCAAAGCAAGTGTTAAATCGTACAGAAACGAATGAAATTCCGACGATGGATACTTCCAAAAATACAGATACACTTGGCTCACAAATTTTAGGGAATACGATGGAAGGTTTATATCGCCTTGATAAAGACAATAAGCCAATCCCAGCTGTAGCAGAATCTAGCACAAAAAGCGAGGATGGTAAAAAATATACATTTAAACTACGTAAAGATGCAAAATGGTCAAACGGTGATCCAGTAACAGCGAAAGATTTCGTATTTGCATGGCAACGTCTAGTAGATCCAAAAACAGCTGCTGAGTATGCATTTATCGCTTACTATATTAAAAATGCGGAAACAATTAATCAAGGAAAAGGAGAAGTTTCTACATTAGGTGTAAAAGCGGTAGATGATTATACGCTTGAAGTGGAACTAGAAAGACCAGTACCATATTTCTTGAACTTAATGGCATTTGCGTCTTACTATCCATTAAATGAAAAGTTCGTGAAAGAAAAAGGGAATAAATTCGGTTTAGAGTCTGATACAACACTTTATAATGGTCCATTTGTGCTTACTGATTGGAAGCATGAGCAAGGTTGGAAATTAAAGAAAAATGAGCAGTATTGGGACAAAAAGACTGTAAAACTAGAAGAAATCAATTATAGTGTAGTAAAAGAACCAGCTACTAGAGTAAATTTATATGACACAGGTGCGATTGATTTCACACTTTTATCAGGTGAATTTGTTGATAAGTATAGAAATAATAAAGAAGAGTTCGGCGCATATTCGGAAACAAGTACGTTTTACTTACGTCTAAACCAAAAACGTGGTTGGCAAGATACACCGTTAAAGAGCAAAAAACTACGTGAAGCAATTGCATTATCAATTGATAAGAAAGCTTTAACGAATGTTATTTTAAATGATGGTTCAAAACCAGTGGATTACTTAGTACCAAAAGGTTTAGCGAGTGGACCAGACGGTAAAGATTTCGCAGAAACGTTCAAGAATGGTTTAAAACAAGACTCCAAAAAGGCAGCGGCAGCCTGGGAAGAAGCGAAAAAAGAACTTGGAAAAGATCAAGTAACAATTGAACTGTTAAATTATGATACTGGTAATGCGAAAAAAGTTGGGGAGTATGTAAAAGACCAAGTTGAAAAGAATTTAAAAGGTGTAACAGTAAATATTAAACTGCAGCCATTTAAGCAAAAACTAAAATTAGAATCAGACCAAGATTATGATTTCTCATATGGCGGCTGGAATCCAGATTATGCGGATCCAATGACATACCTTGATATGTTTGAAACAAAAAATTCGCAGAATCAGATGAGCTATTCAAATTCAAAATATGATGACATTATTACTAAAAGTAAGACGGAATGGATGGCTGATGCGAAAAAACGTTGGACAGAGTTAGGGAAAGCAGAAAAATTGTTACTTGAAGATGATGTAGCGCTTGTACCTTTATATCAAAGTGGTAGATCATATGTTATGAAACCAAATGTAAAGGGGATTGTGAAACATAATATTAGTCCGGAATATAGCTTTAAATGGGCGTATGTAGAAGAGAAATAAAAAAGAGAAGAGCATTTTCAAGTTGCGGTATAGCACTTGGAAATGCTTTTTTTATGTGCACGATTTATTGATGGGTGAATATATGTATTATAGAAAATTTAAAGGAGAATTCTATGAAACGAAACACATACATCGATTTCTTAGCGTATTACGGAATAGGGAGTGCTCATCCTGGCGGTTTTACGTTAACAAAACAATTGTTAGCACAACTGCCTTTTAGATATGGAGCTAACGTCCTTGAGATAGGCTGTGGTACGGGGAAAACAGCAGCGTATATGACAAAAGAATGTGGTTATAAAGTAACGGCGGTTGAACAGAATGAGATTATGATTCAGAAGGCGAAAGATAGATGGTCGTTTGAAGGAATAGACATTCAATTAATTGAAGGAAAGGCAGAGCAATTACCTTGTTTGCATGACTCATTTGAATTGGTACTCGGAGAATCGATACTTGCTTTTACAGAGAAAGAAAGGGTTATCTCGGAGTGCTATCGTGTATTACAGAAGGACGGAAAGTTAGTTGTAATTGAAATGATTATTAATGCCCACATTGGGAGGGAAGAGGAAGAGAAAATCGCCCAATTATATGGCATGAACGAACTATTAACTGAGAGTGAGTGGATTCAATTATTTCAGAAAGCAAACTTTAGGCGGGTTACAATTGCTGGCGGTGGCACAATTGCAGAAACAATCTCTAGCTATATAGAAGAGCCAGAATGGAATGTATCACAATTTATTCCGAATGAGTTATATGAGGCATGGGTACAGCATGAAAATGTACGACTTATGTACCAACATATTTTAGGCCATCGTATTTTTATATGTGAAAAATAAAGAAAAAGAGTTGGCTAAAGGTAGTCAACTCTTTACTTATGTTAAATGAAAAATAATGCAGCCAATGTAATTCCGAAGATGAAACCAAATCCGAGTTCAACACCCCAGCCACAACCGCCGCCTCCCCAGCCGCCGCAACTACCACAACCACGACCGCCACATCCACAGCCGCTGAATCCACCACCACCACAACCAAATCCACAACTATCACATCTGTTAAGGCCGCCGCAAAGATCACAACCACCGTTTGCATATGCGTCGTAGTATCCGAATCCTGAATCAAAAGATGAGTGCTGTTGCACTGGTTCAATCCATACAGAGCTATTTGTCACATCAATTATTTTCCCTAAATGAATGCGACCATCACGATCTTCAATGCGAACGACTTTACCGAAATAACGTCGGCACGTATCATAACATTTTTGTCTATGCATGTTCTTTCCTCCTTCCGCATTACAGTAATACGATATGTAAAGGGGACAAGTGCGGCTTGTACGAATGTCCTAACTATCATAATTGTTATAGGAAAGGGGAAATATAGGAAGAGGATATATAAGGAGGAAAAGTCATGAAATCTACAGATCAGTTTCAGACATACGAAGTACCGTGGGAAGAGTTTATTGAAGCATTGCGAGAGGAAATGAAGAAGCAAGTAGGGGCAGACATTATTGATACAGTAGTTTGCAATTTAGAAGATGGCTTTGAAGTGTATACATATGTGCAGGGGGATTTGGATTTTGAATATAAGGAAGCGCTGGAAAGAAAATACGGGAGCGATGCAAAAACTCCTAATGTGTTAACGATTATGTTATTAGCTAGTATTTATAGTACAAGTGAAGAGAATATACGCTTGCATGCGGATAATAAAGATAATCCAGTTGTTGAGGTATATGTGAAGCAATAAATCAAACTTTTTGCTAAGTGTTTTGAATATAAAAAGTAGGAAAAGTCTGTTTTAAGTGTAGAGCTTAAACAGGCTTTTTTTACTTATATAATGGGGTAGAGAGTGCGAGAGGAAATATTACCAAGTTAATATAACTATTTACATAATAATTTTATGGTGTGTTCGTTGTCCTAAAATACAAGTCATATATCTTGTATCCTCTCATAAATTTAAACATAGGAATTTGTCTACAAAGGTGGCGAAGCCTCATCATGAAAATTCGAATTTGTGCCACATTCATGTTGTTTCTATTTATATGGTTACATCCTTTTTGGACTTTTGCAAAAGGAGAGGAGGCAAAGGAAAGGGTCGTTTCACTTGTATATGATGATTCGGGCAGCATGAGAAATAACGATCGCTGGAAATATGCCAATTACGCTTTGCAAAGTTTAGTTGCGCTATTAGATGAAAAAGATAAATTTTCCTACGTTCCAATGAGCAAGCCGAATGATCCATTAAACATTTCGTTAACGAAGGATAAGAGACAAACGGAAATTGAGGGAATTGGAGCATGGAAAACGTATTTAAATACTCCGTTTAGCGCAGTAGAAACCGCGATGCAATCTATAAAAAAGGAAGCAGATATAGATGGGAAACGTGAATTTTGGCTTATTGTATTAACTGACGGGGCATTTAATGATTTAGAGAAAGATAAGGTTGGCGGAAAAGAACAAATTACACAGAAGTTAGCACAGTTTAAGAAAGAAATGGATGTAAAAAAGATATCGTTACATCCAATTTTAATTACGATGGAAGAGGATTTAGGACAGCAGGAAAAGGCACAACTAAATACGTTTAAAGAAATATGGAAGAAAGAGATAAATGGAGTTACGATGCCATCTAGTGGAGAGGATGGGATCGTAAAAAGTGTCAATCAAGTGGCAGCATTAGTAGCAAATCGTGATCCATTCTCCTCTGTTGAATCGATTGTAAAAACGAAAGTAGTAGGAAAAAAAGTAGAGATTACAACACCATTTCCTTTAAAGCGTATGACACTTGTACGACAATCACCTTCTTTGTCTAATTATCAGGTCACACAAATTTCTAAACCATTACAATTACAATCTTCTTTTTCCATACATGCACCAGGAGAAGCGAAATTATTCGGAAATATAGTTCATATAAGTACGGAAAATGAGGAAGTTATTAAACCAGGAACTTATACGATAGAAGTGGACCAGGATATTGAGAAAGAAGGGTTACAAGTACTTGTTGAACCGGCGCTTAATTATACGGTTTCTACTTATGACAAAGAAGATAAGGATAGAAAAAAAATTGAGGAAATGTATGAAGATGTGACAGCTGTTATTGAAGCAAAGCCTACTGAGTTGCCAGTTCAGTCTTCTTACTTCCAGGCAGAAGTAGAAATAGACGGAAAGCAATATGCAATGAAGTGGGACGATAAAAGACATGTGTTTTATTACGAAACTAAGCTTACTAAAGGATTAGTACGTGGGAAAGTTCATATGAACATAAAAGGATTCTACAGACAGACGAAAGGATTTAAAATTGAAACAACTAAAAAGCCTGAATTATCACTTCAAACTGTCACGAAAGATTATGAAGAAAAAGTATCAAATTTAGAGAATAGTAAACCGTTTATTATACAACCACAGTTAGATGGTAAGCCGATGACAGAAGAGGCTGTAAAGAAACTATTAAAATCTACTGGTGTCACATCTAAACAATCAATCAACTATGAAATAAAACAACATGGTAATCAAATTTATATTTATCCTCGACCTCATTACTCCGACACATTCAATTTTACAGATACCGGCACCGTAGAAGCTACCATCGTAGTGCAGGATTCAAAATTACAAGAAGTAAAGAAAAAAATATCACTTCATATTCAAAATGCACCGTTTTATGAAAAGTATGCGCTTATTTTTAAGTTTGTTATTCCTATCACTTTATTACTGTTAATAGTAGGAATAATCGTTTTAGGATGGATTGTCCGTCCAAGATTTCACCGTAAAGCACTATTGTATTACGAATGGGATCAAGAGGTAGCGAAAGATTGGTTATATCAATCTGAGCCAGAGTTACTTAAAAATAAATGGTGGAAACATTATTTTGGTATTCCGTATAGAGCAGAAAGAAAGACTGTGCAATCCGTTACGTTTATAGCAAAGAAAGGATCGAAATCAATATTTGTAGCGAAAGAGTCACAAGTAGTAGGAATGATTATTGATGGGATGTTTATAACAGAGGATGAGGTTAGAATGGAACATAAGACATTATATCCAAATGAACTTTTAGTAATTGATAGAGGATATGGTAAGGAGATTTATAAATACGAGTGTGAATAATAGATGGGGAAAAGAGTAGAGTACTATCTTCCCCCCTCTTTTTAAACAAGCAAGAATAGGAAGGTGGTTCACATGACGTTACAAGTTCCAACAATATTAATTGGTTTAGGTGGAATCGGTAGTACTGTGACACATCAAATATATGAAAGGCTACCTGAGGAGCGCCGAAAAAAGGTAGCAATGCACGTATTTGATACTGATGTGAATACATTGAGTAAATTTGATCATATTCGAAAGTTTAAGACGCAAACGAGTTCTAGTAAAACGCCTAGGGAGTATATTGCGGGAGATCCAACGATTCCAGAGTGGTTTCCAATGGACCCGACTATACTTGATAAACCACTGACAGAAGGAGCAGGACAGTTGCGCGTTATTTCACGTCTAGCGTTACGTGCTGCAATGAAAGAAGATAAACTCACCTCCTTTTGGCAAGAAATCGAGAAAATTTTCCCGGTTACAAGTGATCAAACGGAATATGGTGTGCGTGTCATTATAGTAACATCACTAGCGGGTGGAACAGGTTCAGGGATGTTTCTACAAATTGCATTATATTTACGTGAAATGCTTCGGAAGAAATTGCAACACCACAACATTTTAATACGTGGTGCGTTTCTAATGCCTGATGTGTTAGTGAAGACGAGAACGGTTAGTGCGAAAGAATTTGAAACGGTGCAAGCAAACGGCTATGCATCGTTAAAAGAATTACATGCCATTACACTCGGTTCTACCGGAGAATTATCAAAACGCGGTGGCGTTACAATTGAATTAGAATATCGACCTGACCAAGTAGATGAAGACGGCAGAACGAATCATACAATTAAACAACATCATTTACCGTACAATTATTGTTTCTTATACGATTACGAAAATCTGCATGGACACCATCTGCATAATTTATCAGATTATATGGAGCAAATGGCAAATACGATTTATTTACAGTTATTTAGTCCGATGTCTGCAAATCATTTTGCACAGGAAGATAATCAAATTCAGCAATTAGCAGAATCAAGCGGGAAAGGACGATATTGCGGGGCAGGAACGGCAAAGATTATTTATCCATATGAGCACGTGTTAAAATATTGTGCTTTAAAATGGGCCGTGCAAGGTTTAGATGAATCTTGGCTTCATTTAGATCAGTTGTTTCAAGAGAAGAAGCAAAGATATGACCAAGATGTAAAACGTGGTATGCAGCGTGAAAAGCCAGAGCGCGGGAAAAGTTATTTAGAAGACTTAGAACATCTTGCTACTCGTCCTGAACAGGCTCATATTTTCTATAGACAAATGTACAATGAAACACGTGAAGGAGCAGAAGGCGGTAAGGTCGGTGTTGCAAAATCTAAACTGTTTTTAGAAGCTGTAGAAAGTTATGTACAGCGTACGGTGCAAAAAGACGAGGAATTAAATCGTCTGCAGCATGAGTGTAAAATTTCGGCTGCGAAGCTGAAAATGATGGAGCAAATGAAAGGTGAAGTAGCAAGGGTGGATCATGCGGTTCGTTTATATGCGTATGCGATTCCAAGCCGTGTACATGAACATGTAACGACACTATTGTATGACATGATTGAATCAGACCGTTTTTCACCAAGTGGTTCTGAGGGACAGTCATATCAACTAAATACATGGTTTTTAAAGAAAACAGATCCTGTTCATCCAGTATCAGCTCGTTTTATGTTGTATGAAATTCGAAAACAGTTAGTAGAAAAAATGAATCGACTACATGAAAATAATGAACAAAAGCGTAATTTAATTCAAAACTACGATAAGAAATTTAATGTGAGTAATATTGATGGAACGGTAACAGCTGTGCGCCGAGTAGAAATTGCGCAGCAACAAGGCTGGTTTGGAAAAATGATTAATAATCAGCAACGTTTGTTTAAAAAAGAATTTGAAGATATTGTAACGCAGTACGTACACAAATTAAACGAGTATCGTAAAGAAATGCTATTAGAACTCGTGTATCAATCACTATATCAAGCAGTTAACAAAATGATTCAATATTGGGAAAGGTTTTTTGATAATTTACATGAAACACGTGAAAATTTATTGTTTGAAATTCAAAAACGAAGCAAGGAATTTGAAGGGAAAACAAACCCAACGAATGTATACGTATTAGCTGAAGAGAAGTTGCAAGAAAAGATTTGGCAAGATATGCAGCAACATTTAAATTTAGGTGTATTACCGAAAGATATATCTGCGGAAATTTATATGAGTTTGTACGGGGAATATTGCCGAGATGCGAAAACAGAAGAGATTCAATCGAAAAAGGTAGAAGACTTTTATCGTGAGCACATATTAAGTTATTGCTACGATGAATTACAAATACGCTATCGTGATAAATTAGAGCTAAATATCGTTGAGGCGTTACGCAAAGAAGCGGATTATAAGAAGCGTGATCGTGATGAATACGTTCGTGAAAAAATTGAAGACTTGTTCCATTTAGCTAGCCCATTCGTGCCGAAAGTTTCCCATCATAGGGAATTACAATATTGGGGGATACACCCATCTTTAAAGAAAGAACTGCAAGAGGAATTAATTCAAGAAATGTTTAAAGAAAAAGGTACAGTACACGAAGCTTTTTCACCGTTTGAAGTCATTTGTTATCGTGCGCATTACGGTTTATCTTTGCAAGACTTTCCTAAGCTTTCATCTGGACATATTGCAAATGGATTTATGAATGATAAAGGTGATTATTTTCAATCTTATTATCGCCGTGTGAATAAATTAAATAGTAAAAAATCTAGTTTAACACCGCATTTAGATAAGTATTGGCACTTGCCAGCCTTCATGCCAGATTTAAATGCAACGCAAACGAAGTTAGATTATGATAAATGTAATCGAGCTCTTCTATACGCGTATATGTATCGCTGGATTAGTTTAGTTGCTGTTGATGGCCAGTTCGTGTATCAATATAACGGTGTTGGGCGTAGCTTCTTAATTCAGTCGATGGGAAAAAATATTTCAAGCGAAAGTTACAAATTACACAGAGCGTTGCTCCATAACCCATTTATTTATGAAAACATCTTGTCCAGATTTGAAGAAGAACAAGAAAAGGCGATGATACAAGGTGGGCATTTATATACACATCCATTTGTATTAGGTGCTCAAGATATTAGATGGCTTCGTAAAGAGCATGTCCATAATATTTTAGATATGATTTTAATGTATGACCGTGAAGCAAAATATGACCCAACGTTAGAAGAAACTTCTGATGAATTATTAAGGTTATTCCTTGATGAAATTGAGTTATATTTCCAAAACTATTACGGTACAGGTGCCGATATGGTCGCAAAGAAAGAGAAAGAAATGTTTATTAAACAATTGTGGGATCGTTCGTACGCGAAAGGTTACGTAGATCCAAATAGTGCTCCTTATAAAAAGTGGCAAAATTTATTAAGCGTTCATGATGAAGAAGAAACGCCAAAAACGAATGTATAATGAATGAAAAGGGAATCCTTAAAAGTGGCAATACAACTTTAGAAAAGAGGGATTCCGATGCCGTTTTTAGGAAGTGTATATCAAATATTTGGATTGTATCCAGAAATTTATTATGGGATGATTTCAGCTGAGCTACAAGAAGAGGCTCAGAAGGAACAACTTAAAAATAGTAGTGCAGAAGCTGAAGTGGAAGAATAAAAAAAGTGCAGATGAAAATCTGCGCTTTTTTAGTAGCTTTAAAATAATTGCATACCCTTAATCGAATTGTTATTTAAAGATAATAATTTAGTTAAGGGTATGATGCCGTTGCTTAAATGCTATCTAATGAAAAATGTATAAAAATCAATATAAAAAAATGAATATAAATATAAAGATGGGAAATAACAATGTTTTCAAGAAAATAATTATGTTTAAAAATAACATTTGATACATAATTAACCGTTCCTATATAATTAATTTTATTGTTGACAATATAATTAATTATATGATAAATTCATTCAGCGTTCTAAGTGGTGTGTTGCTGAATTAATTGTTTTAAAATTCACTACAGTTAAAAGAGATTGATTTTTCTGTCTTTTATTAAACTATTTAGTTCATGGGGAGTGGATCATGTATATTTTTATTTTCTAAACAGAACAGTAATAAAGATTGTAATAAGTAAGAGATAAACTTGAAAAAGAGGTTTTAATGAATGAGTCTTTTAATAAAGAAAACAATGGATGAAGAAAAGAAAAAAGTATTGAATCAAACTTTAGGTGCCATTGACCTAACTCTTTTAGGGATTGGAGCAATTATTGGTACAGGAATTTTCGTATTAACAGGTATTGTAGCGGCGAAACATGCTGGCCCAGCGATTGTATTATCGTTTATATTAGCGTCGATTGTATGTGCGTGCGTAGCTTTCTGTTATGCTGAATTTGCATCTACAGTTCCAGTTTCGGGAAGTGTATATTCATATACATATATGACACTAGGTGAGATTTTTGCATTTATAGTCGGTTGGTGCGTTATGTTGGAGTACTTACTAGCGACTTCTGCGGTAGCAGCAGGATGGTCAGCGTATTTTCAGTCATTGCTACTAGGATTTAATATTCACATTCCTACAATTTTTGCTTCGGCACCTGGTATGGGGAAGGGTGGAATTATTGATTTACCAGCAGTTCTCATTATTTTAGTTGTTACATTTTTATTAAGTCGTGGTGCAAAAGAAAGTGCACGAATAAATAATATAATGGTTATTATTAAGTTGGCTGTTATTGTAGGATTTATTGCTGTAGGAACACAATATGTAAAGCCAGAGAATTGGCAACCATTTCTACCGTTTGGTTTTCACGGTGTGGTAGGAGGCGCTGCTACTGTATTTTTTGCTTTTTTAGGATTTGATGCAGTTGCAACAGCCGCAGAGGAAGTGAAGCGTCCACAGCGTAACGTGCCAATTGGGTTACTTGTTTCCTTATTCATTTGTACCGTTCTATATGTAGGTGTTTCATTTGTGTTAACTGGAATGGTTCCGTTTACGGAATTAAATGTTGCTGATCCGGTTGCATATGCGTTGCGCACTGTAGGAGAAGATAGAATTGCTGGATTGTTATCGGTGGGAGCAATAGCAGGACTAACAACAGTTCTGTTAGTAGCTATGTTTGCGTTTGTTCGTGTATCTTACTCGATGAGTCGAGATGGATTGTTACCAAAAAGACTTTCAAGTGTGCATAAACGTTTACAAACTCCATTTTTTAATACGTGGGTTACAGGTATATTAGCAGCTTTATTAGCGGGATTAGTGGATTTGAATTTACTAGCTAATTTAGTGAATATGGGAACGATAACAGCATTTGTGTTTGTATCTATAGCTGTCATTGTATTAAGAAAGACACACCCTAATATGAAGAGGCCATTCCGTGCGCCCCTAGTACCTTTTTTACCTATCGTTTCAATAGTAAGTTGTATATATTTAGCTTTGAACCTTTCTAAGCTTACTTTAATTAGTTTTGTGGCATGGATTATAATAGGTGTTTTCATATATTTTGTATATGCTAAAAAACATAGTAATGTTAGAAATGGAAATAGAGTATAGTCTGTTGAAATAATATTTGTAATGGAAATGATAACACGCTACTTATTCGTATAAGAACAAGTAGCGTGTTTTTGTTATTTAATAATTCCGTTTTCTAAAATTTTAATAGTAGGTGTTACTTTTACATTAGCTTTTGAAAAAGCACTAGGCCAATCATCTTCAACCTTTGTCCATTCTTTATATTGAAATGCTCTCGCATAATCACCAAATCCGAATGGATCGAGTTGCTGTTTTTGAATTTTGTGGATTACGTCGTTTAAATCTTTGTTTAGTTGTTTTGTAATAAGTGAAGTTAATTTCTTTCTATCTTTATCTATATCCATGTCGAATGTCAGTTCAGATACAGCAATTTTTAAGTTCATTTTAACATTAAATTTGAAGTGGTTATCGCTATAGTCTGTACGGATATCACGATTCATGCTAAGAACATTTATTGTTACGAAATCGCCGCCATCGGTATCTTTTAAATCACTATTACTTTCAACTGAAGTAGAAGGGATTTTCAATGTAAGCGAAACTGGTGTATTAGCTTTCTTTTGTAACAAAAGAAGAAGGGCGCTTTCATAACGATTTAATGACATTTTGTAGATTCCTCGAGAAGTTAATAGCGCGGAACCGGTAACGATAACATCTTTTATACCTTTTTTTATTTCTGAAATAGCAGGTGTTATACCTTTATTAAACGTTTGCCTGTGAAATTCATGGAATGTCGTAAAAACGGTCCGATTGTACAGTTTGTTCGTATTAATTAAATCTGTTAAATACTCGGGAAGGGCAGGCTTATCTTTAAAGTTATTATATATAACTGAAGAAATTGGACCGTCTACTGCAACCATGCGCATGTTTCCAGTATTTTTAGGGTCACGATACCAAACATCAAGGTAAGGCATAGCCCCTTCTTGTTTTAAAAAATTTGTGCTAAATAAAATGAGCTGTAACTTTTCTGTAGATACTAAACCGCCACTTGAACTATTAAACGTTGCTTTTGCTTCTCGAGGTGTACGTACTTTTGCTTCATGTGTTTCGTATTTTTTTTCTACGTCTTCATTAAAAATAGGATTTACGTGGTACACAATTAATTTTCCTTTTGCTTTTGCGTCAAAACCGTAAATTAATGAAATCGATTGTTTTTCTAGGTCGAGTCGATCTCCACAGCCTGTTAAAAAGGTTATGAGAAAGCAAAGTATAGTGAAATGAATAAAGCGCCTCATTTAAATTTTTCTCCTTTTCCAATGTTGATAAAGTGTCATGTATAAGAGAAATACGACTGGGAATAGAAAAACGATAAAATAACTTGCAGTTCCCCAAAATTCCCGCAACGCACTTATTTGGTAAGAGGAAGGGATATAGAAGAATAAGGTGAAAATACAACCGAATAAAAAAAACCAAATAGGTAATGTACTGCTCTTCTTGTTAAACAATTGATTGATTCCATCTGAAGCAGTGAAAATATAAGGAATACAGGAATCGAAAATAATGAAGAGATAAAATGATAAAAAGATAATTTCAAATCGTTCCAAAAATGAAAAGTGAAATGGTGTAACAAGAGAAAGAGTCGGCCATAAAAACTTAGTTATACCATCCGGGCTAAAATAAACGAAAGAAACGAACGTAACTTGTAGGTAAACGAATAACGTAATCATATTTGCAATAACGATTCCTTTTTTTGCAGCTGATTTGTTAGTTAGATAGGGATAAAGGACAAATGCAAACTCGAATCCGAGAAACGCAATGATAGTTGATTTCACTGTGGTTACAACTGGTAGCCATCCTTCCTTTAGAAAGGGAAGAAGATATATCCAATGACCATCTTTAAGAGGGATAAACAATAGTAATGGCATCCAAAGGGTAAAGATCACAGTGAAAACGGCAAAGCGACTAATAATAAGTACACCTTTACATGCAAGCATAAGCATTGGAATAGAAAGCAAAATCATAATTAAAAACATAGGAGATCTAGGTAAAATCCAAATGTGAATAACATACAAGAGGGAAAAAACTAAGGAAACTGCTGCAAGTACAGCATATAAAATCCAAAAAATCATTACTACTCTTCCTAGCCACTTCCCAAGATAACGAGTCAGCACATCAAGTAAAGTATATCCAGGATGCTTTTCCATAATTTTCACAATACATAGGCTGACTAAAGTAGTGATAGCGCATCCTATAATAATAGACATCCAGCCATCTGTATTCGCCCCTTGTGCAACTTCACGTGGTAGTGTAAGTACACCGAATCCTACTTGAACACCACTAATCGTTAAAATGTATTGAAATAAACTAATCTCCCTCTTTGCACGCTTTGTCACTTATCTTCCTCCGTTTCTTCTATATCGCTTTGTCGATTCTCTTGTTTTAAGTTAAGGGATAGTGGGCGTTTCTTCATAATTTTCCATGGCAAACGTACAAGAATATCTTTTAAATCCGAAGCAAATAACGGAGAAAAAGGACTACCATAAGGAACACCGAGAGATTCCATAGAAAGTATATGAATAATAATGATTGCCATCCCAACCATAATGCCAATGACACCAAATAAAGAAGCGATTATCATCATTGGGAATCGAAGAAGTCGAATTCCTGCAGACATTTCCATGTTAGGGATGATGAAAGAAGCGACGGCAGTAAT
The DNA here is from genome assembly GCF_921008455.1 of Bacillus basilensis. Taxonomy (NCBI): domain Bacteria; kingdom Bacillati; phylum Bacillota; class Bacilli; order Caryophanales; family Bacillaceae; genus Bacillus; species Bacillus basilensis. The sequence continues at coordinate 3,627,686 of NZ_CAKLBZ010000001.1, read as the reverse complement.
AGATACGACGATAACCATAACATTACTTACTATTCCTGCTTGAACTGCAGCTTGTCCAATGACAATTCCTCCTACGACGCCAATCGTTTGTCCAACGGGACCAGGAAGCCGAACTGCCGCTTCTCGGAGCATTTCAAGTACTAATTCCATTAATAGAGCTTCTAGTATAGGAGGAAAAGGAATTTTAGCTCGAGATTCTCCAATCGTTAACAATAATTTAAGTGGAATCACTTCATAATGGAAGGAAATCATAGCGATATAAAGAGCAGGAGCAAAAATTGCAATAAATAATCCAGTGAAACGAAGTAATCGTATAAAAGATGGAATCATTGGCCTGAAGCTGTAATCATCTATCGTCTGAAAAAAAGCTGAAAAGGTCATAGGTCCAATTAATACGCCTGGTGAGCGATCTACAACAACGGCAATTCGTCCATCCAGAATGTGATGGGCTGTTGTGTCAGGGCGTTCGGTGATAGATAATTGGGGAAAGAGAGTATAGGAATTATCTTCAACAAACCCTTCTAATTCTCCAGTAGTAATAATGGCATCCACTTTGATTGATTCGATACGACATGCCATTTCTTGTACGACATCTTCGTTTGCAATATCTGCTAGGTACAGTAAAAAAACCTTTGAAGTAGCTCGTTCACCAACAGTGAATTCCTTTACTTTCAATTCACGATTTGGAATATATCGACGAATAAGTGCAAGGCTGTCGCTCGCTACCTCATTAAATCCTTCGTGTGAGCTTTTTATGGAAGTTTCTGTTGTAGGTTCTTCAATACTTCTTTTTGGCGCCGCTTGTGTATCTAGCTCTAAAGCGGATAGTTGCCCGTTTATAAATAAAATACTTTTACCATGTAAAAGGGACTGTTCAATGTCTGTCCACTTCTCAACCTTTTTAATATTTCCGATAGAAACGGAAGATTCCCAAAAGTCGTCCTCGTTCCATTCTTTAAATAAGAGGGGGCGAAGAATATCAATGTTAATAACAGTTTTATCTACAAGTCCTTCTATATATATAAGAGCGGCTTCTTTTCCGTTTTTTAACGGAAAAGTTCGTGTAATTAATTCTGGAATACCGCTAAACAGTTTAGACAAGTGCTTTAGATTAATCGAAAGAGAAGCAGAGATAGCTTTATTTAATATGTGATCAGCATGCTCTTGTGCAGAAAAAGATTTTTCACCACGTATCCATTTATTAAAAGACCCCATTTGTTTGCTTACTCCTTGTTATGTTTTATATGGGTTATTATGGATAGTTCCATACGGACATATGCGTAGTTTAAATTTTATATTGTATATTTTAAAATTTAACGCTATAATTATAGTGTTAAAGATGGAATCGTGATATGACCTGTTATGAATCTATCGTTTTATTTATGAATAAATGGATTGGTATTTTAGCAAGATGTGCTAATAAACTACTCCACCATGATAATAACGTGCCGAAATGTGGTGCGTATATTTTCGTGGTGGAGTTTTTTTATTCTCAAAAAGGGGGAAAGACCATGAATGACAACATGGTTCATATTACAATTGACGGAAAAAAGTATACAGCGGAGCCCGGTTCAACGATATTGGGTGTTATTAATGAGAACGGGATTGAACATCCGCAAATTTGTTACGTGCCAGAAGTAGATCCTATTCAAACATGTGACACTTGTATTGTAGAAGTTAACGGAAAGTTAATGCGCTCTTGTTCGACAGTGGCGACGGAAGGTATGAATATTGAACTAGCTTCTGGTCGAGCGAAAGAAGCACAAACAGAGGCGATGGATCGGTTACTAGAAAATCATTTATTATACTGTACAGTATGTGACAACAACAATGGGAACTGTAAGCTGCATAATACAGCAGAATTAATGGAAATTGAACATCAAAAATATCCTTATGAACCGAAAGTAGATGTAAGTGAAGTTGATATGACGCATCCATTTTATCGCTATGACCCTAATCAATGTATTGCATGCGGTCAATGTGTTGAGGTGTGTCAAAACTTACAAGTAAATGAAACGTTATCGATAGACTGGGAAGCGGAACGCCCACGAGTTATTTGGGATGAAGGAGTAAATATTAATGATTCTTCATGTGTTAGTTGTGGTCAATGTGTAACGATTTGCCCTTGTAACGCTTTAATGGAGAAAACGATGCTCGGTGAAGCTGGATTTATGACGGGATTAAAACCAGATATTCTTGAACCGATGGTAGATTTAATTAAAGAAGTTGAGCCTGGATATAGCGGTATTTTTGCGGTATCAGAAGTGGAAGCGGCTATGCGTGATATTCGTACGAAGAAAACGAAAACAGTATGTACATTTTGTGGTGTAGGTTGTTCATTCGAAGTGTGGACGAAAGGGCGTAAAATCCTTAAAGTACAGCCTTCTTCTGATGCACCAGTTAACGCAATTTCTACTTGTGTAAAAGGAAAATTTGGCTGGGATTTCGTAAATTCTAAAGAACGAATTACGAAGCCTTTAATTCGTAAAAATGGAACGTTTGTTGAATCTACATGGGAAGAAGCGTTGAATGTAGTTGCAAGTAAACTAGGGTCTATTAAAGAAGAGTACGGTAAAGACGCTATCGGTTTTATTTCTTCATCTAAAATTACGAATGAAGATAATTATGTGATCCAAAAATTAGCTCGACAAGTATTTGAAACGAATAATATTGATAACTGCTCACGTTATTGTCAATCACCAGCGACAGACGGATTATTCCGTACAATTGGTATGGGCGGAGACGCTGGAACGATTAAAGATATCGCACAATCCGGTCTTGTTATTATTGTAGGTTGTAATCCGACAGAAGGTCATCCTGTTTTAGCTACACGTATTAAACGTGCGCATAAATTACACGGACAAAAATTAATTGTGGCTGATCTTCGTAAAACAGAAATGGCAGAGCGTTCAGACATCTTTATTAGTCCAAAACAAGGAACAGATCAAGTATGGCTAATGGCTGTTACGAAATATATGATTAATCAAGGTTGGCACGATCAACAATTTATTGATGAGAACGTAAACTTCTTTGAAGATTTCAAAGAGAGTCTTACAGAATATACACTTGAATACGCAGAAGAAATGACTGGTATTTCAAAAGAAACACTTATTCAAATGGCTGAAATGATTCGTGATGCAGATGGTACATGTATCCTTTGGGGTATGGGAGTAACGCAAAATACAGGTGGATCTGATACTTCCGCTGCGATTTCAAACTTACTTCTTGCAACAGGTAATTATCGTCGTCCAGGTGCTGGTGCATATCCGCTTCGAGGTCATAATAACGTGCAAGGTGCTTGTGATATGGGTACTTTACCAGGATGGCTCCCTGGATATCAGCACGTTACGAACGATATGGAACGTGCGAAATTTGAAATGGCTTACGGAGTGAAAATTAATAGTGAACCAGGTCTTAATAATATTGAAATGTTGCATGCAATTGACGAGGGGAAAATGAAAGCTATGTATCTTGTCGGAGAGGACATGGCTCTTGTAGACTCTAATGCGAACCGTGTACATGAAGTGCTATCAAGCCTTGATTTCTTCGTTGTGCAAGATGTTTTCTTATCTAAAACTGCTCAATATGCAGATGTTGTATTACCGGCAGCACCGTCTCTTGAAAAAGAAGGTACTTTTACAAATACAGAAAGACGTGTACAAAGACTCTATCAAGTTCTTCCTACGCTTGGAGATGCGAAGCCAGACTGGTGGATTGTGCAGGAAGTTGCGAATAAATTAGGTGCAAACTGGAATTATAGTCATCCAAGTGAAATTTTTGCTGAAATGGCAAGTTTATCACCACTATTCTCACAAGCAAACTATGAAGTACTTGAAGGATGGAATAGTTTCCATTGGGGAAGTTTTGATGGATCGAATACACCACTACTTTTCCAAGAAGGATTTAACTTCCCGGATAAAAAAGCTCGTTTTGCGATTGCTGACTGGGTACGTCCAGCTGAATTCCCAGCGGAGTTCGATCTTCACATTAATAACGGGCGTATGCTTGAGCATTTCCATGAAGGGAATATGACAAATAAATCAACAGGTATTCAAACGAAAGTACCTGGCGTTTTCGTTGAAGTTTCTCCAGCACTTGCAAAAGAACGCGGAGTGAAAACAGGTTCATTAGTTCGTCTCATTTCTCCTTTTGGAGCGTTAAAATTACGTGCACTTGTAACAGATCGTGTAAAAGCGAATGAGTTATATTTACCGATGAACTCTACTGACAATGAAACGGCAATTAATTTCTTAACAGGTCCTGCAGTTGACACACGTACGAATACACCTGCTTATAAACAGACGAAAGTACGTATGGAAGTGTTAGAAGTTGATGGCGAAAATCCGATGCCAAAAGCGAACCCACGTAATAAAAAACGTCACCCTCAAGCCGGTATTGAGGTACATCGTAAGTGGGCGCGTCAAGGGTATGTGCATTTAACGGATAAGTAGGAGGAGAAAAATATGGCTGTACCTATAAAAATGATTCAAAAACAAGAATTAACTGAGGAAGAAATAAAACAGCAAAAATTAGATGATTTAAAAGAGCTTCTAGCTAATAATGAAGACGCTCTAAATCAAATGTTTAATATAGTAGGGGAATTGAATGATATTGGCATGCTAGAAGCGGTAAATTCTATGCTAAAGGCGAAAGAACCAATCGCAAAGATTGTTCTTGGCCAAGTCACTCGTGAGCCTGTTACAAATTTAATTAATAATATGATGGGGGCTGCGGGTGCTTTAACAGAACTTGATCCGGATCTTACGAAAAAGCTTATAGGTAGCTTATTAGTAGGGCTAGAAAAAGGTAATGAACATCTAGAGAGTAATAAAAAAGTAGGGGTATTCGATCTTATGAAAGTATTGAAAGACCCAGATATTAACCGTGCTATCGGGTTTGGGCTTCATTTCTTAAAAGGTATGGGAAAAGGATTAAAAGAAGAATAAACTTCATGAAGTGAACCTTTTCGCCCAAATGTTTGTACGAAATAGTTTGGGCGGAAGGCTCATTTTGGTAAAATATATAATAAAGTAAAATGAGGCTTTTGGGAGGTATAATTGTATGTCAAAAAAAGTACATGAATTTAATGATATGATACGAAAACTTCGAAAGGAACTTTTCGGAAAAGGGCCAGAACGAATTCATACTGTTTTTGCAGAAAACATGGCGATCGCGACTCTTTATGGAAACTTAACACCTACTGAAAAATTCATTTCAAGTACGATGGACGGTGCGGAAATGGTCCATATGGCTAGAACGAAAATGATTCAAGAAGTATATGCTGCGAATTCCCGTGAACATTTGGAGGAACTTGTTGGAGCGAAATTAGTGAACCTATTTTCAGATATGAAAGTAGAAGAAGATATTGCAGTTTCGGTATTTGTTTTTGATAAAAATATAACGTGAGAGAAGGATACTGATCGTGAAACCGATACAGGTAGAAAGAGAAATCTTTCGTTATGAACAAGGGGCGTTTAAACATATAGAGGACAGCATTGTAACAGAGTTTCCAGTCACGATTAAAATGAACGGACAGGAGTTTGTTACAATGGTTAGTACTCCAGAATATATAGAAGACATGGTAATAGGATTCTTAGCATCTGAAGGAATCATTCGGAAGTATGAAGATATTGATGACATATGGGTACAAGAGAAAGAAGGATTTGTACATGTCACGACGGCAAAAGTAAATCCGTATTACGAACAAATGCAAAATAAACGTTATATTACTTCATGCTGTGGTATGAGTAGACAAGGATTTGTCTTTGCAAATGATGCATTAAGCGCAAAGAAAATGAATGGCCTGCATGTACAAGTTACTGCAGAAGACTGTTTTCGATTAATGAAAGAAATGCAGCAATCTGCTGAGACATTTCGTCATACAGGGGGCGTTCATAATGCGTCTTTGTGCGATGTGAATGGTATTATTTTAAGTCGAATGGATATCGGAAGGCATAATGCGTTAGATAAAATTTACGGTTATTGCTTAAAAAATAATATTTCTATAAGAGATAAAATCATTGTTTTTAGTGGTCGTATTTCTTCGGAAATATTATTAAAAGTTGCAAAAATTGGTTGTGAAATTATATTGTCAAAATCAGCTCCAACTGAGTTAGCTTTGCAGCTAGCAGAAGAATTAAGTATTACTACGATAGGATTTATTCGGAATCAATCCTTAAATGTATATACGCATCCAGAGCGTGTTTTAAATATAAAATAAGTAAAAGCGAGGCAATAAATATGAAATCTTTCACATTAGACAAACTACAACGTCCTTTAAAGGATTTACGTATTTCTGTTACTGATCGCTGTAATTTTCGCTGTCGTTATTGTATGCCAGAAGAAATATTTGGTCCTGATTATTCGTTTTTGTCTAATGATAAAATTTTATCTTTTGATGAAATTGAAAGGATAACACGTATTTTCGTTTCTTTAGGTGTACGAAAGCTACGAATTACAGGTGGAGAACCGTTACTTCGAAGAGGGCTTCCAAAGCTTATCGAGCGCCTTAATAAAATAGATGGTGTGGAGGATATCGGCTTAACAACCAATGGATCACTACTGAAAAAGTTTGCTCCTGATTTATATAAGGCGGGTTTATCACGTGTGACAGTTAGTTTAGATTCCTTAGAAGAAGAGCGTTTTTTCTATTTAAATGGTAATAGAACCAAAGTACAAAGGGTTCTGGAAGGAATACAAGCTGCAGCTGAAGTTGGTATGAAAATTAAAATAAACATGGTCGTTCAAAAGGGGAAAAACGAACAGGACATCTTGCAGATGGCGCAATACTTTAAGGAAAATAAGCATATTCTTCGTTTTATTGAGTATATGGACGTTGGAAATTATAACGGTTGGGAGTTAAAAGAGGTTGTCTCTAAACAAGAAATAGTAGATGCGATTCATCCAGTTATGCCATTAGAACGGATAGAAGCGAATTATGCAGGTGAGGTTGCGACTCGCTATCGTTATATTGGAAGTGATGAAGAAATAGGTATTATTTCATCAGTAACAGATTCCTTCTGTTCCTCATGTACGAGAGCCCGTATTTCTGCAGAAGGAAAATTATATACGTGTTTGTTCGCTTCTAAAGGAAATGACTTGAGAGAACTGCTTCGATCTGGATACACTGACGAGGAAATAACAGATATCGTACGCGATATATGGAGCAACCGAGAAGATCGTTATTCAGATGAACGCTTAAGTAATAGTAATAAAAAAGCTATGCCTAAAATTGAAATGTCACATATAGGTGGTTAATATAAAGTTGACATAAAAGTGAAAAATGGAAGGTGTACAAGAATTGTAGATTTTCTATTTTATAGTAAAAGTGATGATTGATCTCTCTGTAAAAGATGTGCAGAGAAATTAAGCAGCATTCAAAAACCTTTATTTTGAAGAGGTTTTTTGAAGCTGCTTTTTTATTTGGAGAAAATGGAGGAATTAGTAATGGCATTTCATAAACCGGAACAAATTGCTGAGCTTGTCATTGAGGCCGGTGTTCAAAAAGTAAGTCAGACCTTGCCAGCAATGCTTATTCTCGGTTTTTTAGGAGGAGCATTTATTTCGCTCGGTTTTTTACTTAACATTCGCGTTTTAGGTAATTTACCTGAGCGCTGGGGGAGTCTAGTAAATGTTTTAGGAGGAGCGGTTTTTCCTGTTGGACTCATGCTGGTCGTATTAGCAGGAGGAGAATTAATTACCGGAAATATGATGTCAATGTCTATGGCGCTTTATGCAAAGAAAATTACATTGGTCAGTGTGCTGAATAACTGGATTTGGATTACTTTCATGAATTTTGTAGGAGCTATTTTCGTAGCGTATTGTTTCGGCCATCTTGGCGGATTAACAGAGGGAGATTATTTAAATAAGACGGTAGCGATAGCGGAAGGGAAGTTACATGAATCATTTGGGAGAACTTTAATCTTAGCAATTGGTTGTAATTGGCTCGTTTGTCTGGCGCTTTGGCTCGCTTATGGGACGAGTGATTTTGTCGGAAAAATAATCGGAATTTGGATTCCAATTATGGCATTTGTAGTGATTGGATTTCAGCAAGTGGTAGCAAATATGTTTGTCATCTCGGCAGTTATTTTTGCAGGTCATCTGACGTGGATGGATCTTGCTAAAAATTTTGTTCCTGTCTTTATTGGAAATGTAATTGGAGGAGCTGGCTTTGTTGGATTTGCGTACTTTGCTTGTTATCAAAAACAACATTCTAATATGAAATAGAGTTCGTGAGAGGAAGGGTATGTAATGGCTGATCGGTATTCACGACAACAGTTGTTCAAACCAATTGGGAATAGAGGGCAAGAAAAAATTCGAAATAAACATGTGTTAATTGTAGGAGCAGGCGCATTAGGAAGTACAAGTGCCGAAAGTTTCGTACGTGCAGGTATTGGCAAGTTGACGATTATTGATCGTGATTACGTTGAATGGAGTAATTTACAAAGGCAACAATTGTACTCTGAACAAGATGCGAGAGAGAAAATGCCAAAAGCAATCGCTGCTAAAAATCGACTAGAACAAATGAATTCGGAAGTACAAATACATGCTTTCGTAATGGATGCAGTTGCAGAAAATATGGAAAACCTATTAAAAAATGTAGATGTAATAATTGATGCAACAGATAATTTTGATATCCGATTTATAATAAATGATTTATCACAAAAACATAATATTCCATGGATATATGGTTCTTGCGTTGGATCATATGGTATGAGTTACACGATTATTCCGCAAAAGACACCGTGTTTACATTGTGTGCTGAAGAAAGTTCCAGTTACAGGTGTGACGTGTGATACAGCTGGAATCATTAGCCCGACTGTTCAAATCGTCGCAGCATATCAAGCGGCGGAAGCACTCAAAATTTTAGTAGAAGATTTTTCAGCAATTAGAAAAACATTTTTCATGTTTGATATATGGAGTAATCAAAACCATTTTATAAAACTAGAAAAAATCAAGACAGACGATTGTCCTTCGTGCGGTTTGAATCGCATTTATCCTTATTTATCATACGAAAACCAAACGAAGGTAGCTGCTTTATGCGGAAGAAATACAGTTCAAATTAGATCGGTAGAAAATAGGAAGTATGGCTTTGACGATGTAGAAAAAGTATTAAAAAAACTGGGGAAGGTAGATCGGAATCCGTATTTACTATCTTGCCAATTAGATGATTACCGCGTCGTTATTTTTCGAGATGGTCGTGTTTTCATTCATGGTACAAATGATATTTCGAAAGCGAAGCAACTATATTATCGCGTATTCGGTTAATAGAAAGGGTTGTCAATAATGGAAAGAAGAGTGCCAATTACGGTGGAAGAAGCTGTTCGTAAAGTAATGGGATTTACTAATGATGGATTAAAGGAGCTACTACCTATTGAATTAGCTTATGGACGTATATTAGCGGAGGATTTAGTAGCTGACCATGATGTACCTTCATTCAATCGTTCACCGTATGACGGGTTTGCTATTAGAGCAGAAGATACGAATTTAGCAAGTTATGAAACACCAATTGTATTTAAAGTAGTGGGTGAAATTGGTGCAGGATCGCTATTCTGTGAGAAAGTAGCTCCTTTTCAAGCAGTTCGAATTATGACAGGGGCACAAATTCCGAGTGGTTGTGATGCGGTTGTTATGTTAGAGCTGACTCATCAATATGAGGAGGATGGCAATAAATACATGGAAGTGAAGCGATCATTCAAAACAGGCGACAATATTTCTTTTCAAGGTGAAGATGCTCGTAAAGGAACTGTTCTTGTAAAGAAAGGATCATACATTAATCCAGGTATTTTAGCTCTTCTTGCTACGTTTGGGTATAGCGAGGTACCGGTGGCGAGAAAGCCTGTAATTGGACTATTAGCGACTGGCAGTGAATTACTGGATGTAAACGATTCATTACAGCCAGGGAAAATCCGAAATAGTAATACGTATATGATATTGTCTCAAATTCGAAGAGCGGGCGGAAGAGTAAAATATTTGGGGCAGTTTAGTGATGATTTTCATACATGTTTCACAGCTGTAAAAGAAGCATTAAGCCAAATAGATATGCTTATTACAACAGGCGGTGTATCAGTAGGGGACTACGATTATTTACCAGCTATATATGAAAAGTTAGGTGCCTCTGTTCTTTTTAATAAAGTTGCAATGCGGCCAGGAAGTGTTACGACTGTAGCACAATTAAATGGCAAGTTATTATTTGGTTTATCAGGAAATCCATCTGCTTGTTACGTAGGGTTTGAATTATTTGTAAGACCTTGTATTCGGACCTATATGTTTAGTGAAAAAGCACATTTAAAAAGAGAAAAAGCGTTATTAGGAGAAGACTTTCTAAAGCCAAATCCATTTACAAGATTTGTACGAGCAAAACTGACATATAACGAAGGCCAGTTAATCGCTTATCCGTCAGGGTTTGATAAATCTAGCTCGGTTTCTTCATTAGCAGAATCGAATGCTTTTATCGTATTGCCAGGCGGGACAAGAGGATATAAAAAAGATATGTTTGTGGATGTTCTTTTATTGGAAGATAACGAAGGTAGTGAATGGTCTTGGACATTTTGTAAAGTGAGAGGTGGTTCCAATGGGACAAGCGCTATTTGAGATTGTAGATATACCGATTGTAGTTGAAGAAGTAACGAATAAAGTCGCAAGAAGAGAAGCAGGTGCGATTACAACTTTTATTGGTACAGTGAGAGAATTAACAAAAGGAAAACGAACGCTACATTTAGAGTATGAAGCATATAAACCGATGGCAGTAAAACAACTTACGAGAATTGGGGAAGAAATGAATGAAAAGTGGCTGGAAACAAAAGTAGCAATTACGCACCGAGTAGGACGGCTAGAAATAATGGATATTGCGGTAGTCATTGCAGTTTCATCACCGCATCGTAAAGTAGCTTATGAAGCGAATGAATACGCGATTGAACGTATAAAACGAATCGTCCCAATATGGAAAAAAGAATTTTGGGAAGATGGAACGATGTGGATTGGAGATCAACTTGAAAATACACCTTATTCAGAAGGAAAACCGAAGAAAGAAGAATGAGAAGATGATTACAATTTTACTGTTCGCAAATTTGCGTGAAGAAGTCGGATTAGATCAATTAGTAATTTCCGAGAAACAAGAAATGACTGTGCAGCAATTAAAAGGGTGGCTCAAAGCAAACTATTGTTTACAATCGCTTGATAGAGTGATGGTGGCTGTTAATGAAGAGTTTGTAACGAATGAAGAGATGATAAAAGCTGGAGATATAGTCGCATTAATCCCGCCCGTTAGTGGAGGGTAATAAGGATTTGTAAGATGTTGTATATAAATTAGAATTATGAGAAGGGATGAGTTCTATGATTACTCAAGAACAAATAATGAACGCGTTAAAACATGTGGAGGATCCAGAGTTACACAAAAGTATTGTAGAATTAAATATGGTTAGAAATATACAAATGAATGGAACAGAGGTTAAACTTGAAGTAGTGCTAACGATTCAAGGTTGTCCGTTAAAAGCAAAAATTCAACAAGATATTGAAGAATCACTTCATGCAATTGGCGCCTCTAAAGTGGATTTAACATTTGGTTCTATGACACAAGAAGAACGAGCTGCGCTAACAGAGAAGTTAAAGAAAAATAGTAGAACAGAAACTGGTATGCCGAGCATGCTTCGCCCTGATTCAGGGGTACGATTTATTACTGTAACGAGCGGAAAAGGTGGAGTTGGCAAATCAACGGTGACAATTAATCTTGCAACGGCTTTAGCTCGTATGGGAAAAAAAGTGGGGATATTAGATGCAGATATATATGGTTTTAGTATTCCAGCTATGATGGAAACGAATCAAAAACCAACGATGATTGATCAAACAGCAATTCCAGTCATTAGTCACGGTGTTAAACTCATGTCGATGGGATTTTTTACAGAAGGAAATAACCCGGTTATGTGGCGCGGACCGATGTTAAATAAATGGATTCAAAATTTCCTTGCGAATACGCACTGGGGAGAATTAGATTATTTACTGCTTGATTTACCACCAGGTACAGGAGATGTTGCCATTGATGTTGCATCTATGATTCCGCAGGCGAAAGAAATTATCGTTACAACACCACACAATGTAGCTTCATTCGTAGCATCTAGGGTGGGGGTAATGGCAAAACATACGAAACATGAGATTTTAGGTATTGTGGAAAATATGGCTTATTTTGAAGAACAAGATGGATCGAAAAATTACCTTTTTGGAAAAGGCGGTGGTGAAATGTTAGCAGAACAATTGCAAACGGAAGTAATCGCACAAGTACCTTTTGCAAAACGGGAAGAAAATAACGGTTCATCTGTATATGATGAAGATTCTCTTGTTGGAGAAGTGTTTACAACGTTAGCGGAAGATATTATTTATAAAGGATAAAGGAGGAATTTTTTATGGGGTGTAACATTGATCATTCTATTGAAGATGTGATGAATAAGCTTGAAAGTCAAAAGAGTTTTTTACCGGAAGTGATTTTTAAAGAGGTAAAGGGATTTTTGCAAGGTAATCATTCACAGGAAATATTAAATGATGTCTTTCATCTTCTAAAAAAGTATGACTTAGTTAGTGAAGAAGAAAGAGAGACGAGAAATACTCAATTATTGCTGATTATAAAATAAATACGCTTTGGCTTTTGTTTTGTAACAGGAGGGGTAAATGTAATGAATATGAAGAAGATGATTGAAACGATAGAAGCAACAAAAATGACTGAAGAAGAATTATCGATTGCTCATTTACATCAAAAGCTCGTGAAGTTATATAGTCAAAAAAATGTTGCTCATTATACGGAGCTATTAAAATATATTTTATCATTATCCGTGCAGCTGGATTTACATTTCGTATTGAAATATTTTGGTATGCGACCGGTTGTTGCTACAGATGAGCGTATGCAATTTCAAGAGATATTTAAATGCTTAGCTAAGAAAGACGATAATGGGGAATGGTTTTTAAATTTTGTTTCTTTATATGTAGGGCTAATTGTAGTTCTTCATTTTGATGAAAAAGAGATTGAGAGAAGTTTTTTCGATGCTATGGTAGTGGGGGAAGTAAATGAAATATAAGATTCTGCTCATAACATCTTTCTATTTAATTGCTATAACTGCGATTTTAATTGGTTGTATAAATATGAAGGTAACGAATTAAAATAGTTTGATAAAAACTGTTCTTCAGTTGTTTCCATCGTTTTTTCATGTTACCATTAAGCGAATTTTTCATAGGGAGAGAAAGCGATGAAATGGATTTATTTTATTATTATTAACGTTATAGCTTTTAGCCTTATGGGGCTTGATAAACGAAAAGCGAAGAAGAAACAGTGGAGAACGCCAGAAAGTACGTTGTTTTTATCAGCAGCAGCTGGTGGCGCAGTTGGTGCTTGGATCGGTATGTATATGTTTCACCATAAAACTCATAAAAAGAAATTTGTTTTCGGTATACCGTTACTTGTCGTTATCACAGTATGTTTACTTTTTGCTGTATGAGAAATGTCGAAAGAATTGCAGAGTGATTATTGGTAAAGTGAGCACGTGGGACCGTATAATGGAGAAAAACGAGAAGAGGAGAAAAGGAAGATGGGGAGTCAATCAGCACAGCAACAAAAAGGGATAATATATGCGGCTGGTGCTTATACGATGTGGGGAATCCTACCAATCTATTGGAAATGGGTTGAGGAAGTTCCGGCAGATGAAATATTAGCACATCGCATCGTTTGGGCGTTCGTTTTTATGTTACTTGTATTAGGTGTTACGAAGAGATTTCGCCAGTTTATTGGGGAGTTCGTGAATCTTTTTAAACGACCTAAATTATTAATGTCATTAACAATAGCTTCAGTCTTGATTAGCGGAAACTGGTTTGTCTACATATGGGCCGTTAATCATAATCATGTCATTGAAGCAAGTCTTGGATATTATATTAATCCGCTTATTAGTATTTTACTTGGTACAGTCGTTTTAAAGGAAAAGTTAAACTTTTGGCAATATGTTGCAGTTGGTTTAGCTGGATTAGGGGTTATCATTTTAACAGTACGTTTCGGGGCTATTCCGTGGGTTTCTCTATCACTTGCCTTTTCATTTGGGTTATATGGATTAACGAAAAAATTGTTAAACTATGATGCCACAATTGGACTTACGATGGAAACGATGTTAGTAACGCCGTTTGCGGTTATTTATCTCATTATGACAGGAGTACATGGCTTCGGTTCATTTGGATCTATTTCCATGTTATCGACGTTACTTTTAATAGGAGCAGGTATCGTTACAGCATTACCACTTTTTTATTTTGCAAAAGGAGCACAACTTATTCCGCTTTATATGGTAGGATTTTTACAATATATTGCACCAACGATTAGTTTAATTTTAGGTGTATTCGTATTCGGTGAACATTTCACATCTACTCATATGATGGCATTTTTCTGTATATGGGTTGCGTTATTTGTATTTTCGGTAGCGAAAACAAAGTTCTTAGTACAGAAACAACCGAAATTTATAAAAAATAAATCAGCAAAAGTATCATAATGCGTAGTATTTTCTACGCATTTTTCTTTATACTTATATTATATAGAATTTCCATTATAGTCAGTGAGGAGCTGAGAACGTGGAAACAATTTTACATAATGATCCGCTTATGGCCGCTGTAATTTCGTGGTTTTTAGCACAGTTTACGAAAGTCATTTTTAAATTAGTCAAAACGGGCGAATTTGATTTTGCAAAGTTTTTCGCTTCAGGTGGGATGCCAAGTTCTCATGCTTCAACTGTGACAGCGCTCGCGACAGGTGTTGGCGTTGTGGAAGGTGTGGAAAGTACCATATTTGCTGTTGCTGCTATTTTTGCAATCATTGTTATGTATGATGCTTCAGGAGTAAGGCTTGCAGTAAGTAAACAGGCGAAAATATTGAATGAGTTTTTTCACGGTAGACAAACAGAATATAAGAAGTTAAATGAACTTGTCGGGCATACACCGTATGAAGTAGTAGTCGGTGCCTTATTAGGGATTATTGTCGGGGTAGGATATTGTTTATGAGCAGAACATTTTATATGTTCTGCTTTTCTTTGTTTTCATACATATTCAGCGACTTTTTTGAATATCGTTATACGGATTTCGAAAGGGTGGGTGAGTAACTTGCTATTATATGAAAAAGTGCATGAAGAAATAGTAAGAAGAACAACTGCACTTCAAACGATGCAACGGCAAGATGGTACGTGGCGGTTTTGTTTTGAAGGAGCTCCATTAACAGATTGCCATATGATTTTTTTATTAAAATTATTAGGTAGAGATAAAGAGATAGAACCGTTTGTAAAAAGATTAGCATCACTCCAAACAAATGAAGGAACATGGAAATTGTATGAAGATGAAGTGGGTGGTAATTTATCTGCTACAATTCAATCTTATGCTGCCTTGCTTGCTTCGGAAAAATATACAACAGAAGATACGAATATGAAGCGAGCGGAAATGTTTATAAATGAGCGTGGCGGGGTAGCGCGTGCTCATTTTATGACGAAGTTTTTATTAGCAATTCACGGAGAGTATGAATATCCTTCGTTCTTTCATTTACCAACACCAATCATGTTTCTACAGGATGATTCCCCCTTCAGTATATTTGAATTGAGTAGCTCAGCACGTATCCATTTAATTCCGATGATGCTGTGTTTAAATAAAAGATTTCGAGTAGGGAAAAAGTTATTGCCAAATTTAAATCACATTGCGGGCGGAGGCGGAGAATGGTTTCGGGAGGATCGGTCTCCGTTATTTCAAACGTTATTAAGTGATGTAAAACAAATTATATCGTATCCACTTTCGTTACATCATAAAGGATATGAGGAAGTCGAACGGTTTATGAAAAAGCGTATTGATGAAAATGGAACGTTATATAGTTACGCAACTGCCTCGTTTTATATGATTTATGCTTTACTCGCGTTAGGACATTCTCTTCAATCATCAATGATTCAAAAAGCGATAACTGGGATAACGTCTTATATATGGAAGATGGAAAGAGGAAATCATTTGCAAAACTCTCCTTCAACTGTATGGGATACGGCTTTACTCAGCTATGCGTTACAAGAGGCCCACGTTCCGAAAGATAATAAGATGATTCAACATGCATCAGCGTATTTATTAAAAAAACAGCATACAAAAAAAGCTGATTGGAGCGTACATGCTCCGGCGCTTAATCCAGGCGGTTGGGGTTTTTCGGATGTGAATACGACTATTCCAGATATTGATGATACAACAGCTGTGCTAAGGGCATTGGCAAGAAGTGGAGGAAACGAAAATGTAGATAACGCTTGGCAGAAAGGAGTCAATTGGATTAAAGGATTACAAAATAATGATGGTGGCTGGGGAGCGTTTGAAAAAGGTGTGACGAGCAATATATTAGCAAATTTACCAATCGAGAACGCAAGCGATATGATAACGGATCCTTCTACACCAGATATTACAGGGAGAGTGTTAGAGTTTTTCGGGACATATGCGCAAAATGAATTGTCTGAAAAACAAAAACAAAGTGCGGTAAATTGGTTAATGAATGTACAAGAGGAAAATGGATCGTGGTTTGGGAAATGGGGGATTTGCTATATATATGGTACGTGGGCTGTTATGACTGGTTTACGGTCACTCGGAATTCCATCTAGCAATCCTTCATTGAAACGAGCGGCTTTATGGCTTGAACATATACAGCATGAAGATGGTGGGTGGGGAGAATCTTGCCACAGTAGTGTAGAGAAAAGGTTCGTTACTTTACCATTTAGTACACCATCCCAAACAGCATGGGCGTTAGATGCTCTCATTTCTTACTATAATAAAGAAACGCCAGCTATTCGAAAAGGTATTTCATATTTGCTTGCGACCTCTAATGATAATGAAAAATATCCCACTGGAACGGCTTTACCAGGTGGGTTTTATATTCATTACCATAGCTACGCTCATATATATCCGCTACTTACTTTGGCACATTATATAAAAAAATATAGAAAATAAACCGAGAGATATCTCTCGGTTTATTTTGTTGGGTAGTAGGTCCCTGTTGAAAAGAATAAGGTTATGCTTTCCTTATTTTTCTGTTGGCTGGTGTTTTTGACGTGCATCAGCGGCATTTGCACGTGCGTTTGCTTCTAAGTCATTGTGGTCAGCGAGTTCACGAGAGAACTCAACATCAATGCCATCAGTAGCTTTGTTTTGTTTGAAATTTTTTTTGTTCATTCGACACAATCTCCTTGCACTTTATGCGACGTTGCAAAGTTAGTTTGACACAAATAGACTTTTTTATACAAAGAGGAATTGGAAAGGAAAAAGCCGAAATATACAGTATAAGTAATAGAAATGGGGGATAGGGATGAAGTTTTTAAATGGGAAAACAGCTGTTGTAACAGGAGCTGCACAGGGAATTGGAAAAGAGATTGCAAGAGTTTATGCAAAACTAGGGGCTAAAGTATTAATTAGCGATGTAAATGAAGAAAAGCTACAAAAAACGACACGAGAGTTATCGGATGAAGGATATGAAGTGAGCTTATATCGATGTGATGTGAGTAATCAAAATGAAGCGAAGTCGTTAATTGAATATGCGGTTCAAAAATTTGGTACATTACATATATTGGTGAATAACGCTGGGATTACAAAAGATGCAATGCTACATAAAATGGAGAAGTCTGCTTGGGAACAAGTATTACAAGTGAACTTAACTGGTGTTTTTTATTGTATGCAACCAGCGCTTCTTTACATGAGACAACAAGGGTATGGACGCATTATTAATATATCTTCAATTAGTAGAGAAGGAAACATAGGTCAAGCAAATTATGCGGCCACAAAGGCAGGAGTTGTAGGTTTAATGAAAACAGCAGCGAAAGAAGTTGGAAGTTTCGGTATTACTTGTAATGCGATTTGTCCAGGGTTTATGGATACAGATATGACAAAAACGAT
This sequence comes from Bacillus basilensis, assembly GCF_921008455.1. NCBI lineage: Bacteria > Bacillati > Bacillota > Bacilli > Caryophanales > Bacillaceae > Bacillus > Bacillus basilensis. The sequence goes on along the minus strand of NZ_CAKLBZ010000001.1, from coordinate 3,609,776 downwards.
ACCAGATAAAGTGAAAGAAAAGATGGTTGGCGCGATTCCAGTCGGTAGAATTGGAACGCCAGAAGATATTGCGAACGCAGCGGCCTTTTTAGCATCAGAATACGCGTCCTATATTACAGGAGAAGTGTTAAATGTGAGCGGGGGACTGCAAGTTTAAATGAATACATAATGAAAAGAACCTGGCTGGATAGGCCAGGTTCTTTTTCGTTAGTTTAAGTTGAGCCAAACGCTCTTTACTTCTGTATAGTTATTTAATGCGTAAGATCCCATTTCACGACCAAGACCGGATTGTTTAAATCCACCAAATGGAGATGCTGCATCAAAGACGTTGTAACAGTTTACCCATACTGTACCTGCACGTACTTTACTTGCAACATAGTGTGCTGTCTTAACATTTTCTGTCCATACACCAGCTGCCAAGCCGAATTGTGATTTATTTGCACGTTCAATTACTTCATCAATATCGTTAAACGGTATTGCAGAGATAACTGGACCGAAAATTTCTTCTTTTGCGATCGTCATTTCATCATTTACGTCAGCGAATACTGTAGGAGAAACGAAGTAGCCTTGATCGAATGGATTACTTCCTCCGCAAAGTACTTCAGCGCCTTCTTCAATCCCTTTTTCAATGTAGCCCATTACACGTTTTTGTTGTTCTTCGGAAACGAGAGGACCGATTGTTGTTTCAGGGTTAAGGCCAACACCTTGATTTAGTTTTTTAGAATAGAGGACGAGATCAGCCATGACATTATCATACATTTTCTTCGGAATAAATAAGCGTGATCCAGCAGAGCATACTTGTCCTTGGTTAAACATAACACCAGAAAGTGCACCAGGAATCGCGCGAGATAAATCAGCATCTGGCAAGATGATATTTGGTGATTTACCGCCTAACTCAAGTGTAACGCGTTTTAATGATTCGGATGCTTGTCTCATAATTTGTTTGCCAACTGGAGTAGAACCAGTAAATGCAATTTTATCAACGAGTGGATGATTAACGAGAGCTTGTCCAGCTGATTCACCGAATCCAGGAACGATATTAATAACACCTTTCGGGAATCCAGCTTCTTCAATTAATTCAGCTAAGTATAGAGCGGATAGTGGAGTTTGTTCTGCAGGTTTTAAAACGATTGTACATCCTGTAGCAAGCGCCGCTCCCATTTTCCACATTGCCATAAGAAGAGGGAAGTTCCAAGGGATAATTTGACCAACAACACCAACAGCTTCATGGCGTGTATAGTTAAAGTAGTCACCGGAAACAGGAATTGTTTGACCAACGATTTTCGTCGCCCAGCCAGCATAATAGCGCATATGCTCAATTGCAAGTGGTATGTCTGCTGCCATTGTTTCACGGATGGGCTTTCCGTTATCTAACGTCTCGAGCTGTGCAAGCTCTTCTTTATGTTCTTCCATTAAATCAGCTAACTTGTACATAAGACGGCTTCGCTCAGCGGTGCTCATGCGAGACCAAGGACCTTCGTCAAAAGCCATGCGAGCTGCGACTACAGCTTTATGAATATCTTCGCGACCAGCTTCAGAAACGACAGCAAGCGTTTCGCCAGTTGCTGGGTTAGGTGTTTTAAATGTTTTACCGGAAGCGCTTTCAACGAAAGATCCATTCACATATAACTTTTTCGTTCCTTGAAGAAACTTTTCTACCTTTTCATGAAGATTTACAGCTAGTTGACTCATTGTATAACCCCCTTGAAAATATAATGTAAACGCAGTACGAGACGGCGTTTATTCCGAAATCAAGGATGTAGGAACTAGATGGAAAGCCTCTAATTAAAATCATAATTAACATTTACTGAAAATTCAAATTTCATTTGTGTTACAATTGTAAAAAATATGTAATGTAAGAGAATCTTCTACATGATTATAAAAAATCCTGCTTGTTTTTGCTTTCTAGTAGGAAAAACTAGAAGAACAATGGTACAATAATACATCGTGAGAGGAGGGAGAAAATGAAGAATTATCATGATGATCCACGCTTTCGAATCGCCCATAGAGAAGCGTTAATTGGTCTTGGACTTGCTATTATCAATTTTATAATATGGTATGGATTTGCTTACGGGCTTGGTAGTAAAAATCCAAGTGAATATACATATGTATTCGGTTTTCCAGCATGGTTTTTTTATAGCTGTATCGTTGGATTTATCGTTATGGTTATTTTACTTAGTTTAGTTGTTCGTTTTGTATTTCAAGATATTTCACTCGATGAGGAAGAAAAAAGTGAGGAATAATAGATGAATTGGTATGTAATCATTCCAATGATAATTTCGTTTATCGTTGTATTTTTAATTGGTGTATATGCTTCAAGACGTGTGCAAGCAACTGCTCATAATAAATTTTTGCAAGAATATTTTCTTGGTGGGCGTGAGCTTGGCGGTTTATTATTAGCGATGACAATGATTGCTACATACGGTAGTGCTAGTAGCTTTATTGGTGGTCCTGGTATTGCTTACAATATGGGGCTGGGCTGGGTACTACTATCTGCGATTCAAGTTGTAACAGGGTATATCGTTTTAACGGTTATCGGTAAAAAGTTTGCAATTATCGCTAGGAAAATGGAAGCCATTACTCTTATCGATTATTTAAAGGGAAGATATAATAATAAAGCAGTCGTGATCCTTTCTGCGTTATGTATTATAATCTTTTTATTTTCAGCAACAGTAGCCCAGTGGGTCGGCGGTGGACGATTAATTGAGTCGCTAACGGGTTTATCTTATACAACAGCACTATTTTTATTTACTTTCTCTGTACTTGTGTACGTATTAATTGGTGGATTTCGTGCAGTTGCGCTATCAGATACACTACTAGGTATTATCATGTTGGTTGGAACGACAATCATTTTAATTGCTACTGTCATTGCCGGTGGTGGAATTGAAAAGATTATGCAGGAACTTGTTCAAATCAATCCGAATTTAATTACACCATTCGGAGCAGATGGTAGTTTAACGAAATCATATGTGACATCGTTTTGGGTTTTGATTGGAATTGGCGTTGTCGGTTTACCACAAATTAGCGTGCGTGCCATGTCTTATAAAAATTCAAAAGCGATGCATCAAGCGCTTATAATTGGAACGATTGTTGTAGGTACAATTATGATCGGTATGCATTTAACGGGTGTGTTTGCACGAGTTGTACTTCCAGGTATAACGGTACCAGATAAAGTTATGCCGCTACTCGCGATGGAAGTGTTACCTCCTTGGTTAGCTGGAGTTTTCTTAGCTGCACCGATGGCGGCGATTATGTCTACAGTAAACTCGCTATTGTTACTTGTAAGTTCATCAATCATTAAAGATATATACGTAAATTACATAAATAAAGATGCGGCAGACAGTACGATTAGAAAAGGAAGTTTATGGATTACTGCTATCGTAGGACTGTTCGTTTATGCGGCAGCAATTAAACCACCAGATTTTTTAATATGGTTAAATTTATTTTCTTTCGGTGGATTAGAAGCAGCATTCATTTGGCCGATCGTATTAGGGTTATATTGGAGGAAAGGAAATGCAACAGGAGCGCTTGCCTCCATTTTAGTTGGAGTAAGCTCATATATGTGCATTCATCTTCTCTATCCAAATCCATTCGGTATACATACAGTTGTATTCCCGATTTGTTTTGCGTTTATTGCTTATATAATTGGAAGTATGATTGCTGTGAAGAAAAACAGTATAGGTTAGATGAAAAACGCAGTCCGTATAGGACTGCGTTTTTTCGTATAAATTTGTTCTTTTTTATTCTGTATATGTATGACTATTCATAAATTAATAACAATTGAGGGGATGGAGTTGAGGGCGATGAAAAAAGTATTATTTTTAGGAGACCCGGGAATTGATGACTCGCTAGCCATAATGTATGGGTTGTTGCATCCTGGTATTGATATTGTTGGTGTTGTAACGGGGTATGGAAATGTAACACAAGAAAAGGCAACAAGTAATGCGGCATATTTATTGCAGTTAGCAGGCAGAGAAGATATACCAGTTATTAATGGTGCGAAAATCCCTTTATCTGGAGATATTACAACGTACTATCCAGAAATTCACGGGGCGGAAGGTTTAGGGCCAATTCGACCTCCGAAAAGTTTTTCTCCAAATATAAAGCCTTTTTGTGAGTTTTTCGACATTCTTGAAAAATATAAAGGAGAATTAATTATCGTTGATGCTGGTAGGTCAACGACACTTGCGACAGCATTTATTTTAGAAAAACCATTGATGAAGTATGTGAAGGGATATTATATAATGGGCGGTGCTTTTTTAATGCCTGGAAATGTTACACCAGTCGCAGAAGCGAATTTTCATGGTGATCCCATTGCGTCACAATTAGTGATGCAAAATGCCAAGAATGTGACATTGGTGCCGCTTAATGTTACATCTGAAGCTATTATTACGCCAGAGATGGTAAAGTATATTACGAAACATTCTAAAACGAGTTTTAATAAATTAATTGAACCGATTTTTACGTATTATTATAAAGCCTATAGAAAGTTAAATCCGAAAATAACAGGAAGTCCAGTACATGACGTCGTTACAATGATGGTTGCGGCGAATCCGTCAATATTGGATTATGTGTATCGTCGTGTAGATGTAGATACAGTGGGGATTGCAAAAGGAGAAAGTATTGCAGATTTCCGTCCTCAACCGGATGCAAAATCCTTAAAAAATTGGGTGCGAATTGGTTGGTCATTACATTATAAAAAATTTCTCGAAGACTTCGTAAAAATTATGACGTAGACATAATGGGAGAATACAAGTTAAAATAATGGAGATGATTACTAAAATAATCATCTCCATTATTTTGTTTGTAAGAGATAGATAGAGAAGAGTTACACAATAGGAGAGGAATTTTACTTGAAAAAAACTATAGTATGCGCAGTGATTGTGGGTATTTTCGTTTTGCTAATATCGGGTAACTTTTTAGTGAAAAAAGTATGGAGTTCGAATAATGATGATGCGCAGTATATCGCATCCTTTATTGAGGAACATAAAGATGAAAAAAACAGTGCGCTTTTAGTAAAGAGAAATGATAAAATTGTTTATTCTGTAAATCCCAATGTTGTATTGCCAGTTGCTAGTACGATGAAATTAATTGTGGCGCTTGAGTATACAAAACAAGTTACAGAAGGGAAAATTGATTCGTCTCGTTTCGTTTCCATTAATGATGTGAATCGGTATTATGTGCCGAATACAGATGGTGGTGCGCAAGATAGATGGCAAAGGTATTTGGAGAGAACAGGTAAGATAACTGAAGGAGCGGTTTCTTTAGAAGAAGTGGCAAAAGGAATGGTTAAGTTTAGTTCAAATGCTAATGCTGAATATTTAATGGAAGTGTTAGGATTAGATAATATTAATCGAAATTTACAAAGTTTATCACTTCCAGCACATCAGCCACTATTTCCGATTGTTTCATCTTTATATATCCCTGGATATTTGCATAAAGAACTACATGTTCCGAAATATAAAATAGAGAAAAAGTTAAAAGAAATGTCTCAAGAGCAATATCGTGAATATGCGATGATTATTCATGAACGCTTAAAAAAGAAAGGACCATTATTACAGAAGGAAATTCCTCTGTATTTAGAGGAACGTTACGATAAAATTTGGTCAGATCGATTACCAGCGGCTTCTGCAAATGATTATATGGTACTGCTTCAAAAGGCAAATCATAAAGGTGGCCTGACAGAAGCAGAAGAAAAAGTATGGGCAAATATCGTTGAAACAGATATGAGCGCTAAGAAATACCGTAAAACATTTAGACATGCAGGGCAAAAAAATGGCTATACGCCATGGACAGTTACAAAAGCAGTTTATGCGATGGATAAACGCGGGAACTGTACAGAAATAGTGTTCTTAGCAAATAATTTAAATGAAGACGACAGTGCAGAAATACGGAAACATTTAGCAAACTTACATTTCCAAGTGTTGCAAAGTGATAAGTATGATGCGACTTTTATTAAATAAACTCGGTGCTTAAAGCGCCGAGTTTATTTTTATGTACAAGCACTTTTTTGCCATCACTGGGTATGATGGGTAGTAATACTTAGGTGAGAGGGGAAAAGGTGATGAAACAAAGGAAAGAAGAGTTTATAAAGAGTGAAGGCGCTGATTTCCCTGGGAAAACATATGTAGATTGTGTATTACAACATGTATTTGACTTTCAGCGTAATTATTTACTGAAAGATATGTTTCAAGTGCATAAAGCACATATTATGATGCTGACGGAAGAAAGTGTAATGAAAATAGAAGAAGCTAAAGTTATATTAAACGCACTTAAAAAAGTAGAGGAAATACAAAAAGATCAATTGCTATATACAGAGCAGCATGAAGATCTCTTTTTTTTAGTGGAACATTTAATTTCTCAAGAAGCGAAAAGCGATTTTGTAAGTAATATGCATATTGGTAGAAGTAGAAATGATATGGGTGTAACGATGTATCGCATGAGTTTAAGGCGATATGTGCTACGATTAATGGAACATCATTTGTTATTGCAAGAAAGTATGCTGCAACTTGCCGATGATCATAAGGAAACGATTATGCCAGCTTATACACATACACAACCAGCGCAGCCAACAACATTTGGTCATTATACGTTAGCGATTTATGATACGATGCAGAGAGACTTAGAAAGAATGAAACGAACGTACAAACTTTTAAATCAATCGCCAATGGGAGCCGCTGCTCTTTCTACAACAAGTTTCCCAATTAAACGAGAGCGAGTTGCCGATTTACTTGGATTCACAAATGTAATTGAGAACTCATATGATGCTGTCGCTGGAGCGGATTATTTATTAGAGGTTAGCTCGTTACTTATGGTAATGATGACGAATACGAGTAGATGGATTCATGACTTCTTACTATTAGCGACGAAAGAATATGATGGTATTACTGTTGCAAGGCCATATGTACAAATTAGTAGTATTATGCCGCAAAAGCGAAATCCAGTTTCAATTGAACACGCCCGTGCAATTACGAGTAGTGCTTTAGGGGAAGCATTTACAGTATTTCAAATGGTTCATAATACACCATTTGGTGATATTGTCGATACAGAAGATGACTTGCAGCCGTATTTATATAAAGGAATTGAAAAGACTATTCGTGTTTTTTGTATTATGAATGCAGTCATTCGAACGATGAAAGTAGAAGAAGAAACGTTGAAAGATCGTTCCTATAAACATGCAATTACGATAACTGATTTCGCAGATGTTTTAACAAAAAACTATGATATTCCATTTCGGCATGCTCATCATGCAGCAAGTGTTATTGCAAATATGTCATTGGAGCAACAAAAGGAGCTTCATGAATTACATTTCAAAGATGTAAATATTTACTTACAAGAAAAATTTAAAATACATTTATTAGAAAAAGAGTGGGAAGAAATTATATCGCCAGAAGCATTTATTCAAAAAAGAAAGGTATACGGTGGACCGAGTAAAAAAGAAATGGAGCGCATGATTAAAAATCGAAAAGAGTCATTTCGAAAAGAAGAAGAGGTATTTGAAAAGGAAAAACAGAGAATTTTACAAGCGGAAAATGATTTGAATATGTTAGCTTTGAATATTATCGAATCGTAAAAGAAGGATTTAATGAATTAATCGCCAATACTTAATGAAACTATAAATAGAGAGAAGAGATTGTCGATGATTCAATTACATGTATATGAAGAGATTCTTAATTTTAAAGAAGAGGTTACACCATTTTTAGAAAAGAATGAACAGGAAAACAATCTCATATTAGGTGTATTACGAATGGTCCAACAACCGATATTTATGGGGGTAGCAAAACAAGAGGAAGAAATTGTAATTGTATTTCTTCAAACAGAAGAAAAGAAACAAATTATTGTTGCTACGTCTGAAATGATGGGAGAGGACATCGTGGAACTTGCAAAAAAATTAGCGGAAGTATATCCAAATGTTCCTGGATTAATCGGTAATAAGAAAATTGTACAGAGATTAGCGGAAGAGATTGCAGTGTTAGAAAATAAGAAAACTACGGTTGTGATGGAGCAAGGTATATATGAATTAAAACAAGTGAAGAAAAAGTGGGACGGAGATGGAGTCTTTCGAGAAGTAAGTAGTGATGAGCTAACATTAATAGAACAGTGGATATACCAATTTTGCGAAGATGTGAAGCTTCCTACTACGAAAGAAGAAGCGAAACAAACCGCTCATACATTAATTACTAACCGTCGTCTATTTGGTTTAGAAGTAGACGGGAAGCTTGTTTCTGTAGCTGCAAAAACGAGACCAACTACAAACAATATAACAGTTAATTTCGTATATACACCGAAAGAAGCAAGGAAAAAGGGATACGCATCTAATTGTGTAGCGGCACTTAGTCAGTGTATGTTAGACGAAGGTTACAAAACAACGACATTATATACGGACCTAGCAAATCCAACATCGAATAAAATTTATCAAGAGATTGGTTATGAGAAGATGATAGAGTCTGTACTTATATTTTTAGAGAAATAGAATGATAAGGCACGCTATTATAGCGTGCCTTTTTGTTATTCATCAATTCGAATTACTTCACCCTGCGGGAAATTCTCAGTTTCTAGTAAGTTACGAATTGCTTTCGCAACGTATTCAGGTGACAGTAGTTTTCCTTCTTCTTTTAGTGTGATGAAGCGGTCTAAATTTATGAAGTCTTCTTTATTTGTTTCACGAATTTGCGCTTGCATATTTGTATCAACAACACCAGGTGCAAAAGCGACGATTTTTACTGGATATTCTTTTTCCACTTCTTCAGTTGCTACGCACTGTGTAAACATATTTACACCTGCTTTCGTTGTGCAATAAGCACCCCATCCGAAATAAGGATTTTTTCCTGCACCAGATGAAATGTTAATAACGCGTTTATCTACTTTCCATTTTTTCGTATGTTTCATGAAAGTAGATGTAAGAATCATAGGTGCAAGTAAATTAATGTGGACGTTCGTAATGAATTGTTCACTTTCTGCTTTTTCAATTGGCTTCATAGGAGCAACTGTACCCGCATTATTAATTAAATGAATAGAGGATACAGTGTCTTCTTGAATAGATGAAATGATTTTGTTAAAGTTCGTTTCTAAATTATGTACATCTTGAAGATCTAAGGAGTGGAAGAAACAATTGCTATTATATTGTTCTGCGAGTTTCGTAAGTTCTTTATTTTCTCTTCTAGAAATAGAGATGATACTCGTGTTTTCTTCTAACAATTGCGCGGCGATTGCCTCACCTAAACCTTGTGAAGTTCCTGTTACGATAACATAGCGCATAGTGTAGTAAGCTCCTTTCGTATGTGCGGAATTTTGTTGGACAAAGTACATTGCATAGTTTGTCTACATTTTATAGTATAGAGCACTTTTTACTATAAATGAAATGAGATGATTACGTGCCTTTTTTGAATCGCTTTACGACAACAGTAACTGGTGCCGTCACGTTCACTGGGAACACGTTAGGACTTAGTCCCACATCGCCTGCACCAGGTAATATTTTTGGTACACTTGCTGTTTTTACAACGGTAAATACAGCGCTGCAAGTACCAGGGTTCCCAGCAGGTACAACGGATGACTGGCGATTGAATTCTTCAAGTGCAATTTTAAATCTTCCTGCAGGGAGTAGTATTTTGTATGCAGAGTTAGTTTGGGCAGGAACTTTCCGGACTGATACAGAAGATGTATTACCATTTTTAAATGATAATATTACATTTACAACACCAGCAGGAACGTTTTCTGTTACGCCAGACCCTGCTACCGCGCAGCAAGGTTCAGTAGGAAACCAGTTTTATTATGCTCGCTCTGCTAATGTAACGAATCTTGTTAGTGTAGGTGGGGCAGGAACTTATACGACAGGGGCCGTACCGGCTACAAGAACTTCAGCTGATCCAACAATTAGTCGTTCAGCTGGCTGGACGCTTGAGGTTGTGTATCAAAATGCAAGTTTACCACTTCGAAATTTGTCAGTATATGCAGGTCAAGAAATTATCGATGCTTCATCACCACCAGTTGATGCTACTATTTCTGGATTTGCTACTCCGGCAACAGGAGCTGTAACAGGAAGGGTACTTGTAACTGCCCAAGAAGGTGATTCTAACATTTCTGGAGATCAACTTCGCTTTGGGCCGAATGCGAATACTACAGTTGCGTTATTCGGACCGAGAAATCCCGCGAATAATTTCTTTCAGTCACAAATTTGTAATGACAGTGGAAATTTAGATACGAGCGGTACATTTGGAGATTTAAATCAGCCGTTAGGGGTAGCTTTGGCCGTCCGAAGACAAGGGTGGGATATTACGAATGTAGATGCCTCCTCATCTTTAGTAAACAATCAAACGTCAGCAACTGTTCGCTTCGTTACAAATGGAGATGGATACGCTGCAGCTGGTTTTGGTGTTCAAATTGATGCGACAGGTCCAATTATTAATCCAGTTAAATCGGTTAATAGAACAGTCGCAGGGGTAGGGGATACTCTTACCTATACGATTACGATTCCAAATACAGGAACAGGAAGCGCAGAAAACGTTGTATTACGTGATAGTATTCCGAGCGGAACGACGTTTGTTACAGGTAGTGTAACGGTAGGGGGAGTAACGCAGCCGAATGCAAACCCTGCTAATGGAATTAATTTAGGTACAATCCCAAATAACACGCAAAGAGTTGTTACATTTCAAGTTCGAATAACATCATTCCCGAATCCAAATCCTATTTCAAATCGTGCAATGGTGTCATATCAATTCCGTCCTTTCATCGGTAGTCCACTTATTACTAGTATGTCTACTTCAAATACAGTACAAACGACAGTGAACCAAGCAACTATAAGTATGCAAAAATCTGTAGATTTACAGACGGCAACGCTTAATGATGTATTAACGTACACGGTTAATGTGACGAATAATGGAAACGTTACTGCAAACAATGTTATTTTTGTTGATAGTATTCCTGCAGGAACAACATTTGTCGCAAACAGCGTTACGGTAAATGGAGTAGCACGTCCAGGAGCAAATCCAGCAAGTAGTATTAATCTAGGAAGTATTAATGCTTCGCAAACGACCGTAGTGCGCTTTCAAGTTCGAGTAACATCGAACCCTCTTGTCAATCCAATTCCGAATCGTGCAAGTGCAACATTTACCTTTACCCCAGTGCCTGGCCAACAACCAGTTTCAGGGCAAGCGACAAGTAATACTGTAGTTACGACAATTAATATAGCTGATATAAGAACGAGAAAAACAGTGGATAGAGCTTTTGCGACAGTGAATGACGTTCTCACGTACACTGTTACAATTGAAAATACAGGAAATGTACTTGCAACGAACGTTATTTTTCAAGATCCAATCCCAATTGGAACGACTTTCATCCCAAATAGTGTAACTGTTGATGGAGTTTCGCAACCTGGGGCCAATCCAGCGACTGGGTTTACGGTAGCTAATATATCTCCTGGCGGAAGTAGGAGGGTTACTTTTCAAGTCCGAGTGACATCGACGCCATCGGGAGGTACGATTGCGAATCGCGGAAATGTAACTGCTAATTTCGTCGTTATTCCGAATCAGCCACCGATAACGATTAATAGACAAACGAATACAGTTGTGACACAAGTTAATACAGGCGGTTTAAATGTAATAAAAGAAGTGAATACAACACAAGCGGCAGTAGGGGACACTTTAACATACACAATTGCCGTTCAAAATACAGGGAATGTTCCGTTAACAAATGTGTTTTTCCAAGATGCTATTTCTTCAGCTGTTTCTTTCGTTGCAAATTCTGTAACAATTAATGGAGTACCGCAAAGTGGATTGAATCCGAATACAGGATTTTCTCTTCCGAATATTCCTGCGGCTCAAACCGTTGTAGTCACATTTGACGTAATAATTGTACAGGATCCAGAAAATGAAGATATTTTAAATCAAGCAAATGTAACAGCAAGTTTTCAAGTGAATCCGAGTGAACCACCAGTAACAATTAATGTTCCGAGTAACATTGTGAATACAACTGTACAATCAGGGAATTTTGAAGTTGTGAAATCAGTAAATACAGATGTTGCGACGGTAGGGGATGTTTTAGTATATACAATCGAAATCATAAACGCGGGTAGTGTACCAGCAACAAATGTATTTTTCCAAGATTCAATTCCACAAGGTACATTATTTATTGAAAACAGTGTCTTTGTGAATGGGGTCTTACAAGAAGGGGCAGATCCAGAACTTGGATTCCCGCTAAATGATTTGCCTACTGGTGCGAGTGTAATTGTTACATTTGAAGTATTGATTGATGAAATTCCGCTTGGAAACAACGTTGTAAACAGTGCGAATGTTACAGGAGATTTCCTAGTAAATCCAACAGAGCCACCAATTACTGTAACAGAACCAAGTAATACTGTTATGACAGTTGTGAATTCTTCAGGTTTAAATGTAATAAAAAGTGTAAGCGCTACTGAAGCGGGTGTAGGAGACACGTTAACGTATACAGTTCGTATACAAAATAGTGGAACGGTAGCAGCTACAAATGTATCATTCCTTGATCCAATTCCATCTGGAACAACGTTTGTAGCAAATAGTGTAATAATAAATGGAACGCCTCAACCAGGTTTAAACCCAACAACTGGATTTCCACTTGCTAATATTCCAGTAGGAGGGATGGTAACAGTTACTTTTCAAGTGTTGATTACGAGTGTACCACCAAATAGAGTTCTTCCGAATAATGCGAATGTAACTGCTGATTTCCAAGTAAGTCCTCTCCAGCCACCAATTACAATTGTAACGATTAGTAATATTGTTGTGACGCGAGTGAATGTAGGATCACTGAATGTAATGAAGAGTGTAAATACACTGCAAGCAGGTGTAGGAGATACGTTAACGTATACGATTCTTATTCAAAATACAGGAACTGTTCCTGCAACGAATATTATTTTCCAAGATCCAATTCCGTCTGGTACTGCGTTTGTAGCAAATAGTGTGACGATAAACGGAGTCGTTCAGCAAGGCGCGGATCCTATGGCAGGATTCCCGTTACCAAATATTCCGGTCGGGCAAACGGCCACGGTTACGTTTCAAGTTACAGTGACGAGTATTCCGAGCGGTGGAAATATAAGAAACCAATCGAACATTACTGCAAGTTTTCTTATAAATCCAGCAAATCCTCCAATAACGACTGTTACAAACAGTAATTTTGTAGTGACGCAAGTAAACACAGCACAGTTAAATATACAAAAATCTTCATCTGTACAACAAGCAGCACTTGGAGAAACTTACACGTATTCTGTTGTTATTCGAAATAATGGAACAGTAACAGCAACAAATGTCTCTTTCATTGATCCAATTGCCCCAGAAACAACATTTGTAGCAAATAGTGTAACGATAAATGGAACGTCACAACCTGGATTTGACCCGAATGTCGGTTTCCCGCTTCCTAATATTGCAGCTGGAACATCCTTGACAGTAACGTTCCAAGTTACGGTAATTGCACCGTCTACACGCGGAGCAGTATTAAATACAGCATCTGCTACAGCCACTTTCTTATTAAATCCTTTACAACCACCTGTAACAACAACGAACTCAAGTAATACAACGGTAGTTACAATACCGTTACCTCCTCCCGGTGAAGTAACCGCAACAAAAACAGTTGACGTTGCAACCGGAGCGGTTGGGGATGTATTAACGTATACCGTGCTCATTTCAAACGTAGGAATTATACCAGTTACAGATGTGTTCTTCCAAGATGTCATACCAGAAGGAACGACATTTGTAGAAGATAGTGTAACAATAGGTGGGGTGCAGCAACTTGGTTTAAATCCAGAAATAGGATTTACAGTTACGCCATTATTAATTAATGGTGGAAGTATTGAGGTAACGTTCCAAGTGACGATTACAGAAATTCCAGATAATGAAGTCATCTTAAATGATGCAGACGTTACATTTACTTCACAACCAAATCCGCAAGAACCACCGATTACGGAAACGATATTAACAAATTTAGTCGTTACGACGATTAATATAGCGTTTGTTTTTCCATTGAAACTAGTAGATAAAGAAGTAGCGACTGTAGGAGAAATATTAACGTATGATGTATTGATCTTTAATTTCGGAACAGTGCCAGCGACGAATGTTCAATTTATTGATACGACTTCCGCGGGAGTAGCATTTGTACCAGGAAGTGTGAGTATAAACGGGGTACCGGCACCAGGATTAGATCCTTTCATTGGTTTTACAGTTCCAGATATACCTGTAGATGATTTTGTACTTGTCACATATCAGGAAGTGGTTACAAGCATACCAGAAGGTGGAACGATTGTTAACTTTGTAGACGTTACAGCAACATTTGCTGTAAGTGAAACAGAGCCGCCTATTACGGAGACGACGACAAGTAACACGACATTAACAGAAATAAATGAATCTGGTTTGAATGTATTAAAATCAGTAAGTCAGCCGGTTGTTGCAGTAGGCGATACAATCACATATACAACAGTAGTTCAAAATACAGGGACAGTGGTAGCGACGAATATTCAATATAGTGATGTATTACCGTCCTCTATAGCATTCATGCCGAACAGTGTAACGATAGAAGGTGTGTTACAACCTGGATTCAATCCTAATAATGGATTCCCGCTTCCAGATATAAATCCAGGTGAAAGTGTAGAAGTAACATTCCAAGTAACAGTGGTTAGTGTTCCATCAAATGGAACAATTGTTAATACAGCAAATGTAACTGGAAGCTTTGTATTAGTACCAGGAGAACCACCAGTGATAGTAAATCAACCGAGCAATACAACACTTACAACTGTAAATAGAGGACAATTTAATGTTATAAAACAGGTAAATAGGGCTGCTACCCTAGTTGGGGATGTATTAACGTATACGGTTCAAATAACGAATACAGGAACAGTAACAGCTAATGATGTTCAGTTTATTGATACTATTTCAGCAGGAGCGTCATTTGTACCAAATAGTGTAACGATAAATGGAGCCCTGCAACCAAACTTAAATCCGATTACTGGCTTTGGAGTTGGAGATATACCAGTTGGTGAAACGGTTGTAGTGACGTTTCAAGCGACAGTTACAAACATCCCGGCATCAGGAACAATTACGAACGTTGCAAATATAACAGGAAGCTTTACTTTAGTACCAGGAGAGCCACCGGTTGTAGTAACAGAGCCGAGTAATACGACAATAACAAGGATAAATAGAGGACGATTCAGCGTTATAAAATCTGTAAATAAAGAAGCAACACGTTTAGGAGATACGTTAACGTATAGTGTGCAAGTTACAAATACAGGAACGGTAACAGCGACAAATGTTCAGTTTATTGATGTTCCATCACCTAGTTTAGAATTCGTTCCCGGAAGTGTACAAATAAATGGGATTCCACAAGTGGGTTTAGATCCATTTGTAGGCTTTTCATTACCTGATCTTGCAGTAGGGGATAGTGTATTAATTACCTTTGCAGTAAATGTAATCGCAGTTCCGCCTTCTAGTAGCATTATGAATACAGCGAGAGTAACGGGTGATTTCGAATTAATTCCAGGAGAACCTCCGTTTACAATTACGAATTCAAGTAATACGACAGTCACACCAGTAAATAGAGGCAGTTTAGATATGCAAAAAGAAGTAGATCATTCAATTGTTGGAGTAGGAGAAACGGTAACGTATACGGTTCGAATATTAAATACTGGTACTGCTGATGCGATGAATGTTCAATTTATCGATGTCCTATCTCCGGAAGCTGTTTTTGTACCAAATAGTGTAACTGTAAATGGAGTAGCTCGTCCGGGAGTAAATCCGCAGGTTGGATTTACGATTGTAGACATTCCAGTCGGTGAGACGGCGATTGTAACATATGAAGCTACGATTACGAGCTTTCCAGATGGTGGTACAGTAGTGAACGTTGCTGGGGCGTTAGCAGAATATATTTTAGTACCAGGGGAACCGCCAGTTACAGTGATGGATACGAGCAATACAGTTATTGTAACGGTAAATACTGCAATCTTATTTGTTGCAAAAGGAGCAAACTTTGAAGTGGCAATGGTAGGGGATGTTGTCACTTACGGAATTGCCGTTATAAATGATAGTACAGTTCCTGTGACCAACATCGTGTTAACAGATATCGTTGATCCGAATACGTTATTTATAAATGGTACGGTAACGGTAAACGATGTACCTCTTCCATTTGTAAATCCGAATACCGGTATTCCGTTAGGTGATTTTCAGCCAAATGATGCGGCAATTATTAATTTCCAAGTTGTAATAATAGGAGGGCAAATAAATAACTTAGTCACAAATACTGCTATAGCAAATGGGCTCGCAATTGTAAATCCGAATGAGCCGCCAGTAGTAGTTGAAGGTGATAGCAATACAGTTGTTATTCCGTTTATTCCTCAAAATGTCTCAACGACAGTTGTAAAAACGGCAGATCATCAAACAGCAACGATTGGAGATGTCATTACGTTTACGACAGTTATTACAAATACGGGTGATACTGTAATGCAAAATATCCGTTTTCAAGATATGTTAGATAGTAGTGTTCGATTTGTCCTTGGAAGTGTAACGGTTGATAATATACCAGTGCCAAATGTAAGCCCGGT
This sequence comes from Bacillus basilensis, assembly GCF_921008455.1. Taxonomy (NCBI): domain Bacteria; kingdom Bacillati; phylum Bacillota; class Bacilli; order Caryophanales; family Bacillaceae; genus Bacillus; species Bacillus basilensis. The sequence continues at coordinate 3,593,224 of NZ_CAKLBZ010000001.1, read as the reverse complement.
ATCAGGATTTCTTGTAGGGAATTTAAATCCAGGTGAAGCGCGAACAGTTTCGTTCCAAGTAGTAGTTCAGAGCGCGCCAAATGGTTCAGGGAATTATATTAATCAAGCGAGTATTCGCTTCGAACATCAAGTGGGCACAGTGTTACCACCTGTTACACAAATAGTAGAAAGTAATATGGTTGTCATTCCGTTTATTCCAACGATTGAACAAATTTGCGAAACAAACTTTAATTGTTTAGATAAAATTCCATTTCAATGTTCTCCGTGTATTCAGTTGCACGGACATAAAAAATAAAAAGAAAAAGAGCATCCTTGAAGTGAAGTGACCCCTAAAAGTTAGACACGGTTATTTCATTAGGCAGCTTGATAAAAGTGAGTCCGGTATTGTACCGGGCTCATTTTTAATTTTGCCTTAATCCGTTTCGTATTATAATAATCTATATATTTTTCTAATTCTCTTTTAAAATGCTCTACACTTTCAAACTCTTTTATGTAGAGGAACTCCGACTTCATAATCCCAAAGAAATTCTCTATTACTGCGTTGTCGTAACAGTTGCCTTTTCGAGACATACTCTGGACGATAGCTCTTGATTCAAGTGTACAGACGTACTGTCTCATTTGATAATGCCATCCTTGATCTGAATGCATCAGTAGCTGGTGGGTTTCAGGTAAACGTTCCAATGCTTTCTCTAACATCTCTGAAACAAGTGAATACGTCGGTCTAGAACCAATTGTATAGGTAATAATTTCACCATTATACAAATCTAATACAGGTGATACATACAGTTTTTCTCCAAATAATTTAAACTCTGTGATGTCTGTTACCCATTTTTGATTCGGTGCATCTGTATGAAAATTACGCTCTAAAAAATTAGGTGCAATTCTACCAACTTTTCCTTTATAAGACTTATATTTTTTCATACGCACAACACACTTTAATCCAAGCTCTTTCATAATGCGCTGAACCTTCTTGTGATTCACTTTCTGACCACGATTCGTTAATTCATCACGAATGCGACGGTAACCATAACGACCTTCATTTTCCTCATAAATCGCTTTAATCTCCGCTTTCAAATCGGCATCTACATCTGGACGATTCATTTTCTTTACTAAATCATAATACGTGCTTCGAGGAATAGTAGCTAGCTCCACGAGTGCCTTCACCGAATATTTATGCCTTAATTCATAGACTACTTGCGCTTTGTCTTGTTTCGTGATTTTTCCTTGTTTTGAACTAAGGCATTCAACTTTTTTAAGTACTCATTTTCCATCTCAAGCTGTTGAATACGTGCTTCAAGTGCTTCGACTGACCCTTCAGCTAAAGCTTGTTTTAATTGTTTATTTGAATCTTTTTTCATGGATAGACGCCCCTTTTTCTTAGATTGAAGGGCATCAATTCCTTGTGTTTCGAACTGTTTTTTCCAAACAGAAATCGTTGAAGGGGCAGGAATGTTAAAGATAGCTGCCGTCTCAAATAAGGACATACCGTTTTCAATCATAAAGTTTAGTACGTCTAGTTTAAATTGTTGTGTGTAATTTGTACATCGTTTTAGAAAAGCTTCCACACCATTCTGTTTATATTGGTTTACCCAATTCAAAATGATTGTGTCACTTATACCGATCGATCTACCCATTTCTCGATAACTTTCATTTCCGTTCAAATAACGTAGAACGATTTGTATTTTTTCATCAGCAGTAAATTTAGCCATAGAAAAACTGCACCTCCAATTGTTAGACTGTGTCTAACAATTGGGGTGCAGTTCACTTTTTGTATTAATCATATAGATTCATTTTCGGACGAGATAAAAAACTCGTTGATTTTGTTTGAGAGTAGAAGTGGAATAGCTCCTTTTATAACAGAAATGTCCCAGTCCCACCATGCGAGATTCTCTAGTTTGTCAATCATTTCTTGCGGAAAACGATATCGAATAAATTTTGCAGGATTACCAGCTACAATTGCATATGGAGGTACGTCTTTTGTAACAACACTCTTTGCACCGATAATGGCCCCGTTACCAATTGTAACACCAGATAAAATGCAGGATTGATAACCAATCCATACATCATTGCCGACTACGATATCACCTTTTGAAGAAGGGTGACCAGTAATATGCGCTCCTTCATCAAAAAGTGCATTAAATGGGTAAGTCGTTATCCAGTCTGCACGATGCTCACCGCCAAGTATAAAAACGACTTCTTCTCCTAATGAACAAAACCTACCTATTTTTAATTTCGTTTCATCGTTCCAAGAAAAAATGGTTGGCCCTACTTTACTATAAGTATAATCACCAATATCATATTTATTATATTCAGGTTTTTGATTTAAATATAACATAACAAATTTTGCATCCTCTCTAAAGCAAGTAATGGAACATTATATGCAACTTGGAATAAGTTGAACTGTGTTGTATGAATTGGTAATGAACAAATATAATTAGTAGGCACAACGAATAAAAAAGGAGTGGAATGAATGATATATGAAATGGGGTTATATAATAAACCTTTTCAGTCAATTCAATCAGGAAAAAAAGTATATGAAGTACGTTTATTTGATACAAAACGTCAACTTATAAAACAAGGCGATAATATTGTATTTACAAACCTTACGACAGCAGCAACGATGACTGTAAAAGTAACAGAAATAAAACGATATGAATGCTTTAAAGCAATGTACGAACAAATTGATAAAAAATTATTGGATTGTGAAAATGATAGTTTAGAGGAAATGTTAGAAAGTACATACAACATATATACGAAAGAACAAGAAAAAAAGTGGGGAACAGTTGCGATTCGTATTGAGGTAATAAAATGATAAGAAATCGCGGCGTAGCTATTATTGTGCAGGAAGGGAAAATTGCTCTTATAAAACGTATTAGGGAAGGGGAAACATATTATGTTTTTCCAGGCGGAGGAATTGAAGAAGGAGAAACACCTGAAGAGGCAACGAAGGGAGAAGCTTATGAAGAATTAGGGATACATATAAAAGTAGGGCATCTTATTACGAAGGTGGAGTATAAAGGAACGGAGTATTATTTTAATGCTCATAGTATAGATGGGATTTTCGGAAGTGGGAAAGCTAAAGAATTCGAGCTGAAAGAGAGAGGGAGTTATATCCCGTTGTGGTTGCCGATACGCGAGTTGGAAAAAGTGAATATAAAACCGTATGAAGTGGTCGGAAGTATATTAGAACATTATAAAATATAAGGTCTGACAACATACAAAAAAAACCATTGACATAGTCTTCTGATTTAAGTATTGTATTCGAGTATGTTTATAATCAGGAGGTTTATATGAGCAATCAAACTACTACACATCATGTGAAAATGACAACAGCAGATCCATCTGGAATTGGTCTATTTGGATTAGCGATGGTAACACTTGTAGCATCATCTCAAAAGCTAGGCTTAACAGATGGCGTTTCTCTTGTATTACCATGGGCAATCTTTTTAGGAGGATTTGCACAAATCTTTGCATGCATTCACGATGCAAAGCATAACAATACATTTGGTACAACAGCATTCGGTGCGTACGGCCTATTTTGGTTAGGCGTTGGAATGACTTGGTTAATTCAACTTGGAGTATTTGGCGAAAAATTAGCACAAGTTGCAGATTCAAAACAGCTTGGTGTAGCCTTTATCGGATATTTGATTTTCACAATCTTCATGACAATTGGTGCAATGGAAACACATAAAGTATTATTTATGATTTTCGTCCTTATTGATTTCTTATTTATCGGTCTTTCATTAAGTACTTTAGGTGTTATGCCGCACGCAATGCATAATTTAGCAGCATATTCTGAACTTCTTATTTCATTATTATCTTTCTATGGTTCAGCAGCAGCAGTGTTAAATACACACTTCGGGAAAGTTGTTTTACCAGTTGGAAAGCCATTTGGTATTTTTAAAAAGTAATAAAAAAGCACAGATGATTGTATAGTCATCTGTGCTTTTTTGTGATGTAAACAGAAATAATAAAAAATACAATTGAAATTGATTATCATTATTAATATAATGAGAATGAGAATCATTTATTGTAAGAGGGGGATGCCGAAGTGGCGAAAATTTTAATAGCTTATGCAAGTATGTCAGGAAATACAGAGAGTATTGCTGATTTAATTAAAGTTAGTTTAGATGCCTTTGATCATGAAGTAGTACTGCAAGAAATGGAAGGCATGGATGCTGAAGAATTATTAGCTTATGATGGAATCATTTTAGGATCTTATACGTGGGGCGATGGTGAATTACCATTTGAAGCGGAAGATTTTCATGATGACTTAGAAAATATAGATTTATCAGGGAAAAAAGTAGCGGTATTCGGGTCAGGTGATACGGCGTATGAACTGTTTTGTGAAGCGGTAACGATATTTGAAGAACGCCTTGTAGAACGCGGTGCAGAGCTTGTACAAGAAGGATTGAAAATCGAACTAGCTCCAGAAGACGAAGAGGATGTTGAAAAATGCAGTAATTTTGCAATTGCATTTGCTGAGAAGTTCTAAGAATGGGAGTGTCAACGTGGAGACAATGTTAAGTGCGACCGCTATTACAAAGTTAAGAGATGGAAAGCTTATGTTAGCTACTACATATAATGGTTTATTTATTGAACAAGACGGAGAATGGAAACAAATTTTAAATGGTTTTCAAAAACGAATTAGGGATTTACATAGCGAAGATAATGTAGTGTATGGTGTAGGTGACGAAGGAATTTTTATTCGTAGTATGAATGGTGGAGAGAACTGGACGGTCCAACGTTTTCCAACAAAAGCAACGAGTTGGAATGTATGTAGTAATGTACTAGGAACTGTCATTGCTCATGGAGATAAAACGTTGTATCATTCTAATGATTTTGGTTCGACATGGGAAACTATTCATCCATTTCTTGAATATGGTGGTGGGGCACCATCTATTCGATCGTTGTTTTTATATAAACATTACTTATTTATCGGTACGAAAATACATGCTAAGTATGGTGGTGTTTGGCTCTTTAATTTGGAGACACGTAAATTAAAGAGGATTAAAATCGTGATGAATCAGATGATCTCAGCGTTGACTTTACACAACTCTTATTTAGTAGCAGCCAGTGGATCATGCAAGGGGATTAGCGGGAATATCTCTTTTTGTAAAATAGATGAAAGTATTGAGAATGAAAAAACATATTGGCACACATGTCAAAGCGAGCAGAAAGCAAGTAGCTATTTAGACTTAAGTGTAGATCAACATGTGCTATATACAACGTCAACGCAAAATAAGGCGGGGATTAGTACTGTTTGTCGTGTACTTTTAGAAGAAGGAATTGTTACAGTATGCGACTCAGTTAAAGGGCATGGCTGGCGCATCGTTAACGAAAAAGAAGGCTATGTTGTAGCTGGATCAGGTGAATCAAAAGCGATGCAGTGGAAGAAAAAAGTTGTATAGCAAAAAAAACTTTGCTTTTATTATATTGATATGATATATTATATTTAAACCATTTTACTTTTAATAATATAGAGATTTAAATGAGCTGTAACTTCCGAGGAGGATAGCAATGTTAAATCTCCTCAGAGTTGCAGTTTTTTTAATGTCTGACTTATTTTTGTAAAGTGGTTGAAAATGAATATGTACATATAGGTACATTGTAGGAGGATTTTTTAAATGCAAAACGGTAAAGTAAAATGGTTTAACTCAGAAAAAGGTTTCGGATTCATCGAAGTTGAAGGCGGAGAAGACGTATTCGTTCATTTCTCAGCTATCCAAGGCGAAGGTTTCAAAACTTTAGAAGAAGGTCAAGAAGTTACTTTCGAAGTAGAACAAGGTAACCGTGGACCTCAAGCTACAAACGTTAACAAGAAGTAATTGTGGAAAAAAGAAGGGCTTGCCCTTCTTTTTTTTTGCATTTTTATTGAATAACCTCCTATGTACATATAATAATGAAATTGAATTTTCGTTTTTTAGACGAAGTATTACATGCATAAAGTGTATGATTAAATAAATACTGAAAATAAAGTATGTGTGTGAAAAGGAATTTAGAAAGAGGTAAATAAATTGGAAAACGCTACACATTTTATTGTGTTTGATATAGAGAGAAATTTCAGGCCGTATAAATCAGAAGATCCGTCAGAGATAGTTGATATCGGAGCTATAAAAATAGAAGCAAGTACAATGAAGGTAATTGGAGAATTTTCGGAGTTAGTAAAACCGGGTGCACGACTTACTCGTCATACGACAAAATTAACGGGAATTACAAAGAAAGATTTAATTGGTGTAGAGAAATTCCCGCAAATTATTGAGGAATTTATTCAGTTTATCGGGGAAGATTCTATATTTGTTACATGGGGAAAAGAAGATTATCGATTTCTATCTCATGATTGTACGTTACATGGTGTAGATTGCCCATGTATGGACAAAGAAAGAAGAATGGATTTACAAAAATTTGTTTTTCAAGCGTATGAAGAATTGTTTGAACATACGCCAAGTTTACAATTTGCGGTAGAACAGCTTGGTTTAACGTGGGAAGGGAAGCAGCACCGAGCTTTAGCGGATGCTGAGAATACAGCGAACATACTTCTTAAAGCATATAGCGAGAGAGATATTACTAAAAGGTATAAAAGACATGGTGAGCTTGAACTTGTAGAAAACGGCAAACTAACAGAAAAAGTGAAAAAAAAGATGCGAAAATGGGTATTTAAAGAAATGAGAAAAAATACAGAGCGTCCTTTCGTTTGGAGTACATTTGAAAGTAGTGATACGTGGGAAAGTATAACGGAAAGATATTATATAAGTGAATCTACAGTAGAACTTCTGAAAAAGCATTTTCGTACTGCGGTTAGAAAAGCGGAAAGACAGATTAGGTATTTGGCTGAGATGGAGGAGAATACAGAGGTTAAATGATATTCTCCTCTACTTCCATCTACATAAATTTAACGTCATTGTATTGATGGGTGAATAAAGTATTCATATTAAATAGGAATTGATTTGTTCGAATTGGGCCATTGTAATTGCTTTGAAAATTAAGATGTGGCAAGAATTTTAAAATCTATTAATAAAAGCTCAATCTATCTTTAAATCGTGGTGTATTAAAGATTAAAATAAAAGAGTAAGATAAGAGTTTTATACAAGGGAGGTATGATAGTGATAGACTTGGATATTAAAGATGTCACCGTACAGATGGAATTAAACGGAGTCTTTTGGAATGAGGACGGGACTGCTGAAATGATGGTGACTACAAAAGCGGAGCATTCTTTTATTCTTCGTCTAGTAGTTGATTTAGAAAGTAAAACGATTCGTACGATGAATGCCGAGATAGTAGGTGGATTTTGCCCTCTGTGCAAACAGAAAAGGAATGAATGTAGTGAACTTAATGACCTACAAAACAAAATGGAAATTTTAGAAGAAGCCTACGATTGGGTGAGAGAGCATCCGGAATATCGTTTTCAACTATCTTTTTATGAGTACAATAAATTTGAGGTAATAAAGTAAAAGTTTCATTTTAAGAATATACATAGTGACTAAAAGGAAGCGTACCAAAAACTTTAGAAGGACTTGGTCAACTAGAAATATTGAAGCAAAGATCTCTAATGGAAATACGCTTGATTCTGCAACAAATGTGATCTTGGATTAAAAATTATTTTTAAACATAAGCATATTTTGTTATAAAGTAGAAAAACCGATTCTTAGTAGAATCGGTTTTTAATATAATTGTCAATTCTGTCCCAAATAAAAGAGCGCTTATTAAAAGCGCTCAGTAAAAAAGTTATATGGAAAGATTTATTCAATCCCGTTCGGATCATAAGAATACTGCTGCTTATTCTCAATCCGCTCCATTACGTCTTGCAATTCATCCGGCTTCAGAAACTCAATCGGAGAGAATCCTTTTTCAAACGTAAGTGTATCAGCCTCAATCATTAATACATATCGGTCATTTACCTTTGCGATATGTATTTGATCCCCGAAATCAGCAAGCAGGGCCTTCACAGAGATATGATCTGCTTTTAGCTTTAATTCTACTTCAGGAGCATGCTCGACGATTTGAGCGGTAGCTTCCATTACTTCTTCGGTTGAAAATTGTTCCATAATTTCGCGTTTCGGACTGGCAGCCCATACTTCCATCGCTTGGTCGAATTGTTCGCGTTCTTCCGTACCTTCTTCAAATACATCTTCAATTTGGTCATATACCATGTCCATTACTTGTGTTTTCATAATTTCAGGCATAGAGCGCTCGTACTCGACGAATTTTAAGAAGTCTTCAAAGTAACGGGCGTGTGATGCTTGGTGAATTTTTAGCTCGCCCACTTCGACCATACCTTCTTCAGGCATGTACGGATATTGGATAGATTTCATGTTTTTTGTTGTGATAGCCATTTCAACGTTACGAATCAGTGTGGATTCATCGGAAATAGAAGCGACTTTCGGCTCGAAGTCACATTTCATAACGAAAACGAATGGGTCATCAAAGTATTTGCGTAGTTTTGCTTGCGCAATTAAAAATACACCACCGCGTACAGCACTTGTGTCAAGATATGTATAAACTAGAGGTTCGCTCATATCTTTGAAGTTTTCCTTTGTTTCCGCAAAGCGAATGCGATTAAATAGGTTGTAATGAGGGTTTGAATCAAGTTCGTGCCCTTCTTCTACAATAAAGCGACCGATCTTTGTCGGAGCTTGTTCTGTTTTCGCATGACGTTCTACTTTTCGCTTTGAAATTTTTAATAATTCTCCATTCAAAAATTCTTTTAAGGAGCTATCTTCATACTCTTCAGCGTCTAATGTTTGAAAATGTTTGTAGCGCTTATCAACAGCTTCACCTTTTCCTTCTACTTGTACAACATAAAAGGAAAGATAATTTATTTCAAAATCCATATTTATCACCTTGTTTCATTTCATTAACTCTTATCAGTATAGAGATGGAAAAAACTTTCGTCAATTTATATAAGGAAGGGGGAGCCCCTTCCTTCATATATTTTTTATTTTCGAAATTAAAATCCGTCTTCTAATGCTGAAAATGGAATGTTTAGTCTGTTTTCTATTGTACGTAAACGTTGGTTTAAGCGGTTTAATCTACGTGTATGACGCTCAACTGTGTTTTCTAATTGACGTACTCTTTGCTCAAGCTCATTTACTCGTCTTTCTAGTTGGCGGTTTCCAGTACCAGGAAAAGAGATTGGAAGTTGGAATTGTCGATTTTGATCATATGGATTAACTTGTTCTGCTGGATCTATATATTGTTGGTATTGTGCTTGTAAATCATATTGAGGCTGATAACCATTTTGGTTATATGGATCGTATGGATTGTAGGGGTACATAAAAACATCCTCCATTTCTTTAAAATAGGTTAAATTCACCATAATGTATGTGCAAAAGCGGAGCGGTGGCACGGCAAATACCTATTTATGTTCAAGAGAAGTTTCTTTATAAATAAGAATATGGAGTTTTTACATTTGTATTTCTTTTGTTTTATGGTATATACTGGATAAAAGAATGGGGTTACATAAAGGTTACAATTCTATCAAACTCAAACTTTTATGTAAATATGTATAGACATTTGGAAAAGAAAAGAGTAATTTATATAGAGTAAAAAATAACTTGTAACAATTTATAAATATATTGTAAAATGATTGTAACAAAACATACATAAAAATGAAATAATACATAAAAGTAATGTTGGGAAAAAGGGGAGAGTATATTGTTCCGTAAAGTAAAGGGTATATTAGTTGGGGTGTTATGTGTAGCTGTAGTGAGTGGTTGTGGTACAAAAGTAAGTGATGTTGCATTAGTAAGTGATATTGGTGGCCACACGGTAGAGGCTAAAGCAGAAGTACAGGATTCTATTAGTTTAGTTGATAGTCGAACTGGTACGGAAGTGAAAAAGCTAGATTTATCGAGTCTAGGTTATTTTGAAGACGAAGCAAAATTTAAAAAATCGGTAACGAAGGTTGCTAGCGAGGTTGGGAAAAGCGTCGATAAAAAGATGGTTCCTTCGCGTTTAGCATCTGATGGAAGTTGGCAAGAAGGAAAACCTTCTTATGAATTAATGGAAAAAGAATTGGTAGATAAATTATTAAACGTTGGTATGTGGGATTCTTCATATCAGTTACCTATTGTTGAGAAAAAACCTACCGCAACATTAAGTGACGCGCAAGGAAGCGGTACGGTAATTGGTAGATATGAAACGAATTTAGGAGGCTCAGCAGGTGGCCGTATTGAGAATATCCGTTTGTCGGCAGCGAGCATAAATGGAGTTGTATTAGCAAAAGGAGATCGTTTCTCTTTCAATGCATTAATTGGTGATACAACGCCAGATAAAGGATATCAATTAGGAAAAGAAATTGTAGATGGTAAATTAGTAGATGGATACGGCGGTGGTGTTTGTCAAACATCATCAACTTTATACAATGCAGCAGATCAAGCTGGTTTGAAAATGGTAGAGAGAACGACACATTCTAAAACAGTAGGCTATGTTCCACAAGGAAGAGATGCTACAATTGCGTATCCATACTTAGATTTAGTGTTTGAAAACACAAATGATGCACCTGTGAAACTTTACATGGGTATTCAAGGTGGAAAGTTAGTTGCTGAAGTACATAAAATGAGATAAGAGTTATAAAGTCACCTTTTCTGAAAGTTAGAAGAGGTGACTTTTTTATTATGAAAATTAAAAAGTGGATAAATTCTGACTTTTCTTATTTACATAGGATGATTTTAGTTGTATCCTTCATAGTAACGGTTATATGTAATGGAAAAATATTGGGATAAGGAGATGGAGTTATTCATGGTAAAAATTCATCCGAAAACACGTATTGGTCATGTGGAATTTAAAGTGAAAGATTTAGAACGTCAAATTGCCTTTTACGAGAATGTTGTAGGCTTAGAAGTAATTAAGCAAGAGGAGAATAAAGCATATTTATCTGGAAAAGGTGGAAAGAACGTGTTACTTGTTCTTGAAAAGTTAGAGGACGGGGTACTGCAAGAGCCGCGTACGACTGGTATATATCATATAGCCTTTTTAGTTCCGACTCGTGAGGCGTTTGCTTCGGCATTATTTGGGGTGATTCGCAATAAGAATGTAATTGATAGTCCGGTTGAGCAAGAGGGGCGTTATACATATTCAAATGAAATTTTACCAATTTCAAGGTTTAATAGTGCAAGTGATCATACGTATAGCGAAGCGTTTTATTTACAAGACTTAGAGGGAAATGGTATTGAAATTTATGCGGATCGTCCGCGTGATCAATGGGGAGAAGGGCCAGGAGGAAGTACACCACTTAATTTAAAAGAACTAGCAACACTCGTTGATTATGAGGTTGATGGATTACCTGCTAACACTGTTGTCGGGCACGTACATTTACGAATAGCTGATGTAGAGAAATCACATGAATTTTATGTCGAAACAATAGGTTTTGAAGTACAACAGCGTGAAGAGGATTGCTTATTTATTTCAGCAGGGGGATATCATCACCATATTGGTGCAAATACGTGGAACGGAGTAAACAATCCACATCCACCAGTACATGCAACTGGACTAAAGGTATATGCGATTGTACTACCGCATAAAGAAGCGTTAGATGAAGTGAAAGAAAGATTAATAGAAAAACAACATGAAATAAATGAAACTACAAATGGGTTTGTGGTGGTAGATCCAAGTGGTATTACAGTGCAGTTTGAAATAGAAACAGCATAAAAGAAGTCGGAAGGTGTATAATCACTTTCCGACTTCTTTTTGATACGTAATCCAAGTAGCACAAGGGTTAAAAGGAAAGGATTTTAATATTTCCATTGCATATATACTCGTTGAATCAAATTCACCTTGAATAAAAGAATAGCCGTGTTTATTTGCATACATAGCTTGTTTGAAAAAGAGCAGTTTCAGTAAGGGTAAATCTTCTATAGTGTGAGTTCCGCACCATCCTAGTTCTAAAGCAGTATCCCTTTCCGATGTATGGAGGAAAGAGTATGCCATAATTTGATGCGCTTCATCTATAATGAGAAAGCTCCCATCTAGTAGTACATCATCAGCCAAAATCATCTCTTGCCAAGTTTCGAGAGAGAGAGTGAGGCAACCGGATTTGCTAAGTGAGTATACTCGTAATTCGTTTTTACTAAGTGAGCTAGTTTTTCAAAGAAGTTATTATTGGACAAGATGGTGGATAAGGTTTGTACATGATAATTTGAATGAAGCGTTGTCCCGATAGGTATGATTTTTTGTACGTTTAATATCGGCATATATGTTCTTCGGATTTCCATAAAATTATTTTGCTCATAATAATCTTTTAAATGAGCTGACGTTTCCCATATAGAGGTTTGTAATGGTAGTATGAAGTTTTCTCGTTTTGGAATCTCGTTTAATAAAAATTGTTCAATGTGTAGCCCTGAATAGAAAGGATTCGTATATATTCGAAAGTATGTGCAGTATGGATGGAAGTTACTGTCCCAGGTAAAAAAGATGCCTACTACATCTTTTTTATAGTAGGCAACATACGCGCATTTTGTTTTATTATCTCGTAATAAGTGAAATAGATACGATTCTTCATTATATAAATCAATAAGATGTTTTACTTGAAGCTCATTACTTCTACTATACTTCTCTATAACAAGATTATTTTCATTGGAGGACTTCTTCATAGCTCAATCCAAAATCTTCTTACTACATTTCCATCTTCCTCAGTGAAATCATCATCACGAAGCCCGCCGTTATGTAAAATTGTTTTTTCTGAAGCAGTATTTACTTCATCGCAAACGACAAGTGCTCTCGTGATGTTTAATTCCTTAGTTTTTTCTAGGGATAATTCTAATAACTTCGTAGCATAACCTTTTCTTCTTTCAGAAGGGCGAATGCCATAACCAATATGACCGCCAGCGTTAAATAAATGTTCGGTTAAACTATGGCGTATATTAACAGCCCCCACAATTCTATTATTATCTGTAACGAGCCAATATGTAGAGTCTGGTACCCAAGATTCAGGAAGGTTTACTCCGTTATGTGCATCGAGTAATTCTTGAATCAAAGCGGGGAAGTTAGAAGGGTCTTTTGAAATAACCCACGGGATCATTGTTTCACCGCTATCTTTCCATTCGTTATAGAAATCTAAGTATTCTTCTTTTAAATCAGTAGTAGGTGTAAGTAATGAGACGGTCATTGTTAGTAAGCTCCTTTATTTATGTAGTTTTTATAAATAATTATGATACAAAATGAAAGCGTCTTCTTAACTTTCTCAACCTAATTTCATGTAATCCACCCTTGTTTTTTAGAAAATTAGTGGAGGCTTAAAATTAGAAGTTATTTATTTTATGTTAATATTTAAAATATTAACATAAAACGGTCGGAGTATTAAGTGTATTTTAGTGGTATTCCTTCATATCGATAAATAGATGTTTGTGATAATTTTTGTTTTATCTATCTATAATGAATGAAAGGAGGAAGTGCCCGTGAGTGTAGATTTTGATTTTATTATACGAATCGGTGTTGCTGGCTTGTTAGGAGCAATGATTGGTATTGAAAGAGAAATTCGATCGAAAGAAGCTGGATTAAAGACTCATTTCCTCGTAGCGGTAGGAAGTGCGTTAATAATGGTTGTTTCGAAATATGCCTTTTCAGATATTGTGTTTGAAGAGCATATGTCTCTAGACCCAAGCCGTATTGCAGCACAAGTCGTTAGTGGAGTTGGTTTTTTAGGTGCAGGTACAATTATTATTCAAAAGCAGGCGGTGAAAGGATTAACGACCGCGGCTGGTTTATGGGCTACTGCAGGAATAGGATTAGCAATTGGAGCGGGAATGTATGTAGTAGGCATTGGAGCGACGATTCTCGTTTTAATTGGTTTAGAAATTGTAAGTCGTATTTTTAAGGTGCAATTTTTATTTCCACAAAATATAACGGTGCAAATGTGTATAAATAAACATGAAGCAGTACAACAAATATTAGAAACACTACAAGTGAAAGGCATTCCAATACTTTCATATGAAGTGGAAGCTTCACAGCAAGGTATAGAAACTGTTTATAAGGTAGGGATGCAACTGAAAAATATATCGTCAGAAGAAAAGAATGAGTTTATTCAGCATATGCAAATATTACCGGAAGTTACATTCATAAAGTTAAAATCATAGTGTTAAAAACGAGGATAGATGTAGCTGGAATTTCGCTATGATCTATCCTTTTTTGATATAAAACGCACGTAAAGTCAAGTGTTAATTTTGCACGACATGGATACATATGTGAACGTTACCTTATTTTTTTCTCAATACAGTATAAAAAGTAAAAATAGTAAAATAATGGTGCGGGACACTAAAAAATGTAAGGTAGGGGAGAGCATGAAAGGTTATTCAAAAAAAGTGTTATTAGGGGTAAGTTTTGCTAGTTTAATGTTAGGAAGTTTTCAAGGGAGTACATTGGCAGAAAGTACAAAGGGAGAGCAAGTTTCTTATCGAAATGTGCTCAAAATGGAGCCAGTTGGCGTACAACCACCAGTGCAAGAATTAGCTCATTCATCAAAAGTGCTGGAAAATAAGTCTTTTGAGAAAAGGCTACAACTTGCTGATTTATCACAAAGACCGCCTGAAGTGAAAAAGGAAAGTAAGCAATTAGCTGCAGCGAAAACTTATACAATTGCTGAATTAAATCAATTGAGCAATCAGCAGTTAGTGGATTTACTTGTAACAATCGATTGGGAGCAAATTACTGGGCTATTTCAGTTTAACAAGGATAGTCTTGCATTCTATCAAAATGATAGTAGGATGCAGGCAATTATTGATAAATTGAAGCAGCAAGGACAAGCCTATACGAAAGATGATTCAAAAGGGATTGAGACTTTAGTAGAGGTGTTACGATCTGGTTTTTATTTAGGGTTTTATAATACAGAATTAAGTAAACTAAATGAGCGGAGCTATCACGATAAATGCTTACCTGCATTGAAAATGATCACAAGCAATCCGAATTTTAAACTCGGTACATTAGAACAAAATAGAGTTATATCATCATACGGGAAATTAATAGGAAATGCTTCGAGTGATGTGGAAACGATAACATCAGCTTCAAAGATTTTTAAACAATATAATGATAATTTTTCTACATTAGTAGATAATTTATCAGCTGGAAATGCGATTTACGATATTATGCAAGGCGTCGATTACGACATTCAATCGTATTTGTACGATACGAGAAAAGCGCCAAAAGATACAGTATGGTATCAGAAAATAGATAGCTATATTAATGAGCTAAGTCGTTTTGCATTAATGGGAACGATTACAGAGAAAAACGGATGGCTTATTAATAATGGGATTTATTATACAGGTAGACTTGGTACGTTCCACACTATAGGAACGAAAGGGTTACAAGTAGTAACAGACGCAATGAAAATATATCCGTACTTAGGAGAGCAATATTTCGTAGCGGCTGAGCAAATTACGACGAATTATGGCGGAAAAGATGCAAATGGTAACGTTATTAATTTAGATCAAATACGAGAAGATGGGAAGAAAAAGTATTTGCCGAAAACGTATACGTTTGATGATGGGGCAATTGTTTTAAAAGCTGGAGATAAAGTGACAGAAGAAAAAGTAAAACGTCTTTATTGGGCGGCAAAAGAAGTAAAGGCGCAATTCCATCGTACGGTTGAAAGTGACCAGCCATTAGAAAAAGGAAATCCTGATGATGTATTAACGATGGTTATTTATAATAGTCCAGCTGAATATCAATTTAATCGTCAATTGTACGGATATGAAACGAATAACGGTGGTCTTTATATAGAAGGAACAGGCACGTTCTTTACTTATGAACGTACACCAGAAGAAAGTATTTATAGTTTAGAAGAATTGTTCCGACATGAGTTCACGCATTATTTACAAGGCAGATATGAAGTGCCAGGACTTTGGGGCCAAGGTAAGATTTATGAGAATGAGAGATTATCTTGGTTTGAAGAAGGAAATGCTGAGTTTTTTGCAGGTGCAACGAGAACGGATAATGTTGTACCGAGAAAGAGCATTATTGGCGGATTATCTTCAAATCCAGCGGAACGTTATACGGCAGAGCGAACGTTAAATGCAAAGTATGGAACGTGGGATTTCTATAATTATTCCTTCGCTTTACAATCGTACATGTACAATAAGAGATATGATATGTTTGACAAAATTCATGATCTTATTAGAAAAAATGATGTAACAGCATATGATGCATACCGCTCTGCTTTAAGTAAAGATGCGAATTTAAATAAAGAGTATCAAGACTATATGCAAATGTTAGTCGATAACCGTGAGAAATATAATGTTCCATTAGTATCAGATGATTATTTAGCAACTCACGCACCGAAACCAGTTTCAGATATTGCGGCAGAAATTACAGCAGAAGTAAAATTAAGTAATGTATCGGTTAAGAAAAATAAATCACAGTTCTTTAATACATTTACATTGCAAGGGACGTACACAGGTACTACTGCAAAAGGGGAATATGAAGACTGGAAAACAATTACACAAAACGTGAATGATACGTTAAAACGTTTAAGTGCAAAAGAATGGACAGGCTATAAAACAGTAACAGCTTATTTCGTAAATTACCGTGTGAATGCATCAGGACAATTTGAATATGACGTTGTATTCCATGGGATTAATACAGAAGAAGGCGCTGTGAATAAAGCGCCAGTTGCGGTTATAAATGATCCCTATAGTGGAAATATAAATGAGGCAATTTCGTTTAAAAGCGATGGATCAAAAGATGAAGATGGGAAAATTGTTGCTTATAAATGGGAGTTTGGTGATGGTACTGTAAGTGATGAACAAAATCCGACTCACGTGTATACAAAAGAAGGAACATATACAGCGAAATTAACAGTAACAGATGATAAAGGGTTAACGAATACTGTTACAACGAATGTAACCGTTCAAAAGAAAGAGGATAATAGTGTAGAAAAAGAATCAAATAATTCATTCCAAACAGCAAATAAACTGCAATTAAATCAAGTTTTACGTGCTAGTTTAGGAAATGGTGATACGAGTGATTTCTTTGAAATAAATGTGGAAACGGCGAAAAACCTGCAAATTAATGTAACGAAGGAAAATAATATAGGAGTAAACTGGGTTCTTTATTCAGAAGCAGATTTAAATAATTATGTTACGTATGCACAGCAAGAGGGGAATAAGTTAGTAGGAAGTTACTACACGTATCCAGGAAAATATTATTTACATGTGTATCAGTATGGCGGGGGAACAGGGAATTATACGGTAGAGGTAAAATAGTAAAAGGGAAATTGTCTTTCAATGAATGGAAATCAATTTAAGCTTATATTTAGTAATGCAGGTAACGATATCAGTTACAAAAATAAATACTGGAGTATCGTTATGCATATCAAAAAAGCTTATACTTTAAATGAAAAAATAACTGTAGGGAATGTATCCAATGATATTAAGAAATCAAGTATTAAGAGCTGATCTTGAAGTTAAGCAGATCTAATCAGTAAATGAGATACAGTCTATGAATCATTATTTCATAGAGATGTGAGCAAAGTAATAAAATTTAAGTATGTTTGATTTAATTAAAGGACTAGAGTTTATCCGTAAAAACAGATAAACTTTGGTCCTTATTACTTTTAATTCATTCAAGAAATCAAGATGACTAATGAGTCAAGTAGCAGCATTTTTTAAATTTATTTAATAAGTTAAGTAGTAAAATTTTATCATTTAAATAATTCCGTCATATTAGCAGGGGATACTAATAGAAAAGCGTGTCCCTTTACCTAATTCACTCTCTATCTCTATATCTCCGTTTAATTCTTTAATAATGCTATAAGCAATCATAGTACCAAGTCCAGTCCCTTTTTCTGTTGTTGAATAGAATGGCAAAGCAATTCGTTTTATTTGTTGAGAGGACATTCCAATCCCTGAATCAATAATATCGATTATAATATTACCTTTTATTTTCTGTATATTTATTTGTAATACTCCACCATTTGTCATGGCCTCAATTCCATTTTGTATGATGTTGTTTAGACAGATTCTGAATTTTTCGGGGTCGCCATTTATATAAAAGGAATCTGTACTATTTTGTTTTATTTCAACTTTATATGATAGAGCGAGTGGTGAAATAGTGTCTTTCACTTGATTTAAAATATGATTAATATCTATTTTCTCTTTTAGGGTGTTCTGTGGTTTTGTTAAAGATAAATAGTTATTAATAGTAGATTGTATTTGCTGCATTTCAATTAACATGATTTCTAAGTACTGATCCTGAGGTAGCTTAGAGGCATGTTTTTCATTTAACAATTGAGTGAATCCATGTACTGTGGTTAGTGGATTGTGGATTTCATGTGCAATGGACGCGGCTAGTTCGCTAGCTATATAAAATTTTTCAGCCCGTTGCAGCTTTTCTTTCATTTTATATTTCTCAATCATTCCCTCTATTAAATAAACTGATAATAATACTGTGAAAATATTAATGATTATATAATTTAATAAAAATTCTATGAGAGTAGAGTCTATTTTACCGCCTGTATTTATTTGAGTTACAAAACCGCAGATAGAAAGTGAAGTTGTACATACTAAAATAAGAAGTAAGCTTAATAATAGCTTTTTTTCTTTAACATACATAGGTAATACGTAACGAAAGAACATTGTTATAACAGAAATAATAGTAAAGATAATAAATGATGGAAGAACGCCATTTCCGCCTAAGTAAAATCGATAAGAAAGATATAAAATTCCTATAAAAACAATGTTTTTTGTATTTCCGTATAGAAAAACTAATATGATAGGAATAAAACGTAAATCGTAAATAAATCCAGCATGTAAATGAAAAGGAAAAGTCATGCAAAAAATAATAGCAACGGAGGAAAGGATAGAAATCAATATATTATTACATGTTATTTTTTCTTTAAATTCTAGCCAAAATACGTGGTAGCTAAGGATACAAATTATTATTATAAAGGTATTTAATAAAAGAGTAGATATTCCCATAGTTTTGCATCTCCGATAGTTTGTATATTGGATTATGTATGAGTTAAACTTAGATGTTTAGTATCAGTAAACTTTCTATCTAAAAAAGGAAGGGCACTTGAAAAAGTACTATTATATTACACGTATTAGAATTGATAAGGAAGTTAGAAAAACTAATAGATAAAAAAATCTACTTAGATATTTATACATATGAAACTAGAAATTGATTTTTGTATAGGTGAAATTTGAATTGAGTTACTGATAAAATAATGATTTTTTAAGTGTGAATATTCTGTGAAGGTAATATATGTGGTGACTTTTGTTTTATAGCCTTCGTTATATTAACATGGAATATATCAAATTACAAAGTGAAAATTTCAAAATTTTTTATTAGTATATTTTATCTGAAATGGGAACGCTATTTATTTGAGTGTCTTGGTACTTAATTGTATGAATTCTTGTGAGAAAAAGACTTTGAAATTTACATGTTCTTTTTTATGAAGCATAATATTGTAGCCTTATCTATGTCAGTTTCTCACTAACTATTAAGGTGTAAAGTTAAAATATATAGGTTTAAAGATATGAATTATTACATAAAAACGTACTTGAAAAAGAATGTATGATGGTAATAGACTACAAACATCGAGGGGGAACTTAAAATGAAGTTAAATAAACTAGTGCTCAGTTGTGGAGTAATTTCAGCATTAACACTTGGTGTGTTAGGAAATAATACTTATGCTGAAGAAGTAAACAAAATGAATGATACAATTCATTTTGTTGAACATATTCCTACAGACATATTATTAACTCAAACAATGGATTATAGTGGAGAGGCTATAACTTCTTTTGTATATAGTGGGAGTGAAAATTTAAGATTCTTTATGAAAAATAATGGTCAAAATACAATGGGATATAGTGTGAAAGGTCCAAATATGGAGCTAATTGTTGGTGGTTATATAAAACCTGGAGAACAACAAATTAATGTTACAAATGTACGGAATGCTTTATCTCCATTACCAATTGGAACGTATAGTATTTACGTTTCAAATGATGATGGTTCTAAGGGACAATTCCAAGTTGCAGTAAAATCTATGAATTAAATTTAAAACGCCTTGTTTATAAGTTAATTTAGTCTTTACTTACCGGAAAGAAACTATATTGAATCCAGAATTACACATAAAAATAAAAATGAGCACCTTATGTAATTACGAGAGGGTGCTCGTTTTTTGCTATAAAACAGAAGAGAATGGTTTTCAACTATTTATAAATACATGTTGATATTTTCATTGCTAATTTACTAGTTTGTGTAAAAAAGAGGATGTCGGTTGTGATAAATCTTAAAATAAAGGTAACTTATCATTCAGTTAAGTTATATGGAAAATTAGAAAAACCACTTATATAAGTGGTTTTTCTAGTTTTAGGCTATACATTTAAAATTAGGGTAAGTTAAAGTAATGAGCATCTTATTTGTTTAGATTATTTTGGTTCTGGATAATGATTGTAGTACGAAATTCTAATAAATTCTTGGTATACATTTGTTAATTTAGCATCTCTAAGAGCATCATTGAATTTTTGCATTCGAACACTACCTTGAGCGTAGCCTCCACCAGGAACATAAGGGTTTCTAGCTTCAAAGTCATCCATAAAGGCTTTTAATGTTTTATAGTCCTGAGATTGATAAAAAGCAGCCGCTTCTTCAGGAGTGACATCAAAGTAAGAAGAGGATGTTGAGTTATAAGAAGCTGCTTGAGCAGTAGGTGTTTCTAGCATAGTTGTAGCCCCACCAAACATAGTAAGCGCCATAGAAGATACAATGATTTTTTTAAACATAATAAAACCTCCACGTGGAATATTTGGATTAATAGTAATCCTGTAATCATTATAGTTACAATGAAAATGTTTATCAAATGCAATGTTGCATAATTTATTATTTGAACGAGAAGTCTCCTTTATCTCTACATGGAGAAGTTTAGTAGGGGATTAATAGATTAAAAGGGGTTTATATATCATTGAGGTTAAAAAGAAAATAAAATAAAAAGGATATTTTAATTTAGGAAAGTTAAAAGGATCTGTTATTAAAGACAGTGATCTTTTAAAAAGGAATGACAGTTACCAGCTAGAGATACCATTATAGGGGATTTAGCTACGTTTATTGGTGTTGAGAAATACATAATATATGCTGTATAAGATAAAATGAAGAAACGTTTCTTTTGGATTTTACAATATGTGTAAGGGGGAATCGGGATTTTAATTCGTACTTAAACAAGGGAGAAAAGTATTATTTTTTATGTAACAAAGAATGTTAAGTTTCATTCAAAGTCATATAATAAACTATAAAATAATCCTTTTAAAACAAAATATAGTTTGGTTAAAAATTAGAGGGCATCAATTCATTGGAACAGTAAAAACTGTTTATAGGATTGATGTTTTTTTTGTTTAAGAACGAGAATATATTTTCTCAACAGGACAAATGGTAAATATCTATAAGTACTATTTATAAGGATAATTGAAAAATAGAAATTAATAATAAAGGGGAATGCGAAATGACAACATTAATATCTAATAGAGATCTAGCTAAAATCCGAGAGGAAGATGTAGAAGTATTAAAGGTAATGGCACATCCCGTTCGATTAAAAATTGTAAATGAATTAATGCACCATCAACTGTGTAATGTTACACAGTTGATAGAAATATTAAGACTCCCGCAATCCACTGTTTCACAGCATCTATCAAAATTAAGGGGAACCGTGCTCCGTGCAGAAAGACGAGGATTAGAGATGCATTATTATATTGATAATGCTAAGGCTCGCCAGATTGTAGGAATTCTAGGTTTGTAGCTTCATAATTCGTAAAAAGTTTCCTAATAGAATTAGTGGTTTGCAAAGTAAAAAGAGTACTTTTCAAAAGTGCTCTTTTTAAGGTGTGCATTAAGACTTGAAAGAGGCATCAATGATAATTTAGAAGGAATGTGCTTTAAAACAATCTTTGCTTAAAATAAAAGATAATTATTTACATTGTTTAATAATTACTTTATATATTATTAAGTTGGTTACCTTACAAAACTGTAAGGTTATTTCAATTGACACTCGTTCATATAAGTAACTATACTAGTTACACAATGTTGGTGAATATATTGAATAGTTTCAATCTATAAGTGTATGTCTGAAGATTCTTTTCGGAATAATAGTTCAATTTTAAATTATTCATTTGTAATATAGTGTTAGTGCCAACTTAATCTATTCTTTAGTCTAAGGAGTATTATTTAAAGATTAACTATAAATGATATATTTACTAACTTGTAATAAATTTTTAGAGGTGCTAAATTTTGAAGAACAAATTAATTGCTACAGGAATTCTTGCTGGAAGTCTACTATCTTATTCTTCTAGTATTTTTGCAGATACTCACAAATTCCCAGATGTTCCTGCATGGGCTGACAAATCCGTTACTTATTTAGTTGATAAACAAGTGTTGAGTGGTTATCCAAATGGAACTTTTGGTTCAAGTGATACACTAGATAGAGCTTCTGCAGCAACCATTATGACAAAGGCTCTTGGTATACACATTGATTTAAATGCAAAACCATCTTTTAAAGATTCACAAAACCACTGGGGAACTCCTTATATTGCCGCAGCTGAAAAGGCAGGAATAATTAAAGGTGAAGGAAATGGAATATTTAATCCTTCTGGAAAAGTTACTCGTGCTGCTATGGCTACTATGCTAGTGAATGCATATAAACTACAAAATAAAAGCACTAACAATGGACAAAGTAAATTTGAAGATTTAAAGGGACATTGGGGTGAAAAGTTCGCAAATACTTTAATTGATTTAAAAATCTCAGTTGGTACAGATAATGGTTGGCAACCAAATAGATTCATAACACGCGCTGAAGCTGCACAACTAACCGCAAAAACAGATATGCTTCAATATAGTCAAAGTAATCCTTTAGAAAATAAAGCAATAATTATTGATCCAGGACATGGCGGCGAAGATCCAGGAAAAAACACAAAGGGATTACCTGAAAGTAAGATTGTACTAGATACTTCTTTACGTCTACAACAATTGCTTGAAAAACATACTCCATTTACAGTTTTACTAACTCGTGAATCTGATACTAGACCTGGACATGATCAAAAAAGCTCTTTACAGGAACGTGTTAAGTTTGCTAAGCAAAATCAGGGTGATATCTTTATAAGCATTCATGCAAATGCTTTTAACGGTAATGCAAAAGGGACAGAAACATACTACTATAAATCTTCTAAATCTGAAAAAACAAATCCTCATGTGGAAGAAAGTCGTGTTTTAGCTGAAAAAATTCAAACACGATTAGTAGACGCACTTCAAACACGTGATAGAGGTGTTAAACATGGAGATCTTCATGTTATAAGAGAAAATGACATGCCAGCTGTGTTAACGGAACTTGCTTTTATAGATAATGGTATCGATTATAGTAAGTTATCTACAGAAAACGGAAGGCAGATTGCAGCAGAAGCCATTTATGAGGGGATTTTAGATTATTATGAATGGAAAGGGAATAATGTATCTGAATATAGATTGTAATAAGTAAATGAAAATATAGTAATTCTTGAAATGAAGAATTCTATAATTTTTTTACATTTTTTTAAACAACAATTTTAAATTAACATTTAAAATTGTTGTTTAAATCGCTATTTTGTGTTTTAATAATGTTGATAATAGTTATCAGTAAAAAGAGATGAAAATTAGCAAAACAAGTGTTGATAGTTAGTGTCGTAAAGATTAATAAATTTCTACATTGTAACGTTATGAATCTATCTTTAGTATTGAAAACTAAAAATAATACGTTTATATCTTTTAAATGTTTAAGAAGGAGTGGCTGTCTGTATGAAAAAAGCAAATGGAATAGCTAAAAGTGTTGCGGTAGCGTCCGTTATTATGTCTGGATCACTTGGTTTACAAGCAACATCTGTATTTGCGGATTCTAAAGGAACTGTAGAAAATCTTCAAAATGGTGGAAAAGTCTATAATAGTTTTAAAACTACTTATGACATGAAGCAGAATATCAAAAATTCAATAAAGGTTTCTTTTATTGAGGATCCTTACGCAGATAAAAAGATTGCAATTGTTACCACTGATGGTAGTAATATAGATGCTAAATATACAATTAATGGCGGATACTATAACGCAGGTTTAAAATGGCCATCGGCTTATCATACTGAAGCAGAAATAACAAGTGGTGATAGCGCTCAATTCCATAAAGCTGCCCCAGTTAATACAATGACTTCAGCAAAGGTTACTTCCGAGGTTGGGTATACACTTGGTGGAAGTGTTAAAGTTGGGGTAAATGATAAAGGACCCAATGCCGATGCGAGTATTACGGGTAGCTTTGCTTGGAAAGAAAGTGTATCTTACGATCAAGTAGACTATAAAACGGTATTAGAGACTCACACAGATAAAAAATTAAATTGGAAAGTAGGATTCCAATCATTTAATTACCCGGAGTGGGGAATTTATAATCGTGATTCATTTAATACTTTCTACGGTAATCAACTATTTATGAAATCACGTAGTTATAATGAAGGAGCGAATAATTTTGTTTCAAAGGATACAGTACCAGCTTTAACAGGATATGGTTTTTCTCCTAATGTAGTAGCGGTTATTACTGCTGATAAAACAGAATCTACATCAGATTTAAAAATAACAAATCGTAGAATTTCAGATCAGTATAATATTGAATGGGTAAGTTCAAAATGGTGGGGAACAAATAATAAAGATACATATAATGAGTTCTTTACAAACAACTATAAATTGGACTGGAAAAACCATCAAGTTACCCTTGATAACCAAAAAGCCCTTGAAGAACAAATGATTGGTATCAACAACGTGAATAACAAACTTAACAAAGGAAAAGGGAAATTATCTTTTTCAATAAATGGAAACCAACTCAAAGCGACATCTATCAATGCTGGCTATGGTATCAGTTACGAAGATAAAAATTGGGGTATCTTTGTAAATGGTGAAAAGGTCTATACGTTTAATGAAAAAACAACTGTAGGAAATATCTCAAATGACATTAACAAATTAAACATCAAAGGACCTTATATTGAGATTAAACAAATCTAATCAGTAAATGAGGTACAATTGATGGATAATTATTTCATCAAGATATGAGTATAAAGGTGTATTTTAAATCTGCATAACGTAATGAAAGGACCAGAGTTTATCTGTAAAAACAGATAAACTCTGGTCCTTATTATTTTTCGTTCGTTCTTATACTCAATCAGAAAAGAGCGTGAAGTATTTGAAAGCTATTCATGCTACACAGCGGGATATTGTTTTAAGTATGGTGTTTATTTTTATTTCATTTTTAAATGAATTCTTTGTATGATGACCTAGGAGAGGAGAGAGTCAGGGGATGTTTCTTTTTGAGGCGTACGTTGTGTGGCGAATAGTTTAAAGTAATCAAGACTTCATCGGTTGTTAAGTTACTACTTTAAATATATAATTAAATTTCATTAAAAAGATACTCTATTCAAAGTCCTTATTGGATTTTTGAAGTGAAATATATATTATTTGAGGTGTGTAAAATGGGGAAATCTCGAGAGCAGACGATGGAAAATATTTTGAAGGCTGCTAAGAAAAAATTTGGAGAGCGTGGCTACGAAGGTGCGAGTATACAAGAAATCGCAAAAGAAGCGAAAGTGAATGTCGCTATGGCTTCATACTATTTTAATGGGAAAGAAAACCTGTATTATGAGGTGTTTAAGAAATATGGCCTTGCTAATGAGTTACCTAATTTTCTTGAGAAGAATCAATTTAATCCTATCAATGCTCTTAAAGAATATTTAACAGTCTTTACTACACATATAAAAGAAAATCCTGAAATTGGAGTATTGGCATATGAAGAGATTATTAAGGAAAGTGCAAGATTAGAAAAAATCAAACCCTATTTCATCGGTAATTTTGAACAGTTAAAAGCAATATTACAGGAGGGTGAAAAACAAGGAGTTTTTCATTTTTTCTCCATAAATCATACGATACATTGGATCACTTCTATTGTTTTATTTCCAAAGTTTAAAAAGTTCATTGATTCTTTAGGACCAAATGAAACGAATGATACAAATCAGGAATGGATGCCAGAAGACTTAGTGAACAGGATTATTTCTGCTTTAACAGATAAGCCTAACATGTAAATTATTCATTGTTTATGAATTTTAATTTTCTTATTAAAAAGCCTAATTTCTCAATATATTGTAGAGAGATTAGGCTTTTTTGGACACTTCATTCTTAAATTATTTTAGTATTTATTGTTTATTACATTTGAAATGACTTTTAATATGTATAAGCACGTGATAAGTAAATTAAATAAACAAAGGCCCTGTAAAAAATACAGGGCCGGATACAGGGTTAAGGGAACGCATAGTTTCTTAGTAACATATTAGCATAAAATTTTCATGTAACTACATAAGAGTTTTGACAAATTTAAGAACAAGATAGAGGGTTTTTAAGAATAAATAGAGTACTGAAAATTAGGGTTGTGATTTAAATGTTAGCGTTGTTATATCGTTAAAAACAGATGAGTATTTTAATCATGATAACGTTTAGGAATGTATATTGAAGAAATATTTTTTGATTAGGTTAAAAGAGAACTCTGTCAATTTAATGTACGTTATATCCAAATAACTTTAGATCTTCTCCTGAGTCCGAAAGAATCTCTTCGAACTGCAATCCTACTTTTTCTAAAAGCTTTCCTGAATAGATGTTATCGATAGTTGTAATTGCTACAATTCGTTTCAGTCCTAGTTTTTGTACTCCGTATTCGATTACAGCAGAAGCGGATTCAAAGCCATATCCCTTTGAACGGAATTTCTCTAAAAAGGCAAAGCCGATATCAACATCTTCTAATGAATCCCTTTTAATAAGACCACACATACCAAGTGGAGTGAGATCTTCTTTTCGTTCAACTAGGTAAAGACCAAAGCCCATTTTATTATACATATCAACGGGTCCGTTTAAGATGTATTTTTTTGCATCTTCTAAGTTTTTAATTCTTTTATCACCGATATACTGAATCCATGCAGGATCGTTTACTAATTCAAGAATAAATGGAGCGTCTTTTATATCAAACCAGCGAAGAACGAGTCGTTCAGTTTCAAGAACTATCAATCCAATGCACCACCTTTAACATTTATAATAATTAGTATGGATTGCGTAATACGAAATCGCAACATATTTTAAAAGAGTCCTGCTTGTTCACATAAAGTTCGTTTGTTTTGTATAAAAGGATATTTTATAATTAGATTTGATTGTAAAGAGTGAGATGCTTATACAATGACTCCTAGGTGACTAGGAGTTTTTACTATATAACTATCATTATTACTAAATATGACACACTACACATTCTACTCAAGGAGGTACATAATGAAGAAATTATATAATGCATCGTTTACGTATTTGATTATCGGTTTATTATCAGGGATTTTCGCTAGGGAATATGGAAAGTATAAGGGGATTGTAGGATCTACGTTGTTAAATCTTTTGCATACACATACACTTGTACTTGGCTTTTTCTTCTTTTTAATTGCTTTAGGATTAGCAAAAGTATTCGCGTTTCATGAAGCGAAAAGTTTTAATAAGTGGTTTGTTGTACATAATATCGCATTAATTTTAATGTTAGGTTCATTGGCAGCAAGAGGGCTTCTTCAGTTAAATGGAGCGGACTTTAAAGGGTTAACCTATATTGTTGGGTTTTCTCATTCGTTGATGGCAGTTACTTTAATTTGGTTTATGTTGTTAATAAAGAAGTCGTTTAAAATGTAGTTTTATAGAAAAGAACTTGAAACAATTGTTGCAAGTTCTTTTTTTTATTCGAAAGTAAGAAATGAATTTCGTATATGTAAAACTTGAATTATTTAATTTTTCGGATTATTATGTATAAAACACTTAACATATTTTGTAATTCTAATTTATAGAGAGTAGGAGAGTGTACGATGGAAATAACAGTAGAGCGTTTAGTAAATGAATTAAAGGGTGTACTTCCCGAAGATCGAGTAGTAATCAATACGACAGTAAGAGAGTTACATAGTAAAGATGAATCTTATCATGCTAGTAGTTTACCTGATGTAGTAGTTTTTCCGAAAACGACAGAAGAAGTTAGTGCCATAATGAAAATAGCGAGTGGGCACGGAACAGCTGTCGTTCCGTTTGGGGTAGGTTCTAGTTTAGAAGGACATGTAATTCCTTATGAAAAAGGGATTACGGTTGATTTTTCATTAATGAACAAAATTCTTGAAATAAGAGAGAAAGATTTTCTTGTGAGAGTACAGCCGGGAGTGACTCGTTCTCAGCTTAATAAAGAATTGAAGAAATATGGTTTGTTTTTTAGTGTAGATCCAGGGGCAGATGCAACGTTAGGTGGAATGGCTGCTACAAATGCGAGTGGAACGACAGCCGTGAAGTATGGTGTTATGCGTGATCAAGTTCGTGATTTAGAAGTTGTTCTTGCTGATGGAGAAGTAATACATACTGGAAATTTAGCAGCGAAGTCATCATCAGGTTATCATTTAAATGGTGTTTTCGTAGGATCAGAAGGTACGCTTGGATGCTTTACAGAGTTAACATTAAAAGTATACGGCATACCAGAGCATGTTATGGCTGCAAGAGCGTCGTTTCCAACTATAAATGATGCAGTAGAAGCTGTTATTAACATACTACAAGCGGGTATTCCAATTGCGAGAATTGAACTTGTAGATGAATTATCTATGAAACAAGTAAACCATTATAATGAAACAAGTTACAGAGAAGAGCCTACACTGTTTTTAGAGTTTCACGGTAATGAAGCTGGGCTAAAGCAAGATATTGAATTTACGAAGGAAATTGTTTTTGATCATAAATGTAAAGAAGTTGCTTTTGAAACGGAAACTGCGGCGAGAAATAAATTATGGGATGCACGGCATAATCTAGCATATTCTTACGTTCATAGCTATCCTGGTAAAAAGCTTATGAGTACAGATGTATGTGTACCAATTTCAGAATTAGCTGGTGCAATCCAACATGCGAAAGAGACATTAGAAAAGAATGGTCTTGTTGGTGGCATTCTTGGTCATGTAGGAGACGGAAATTTCCATGTGCTCTTAATGGTTAATCCAAACGATAAAGAAGAAGTGAAAAAGGCGGACGAAATAAATGAAAGTATCGTTTTATATGCTCTTAAACGAGGGGGAACGTGTACAGGAGAACATGGCGTCGGAATCGGAAAAAGGAAGTATCAAGAAGAAGAACACGGGGCAGCATTAATCGTAATGGAAAAAATAAAGAAAGCTCTTGATCCGCAAAATATTTTGAATCCGAATAAAGTGTTTCAATTAAAGGATAGGAGCTGATTGGGTGAAAGTACTAGAAGCGATAAGTAATATAGCTGGAAAGTATTTTGCATTTTGCATTTTGGGTTATTTGTATTGCAGCTATTGCATATTTTATTCCTGCTCCATTTCTCGGATTAACTAGTTACATAACGATTTTACTTGGGGTTGTCATGTTTGGGATGGGATTAACATTAAAGGCTGTTGATTTCAAAATCATTGCTACAAAACCATTGCCAGTTATTATCGGTGTATGTGCTCAGTTTATTATTATGCCACTTGTCGCATACGTACTAGCCTATGTTATGAATCTGCCAGCCGAATTAGCAGCTGGACTAGTGTTACTCGGTTCAGTACCGGGTGGCACTGCATCAAATGTTATGGTTTATTTAGCAAAAGGGAACTTAGCGTTGTCTATTGCAATGACGTCATTATCAACGTTATTAGCACCCATTGCTACACCTCTTATTTTATTATTACTTGCAGGACAATGGATGCCAGTGAATGCTATGTCTATGTTTCTTTCTATCGTACAAGTCATTATCCTACCTATTATTTTAGGATTAGTGGTGAAGAAGTTTTTCCCTAAAACTGTTACGAAAGGAATGACTGTTATTCCTTTAATATCAGTATTAGCAATTATCATTATTGTTTCAGCGGTAGTTTCAGCAAATGTAAGCAGTATTACTTCTTCAGGCCTTCTTATCTTTATTGCGGTTATGCTCCATAATGCGTTCGGTTTTTTACTCGGATATATAACAGCGTTCGTACTTGGACTAGATGAAGGGACAAGAAGAGCTATTTCAATAGAAGTAGGAATGCAAAATTCAGGTTTAGGTGTTGCACTGGCAACCGCACATTTTGGACCAGCTGCTGCACTTCCAAGTGTATTAGCAGCAGTATGGCATAACATTGCAGGACCAATATTAGCAACCATTTGGTCAAAAAATGCAAAGAATACTTTTAATGATAAAAATGTATCGGTAAATATAGAAAAATAGGAATGATAAAGAATGCAAAAACGTATTGTACATTTTGAAGGCTTAGTTGTATTCTTAGCCGCGATTTATATGTATTCATTATATGAATTTAGTTGGATTATATTTTGGATATTCCTATTAGCACCGGATTTATCAATGTTAGCTTATGGGATAAATAATCATATTGGTGCTAAAATCTATAATATATTTCACACATATATTATATCCATTTTAATAGCTATAGTAGGTGTTTATTTTAAGATGGATACCGTTATTATGATAGGTCTAATATGGACGGCACATATCGGAATGGATCGAATGTTTGGATATGGATTGAAATATGAGACGGATTTTAAGGATACTCATATTCAGAGGTTATAAAAGATGGGTGTAATGTGAACAAATAATTAATTGAGGAATTGAATTTCAAACAATTGTTGAGAAATATATATAAATATGGATATAGATAATTGAATTGTGTTATTTTTAGAATACTTAAATAGATGAGGAGGGGTTTCAATGAATATACAAATCACGGGTAATAAATTAATTACTAAGATGCTGAATGATTGGTACCAAAACATCAGAGCACAACGAGTAAGTGAAGCCAATAAATTAAAGGAAGAGATTGATAAAAAGCTACATATTATCGAAGGAGATATAAATGTTTTATTTCACTATTATCTATTAGATTTTCGATATAAAGTGCTAATTGATGGTATAGGCATTTCAAAAAATTCTTTTGATAAACTAGATTCGCTGCCTAAACCGAATGATGAATTTTTAGAATATTATTATTATTTTTTCAAATCTATACATTCTACAATTCTCTCAAATTATAGTGAAGCGAGTAACTATTTTGATAAAGCGGAAAGATTACTAAAGAATATTCCAGATGAAGTTGAACAAGCAGAGTTTAACTACAGAGTTTCTACATTAAAATATCAAATGTATCAAGCGTATTCAGCTATTGAATATGCTTCGAAAGCAAGGGATATCTTTGCAAAACATACAGGGCATGAAATGAATGTAGCACTATGTGAAAATGTTTTGGGGTTATCTTTTTCAAAATTAAAACAGCATGAAAGAGCAGAGGAGTATATTGTTTCAGCGTTAAATACTTTGCAAAAAAATGATGCTGAAACACTAGTTTTAAGAATAAGACATAATTTAGGATTATTGTATGCAAGTCAAAACCTTTCGGTCTTGGCTATTAGACACTTATCAGAGGTTTCTAAAAAAATGCCGAATCATTATAAAGCTATTTTTATAGAGGCAGGAGAATATTATAAAATAGGAGAAATAGAAAAGGCAAAAGAATTAATTGAAATTGGATTGGAAGTTTGCAAAGAATTAAAAAATGATGAATATAAGTATCATTTTTTAATTCTAAATGAATTTTGTCAATGTTTGAAAGCAGAAAACGTAGAAAAAATTATGCTTGAAAGTTTTTCTTACTTTGAAAGAGAAAATTTAAACGAATATATCTGCGAATATGCTGAAAAGCTGGCGATAGAATTTCATAAAGAAGGCAATATAGAACAGGCTGAAAAGTATTTTTATAAGGCTTATGAAACGAGAAAAAGAATATTTGACAAAGGAGCGTTGAAATAATGAGAAAAATTGGATTAACTATTATGGGGTTAACGGCTGCTGGTGTTGTATTTTTGAGTATTGGTGGCATTTTAGCTGAACCAAAACAAGCGACACATGAAAATTTTTCGGTATTAAATTTTGATACTAAACAATATGCTGCTCATGGAGATACGCCTGCACCTGCAAAACCAGATTTTTTAGTAGTAGAACGTGGATAAATATAGAATGAAGTATTTTTGATTTGAAGTCGGCATTTTTAGTTGATTTTAAAAATGGACATTAAATAAGTTAACTTAAAAGGTGTTTTCAATATTGAAAACACCTTTTAAGTTTGTTGTTAACAGTTAATATAACTAGAAACATTCTTTAAATTGCAATCAAGTCCCACAAAAAGTACGATAAGGACGATTCGTAGGCGCAGGCGGAACACAGTATTCTTCTTGATCTGTAGAATAAGCATAAGGATTTGCTAGAGCCTCAAGAAGTTTCTCCATTACGCTATAGTCGCCATTTGTGACAGCAGCTTCTAGTGCTTCTTCTACGCGATGGTTTCTTGGGATGATTGATGGGTTATTATTTTTCATCATTTCGTAGGCATTTTCTTTCGATTCTTCTTGTTTTTCTAATCGAGATTGCCACAGTTTGTACCATTCTTTAAATTCAGGGCTATCGAATAGAGGCGTATTTTCTAACGTATCAAGAGTTAATGAACAGAATGTATTTGTGTAATCTGCTTTATATTTCTCCATCATTTTTAAAAGTTGCTCAATAAGTGAGTGATCTTGTTCTTCGTTGC
Source organism: Bacillus basilensis (assembly GCF_921008455.1). Lineage (NCBI taxonomy): Bacteria > Bacillati > Bacillota > Bacilli > Caryophanales > Bacillaceae > Bacillus > Bacillus basilensis. The sequence goes on along the minus strand of NZ_CAKLBZ010000001.1, from coordinate 3,560,630 downwards.
TAAATAGTCCTAATTTCTTTTTCATTCCAAGGAACCACTGTTTTTCATACTGTACGCTAAATTTTGAAATTTCATCTTGAGCAATCTTTAATGCTTCTTCTTCATCTTCGTGTAGGATTGGTATTAAAGATTCAGCTAGTCGCGCGAGGTCCCATGCGGCCATATATGGCTGATTTCCATATGCGTAGCGACCTTGTGTATCAATAGAGCTAAATACGGTTCGTTGGTCGTAATTATCCATAAATGCACAAGGGCCGTAATCAATCGTTTCTCCACTAATTGTTATATTGTCAGTGTTCATTACACCGTGGATAAATCCAACAAGTTGCCATTTAGCGATGAGGCTTGCTTGTTTTTTGATGACTTCTTGTAGCAATGCAGTATATCGGTTTTCATGATCTTCAATTTCTGGGTAATGTCTTTTTATTGTATAGTCAGCTAGCGATTGAAGATCCTCGATTGAGCCGCGAGCTGCAGCATATTGAAATGTGCCGACGCGTATATGGCTACTTGCTACTCTAGTCAAAATAGCTCCAGGTAATTTTGTTTCACGATAGGTTGGTTCACCAGTTGTGACAACTGCTAAACTGCGGGTAGTTGGAATATCAAGTGCATACATTGCTTCGCTAATAATATATTCACGTAGCATCGGACCGAGTGCAGCACGACCATCACCGCGGCGTGAATACGGAGTAGGGCCAGAACCTTTTAGCTGAATGTCAAAACGTTTACCTGAAGGAGTAATTTGTTCACCAATTAAAAGAGCACGACCGTCGCCTAACATATTAAAATGTCCGAATTGATGACCAGCATATGCTTGAGCTAATGGATGAGCTCCTTCTGGGAGTGCATTACCGGCGAAAATAGCAATTTCGGCTTCTTTCTTCAATTCTTCAGGATTAAAGCCAAGAGATATCGCAAGTGAATGGTTTAGCTTAACTAACTCCGGTGAACTTACGGGAGTAGGGGGGATTTCTGTATAAAATGAATGTGGTAAAGTCGCATAACTATTGTCTAAATTCCAACCTGCTTCATTATTTGTAGTCATTTTATCTCCTCCTTTTTTGTGTGTTAAATATGTATTTGTACGTATGTATTCTTTGTTAAGTTAACGAAAAGTATAATATGATATTTCCCCTTGCAATCTATTGTAAGGACTTCAGTGCATTGTGTCTATTTTACAGCAAACACAAAACCTCCATTTTTCAAAAAGATTGATTAAAATGGAGGGTGTATTATCATTTTATTTTTACAATTATTTTTCCCTTTGCTCTTCCAGCCTCTGAATATTCCATTGCTTTTTGAGCATCTTCAAAAGGGAAAACGCGATCGATTACCGGTTTGATTTTTCCGGCTTCAATATAGTTTGCAATGATGCGTAGTTGATCCCCGCTTGGTTTCATAAATAAAAATGAATATTGAGCATTATGCTTTTTTTCAAGTGCAGTAATTTTTTTACTTGCTAATGAAAATAAGAATGTTTTAAAAAATCCAGAACCAAATTTTTTACCGAAACGAGCATTTGGCATTCCTGAAACGGAAACAATGTTGCCGCCGCTTTTTATAATATCGAATGATTTTTCAAGTGTTGTACCACCAAGGGTATCAAATACTGCATCATAATCTTTTAGTATTTCTTCAAATTTTTCTGTTTTGTAATTAATAATTTGATCTGCGCCAAGAGACTTTACTAAATCGGAACCAGCTTCACTAGCAGTTGTTGTAACGGTAGCGCCCATTATTTTTGCTAACTGAATTGCGAAAGTACCAACACCACCAGACCCAGCGTGAATTAAAATCTTTTGTCCTTTTTGTAAGTGCATGATATCATGTAATGCTTGATATGATGTTAATCCAACAAGTGGAATCGAAGCAGCTTCTTCAAAACTTAAATTTTTCGGTTTTAAAGCTATGTCATCTTCATGAATGGCTATATATTCCGCGAAAGTACCGATTTTATTTTTTCTTGGACGTGCATATATTTCATCGCCTACTTTAAAACGATTCACTTTTGATCCAACCTTTACGATAACACCGGAAAAGTCATTGCCAAGGATTAGGGGCATTTCATATTTAAGTAACATTTTTACTTTTCCATCACGTATTTTAAAATCAATCGGATTAATACTAGCTGCATGAATTTCTGCAAGCACTTCATGCTCATTTATTTCAGGAGTAGGTACCTCTGCCATATGCATTGGAACTTTCCCGTACTTATCAATTATCAGCGCTTTCATTTCTTATACCTCCAAATTTCAATAAAAGTTGTGCAATAGTTTCTCAATATCTAATACAAGATTTTTTAATAAAACTAATTTTGTACGTATATCAATATAATAAAAGTTTTTTGTACCTTCTTTTCGCATTAAAATAATACCGGCTTCTCGTAAAATCCTAAGGTGATGTGATACCGCTGGTCGAGAAAGGTGTGTTTGTTTTGTGATTTCTCCTACACGTAATCCTGTTTGACATTCAGTTTCCATGAGAACTAACAAAATAGCTTGACGTGTTTCATCACCAATTGCCAATAATACTTTTTGAGAATCAATAAAATCTTTTTTTATAACACTTAATTGTTCTTGTTTATTCATTTTAATCAATATACCCCCTGGTAATAAGTCGAAAGGTTTAAGATGATGGACCATTACATCGATACGGTAATGCTACATGATTGTTGTATGAGCTGCAATATTGGGAAAGAAAATCGAGACGAATGAAATTTTATGTGTTGAAAATAATAGGGGGATAGAAAAGGAATACATACCAAGATGGATGAAGTTTTAAAAATAGAAAATGATTTAATAATACGTTGTTTCCAAATGAGAATGGTTAAGTCATTGGGCAAAAAATTAAGCGGTCGTAACCCTGTATAATTTATAGGGTTACGACCGCTTATCATGTTTTTATTGTTTTGGTGTCTACTAAAGTGAGTTCTTTCGTTTTACTCTTGCATACATGCACAATTCAAACGGATTATAGATGTATGAAAAAGTAAAAGTAATTTGGGGCGTAATCTATCTATATGATAATTTAAAATGAAATATAAGTCTATATCTTTGTTGTTTTTTTGATTATATTTATGTCACTGAGCTCAGAACAATGATGTGGAGGATAAGTATATGGAATTGAATTATGTACCAGTTTTAATTGTTGGAGGGGGATTATCAGGATTAGCGTCTGCGTTATTTCTTGCAAAACATAATATTGAGTACTTACTTATTGAAAGGCATCCGTCTACTGCAATTCATCCAAAAGCAGGTGGAATCACTTTTCGTACGATGGAGTTATTTCGAGAATTAGGTTTAGAACAAAGAATTAGATCAGCGGGTAAAACATTAGAAAATTGCCAAGGAAGAATAGCTGTTCATACAATAGCTGAGGCGAATCAGGAAGAATTCGCACAATTGAGGGTGACTCAGTATGAAAACGATGAAAAATTACTTCGAAAAGTAAAAGAGATTAGTCCATCAAAACAAACTGCTTGTTATCAAATTACTTTAGAACAGATGATGTTACTAGAAGCAAAAACATTAGGTGGGCAACTATTTTTTTATCATGAGTTAGTTTCATTTGAACAAAAGGAAAACGGAGTAATAGCAACGATTCGAGATCGCGAAACGGAAAAAGAGAGGGTTGTTCATTGTGACTACGTAATTGCAGCAGATGGGGCAAAAAGTAAAATACGTGAGCAGCTAGGGATAAGTACGGAGGGACGAGGTACAATCGGTGGCTATTATATGAATATTTATTTTGAAGCGGATTTAAGTGAGTTTATACAAGGAGATGCATTTGGTTTTTCTATGGTACTTCATCCGGAAGTTCTTGGTGCGCTCATTCCAGTTGATAACGAAAGAAGATGGATTTACCATGTATCCTACGATCCATTAAAAGGAGAGCGACCAGAGGATTTCACTATAGAACGTTGTAAACAAATTATTCAAACCGCAATTGGAAGCACAAATGTTGAGTCAGAAATATTAAGTGTTTTACCGTGGGAAGCGACTGAAAGTACTGCTACAAAATTTCAAAATAATCGCATTTTTTTAGTTGGCGATTCTGCACATATTATGCCGCCAACAGGAGGGTTTGGTTCCAATACAGGGATACAAGATGCGCACAATCTAGCTTGGAAATTAGCGGCTGTTATAAAAGGAAAAGCAAACCCGAAATTGTTAGAAACATATCATGAAGAGAGATATCCTGTTGCAAAATTAACGACAGATTATGCGAGTGGTTTACTGTTTCGTGCTGCGAATAGGGAGGGAGGCAGTTTAAATATTATGGATGGTTTAGCTGTAACTGTTGGGTATCAGTATTGTTCAAAAGCAATAATAGATGACTCAGACAATCCGCATAGAATGGGTATCATAGATTTGAACGGAAGACCTGGAACGCGAGCACCTCATTTTTTTGGAATGTATGAAGGGGAGAAAGTTTCTATATTAGACTTATTCGGTAACAATTTTGTATTACTTACTGAAGTAGAAAATAGTTCTTGGGCTGAAGCTGTATTTGATGTTTCATCTAAATTAGGAATAAATATAAAAGTTTACAGCGTTGGTTTAAGGGGAGACTTTATTACTCAAGAAAATGTTTTTTGTGAATTATATGGGATAGAGAATGAAGGAGTTGTACTAATTAGACCAGATGGCTTTATTGGATGGCGTTCGGAAAAAGCAGTGGTAAATCCAGATGTAATGCTGGAGGAGGTAATGAGTAATTTATTATGTGGTTTTTAAGTAACTAAGGAAGTATTGTCTTATATAGGACGATACTTCTATTTTTTTGGCTTACAAAATAAAATTGTTTAGTGAAGAGACATTATTATTATAAAAACATATGTAAATTAATTCCCTTTCTCTTTGTTGTTATTAGAATTTTTTTAGTTTTTAGTTATAAGTGTTGGCAATTACTAGATTGAATCATTTTTTTATTGTATTATATTTCCTAGAGATTATATATTACGCTAGGGAGTGGGACTATTTGACTATTGAACCTCTTATTTTATCAAATAAAGAAGTATATGTATTAACGGGTATATTTGACCATGAAACAATGATTGGAATTGAGAACCCCTTTGAAAATTGGTCAGATGAGGAAATAGACAAAGAATTAGATGTAATGTACGAGAATTGGACAAACGAAGAGCTACTCATAATAAAAGAAGATGAAACATTATGTGACAAACAACTTTTAGAATATTTTCGTATTTGTTTAACTACAGGATTTGTTATTGAAGTACAGATAAGTAAAAACAGCACTTTAGAAAAAAACATTTTCTATTTTAGTGAGAAAAAGGTTATACAAAATGTAATAACAGATGATAACGGTGAAAAACAATGTACATTTAAAGAATGCGGGACACCAGAGGTAGCTTGGCAATTTATATATCAAGCATTACAGCCTAAAAATACTTTCTCTCGTCCAAATTATACATTTAAAATCCCTTCTTCTGCATATAAGGAAACTATTTTAAATCAATCAAACAAGCAATTAGTAGATTACTTGAAACTTTACTTAGATGATGAAGCTTCCTTAGAGTTAGCAAACATTATACATAATCGTGAAGAATTAAATACTGTTCAAGTTCATTATTATATAAAGGACTCATGGTCTACAGACTGTATTCAGTTTTTATATAGTCAAAACCAATATTGGCTAATCCAAAAAGTTTTAGATAATGAGCAAACACAAACGAATTTTATTTGCCTTGATACCTTTACAATTACTGAAGAGATAAAGAAAATGGTACTTTATCTTAAATCATTAGGGGGTAAAACAAGGTGAGCGGTGAAATTAAGGTTACTCCTGACCATTTAAGGAAACTAGCTTCTAATATAGAACAAACAGCTCATGAGGTATCTGAAACACATCAACGTATCAATCAGCAGTTATTTGATCTTCCTTTCCAAGTATCTGGAAGAGATGCTGTGTTAAATCAATCCCAATACGCAGGCTCAGTGTTAGCTACTATAACGACAGTTTTAAAAGAACATAGTGATGCATTAAGAAAAGCTGCTGACCGTTTTGAGAAGGCTGATCAACAAGAAGTTTCATTTGGGGAAGAAGCAATTGATGTTAATTGGTTTGCACCGTTGGGTGGCGATATTGGTGATTGGAAAGATAACCCTACGGGATCATTATTTACTTTACTTGGTACTGTAACTGAAGGTGCGGCTGCCTACAAGTTGGCAGCTTTACATAATAAAGGTTTGCGTGTAACACCCTACACAAATAAAAAAGGAAAAGAAATGGTAAGGTTTCAAAATCGGACCGTACTAAAGGATAAAAATGGACTTAATGTGATAAGGCGTACAAAATTACCTTTAGCCGAAGTAAAGCAAATAGACGATGTAAAAAGACATGTTTTATCACCAAAAGAATTTCTTAAAGATTCATTGAAATTAAAAACAAATGCTTTAGGCTATGCAGCTGTAGGATGGGATGTAATTAATGATACAAAGGAAAATATTGAAAATAAAGCGTCAAAAACTAAGCTAGCTGGTGATATTATTGGTGATGCAGCAATTGGGGTTGGTACAACTGCTGTAAGTGCCTTTGCGGGAGCCAAAGCAGGTGCATTGGTTGGAACTTTTTTGGGAGGTCCAATCGGAACTGTTGCTGGAGCTTGTATTGGCTTTGGTGTTTCTATAGGAGCTAGTATAGTAACAGATGGAATTAAGTTTAACAAAGGTGATTGGAATCATGATGATAAACAGGATTCGATAAAAGATAGAGTTAAATCTGGAATCGGAGCAGCTTTAGATAAAATTTTTTAGTTTTTGGGAGATTAATATGGAAAAATACCACGGAAAAAGTACAGAACAAATTATTCAGAAATTGATGCCTGGCAGTGTAAGATCGAGTGTCGTTATGGTATGGGTAGTTATTAATTTTATGATTTTAACCCCATTTTTATTTCCTCCAACCTTTACTATATACTTATATGTAATTTTACCTTTTCTTTTCATTGCTAATATATGGGGGGTATGGGTATTTTTTTGTAAACCAAATGAGCCAAGGTTGGTACACATTTTATATAATGGATTTATGGGAATAACTTTTTCTTTTGGAAGCTTTATAGTGATTCAAAAGATTGCATATACTTTTATTGAAATTGAAACACCTCTGTTTTTTATTGTTACTTTTGTGCTTTACATTTTTACAATTTATAAATTGATTTCTATTGGAGTGAAAAGTTTTTTAAAGCGATTAAACAATGAAGAAAATGACAATATAAAAATTTCTCCAATTGTTTATTTATCAGGATTGGGATATATTATTGGACAAATATGTATAGGTTCATTATCACAAAATGGTTTAGCGACGGTCTTAATTTTAGTCTTTTCTTTATTGGCTGTTGTGTTTAGTATATCTGGAGCGTATATATGTATATATATTGATTTAAAGAAGGTAAAAACCAAGTTAGGTTCCTAAAATTCTTAGCAAAAAACAATTAATAAGGAGGGGCCATACAATGAATTCGCAACTTTTTCCTATAGGCTCTATTGTAATTTTAAAAGAAGGTACAAAGAAACTTATGATTTTTGGGCGAAAACAACAAGTAGCAACGGATGAGGTAAGAAAATTCGATTATATGGGATGTCCTTATCCAGAAGGCTATATTAATCCAGATTTCACTTATTTATTTAATCAAGATGATATTCAAGAAGTTGTTTCAACTGGATATGAAGATCAGGAAGAGCGTACTTTCCAAGAAAATGTATTATCTAAAATACAATAAGAAATAATGTAAAAAAACTGTTTAAACAAGCAGTTTTTTTTACATTATTTCTTATTAGTGATGCAGCAAATGGAACCTTTATTGGAGTGGAATAAGCTTGGATGTTTTTATAGAAATTAATATAGAAACTGATGGAATCAAATTTAACAAAGGTGATTGGAATCATGATGGTAAACAGGATTCGATAAAAGATAAAGTTAAATCTGGAATCGGAGCAGCTTTAGATAAAATTTTTTAGTTTTTTGGGAGATTAATATGGAAAAATATCACGGAAAAAGTACAGAACAAATTATTCGGAAATTGATGCCTGACAGTGTAAAATCGAGTGTCATTATGGTGTGGGTAGTTATTAATTTTATGATTTTAACCCATTTTTATTTCCTCCAACCTTTACTATATACTTATATATAATTTTACCTTTTCTTTTGACTGCTAATATATGGGGGTATGGGTGTTTTTTTGTAAACCAAATGAGCCAAGGTTGGTACACATTTTATATAATGGATTTATGGGAATAACTTTTTCTTTTGGAAGCTTTATAGTGATTCAAAAGATTGCATATACCTTTATTAAAATTGAAACACCTTTGTTTTTTATTGTTACTTTTCTGCTTTACATTCTTACAATCTATAAATTGATTTCTATTGGAATGAAAAGTTTTTTAAGGCGATTAAACAATGAAGAAAATGACAATATAAAAATTTCTCCAATTGTTTATTTATCAGGATTGGGATATGTAATTGGACAAATATGTATAGGTACATTATCACAAAACGGTTTAGCGACGGTCTTAATTTTAGTCTTTTCTTTATTGGCTGTTGTGTGTAGTATATATGGCGTATACATATGGGTATATGTTGATTTGAAGAGGAAGGAAATGGATGGGATGCATAATGGATAAATATAATGGCAACAACATAGTTGATTGTATACGAATATTAATACCATTTGATATAAGGAATATTGTAGGCTTTGTATGGTTCTTTATGAATTTTATGCTACTTATCATTCTATTCATATTTCCGCCGTACAATATATACTCTTACGTAGCTTTTCCATTTTATATGATATGTAATCTATGGGGAATTTGGGTTTCTATTCATAAGCCTCGGCAGCCTCAATTGCAACATTTACTATATTCTGGATTTGTTGCGTTAAGTATTTCATTTTGTAGCTTCATAGCTGTGCAAAAGTTAGCTTACGAATTCGTAGAAATAGAGTCACCTTTATTTTTTATTCTATCGCTTATTGCATATAGTTTAATTGTTTATAAATCTGAATTATTCTGGATTAAATATTTTACAGCCCGCTTAAGGGGTACAACTGATCAAGATGTGAAAATTCCTAAAATTGTATTTTTTCAGGTTTAGGCTATATGATTGGTCAAGTTATTATTGGTGTTTTGAGTCAAAAGGCTATGGCTATTGTATTAATCATTCTCGCTTCATTTTTTTCCGTTGTGTTCATAGCTCTAAGTACACATTTGTATTTTTACTTTGATTTCAAAAAACAATGTATTGCTTCAGGACATTTAAAAAAATTACATTCTCAAAAGAAGCCTAGGCTGTCAAGGAAGGAAAGGAGACAATCCGTGGCTGCTTCGGGACATGTAAATATACCACATTCTCAAAAGAAACCTAAACTTGCAAGAAAGGATATACGAAATTAAGAATTTGTAATTAAGTAAAGCCTAGATTTACGTAAATATCATGTCAAATGACAATAGAATTTTATCTTGTATGAATGGAAATTAAAGAAGTTAGATAGGAATCGGGCTGTTCGGAAAAATTTGATGTGTTCAAATACTAATTAGTATAAGATAGATATATAACTTATACTGATTAAAGCTTTACCGTACTGAAAAAATAATATTCACAAATTTTAATAGGTTTGGTATGATTAATTTCGACAAGTTAATCGAGGCCGGAGATATTTGAGATAAGCCATAAATTTATTTAGGGATACAGAAGTGTCCTCTAAATAATTTATGGCTTTTTTATTGATGAAATGTAATCAATAGGAAGTTACATGTGAATAGGAGGGATATGGAAAATAAATAGTATAGTAATAACATAGGAGAATTATATTTGTAAGATTGGAATTTTAATATAGGCTTATAAAAATAATGAAAGTGTATCTTCTATTTCGTGTAAATCTCATTAACTTGTTGAAATTTACAACGTAGGAAGGATTAGAAGGATGAGAAAAATTATTAGCGTATTAGTTATTTTCTTTATGACGGGAAGTATTTTTGCTGGGGGAGCTGTTCATGCGAAAGCAGAAGGAAAGCATGAGTGGAATAAGAATAAGTTTTTAAATATTGCACATCGCGGAGCAAGTGGACATGCACCTGAGCATACTTTTGCTTCTTATGATTTAGTGAAAAAAATGAAAGCGGATTATTTGGAGTTAGATATTCAATTAACTAAGGATGGCCAATTAATTGCAATGCATGATACAGCAGTTGATCGCACGACAAATGGAACAGGCGAAGTACGAGATAAAACGTTAAGCGAAATAAAGAGTTTAGATGCAGGATCGTGGTTCAATAAAGCGTATCCAGAAAAGGCTAAGCAAGAGTATGTTGGTCAAAAAGTTCCGACTCTTGAAGAAATTTTCCAAAAGTACGGAAGAAGCATGAAGTATTACATTGAAACAAAATCACCAGATGTGTATCCAGGAATGGAAGAGAAATTATTAGCTTTATTAGAAAAATATAATTTAATAGGTCAAAACATGTCTTCTAGCCGTGTTATGATTCAATCATTTAGTAAAGATAGTTTAAAAAAGATTCATAGTATGAATAAAAGTATTCCGTTAGTTCAATTGCTTTGGTATTATCCAAATGAAAACAATGAGATTGTTGAATGGTCTGGCATTACACATGAGCCGAAAAGTGTAACGAATGATGATTTTCAAGAAATTAAAAAATATGCAGTCGGTATTGGACCAAACTTACGTAATGATAACGGAGATTTAATTATCAATGAGTCATATATAAAAATGGCTAGGCAAAATGGACTGTTAATTCATCCTTATACAATTAATGAGAAACCAGATATGAGATTGTTAATGAAATGGGGTGCTACAGGAATGTTTACAAATTATCCGGATCGATTACATAGTGTGTTAAAAGAAAAATAAGTGAGATAGCATAAAAGGTATACCGGTGTTTTAGGTATACCTTTTTTCTATTATGCTAGATTATAGTAATAGGAAACATATTCTTCTAGACCTTGAACCTCTTTTTCAGGTGGCTCAATACCACCTTTTCTACCGTAGCAAACATTTCTCAAGTATTCTCCAAAAATCATAGAGCGGCTTTTCTCATTTTCCATCCAATTATATCTATTAATTATAAACTCACCATCGAAACTTGTATCAAATGTATATGGGATACAAGTAATAGTTTTAGGTAAATGTTTTTTTAATACTCTATATTGCCGACCAGCGCCTAAGCTTTTGTATACAAATAGTAGACGATTAATCTTTGTGAAATCAAAAATCTTTTTCGCTTCTATTACATTAGCAATGGAATGGAGGGAGTTTTTCTCGAATATGATAGCATCTTTTGGTACGCCATGTTCCATTAATTTATTTACAATTACTTCTGCATCTGACAAATCTCCGTAATTCCAGCTCGGATGTTTCATACCATGCAAACTAGTACCACCTGTAACGATAATTTGATTTCCTAAACCTTGTTGATAAGCTTCTAGAGGAGCTTGCCAATTGCCGGGATGAGAACCGCCGAAAACGAAAATAGCATCACATTTTTGTGGTGTTATTTCTTTTAGAAAAGCGATTTCTGTAATTTGATCGATTTGTTTTTTCGTAAGAGTAGGGACATCAGGATATTTAGGTATTACCATTTAAAAACCTCCTATATAGTAAAATGATAAATTCATTATATAGCGATTTTGTTAAGTGGAAAAAGGGAAGCTTTTCATTTGAAAGTACCCCTTTTAAGATAACTCTCCAATAAACCAAATCTCTTTTTCATCGATTGCATCCTCATCATAAATGACTTCTTGAAAGCGCAACATTTGAGGAGTAGGACAAATTGAAATTCCCCATGTTTCCCAAAAATCAATTTTATTCGAAAGAAGTATCCATTTTTGGAATTCGTTATTTCTATTAAAAAAATTATGAAAGTAGTCATTGTTTTTAAATACGACAATTTGCGATCTCCATAAATCCCCTATAGAAATCAAGGCAACAACTCGATATGTATGTGTATCACTCGGTTTTATTTTTATTAAATGATTTACTCGATCTATTAAGGTTTGTATACATAATCGTTTTACTTTTCTGGGTGTTTTATGAGACTCGATAAAAGCTTGAGAAACGGGTAAAGGCATATACCAATATTCATCGTTATAGAAAGTAGAAGGGAACGTTTTTGTATGTTCCTCAATTCGTTTTATCATAGCGTTTGTTTTTCGTTTCATCCCACGTATTTTCTTTTCATGCATTGTGAGTCACCTCCATAAATTTTTGTAATGCAGCTGAGCGAAATATATCGTTTCTAGTAATGAAAGTAGTAGGAACTTTTTTGAAGCTATTTGGTAAAGGATTGAATGATACGTCATGTTCATGCCCCTTTAAAATTGATTTCATCATAATCGCTACGCCCATACTTGATTTTACACATGCAAGTATAGCTTCAATTGTTCCGAACTCTAATACTCGTTTAGGCGAGACTCCTTCTTCTTGAAGCCAGTCTTCTAATAAACTTCTATAATAGCAACCGTGACTAAAGGCAAGTAAATTCATATCTTCTATGTCTTTAAGAGAGGATAAAGGTTTTTTACTAATGAGAACTAATTCTTCTTCATGAAATACATTTGAATGAAGTTCATTATGCTGAGTAGAGCCAGCTATAAACGCTCCGTCTAGTTTTCGATCTAATACAAGACTAATTAGTTGTTCGGTCGTATTTGTTTCTAAAATCAATTCGACTTCTGGGTACTTCTCATAGTAGGTCGTTAATATAAAGGGGAGCCTTACCGCAGTTGTAGATTCTGTACATCCAATTTTTAAAGTGCCTTTTGGTTTAGTTCCATTACTTTGAACCGCTTTTATAGATTGATCCATTAAGTGGATAATTTGTTTGGCGTACGTTAATAAAATCTCACCGTTAGAAGTTAAAGTTACACCTTTTCCGTTACGGTAAAATAAAGGCACGCCTAATTCATTTTCTAGTTGTTTCATACGCATTGTTACGCCTGATTGTACATAATTCAAATTTTTCGCTGCGTGAGAAATATTATTTTCCTTCGCGACTTCGTAAAATACAGTTAAATCTTTTATGTCCACGTATCATCCCTCCAAAAAGATATCAATTTTTTTGATGGATTATATGATGAATCTTTATTTTATATGATATCAGAACTTTCATACAATGGAAGAGGATGGAGGGATTATTGTGTTAATGGAAGAAAGGATGAACAGTACTTATAAGTGGGTGATGTTAATTGTTGCGACGATTGCTCAAACAACAGCGACACTTATAACATATGGTGTCGGGGTTTTCGCTTTATTTTGGAAAGAAGAATATGCGCTTACGAATATGGAGAGTGGATTGTTAGTAAGTGTTGTAAATGTTGGACCGTTATTTTGTATGCTTTTTGTCGGTCGGCTACTTGATCAATATCATGAAAAAATATTAATTTCTATCAGTTCATTTTTGCTAGGGAGTTCGCTTTTACTGACTAATATAGTAAGTGGATTTAATGGGTTATTATTTTTACTTTTATTAATAGGAATGTTTTATAGTGTTTTCCAGCCAGGAGGAAGTAAAGTGATTTTAAAATGGTTCCCAAAAGAAAATCGCGGATTAGCGATGGGAATAAGGCAAGCTGGTATACCGATTGGTGGCGCGTTAGCGGGAGTGTTAATCCCGTTTCTTACAGTACAATATAATATGACTTACGCGATAAATAGTATCGCATGCATTTGTATAATTGGAGGAGTATTATTTTTTGTGTTTTATAAAGAGCCATATGTTCAGGAGGAAGCGAGGAAAGGACATATTAAAATTTCCTTTTGGATGGAGCTAAAAGTAGTGATATGTAAAAAAGAGTTGTATCCAATTTATATAACGGGTATTTGCATGATTTCATTACAAATGGTGTTAGTTGGACACTTCATGAAATTTTTAGCAGGGGAACAATCGATTACATCTATTGTAGCCGGAACAGTATTTTCAGTTATGTTCTTTTCTGGAATGATTGGTCGTGTTGCATTAGCAGCTATTAGTGATGTGTTTTATAAGGGGAATCGGCGCATACCTTTATTTATAACTGTCTGTGCTTCTATCGGTTTGGTTCTATTGTTAGTAATGAGTATACATACAATAACGAGTGGAGTATTGTATGGTGTAAGTGCATTGTTAGGATTCTTTTCAATTGGATGGTTTAGTCTTTTTATAGCCGAAGTTGCTGAATTGGCAAGTGAAGAATCTGTAGGAATAACAGTGAGTTTAGCACTTACAATAAATCAAATTGCAATTATTATTGCACCTGTTTTATTTGGTTATATTGTGGACGAGAAAGGGTATACGTATGCGTGGTTGTGTGTCGTGTTACTATTAAGTATCTCAGCAGTGAGTTTATATAGTAAAAACAAAAAATAAAAGAAAGTTAGCAATGTAAATTTTTTATGAAGAAAGTCTAAAGAAATGCCGAATGGGTGACATTTCCTTTTTTATTTGTTGTATAATCAAAATGTAAATGAGATTCGTTTTCAATGACGTTCATTGCCTCTTTTGAAATTGCCTGTAATTTTAGCCATAATGATTTGTTTTTCTTTATCGTTATTTGCATGATTTCTTTTGTTTGAAAATTTTTAGTATCATTTCCTTTTAAAGTTATGATCTATTTTACTTAATATTAAATTATAACTATATTTTATTGTAGGATAATGAAACGTCATATCATCTAAACGATTGTCTCTATCTGTGTTTTTCATCTTAACAACTCCGTTTCTTATAGTGTGTAACAAATGTTACATAAGATGTTGAAATTATAGTAGGGTGCATCCGATTGTAAGGTGGAAATTTTGCAAGAAAGAAATACAATAGAGAGTAGCCAAAAACTGAATATGAGAAAAAGGAATCTAGTTTACTTGGGTGAATAATAGATAGTATTATAAAATGTTTGAAAATTAAAAGATATAGAATAGAATGGATGCGCGTTAAGTGAAACTAGATAAAAGAGGGTTCCTATTATGTTAAAGAAATGGTTAATCGTTTTCTTTATTTTTGCTGTTTTTTCTGGAAGTGTCGTTGCACTCATACATGCAAGTAAAGGTAAGAAATATGATATAAAGGCATTTTCTAATGTAAATAGTAAGCAAAAGGACGAAATGCAAGAAGTTGATACAAATGAGAAGAAACGCTATGAAGTTGTAGCTGGCAAATTAGATCAATATTTAAAAGATAAAGGATTTAATGGGAGCGTTCTTGTAGCTAGTAAAGACCATGTGATTTTACGAAAAGGTTATGGGTATGCGAATGTGAAAGATAACGTATTCGCAACGCCAAGAACGAAATATCGCATTGGTTCTATTACGAAAACAGTAGTTGCAATATCTATCATGCAACTAAAAGAAAAAGGGAAATTAAATATTGAAGACAATGTAAATAAATATATTCCATCGTTTCCGGCAGATAAAAACATTACGTTGCGAAATCTATTAACACACACGTCAGGGTTACCAGATCAAGGAAAAGGTAGGGTGGATGCGGCGTCACGTTTAAAGTTAGTAACGTGGATTGGTTCGCAAGCGTTACAATTTCCTGCAGGGACAGGATGGAAATATACAGACTATAATTATATGGTGCTTGCGTATATTGTAGAAAAAATTACGAATAAACCGCTCGCTGAATATGTGAAAGAAAATATTTTTACTCCTGTTGAAATGCATGAATCAGGAATGGGGGCTACCCTTCCTGAAGATATTTTCTTAGCAGAAGGTTATACGAAAAAAGATAATGAGTTAATAGCTGCACCCCGCTTAAAAATGAACTGGTTGTATGGGTGTGGTGAAATGTATACGACTGTTGAAGATATGAAAAGATTAGATGAGGCCATTATGGATGGAAAACTGCTATCTAAACAAAGTGTATTAGACATGTTTACTGCATCACCTGCAAGAAAATACGGATTTAGTTTCTATACGTATCCAGATTATTATCATAACCACGGCGTATTAGCAGGTTGGAATACTTTTAATAATTTTAATTGGGATAAAAGAACGTTTGTCATATTATTCTCTAATGTCCAAAATGGTATGAATGATGCATTTAATCAAGAGTTTAGGAAAATGGCGAATGATTTAATAGAAGGAAAGGGAGCATGAAAGAGAAAGAGCCTCTAGCGAGAGGCTCTTCTTTTTTATAGAGTTGAAAACTCTTCAACAAGTTCACTAAAACGATTTAATGCACTTTCAATCGGTTCTGGCGTTGTTAAATCAACACCAGCTTTTTTCAATAAGTTTAATGGGTAGTCTGAACTTCCGCCTTTAAGGAATTCGAGATAGTTTTTCTGTGCATTTGGATCGCCGCTTAATAATTTATCGGCAATTTGGATTGCAGAAGCGAATCCAGTTGCGTATTTGTATACGTAAAATGGACGATAGAAATGCGGTATTCTAGACCATCCGTATTTTACTTCTTCGTCAAATACGAGGGAGTCGCCATTATACTCTCTGAACAAGTTTTCATAAACTTCGCTAAAGACTTGGGCATTTAATGGTTTGCCTTGTTGCGCCATTTCATGTGTAATTTTTTCAAACTCAGCAAACATGATTTGTGTAAAGAAAGTACCTTTGAATTTCTCGATAAAATGGTTTACTAAATGGTTACGTACATCAGCATCTTTTGCTTCTTTTAATAAATGATGAATTAATAGCACTTCATTTACAGTAGAAGCGACTTCTGCGACAAAAATAGTATAGTGTGCAGAAATTCTTGGTTGGTATCCGTGTGAGTAGTGCGTATGCATACCGTGCCCACATTCGTGAGTAAGAGTGAAAAGACTATTTAAATCATCATGATGATTTAAAAGAATGAATGGATGAACGCCGTATACACCAAAGTTATAAGCACCGGAACGTTTTCCTGGAGTTTCTCTCACGTCGATATAACGTTTATCTTTAAAGTTCTTTAATGTTTCAATATATTCTTCACCTAAAGGAGCTAGTGATTCAATCATGATGTCAAACGCTTTATCGTATGGAATGTCTTGTTTTACACCAGCTACTAAATCAACGCTCAAGTCGTACTGACGTAGTTCATCTACATTTAATTTTTCTTTTCGAAGTTTATTATAAGTATGTAATGATTGAATGTTTTTTTTCGTTGTATCAATTAGGTTTTCATATACTTCTTTCGGAACCATATCGCCAAATAATGATTTCTCTAACGCCGATGGATAGTTTCTTAGCTTAGAAACAGTAACATTATTTTTAATAGCAGCAGATAAAGTAGAAGCGATAGAATTCTTTAATTGAACGTATGGTTTGTAATAAGCTTTATAGGCTTCTTTACGTTTCTCGCGATTCTCATCTTCTATTAACTTTGCATACATTCCTCTTGTTAAAGTAACTTTATCTCCATCATTAGTAGTCACTTCACCAAATAATATATCTGCATTATTTAACATGCCATATGTATGCTGCGGGGAGGAGAGTGCTTCGCCCATTTGTGATAAAATTTCTTCTTGGTCCTTATTCAATACGTGTTTTTTATAACGGTATAATTCAAATAAGTCTTCTTTATAATATTGTAAGCCTTCTGCTTCTTCTATGTAAGATTGTAATGTGTTTTCATCTACGCTAAGTAAGAATGGGGAAAAGAAAGATTTAGCAGCACTTACTTTCACATGTAATTGTGATACTTTATCGACAAGAGATTGAGCGTCAGTATCGCGCGTATCAAGATCAGATTGTAATCGTGCATAAGCGAACATTAAAGATATGATGCTAGATATTTCTTCACTCTTTGTTAAATAAGCTAATAAGCTATTACCATCGTAAATATTTCCATTAAACTTGTGTAATTCTTTCGTTAATACTCCAATTTTTTGAAAATCACTTTCCCAATCTTCAATTGTATGGTAAATGTCCGTTAAATCCCATTTCTCTTTATCATCTACTTGTAGTCGATCTTTAAGTTCAGTCATAATCATTTCCTTTCTAAATATGTAGTTATATTCCTATATAACTATGAAATACAACAAATTGCAAAAAATCCCTGCTGAAAATTGAAAAGCCTTGCTAAAATGGCAAGGCTTAAAAAATTATAATGTAATTCCGAATTTTGAATGTAAAAGATTTTTATATTGCACATCTGTAACGTTTTCTTTCGTTTTTTTACCGTTTTTCGCTATTGTCAGACTATCCTTTGTTAAAGATGCATGCCCATCTTCAGTTAGTTTTACAATAAGAGGTACTTTATTAAATGGTGAGCCATCATGTTCAACGATAATTTTTTGTGCGGTATTTGCTTTTTCTTCATCCACTTCTTCTATATAAAATGCATAGCCTAACGTCCAATCATCAGCAGAAGATTGATCCAAAAACTCATTATTTTTACGCATCTCTAACATATAGTTTCCCTTTTCGGTCATTTCTTTACGAATACGATAATCTCCTGTAACGGAGTGAATGACTTCACCTGAGAAAGGGATAGGTGCAAGAGGTAAGTATGATCCGAATCCTACTTCAATTAAATAAAGTTCATTATGATGTGTTAAAACGGTTGCGATATGACCAGAATCAACAGCCCATATAGAATTTGCTGCATTGTACACTGTTCCTGAAACGAGATGAACATCAAATCCAGCGTCTTTAAGGAAGTAACACATAGTAGGATTGAGTTCATAACAAAGACCGCCACGGTTGTTTACTAAAATTTTTTCTTTTAGATTTTCTTTTGATATCTCTGTAAAGTTGTTTTCGAGAATATTTAAGTTTTCAAAAGGGACAGTTTGTGCCATTGCGTACATAATGTTGGGTAAATCTTCAAATGAAACTTTGTCTTTTTCTTCAATATTTAATCTTGCAAAAAATTGCTTTTGAAAGTCGGTCATAGAAATCCCTCCGTTATGATTTTATAGATAAATTGTAAACAATCTTGAATAAGATGTGAAATGAAAACTACGTTGAAGTATTGGTTGAATATTTGAAGTTAGACTAAAAAATAATATGGGAGAATGAGAGATTGCTACTTTACTAATTGTAGAACGAATATTATAATAATTCCGATAAACTATGCAAACGTTTTCTAAGGAGGAATGGTTTAAATATGTTAAAAAAAATAACAGTAGTCGGCTTGTCGGTTGTTTTGTTTTTATCTAGTATATATGGGGAGAGTAAAGCGTATGCAGATACGGTTAACAATGGAACGTTAATGCAGTATTTTGAGTGGTATGCTCCAAATGATGGGAATCATTGGAACCGCTTGCATTCAGATGCTGGAAATTTAGCTCAAAAGGGAATTACATCTGTCTGGATACCGCCTGCATATAAAGGAACTACACAAAATGACGTAGGATATGGAGCATATGATTTATATGATTTAGGGGAATTCAATCAAAAAGAAACGGTACGAACAAAATATGGGACGAAAGCACAATTGAAATCTGCAATTGAAGCTTTACATAAGCAAAACATCGATGTATACGGTGATGTAGTTATGAATCATAAAGGTGGAGCAGATTATACTGAAACTGTAACAGCTGTTGAGGTAGACCGTAATAATCGAAACGTTGAGGTGTCGGGTGATTATGAAATTAATGCATGGACAGGGTTTAACTTTCCTGGGCGCGGAGATACTTATTCTAATTTCAAATGGAAATGGTATCATTTTGACGGAACGGATTGGGATGAAGGAAGGAAATTAAATCGAATTTATAAATTTAGGGGTATAGGTAAAGCATGGGACTGGGAAGTGTCTAGTGAGAATGGAAATTATGATTATTTGATGTATGCAGACCTTGATTTTGATCATCCAGATGTTGCGAATGAGATGAAAAATTGGGGGACGTGGTATGCGAATGAATTAAATTTAGATGGCTTTCGTTTAGATGCTGTTAAACATATTGATCATGAATATTTACGCGATTGGGTAAATCATGTCAGACAGCAAGCGGGGAAAGAAATGTTTACGGTGGCTGAATATTGGCAAAATGATATCCAAACTTTAAATAATTATTTAGCGAAAGTCAATTATAATCAATCTGTATTTGATGCACCACTGCATTACAATTTTCATTATGCTTCAAAAGGAAATGGGAATTATGATATGAGAAATATTTTAAATGGAACAGTAATGCAAAATCATCCTGCACTCGCAGTTACTCTTGTTGAGAATCATGATTCGCAGCCTGGTCAGTCATTGGAATCTGTAGTAAGTCCGTGGTTTAAACCGTTGGCATATGCATTTATTTTAACTCGTGCAGAGGGCTATCCTTCAGTTTTTTATGGTGATTACTATGGGACAAGCGGAAATAGTAGTTATGAAATTCCAGCGTTAAAAGATAAAATTGATCCGATTTTGACAGCACGAAAAAACTTTGCATATGGTACGCAGCGTGATTATTTAGACCATCCAGATGTGATTGGATGGACAAGAGAAGGTGATAGTGTACATGCTAATTCTGGTTTAGCGACATTAATCTCTGATGGACCGGGAGGATCAAAGTGGATGGATGTTGGAAAGAATAATGCAGGGGAAGTATGGCACGATATGACGGGTAATCAAACAAATACTGTAACAATTAATAAGGATGGATGGGGGCAGTTCCATGTAAGTGGAGGATCAGTTTCCATATATGTTCAGCAGTGAATTGTTAATAGAAAAGAAGAGGTAGACTGAAATATAAGTTTTCCTCTTCTTTTTATATTGTTATCATTCCTAAATCTGTATTTTAATAAATGAACTAGTCGACTTTTGAAACAACAAGAGATGCGTTGGAATAAATAATGTCACCCGTGGCGTCTCTTATTCGTACTCGAAGAACATCTCCTTGGTTTAAAGATAATAGATCAGTTCTGGCGGATGTAACCCTTAACCCAGAACCACCGCCAACTCGTGTTTCAATTGCGAATTGAATTAAATCGTTTATTGTAAGATTTAATATACTAGACGAAATAGCTTGTATGACAAATACGATTGAAAAGGATACTGAGTATACACCAGTGGTATCAATTGTAATGGAGTTGTCTACTGGGTTTAGAGTAGTTCCACTAACAGGTCCTGGAAGGGTAAAATTAATATTTGTATTAACTACTACTGAAAAACCAATACCTACGTCAGTAGTTATTGTTCCAAATACGGGAAGAATCCCTAAACCGGTTGCTCCAGTGGGACCAGTAATTCCAATTCCAGTAGGTCCTGTAATCCCAGTAGGACCAGTAATTCCAATTCCGGTAGGTCCTGTAATCCCAGTAGGACCAGTAATTCCAATTCCGGTAGGTCCTGTAATCCCAGTAGGACCAGTAATTCCAATTCCAGTGGGTCCTGTAACCCCAGTGGGACCAGTAATTCCAATTCCAGTAGGTCCGGTAGGGAATGTAAATGGTGGAATTGGTGGTAGTGTGGGGCCGATTAAATTTGGTTCAAGAGCAGTTCCATGTAAAATAATATATTCTTCGCTCATATAGTAACCTCCTATGATTGCTTGTCATAATTATTAAATGTAGTAGGGAAAGTAAATGACATTCGCAATAGCGGAGGCACTTATTAAATTTTTTCGCAGTGAAATTAAAGTGGTTATTTTAAAGTTAGAGACAATAAAAACCGTACTGTGATTGCTATAGAATTAAATATTAGTAGGTTTTTAACGGATTTTAATAGAGATTATATTTGCTTTACGATAAAATGATTATAGTGTAAAATTACACTATAAGTGTAAAATGGTAACTAATAGTTTTTTTATACTTATGATTATTAGAAGAAGTTCTTTATATAAATCGTAATTTAAAATCCATAAGGACATTTTTGTATAGGCAGTAGTAGTAAAAGGAGAGGCAATATGAAAAGAACAATAATGAAATGTAGCATAATGTTTAGTTTATTACTATTAACATCATGTGATATATCGGATGAAGAAATTGAACAAAAAGCACAAAGTTATACAAAATCGGAGCATGGTATTTCTGTGAAACTAAATCGAATTGAAATACCCGGCCAAGGTAAGGATTTTATAGGACCAGACACACGAACAGCTTATGTACAGCAAGTAGATGAACCATATGTGCAATTTCAAATATGGTTCGATGGACGAACCTCTCCAAAGGTAAAAAATGATAACTATAAAATAAAAAAAGAAGCGAATGATTTACGAGAAAGATTCAATACATACTATGAAGAAAAAGGAAATAATACTATACTTACTTTCGAGCAAATGCAAACAGGGGATATTGTTTTCGGTAAGAATGAAGAGAAAAAAATAGCGAAGAAACATCCGAAGCATTATGTTACGGCGGTTTTCAGAAGTAATATCTTTTTGGATTTAGACAACCGGGCACATATGGAAACATTAGCGGAAGTTGCAAGAAGTATTCAGGAATTTAATAAAACGATTGAAAATAGTAAGAGTAGTGTGGATGATATAACGATTCAGCTGCCAAATGCTAATAAGGGCGTATTACAATATATTGCGGTAGATTATATAGTAACGGCTGAAGATGCGAAAAAGACCCTTGAGAAAAAGGCTGATTATATGAAAGCTTTACAATCTGCAAGGAAATAGTTTGACACCTTTACTTCTTACAAAACATATAGTATGATGATTTCAGTAAATTAGATTTCAATGACTATAATATAAATTAATGAGAGGTGCTTTTTGTGAGTGCGGTAGGTACTAAATAGGAAAAATTTAATGAAATAAATCGGATAAGACCAGGGGATTTTTATGTATACCATACCCCTAATTTTTGTCATGGATTTATTTCGATACCTATGAAGATACCTACAATACTTTATAAAGCGTGTAATAAGGGGATTTCCATCCGTTTTTATGGTTTATTTCCTCATATGTTATTACTCAAGCCTTGTAAATGTAAAAGCTGCGGTATCCCCGCAGCTTTTTTGTATATGTTTTTAATGTATAAAAATGGTAATTGAATAATGTAGAGATCATTGGAATCTAATGAGTAGGTATCTTCATTTATGATAAAAATCAATCATAGTGAGGAGAAACAAAATGAATACGATGACTTTTGAAAAGTTACAATATAACGAATTAAAGGATATAGTGAAATCTTATTGTGTAAGTGGATTGGGTAAGGAATTATTAAATAAATTAGAGCCAAGTACGAGTATAAAAGTAGTGAGAAATCGTTTGAATGAAACAACTGAAGCGCGAGCTATATTAGATGCAGAAGGGCATGTTCCTTTCTTTGGGATTTCAAATATTGCTAGTACAATTCAAAAATTAGAAAAAGGGATGATTTTAGATCCAGAAGAATTAGTAAGTGTTTCAGACTTTTTACGTGGATGTAGAAAAATTAAAAAGTTTATGTTAGATAAAGAATTTTTTGCGCCAGTATTAGCTTCTTATGCAAATTCAATGACTGAATATAAAAGTATTGAAGAGGAAATTAATTTTTCAATAAAAGGCAATAGTATTGATGGAGCTGCGAGTAAAGAGTTAAAACGAATTCGAAATAACATTGATTCGGTAGATGGAAAAATAAAAGAACGTTTAACGAAGTTTTTAAATAGTAGTGCAAATAAGAAGTATATTCAGGAGTTCTTTATTAGTAAAAAAGATGACCGTTATACGATTCCAATTAAATCTTCCTATAAAAATCAAGTTGCCGGAAGTATTGTTGAAGCTTCTGCTAAAGGTTCTACTGTATTTATAGAACCGCATACAGTTACAAAGTTAAATGGGGAACTTGCAAGTTTGAAAGCAGAAGAAGCGATGGAAGAGTATCAAATTTTGGCAACTTTATCAGGAATGGTAGTAGAAAACATTTATCATATAAAAATTAATATGGAATTAATTAGTCAATATGATATGGTATTTGCGAAAGCGAAGTTTAGTAAATCAATCGATGGAATAGAGCCGAAGTTAAATGATCATGGCTACATTCATTTAGTAAATTGTAAGCATCCGCTTTTAAGTGGAAAAGTAGTACCGTTAAACTTTGAAATCGGTCAAAATTATCGTAGTTTAATTATTACAGGACCAAATGCGGGCGGGAAGACAATCGTATTAAAAACAATTGGGCTACTAACATTAGCAGCAATGTCAGGCTTGCATATTGCAGGAGATAAAGAAACAGAAATTGCTATTTTTGAAAATGTGTTTGTAGATATTGGTGATAATCAAAGTATCGAAAATGCACTCAGTACATTTTCATCACATATGAAAAATCTATCTGAGATTATGAGGATGTCAAATAATAATACGTTGCTATTATTTGATGAAATAGGAAGCGGGACTGAACCAAATGAGGGAGCAGCACTTGCAATTTCTATTTTAGAGGAGTTTTATCTTGCAGGATGTATTACAGTTGCGAGTACGCATTACGGTGAAATTAAACGCTTCTCAGAAATACACGATGATTTTATGAATGCAGCAATGCAATTTAATAGTGAGACATTAGAACCGCTTTATAAATTAGTGATCGGTAAATCAGGTGAAAGTAATGCACTTTGGATTGCAAATAAAATGAACGTAAGAGAACATGTACTGAAAAGAGCGAAAGAGTACATGGAAAATAAAGAATATGCCCTAGAAAAACTGAATGAAAGCAAAGTTAGAAAACCGAAAGTCGTGCAAGAAAAAAGAGAAAATCATTACGAGTATAAAATGGGCGATCGTGTAAATTTATTAGATTATGATGATTTTGGTATCATCTATAAGGAAATAGATAATTTTTATAACGTCGTTGTATATTATAACGGTGAATTTGTTGAAGTAAATGTAAAACGTATTACTTTAGAGGTAGCAGCAAAAGAATTATATCCAGAGGGATACGATTTAAATACACTATTTGTCGATTATAAAGAAAGAAAAATGCAACATGATAT